>DASYGV010000127.1:0-7219 GCA_035999335.1 Thermoanaerobaculia bacterium | reverse complement strand
TGATGGGTTCCGACGGTGGACGTTCCGAGGGTGCCAGAAGGTGCAAGCGCAGTGGACGATGATCTGCACGGCCATCAACCTGCGGCGGATCATGGCCGCGCTCGCGCCGGACGCCTTCGCCTCGGCGTGAGGCGGCACTTTTGCGCCTGCTCGCCTTTGCGCTCACATGAGCAGTCTGCGCGCTGCCGTCTGAATGTACATCGCACTCTTTCTCAGCAACTCGTCTCTGAAAAATCAATTTTTCACGCCGGCTGATATTTGAGACGGCCTCCAAGGCCGCCGCTTTCGAATGCCGCGGCGTAGGCGGGACGCGCGCCGCACTCCATACTCGATTTAACATAATCCATCTTATAAGACCTTGTGGAAACCGTTCTGACGGCCCGTTTCCCGCCATAATCCGCCCTCGGCATGGGCATCCTCACGCGCTACGTCTTCAAGGAGATGGTCGGACCGACGGCTCTCGGCTTCGCCTTCTACACCTCCCTGATCCTCATGCGCCTGCTCTTCGACCTCGCGGGGTTCATCATCCGGCGCTCCGTCTCGGGCTCCGCGGTCGGCAAACTGCTCCTGTATTCGCTCCCGAACGTGGTCGTGCTCACGCTCCCGATGGCGCTCCTGTTCGGCATCCTCATCGCCATCGGCCGCCTGTCGTCGGACTCCGAGATCGTCGCCATGCGCGCGCTCGGCATCTCGCTGCGCAAGATCTACCGCCCCGTGTTCGTCTTCAGCTTCCTGATGTTCCTGCTGACGCTCTACATCATCAATTTCGTGATGCCGCGCGGTAATCAGCAGTTCTCCGCGCTCCGCAACGAGCTGACGGCGGCTTCCGCCGAGCGCGTCGTCAAACCGCGGGTTTTCTACGACGACTACGAAAACCTCATGATCTACGTGAACGACGTCGACCCGGCCACCGGCCAGTGGAAAGGCGTCTTCGTCGCCGACAACCGCGGCGAGAATCCCGAGCAGACCTCGATGACGCCCGCGGAGATGTCGGCGAAGCTCAATGCTCCGCCGGATGACGAGGAAGCCGTCGGCGGATTGACGCAACAAGGCGCCGGGCAGCGGACCATCATCGCCAATCGCGGCAGCATCGCGCTGCAGCGGCCCGAGAACGAGCTGTGGATGAACCTCTTCGACGCTGAAACGCACGTCTGGGACCCGTCGAAGCCCGACCGCTACGACCGAACCGAAAGCGCCACGCAACGCATCCTCCTGCCGTCACGCGACCCCAGCGCCGGCATCTCGAACCCGCTTGCGCGCTCGTTCCGCGAGATGGACCTCCGCCAACTGATCTACCAGGAGCGGACGCTGAGCCGCAGCCAGTACGAGAACGACCGCATGACCCGCAACATCGCTCTCGTGGAAATCCACAAGAAGCTCGCGATCCCTTTCGCCTGCATTACGTTCGGCGTGCTGGGCCTTCCGCTGGGCATCACCAATCGACGCGGCGGCAAAAGCTCAGGGTTTTCTTTAAGTATTGCGATCATCGTTTTCTACTACATCCTGATCAACAACGGCGAGCAGCTCGCCGGCAGCGGCAAGATTCCGCCTTTCCTCGGCATGTGGGGCGCCAACATCATCCTGCTCGCGTTCGGCATCTACCTGCTGAGCCGCGCGAACCGCGACGCGCTCGCACGGCGCTCCGAGGGCGGGATCCTGACGCGGATCGCGAGCGGAATGCGGCGAATCTTCACGCGGCCTTCGGCCGGCCGCATGGTGACCGAAGAGAATCCATCGCTGCTCAACCGCCTCGACGTCACCTTCCCGAACATCCTCGACCGCTACATCCTCCGCGAATTCGCGAAGGTGCTCGTCCTTGTGCTCGTCTCGGTCGTGGCCCTTTTCATCATCGTCGAGTACACGGAGATCGCGAGGGACATGCGGGAGAACAAGGTCGCGGCCAGCACGGTCCTCGGCTACTTCCGCTTTCAGCTCTTCACGGTCCTGCACTGGACGCTGCCGATCTCCGTGCTCGTCGCGACGCTGGTCACGTTCGGGATTCTGTCGAAGAACAACGAGGTGACCGCAATCAAGTCGAACGGCGTGTCGCTGTATCGAATCGCCGCTCCGATCGTGTTCGTGGCCGCGATGATCACCGTCCTCGCGTACTTCATCCTCGACTTCGTCCTGCCGTACGCGAACCAGCGCGCATCCCAGTTCAAACGGCGTATCGAAGGGAAGACGGTCGTCACGAGCACGCAGCAGAAGCTCTGGTACCTCGGCAAGGGCCGCTACATCATCAACTTCCTCGCCTACGACGCCAACGCGAAGCGGCTGACGCAGGTGCAGGTGTTCGAGTTCCACCCCTCGGACTTCCGCCTCACCCGCCGTGTCTACGCGACGAGCGCGACGTGGAACGGACAGGCGTGGGCGTTCGAGAACGGCTGGATGCGCTCGTTCGCCGACGACGGCGAGTCGACGTTCACGCCGATCACGCGGCCGCTCGCGCTGTTCTATCCGGAGACGCCGGAGGATTTCGCGACCGAGGTGACGCCGCCGGATCAGATGACGTACGCGCAGCTTCGGAGATACATCGGAACGTTGCGCGAATCGGGGTACGCGGCTGACGAGCTGTCGGTGAAGTTGTACGCGAAGACGTCGTGGCCGGCGATCAGCATCGTCATGGCCCTCATCGCGATGCCATTCGCGTTCAGGATGGGCCGGCGCGGCGCGCTCTACGGAATCGGCCTGGCGCTCGTGCTGGGAATCATCTACTGGCTGGTCTACGGATTGTTCACGAAGTTCGGCGAGGTCGGAAACCTCCCACCGCTGTTATCGGCATGGAGCGCGAACATCCTCTTCGCACTGGCGGCGGTGTACATGTTCTTACATGTAGAGACGTAGCCGTCGAGTCGACGAGTCTCAAGTCGTCGAGGAAGACGACTCCTCGACGACTCGTCGCCTGGACGACTCGAAGACTACATCGCGTTCACGATCTCCTCGCTGAGCCCCTTCCACTTGCGGAGGTACTCGCGTCGATCGTTGTTGTACTTCGCGACGAGCTGGTTGTACTCGTCGAGCCTCCCCTGCCGCTCGTACATCTTCTTCGGCTGGAGGTAATCCGTGTCGTCGATGCCCGGAACGACAGTGGCAACGAGATAGCCGAAGTCCGGGTCCTTTTCCCACCGAATCGTTCCCTCGGCGATCGCCTTGACGACCGCGGACGAGTGTTGAATCTTCACCTTCTTCGAACCCTCGGCTTTGCCGTCGCCGCCGATCGAGCCGGTGTTCATGAGGTAGACCTCCATCGGGCTGTCCTTCATGAGCTCGAGCATGCGGTTGCCCTGATACGCGTGCAGCAGCGGGAAGAACGGATTCGTGCCCGGCACGCGCAGCGACTTGCCGGCTTCCGACGCACCACCCGCGCTCGTGCCCTTGGTCTCTCCGAGCATAAAGTACGCGGCGGCCAGCGGCCCTTCGAGCTTCACGACCGCGGGGATGATGTTCTCGTTTCGGTTGAGGATCAGGAGGAAGTCCGCTTTCGTGATCTCGCGCGCATCGGCGGCGCCGGCGATGTCCTGCATGCGGATGACCGCGCGGCCGTTCTGCGTGTACGACGTGTCGAAGTAGTCGACCTTCCCATCGTCGTTCTGCGAGACGTTCTCGAGATATGCGGCCTGCGATGCACAGGCGTCGTAGATCGTCGGCTCGTCCTGCGGGTTGAGGCCGAAGGTCTTCGCGAAGCAGCCGTTTTCGGTCGCGTAGACCTTGCCGCCGGGCATGAGCGCGCAGAAGTCGTCCTGCACCGGCTGCGAGTCGTTCTGCTTTGTGAACGTAGTCGTGGTCTTACCCGTGCCGGAGAGGCCGACAATCAACCCAACGCGGTTCGTGCCGCCCACTGGGACCGGGATCACCTTGCAGCCCGAGTGGAGCGCCAGACCGCCGCGCTCGTACACGAGCTTGTTCCACATCCGCAGTCCGCCCTTCTTCGACTCGCCGAAGTAGTCGGAGTTGAAGACGCGGGTGATGTAGTTCTCGAGATCGACGGCGATGAGCCGCTCGTCCGGATAACCCTCGGCCTTCAGGTTCGGCGTGTAGATGACCGTGACCTCGGGATGAAAATTCGCGAGCTCGTCCGCGGTCGCCGGGTAATAGAGGATGTTCTGCATCGCCGCGATGTTGGCGTTCGCTTTCTCGATGACGAGGCGCGCGGCGGTGCGGAACTGCGGGTCGTTGCCGATGAAGCCTTCGACGACCAGCATGTCGCGGGTGCGGATGTACTCGTTCTGCAGGTGTGCGATGCGGTCGTACTCGGCGCGGGCGATGGTCTGATCGGAGTGCTCTTCGGGACGATCGGTGGCGACGAAGGTGGAGAGCTTGGAGCGCGATACGACTCGGGTCGCGACGTTCACATTACCGAACTCGGTCTGACGGGCGTTCGGCATCTGATTCGCGAATTCGCGAAGCTGCTCGGGGGTCGGGTTCCAGACCACGGATTTCGGTTCGACGGGCAGGGTCTTGGGTCGCGGAGTTGCGCTGGCCGGATGCACGGCCGGGCGGGCTGGAACCTGGTTCGCGGAGGTCACCATTTCGCTCATGCAGAGGGTCCTTTGAGGTTGAATTTGGGTGTTTTTCTGATCGAGCGGACGCAAGGAGCGCGCCCGTGTTTTCTTTGCCGCGGGAGGCCGGATTCTACAGGAAAATAGGCGCGATGCCGACCGCTGCCGCGCCTCGCTCGCGGTGGCGAGGAGGAAGAAGGAGGAGTAGGCTGTTGCTCTGATCATGAACGCCGACTTCATCGTTTACAGCAAGACTGGGAAGCTCACCGCACTCGTAGGGGTCAGCGGATACCGGGAAACTGACGCTGCGTGGGCGGAAGAGATGGTTCCCGGATACCTCCGCACCTTTGATCCGCCGTATCTCGTGGTTGTAGCGCGCGACCAGATCTGGTTCTGGCAGGATCCGGCGCGGAATCCGAAGCCGGTTGGATCGATTCCGACGGCGGTTCACCTCGCGAAGTATGCAAGGCCGCTCAGAAAGGACATCGCCAACATCTACATCGGTACTCTCGAGTCGATCGTGTTGTCGTGGATGTTCGACGTGACCGGAGACGCCTCGACGCTTCCGGAGTTCGTGCACGCGATCGGATTTCCCGATGCTGTCCATTGGGGCGACGTGCAGATCGCAGCGTGATCGTCTACATCGAGAGTAATTTCATCTTCGAGCTGGGCCTCAACCGAGAACAGCGTGAGCATTGTCTGGCCCTGCTCGACTGGTGCGAGGCGGGCTACATCGATCTTCGGCTGGCGGCGTTCGCAATCCCAGAAGCGCGTCGCGCGTTGCGCAAGCGCGAAGCAGACCGGCTCGATACTGTTCGCATGCTCAAGTTTCAGAGCGGGGACTCGAAGCGGCATTCCACTGAGGACGTAGCCACAATCGAATCAGCGCGAGAAGCACTGCAGTCATGGACAGATCGCGAGGCGGAGCAGATCAACGACGTCATGCGACGTTTGTTGTACGGCCGCGTGACGTTCATTTCGCTCGATCGCGCCGCACTTCACAACGACGAGATCTTCCGCGCAGTCAAAGTGTTACCTGGCGATGGTGATCTCCTCATTTTTGCGTGCGTGATGACCGACCTCGTGTTGCGCAGAAGCACCGGCGACACGGCCACCAGTCTGTTCGTCACTGGCGGCACAGATTTTCTCAACGCCAAGATTCATTTCAAGCCCTACTCTTGCGACCTCCTCACTTCCTACTCTGCCGCCGTGGGGCGGCTGAAGGCGCAACTCGAATGAACGACATCGCACTCAACGCCCTTCGCTCCCGAGTCACTCGCGTGTTCCCGGCGCAGATTCGCGCGGCCGTGGAGACGCTCACGGAAGAACAGGTCTGGTGGAGGCCGAACGAGGAGTCGAACTCGGTCGGTAACATCCTTTTGCACCTCACCGGGTCGATCAACCACTTCCTGAACTTCAAAGTCGGCGGCATCGAATACGCGCGCGACCGCGCGGCCGAGTTCGCGGAACGGCGGACGATCCCAAAGGACGAGCTGATGACGTTGTTCGACGAGATGGTCGCGCGCGCGGAGAGCACCTTCGACGGACTCACGCCCGAGAGCCTCGAAGCTCCCAGTCCCGAGCCGAAGATGTACTCCATCGTACTCGAAGACCTCATCGGCGTCGCCACGCACATCGCCAACCACGCCGGCCAGATCGTCTGGATTGCGAAGATGCTTCACGGTGGCGCGATCGACGACATCTGGATCAAGACCCATCGCCAGCTCGGAGCGTGGAAGAAGAGCGACAAATGAAGATCGCCGTCGTCGGTGCCGGCGGAGTCGGCGGCTACTTCGGCGGACGCCTTGCGCAGGCGGGCGTCGACACGACCTTCATTGTCCGCGGCGCCACGCTCGACGCGCTGCGCACGAGCGGCCTTCGCGTCGACAGCATCAAGGGCGACTTCGTCATCGAACATCCGAAGGCCACTGACGATCCACAAACCGTTGGCGAAGTCGACGCGATCCTGCTGGCCGTCAAAGCGTGGCAGATCGCCGAGGCCGCGAAGAGCGTCCGGCCGATGCTCGGGGCGGACACGATCGTCGTCCCGCTCGAGAACGGCATCGACGCTCCGGACACCCTCGTACCCATCGTCGGCAGAGAGCATGTCGTGGGTGGACTCTGTGCGCTCGTCAGCTTCATCGTCGCGCCCGGCCACATCCGCCACGCCGCGGCTGAGCCGACCGTGATGTTCGGTGAGCTCGACAACACTCGCACCGCGCGCGTCGAACGATTGCAGGAGGCGTTCGCGCAGGCGAACGTCAACGTCGAGATCCCGCCGGACATCCACCGCAGCATGTGGACGAAGTTCCTCTTCATCGCCACGATGAGCGGAATCGGCGCGCTCACGCGCGTGCCGATCGGCGTCTGGCGCGTCCTACCCGAGATCCGCGCCATCGTCACCGAATCCCTTCGCGAAGTCGTCGCCCTCGCCAATGCTCGCGGCATCGAGTTGGGTGACGACGCGATCGAGAAAACATGGCAGCGCTATGACGCCCTCGCGCCAGAGTCCACCTCGTCGCTCCAGCGCGACGTCATGGAAGGCAAGCCCTCCGAGCTCGACGCGCAGCTCGGCGCGATCGTGAGACTGGCGAGGGAAGCGAACGTGGCGGCGCCCGTCACGTCGATGGTGTATCACGCGCTCCTGCCACAGGAGCACATCGCGCGGCACAAAGTCTAGGAGTGGGGGGGGGGGGGGGGGGGGGGGGGGGGGGCCCCCC
>DASYGV010000111.1:0-17460 GCA_035999335.1 Thermoanaerobaculia bacterium | reverse complement strand
TCCCCCGGAGGGGCGGGCTGAAGCCGCGCCCTACGTTACTTCTGCATCCTCCACGCCGCGAGCGTCGCGAGTGTGAGCATCATCAGCAGCATCGCCCACTCGCTCACCGTCGGGATCGCTACGCCGGCGGGCGCGGCGGCGCCTGCGATGAGCTGTCCGCGAATCTCACCCGTTTCGTAGTTCGGCAACGAGTGGATGTTGACGTACAGAAAGCCGGCCGCGAAGTCGGCGACGAGGCGCGGCGTCAGCGGAACGTTGGCCGCGAATGGGCTGAAGTTGTCGAAGTCGAAAACGATCGGCCCGTCGACGCCGGGAGGCGCGGAGTGCAAATGCGTCGACGACGGCGACGCAACGTTGTGCGAGCACTGCACGAACACGAAGGTCGCGTTGTCGGCGAGATCGGCGAAGCAGTTGCCGGTCGCGGGAGAATCCGTCGGCGGCACTTCCTGTGCGCCATTCGCCACGAACGGGAAGTTGTCGACCGTGCGAGGGAGGACCTGTCCGCGGATCTCTCCCTCGGGACGTCCGCTCGCGTGAATGTTGACGTACAGACTTCCCGCGAGCAGCTCGGCGACGTCGGCGGGCGTCATGCTCTGCCACGTCGTGACGATCGGACTCGCCGGATCGCCGAGGTCGAATGCGATCGGACCGTTCACGCCGGCGGCGCCGCGATGGATGTGCGCAATGGTCGCGCCACCCACGTTGTGCGTGCAGACGATCGCCAGCTCGCTCGCTCCCGCGTTGAACTGTCCGAAGCAGCCGCCGCGCGCCGTCGAACCCGACGGCGGCACTTCCTGATCGCCCGACAGATGGAAGACGAAGAGCTGCGGCGCCACCACGTTCTCGAGGTTCGTGAACGTACACGTCACGACTTCGCCTGCCTGCAGATTCACCGACGCGGTGCGCGCGAAGGCGTTGCCGGTGCTGTCGGTGTCGTCGCACGACACGCCCGCGAGCGAGTGTGTGGCCGAGGCATTTTCGGTGATCGTGTACGTGCCGGCGACGACGCTGTTGAACGTCTGCACGCCGTCGTCGTTGAGCATGAACGAGCCGCTGGAACTGGGGACGTTGTCAGTGAACGTGAAGCCGGTCCCGCCGTCCGGCGACGTCGACTTGACGATGCGGATCGTGCCGGTCGTCGGCACCACGACCGGATCGGCGATCTGGCCGCGGATCACCTCCGAGGCGCCTTCCTCGCCGGCGTCGGGTTGATGGATGTCGACGTAGAGGAAGCCGGCTTCGAAATCGGCGACGTCGCGGGGCGTCATCGGCACGTTGTCCGCAAACGGACTCGCGGCCGAGGCAAACGTGAAGATGAGCGGCCCATTCTGTCCGCGCGGCGCGCGATGCACGTGCGCGAGATCGGGAGTCGGCAGATTGTGCGTGCACGAGACCGCGAGGATCTCGGCAGGATTGTCGAGGTCCGCGGTGCAGTTTCCGGTGAACGCACTGCTGCCGGGCGGCACGACTTGCGACGCGTTGGCGGTGAAGTTGATCGTGTCGACCGTGCGCGGGAGGATCTGCCCGCGGATCGCGCCCGCGGGACGTCCGGACGTGTGGATGTTGAGGTAGAAGCTCCCGGCGAAGAGATTGGCCACGTCGGCGGGCGTCATGCCGCTCCACGTTGCGATCACCGGGCTGTCCGGAGCCCCCATGTCGAACACGACTGGACCGTTGACGCCCGCCGCGCCGAGATGGATGTGCATCAGCGTCGGGAGGACGACGTCGTGCGTGCAGACCAGCGTGAGCTCGCTTGCGCCAGAGTCGAAGCGACCCATGCAGCCGCCGCGCTCCGTCGTCGCAATCGGCGGTACTTCCTGATCGCCCGACAGGTGGAAGACGAAGATGTCATCGGTCGGGTCGGTCTCGAGATTGCGGAAACGGCAGGTGACGACTTCACCCGCGTCGACGTTGATCGTCGCGGTGCGGCTGGTCGGATCGCCGCTGCTGTCGGCGTCGTCGCAGGAAAGGTCCGCGAGGGTATATCCGAGGGAGGAGGGATCGTTCTCGGTGACGGCGTACGTGCCGGGTGCGACGGACGAGAACGTGTGCGTGTCGGCGTCGTCGAGTGTGAACGCGTTCGGCGCTTCGATGTTGTCGGTGAAGCCGAATCCCGTGCCGCCGGATGGAAAGGTGTCCTTGGCGATGATGATCGTGCCGGTGCCGGCGCCCGCGGGCGGCGTCCCGATCTGTCCGCGGATCTCGTCACTCGGATCCTCTTCGGAGCCCGGCGCGGTGTGAACGTCGAGATAGAGGAACGTCGCGGCGTAGTTCGCGACGTTCAGCGGCGTCATCGCGATCGTCGCGCTGAACGGCGATGCGGGGCTCGCGAACGTGTGGACGATCGGACCGTTCTCGCCGAACGGTGCGTCGTGTACGTGCGCGGAGACCGCGGCCGCGAGGCTGTGCGTGCAGTCGACGTCGAGCGAGGTCGCGCCGGAGTTGAGGTCGGCGGTGCAGGTCGCGGTGGCGACGCTGGAGTTCGGCGGCACGACTTGCGCGCCGTCCGCGGTGAACGGAACGACGTCGATGGAGTCGACGATCTGGCCGCGGATCTCGCCGGCGGGACGGCCCGCGGTGTGGATGTTGAGATAGAGGTTTCCGGCGATGAGGTCGGAGATGTTCGCAAGCGTCATGGACATCCACGTCGCGGTGACGGGACTGGCCGGATCGCCCATGTCGAACAGGATCGGGCCGTTCGAGCCCGCGGGTGCCTGGTGGATGTGCATGACCGTCGCGCCGATGACGTTGTGCGCGCAGGTGATCGTGAACGTCGCCGCACCCTGATCGAGCACGCCCATGCAGCCGCCGCTGGCGGTGCTGGGCACCGGCGGCACTTCCTGGCTGCCGCGCAGGTCGAAGACGAAGGTCTGCGCGGAGAGAGGGAGGGCGAGGAGAAGCAATAGGGCAAGAAGCGAAGCTGTCGATCGCAAGGGGACCCTCCGGGCATTGGGATTAGCTGAAGCTGAACTGACGACGCATGAAATCACATCCCGGGCTTTGCGGCGATCTTGTTTTCCGTTGCTTCAGCCGGCGTGAGCGTTACGCGTTCAGGCTGTCGGCTTCCACGGATTCTCTTTCAACCATCCGATCACCAGCGTCACATCGTCGCCGAAGGTCAATCGGCGCGGGTTGAGTTGAAGCTTTTCGCAAACGACGGGCAGCGTTGCGCGAAAGAGCTTGTAGCGCTGCGCGATTACTGAGCCGCTCGGAATCACCGTACCCGTTGCGGGTGGCGTCGTAAACAACCAGTTGCGAACGATCTCAATCGCAAGGTTGACTTTGCCTCCGTGAGCGCGGATGTCCTGACCGGCGATGTCGGAGCAGAAACTCTGATATCGGAACTGATCCTCATCGAGAACGATGCAGCGTTTCAGCTGGTTCGCCGAATCGCCGAATGCTTTCGCTCCAAGATACATCCCCAGCTCGAGCGGCATGTTGAATCGAGGGAGCTTTGTTTTTGGATCCGGTTCGACGCGCGAGATGTCGTGGATTGCGTAAGGGGACTCGCCAATGATCCGCACGATTTTCTGCACGCGAACTTCGCCGGAGTCCTCGACTTCCAGCGCCGAGCGAGTTTTGAAACCGCAGTCGTGAACGGCGAAGACAAGGCCGCGCAGCAGGGGCCGGTATGGACGATCGAAAGGACAGTTGATGAAGATGTCCTTGTCGTTCATCGCGACTTGGACGATTTCCGGACCTTCCCGCTCGTGAGCTCACTGCCAAACGCTACGAACTCCCCGAGCCTGTGCCCGACCATCTTTCGGGTCACGTACACCGAAACGAACCTGCTGCCATTGCGAACCGCGAAGGTGTGTCCAACCATCTCCTCGGTGACGGTCCACAGGCGCGACACCTTTGGAATCGCCTTCTTTTCCGCCTCGCGCCGAATCTCGCGGAATACCGATCGCGCCTCGGAGAGGGTGACGTTCGTTCCTTTCAACGCGGGCTTCATGATCGTACGGATCTTCGCCATGCCATCAAAGATAACACGCGCGCCTCAGACCGAATTCAGGATCGCCTTCACCAACTCCTCCGGCACGTCCAGCATGTCGACGCGCGGCGCGGTCCCGGCGGCGGCGGCCATGGTGATCGTCTCGCGGTAGGTGCGCAGATACGCGACGCAGGAATCGCACACGTCGAGGTGATGCTCGAAGTCCGCGAGCATGTCGGGCGGCAGCGTGCCGTCGAAGTAGTCGGCGAGAAACGTCGTGATCAGTTCGGAGCAATTCATCGCGATGCGGGCCTCATGTACGGGTCGAGCAACGTGCGCAGCGCCTGCCGCGCGCGATGCAGGCGGACCTTCACCGCGTTCGGTGTGACGCCGAGGACTTCCGCTGCCTCGTCCGTCGACAGTTCTTCGATGTCGCGCAGCAGCAGGACTTCGCGGTAAGTGTCCGGCAATTGATCGATGGCGGCGCGCACGATGCCGACGAGCTCCGTCCGCTGCAGGATCGTCTCCGCGTTTTCGGACCACGCCTCAGTCGGCTGCAGCTGATGCCCGTCGTCGCGGAAGCGCGGCAGGTATTCCTCGATGTCTTCCTCGGGGCGCCGCCGCTGCGTGCGCAATCGCATCAGGCTCGCGTTGATCACGATGCGGTGCAGCCACGTCGAGAGCTGCGCGTTCGAGCCGAACTTGCCGATGGAGCGGAACGCGGACACGAACGCGTCCTGCACCACATCGCGCGCATCCTCCTCGGAGTGCATGAAGCGCCGCGCCACACGCAGCATCATCGGCATGTGCGTACGCACGAGCGTCTCGTACGCGCCGGCGTCGCCGTCGCGCAGCAGCGCCACGAGCGACGCCTCCTGTCGCTGCTGCACGGCGTCCACAGGGACGATTATCGCGCAGTGAGTGGAATCAACGCGCCATTGACGTTCGCGCCGGAGTCGGAGAGGAGGAACTTCAGCGCGGCGGCGACGCGATCGAGTGGCACGAGCTTCTCGCGCGGCATCTCCCCGCGCATGGCCGGCGTATCGAGGGCGGAGGGCATCAGCGCGTTCGCGGTGATCGCCGTTCCCTTCAGCTCTTTCGCGAGCAATTCGATCAGCACGTTGAGCGCGCTCTTCGCGACGGTGTACGCAACGCTGCCCGGCGCTTTCGTGCGCGCCGCGTCGGAGCTGATGACGAGGATGCGGCCCGGGGCGTTTCGATCCATCACCGCCAGCGTCTCGCGGATGGCGACGAACGCGGAGGTGAGGTTCAGGTCGAGCATCTTCGTCCACGTTTCATCGGATGTCTCGGCGATGCTCCCCGGTGCGAAGCCGCCCGCGAGATGCACGAGTCCGTAAGGCTTATCGATCGATCGCACGGCGTTGCGGACGGACGCCGGATCGGTGAGATCGGCCTGCACACCGCGTACGTCCAGCGGTGCATCGGAACGATAAAGCGCGACGACTTCATATTCGTCGCGAAGGTGATGGACGACTTCCGTGCCGAGGCCGCCGGTGGCGCCGGTGACGATGAGCGTGCGCATGGTGCTCATTGTAGAAGGCGGGCGAGCTGCATCGTCATCCGGTACGAGCGCAGGTACTCGCGGCACGACTGACAATTCCCGACGTGGTGCTCGAACGCCGCGAGGGTCTCGGCGTCGAGGCCGCCGTCGAGATAGTCGGCGATGCAGTCGATGAGCTCACGGCAGGTCACATCGGGTGAGATGCCGGCCGTTACGAAATGGTTTCTAGGAGTGCGGTGGCGAGGTGGGCGGGCGAGCGGGAGCCACCGCACTCCTAGATTTTCGACAACGACACCGTGAAGATTCCCCAGCGATCGATCTCCATGTCGATCTTCCGGAAGCCCGCGGCGCGGACGAGATCGTCCATCTCTTCCTGCGTGCGGCGGCGCATGATCCACGGCTTGCCGTCGCGGTTGGTGAGGACGCGCGCGATCATTTCCAGCTGCGGGTGCCAAGGCTGGCCGGTGTACACGAGATATCCACCCTCGGTCATCCCCCGCGAGATTCCGCGCAGCGACCGCAGGACCATTTCGTTGTCGCCGAACAGCTCGTAGAGGCCGGAGACGATGGCGATCGTCGGCGCGGGCGTGATCTTCGCGAGCGCCTCTTCATCGAACGCGTTGCCCTGCTCGAACGTGACACGATCCGAGAGGCCCATCGACCGCGCGATCTCCCTCCCCTGCTCCACGTTCGCGGGTGTGAAGTCGCGCAGGAGCGCTGTCGCGTTTTTCTCGTCCTTCAGCACGTCGAGCACGTAACGCCCGCATCCCGTCGCCACGTCGAGGATGCGCACGTCGCCGCTGTGCAGGTTGTCCTGCGTCTTCGCGATCGCGGTGCGCAGGAGTTTCTCGAGGTTGAGCTTGCGCTGGCGGATGCCTTTCCAACCGACGCTACCGAGGTAGGCGCGGTCGATCAGCTTCCCGATCCCGAGCTTGCCGCGCGCCTCGTTTTCATAAACGTAGTCGAGCGAGCGTCCCGAGTCGAAGCCGCTCTCCCATCCGAGGCGGACGCCGCGACTGAGCTTGCCGATCGTGCTGAGCGTGATGCGCTGCACCGCGAACGCGGCGCTCTTCAGCGGCGACGCGGGTCGCGTCAGCTGGTCGTATTCGCGCTTCGTGTAGCCATCGCGATCCGCGTGCAGGAGCGGCTCACGCGTCTCGTGCGATTCATTGATGAACTCGCGGATCTCCGCCAGCACTTCCGCGCGTCCGGCTTCATGCAGAAGATCGTGGTACATCCCGTCGAAGACCCGCATCCTTTTCATCTGCGACCCGAGGCGGTCGAAGAACTTGCGCTGCTCCTTGACGTCGACGACCCAGTCCGCGCCGCCGCTGAGGACGAGCGCGGGGACGCGGATCGCGCCGGCGTCGGCGACGATGCGCTCGGAGATCTCGTACAGATCGAGGAGCACGTTCACGGAGATCGCGCGAGTGATCAGCGGATCTTCGGCGTAGCGCTTCGCTTCGGCGGCGTCGTGCGTGAGCATCGTGGACTTCACGTAACTCTGCACGTAAGACTTGCGATCGCCGCGCATGGCCTGCAGGAGCGCGAGGCCCGTGCGCGCGAAGGGCACGTAGAGCTTCACTTTCAACGCCGGGGTGACCAGCACCATCGCGCGGATCGGCGGCGCGAAGTCGTGCACCCATGCCGCGACCGTCACCGCGCCGACGCTGTGCCCGAGGACGACCATGTCCTCGACGGCGATGCCGTGCGTCCGCGACACATGGCGCACGAACGCGTCGAGATCTTTCACGATCTGCGAAAAGCTCGGCGCGTAGCCGCGATCGCCGGGCGACCTGCCGTGGCCGCGCGCGTCCCACGCGAAGAACGCCGCGTCTGTGATTCCGAGGTTCTCGACGACGTCGGCCAGCCGGCCGGAATGTTCGTGGCCGCGATGGACGAGCACCACGGCTTTCTTCGCGCCCGGATTTGTCCATGCGCGGTAGAACAACTGCACGTCGTTGACGGGCGCGTGGAGCTCTTGCATGGTTTCTCCTGAGTCGTCGAGTCTACGAGTCGTCAAGTCGTCGAGGATCTCTCTGCTTGTCGACTCGACGACTCGTCGACTCGAAGACCCTTCACCGCCTCTTCGAGCGCTGCCGCGACTCGTTTCGGATTGCTCTCGTTCGTAAAGGTCATCGGCTCACCAATCCGAAGCGTCAGATGGAACGGACGCGGAATCCACGCGCCCTTCGGCCAGGCGCGGAACGCGCCGGCGAGATAGCAGGGAACGACCGGGATGTTCGTCCCCGCGGTGAGGTAACCGATGCCGGGTTTGAACGGTGCGAGCTCGCCCGTCGTGCCGCGAGTCCCTTCCGGAAAGAGAATCAGCGCGTGGCCCGGCGTGGCCAGGAGATCGCGGCAGAGGTCGATGCTTTCACGCGGGTTTTGCTTCCGATCGAACGGCATCGCGTTCACGACGATCGCGGAGAACGCGACCTTCGGCAGCGTGGTGAAGAAGTAGTCCTTCGCCGCCGCGGGATACGTCTTCTGGATCGCGGTCAGCGGCAGCGCGGAGAGGAGACAGAGCGCGTCGAGATGGCTCGAGTGATTCGACACCATCACGAACGGCTGATCCTTCGGGAGATGCGCGCGTCCTTTCACTCGATACCGGTGATAGACCGCGAGCCACACGCGCAGAAACGCGTGGACGACGAAACGGACGCCGTACCAGAACATGTCCGGCTGGCGCGGAAAGACGCTCAGCCGCTCGATGGGTGTCTTGTCGAAATCGTCCGTGGGCTTGTAGTCCCACGTCTCCACTATTGAATCCCCACGAAGAAGCGCGTCATGTGGAAGAACAGCGGCGCGACGTAGATCAGCGAGTCGATGCGGTCGAGCACGCCGCCGTGGCCTTCGATCAGCGTTCCCATGTCCTTGATGCCGATGTCGCGCTTGATGACGCTGATCGAGAGATCTCCGAGTTGCGAGCCGATGCCGACGATCACGCCGGCGAGGATCAGCTCGCGCGTGGTGAAGCCTTCGAGCGAGAAGCGGAAGAGCCACGGCAGCGCCATCCCCACCACAAATCCGCCGAGCGCACCTTCCCACGTTTTGTTCGGCGAGATGTTCGGACGCATCTTATGGCGGCCGAAGAGCTTCCCGAAGGTGTACGCCGCGACGTCGCACAGCGGAACGGCGAACAGCAGAAAGAGGATGCAGCCGGCGGCGTTGCGGCCGTTCGCGAGGAACGCGAGATGGCCGAACATCCAGCCGATGTAGGTGAAGCCGACCACGCCGAGGGCGATAGACTG
Source organism: Thermoanaerobaculia bacterium (assembly GCA_035999335.1). Lineage (GTDB taxonomy): Bacteria > Acidobacteriota > Thermoanaerobaculia > Gp7-AA8 > Gp7-AA8 > QHVT01. The sequence continues at coordinate 8,750 of DASYGV010000111.1, read as the reverse complement.
CAGCTGGCCCTTGGCGCGGTCGCGGAGGATCGGCATCAGCAGAATGCCCGCGACGACGTACACCGGCAGGGCCATGAACATGCCGTACCACCCGAGCGTGCGCGGCTCGTCCGGCGGCGAGATGAGCGTAAACACGGTGAGCGCGACGATGCCAAGGTAGACGAGGCCCGTGATCAACCAGTCGCGATAAAGACCCGTCGCGCGCGCGAACTCCGTGAAGCCGTAGAGCGCAACGAGGCTGAGAAAGAGGATCGTCGCCTCGCGCCCGAGGAGGATCGCGCCGACGATCAGCGGGATCATGATCAGCCACCCGCGGAACGACTGCCACGCGTGTTCGGCGTTTTTCCTGAAGACGAATTTCAGAAGAACGATCGCCGTCCCGGCGAAAACCAGGATGCCGGCGGCGATGTAGAGGTAGATGCGGATGACATTGGATTCGAACATTGTTTGCAGCGTTCGATTATGTCCGACCAGCGGCCGCTGAGGTCACGCGCGCCGCACGCGCGATACTCAGGAGTCGGGCGCCACAGGCAGGCAGATGTCGGTGTGGTTGAGGTGATAGCGCACGTTCACTCTTGCCGTGTGATAGATCTCCACCACCGGCAGGCCGGCGAATTGGTAACCGTCAAGCGCCATGACCCGCGGGAAGATCGCGGCGTAAGCAGTCGGCAACGTGTCGTAGGACCCTGCATGAGTCGTAACAGCGAAATGGCCGCCCGCCAGGAGCTGGTACCCGATGCGACCCTCGGGCGCGAATGGGCCGGGCACCACCAAAGCTGCGTCGAAGCGCAGTTGCTCGGGCGGAGTGGTCATGGGTGCATCGTGCCCGATCCCAATCCACACCGGAGGTCCCGGCAGTTGGCGCCCCGATCCCCCGACCGCCCACTGCTCCAACTCTTCGAAGATGGATTCGGGGACCGATTCGTAAGGCCCCACATGCCGGCGGAAGGCCAGATGCATGGGCCGCAGCCTGATCACCTTCGTCGCCGAAATCTCGAACGCCTGCGCCGCATCCGGCAATCCTCCCTGACCGTGCTTCCATGAAGAGACCTCGCCCCGCACCCATTCGCGGTAGCCGCGGGGCGACTTGCCGAACCGCCGCCGGAAAGCGCGGATGAAGGTCTCGTGGTTCTGGAAGCCGCATTCCAGCGCAATGTCGAGCAGACTCGAGTCGTGGATCAGCAGACGGAATGCCGCTCGCTCCACACGAAGGCGCGATGTGTACGCCTTCGGAGTTTCCCCGATCGCGGCCTTGAACAGGCGCTGCAGGTGAAACGGGGAAAGTCCCGCCTTCCGGCTGAGAACCGCCAGACCGAGATCCCGATCCAGATTGGCCTGGATGTGGACCAGTAGCGGGATCAGCGTCTCCCAATCCTGCTTCACGCCGGTGACGCGACCTCAATCTCTGCATCTCTTCGGCCGCCGAAATGGCAGCCGAGGAACTTCAGAAGAACGTTCACGGCCAGATACAACGGGGTAACGATTGGATTGTCACCGCCGAGAAGCGTCAACGGGAGATCCACAAGCAGGTAAATGCCGAACACACCCATCGCCGTCGGCCAGGCTCTCGAGGGCGATCGAGAACCGATCCATCGGCAGACCAGATAGAACACGGGGAATCCCATGACGAGTGACACCCACGGGCTCGATCGCAGGGCGTACTGCTGATAGAACGCCGGCGATTCACCCGGATGCAGCAAATAGCTGTAGATCGCCACCCACGCGAAGGCAGCGGCTATGAGCACCACTTCGGCAGCCAGGAACCCGCAAAGCGCCATGCCCCATCGAATCTCTTTCAGTTTCATGCGCCGGAGTGTAGCCGCGGCCGCGGCCGGAATTCTTGACGTTTCTTGCGCCTCGGCGAAGTCGTTCAGGACTTCGCATCGAGCGCGCGGAAGATCCGCGACAGCCGCACGATCACCGTCTGAACGCATCCCACGAGAATCACGAAGTGCGTCCAGTCGAGGACCGAGTAACCTCCAAACCAGTAGCTCTGGTCGTCGAGCACGAGGAACATCGTCGTCAGTGCGCCGAGGCTCAGGAGGACCATGCGCCAGGGCTTGGACATCACGCCGCTGAACTCGCGTTTCACGCCAACGGCCTGGCCGAAGAGGCCGACGTACGCGACGATCACCGCGGCGATGGCGACCCAGTACGCGTAGAACGGGTTGCACCAGCCGCTGTGCGCGATGCCTACGAAGATCAGCACGTCCGAGATGCGGTCGGGCAGATCGTTGACGATCTCCCCTTTCTTGCTCGCCTTCCCCGCCGCGAGCGCGACCATGCCGTCGAACATGTTCAGCCAGAGGCGCAGCATGGCGAACGCCACGGCGAGAACGATGTAACGCGGATGCGTGCGCGAGGCGTAGAAGAGCCACGCCGCGATGCCCGCGGCCACGATCGACGCGTACGAGAAGACGTCCGGATGAATGTGTGCGCGCACAGCGACGCGCACCGCTCCTTCGGCGGTCCGGCGGAACACTCCGGCAATGGGCCTTCGTGAAGTGGGCTCGTATGAAGTGGTCATGGCTCGATGAACTCCATCAACGCTGGGCCGGTCACGCGCATCACCGCTTGCTGGCGAAAGCGTTTCCGGTATTCGTCCGCGATCTCGCGCACCTTTTCGTCAAAGCTCCGGCCGTAGGGATGAAGGAACTCGATCACGAGCGTCTTCTCCTCCTCGCCGCGCCAGTTCCCCACCGCCGTCCACGTCGTGAACCCCTCCGGGAACCGCGGCGTCACGACTTCATCGAGGAACTTGTCGACGTCGGCGTCGGTGACTTCCCCACCGTCGGGAATCGACCGGCCGCAGAAGAGGCGGTCGGACACGCCTTCGACGGACATGCCCTCGACACGGAGGCGGTTCGGCATCGAAGCACACGCGGAGAGAAAGAGCGTGAGAGCGATGATTGAAATGCGCATTGGAACGAGGAGCATTCTACTGCGTCCTCGTATCATCACGTCGTGCGCTACTCCGTCCGCCCTCGCATCCGCATCGTCCGCGACGACGACACCATCCTGCTCGGCCCCGGCAAAGCGGACCTCCTCGACGCCATCGCCCGCACCGGCTCGATCCGCGCGGCCGCGGAGTCGCTGGAGATGTCGTACATGCGCGCGTGGAATCTCGTGCGGACGATGAACGCCGCGTTCCGCTCTCCGCTGGTGCAGAAAGAGCGCGGCGGCGCGGAACAGGGCGGCGCGAGCCTGACCGAGCGAGGGGAACGCATTCTCGCGCTCTACCGGCGAATGGAGGAGAAGGCGGCGAAAGCGATCGCGCCGGTGTGGAAGAAGATGCGCGAGGAGATTTAGTCCCCAAGTTTATCCCGCGCGTAGACGCGGGATCTCGGGTCATCCCGCGCCGCTGATTCCCACGAGCGTGGCACACGCGATCGCCTGTCGGACTGCGCCGCGCGGTGGAACCGGAGATCCCGCGTCTACGCGCGGGATAAACTGAGAACACTCGATATACTTGCGCATAGATAACGTGCGTTCGATTCTCGTGGTCCTCCTGCTCGCCCTCCCCGTCCGCGCGACCGAGGTGCGCGTGTTCGCGGCGGCGAGCCTCACCGAGGCGCTGGAAGAGATCGCGCAAGAGTACGAGCGTGCGTCCAGCGATCGCGTCGTCTTCAACTTCGGCGCGTCGAGCACGCTCGCACGGCAGATCGAGGAAGGCGCGCCTGCGGACCTGCTCCTCTCCGCGGACGAGCGCGTGCGCACGACTCGTCTTGTCGAGAAAAAGAGCGTCCTGTCCAACACGCTCGTCATCGTCGTGCGCGACAAACCTGTGAAGCATCCGCACGATCTCGTCGGATTGAAGCTCGCGCTCGCGGAGCCGTCGACCGTCCCCGCCGGCATCTACGCGCGCGAGTATCTGCAGAAGCTCGGTCTGTGGGAGCGCGTGAAGCCGAACGTCATCCCGACCGACAACGTCCGCGCCGCCCTCGCCGCCGTCGAATCGGGCAACGTCGACGCGGCGATCGTCTATCGCACCGACGCGCGCATCTCGAAGGAAGTCCGTGTCGCGTACGCGGTGCCGCGCGCCGAGGGGCCGCGGATCGCGTATCTGTTCGCGGTCGTCAGGGATGCCGAGGAGCCGCGCGCCGCGCGCCGGTTCTTCGCGTATCTGCAGTCGAAGCCGGCGCTCGACCTCTTCAGGAAACACGGATTCGATGTCCTCCGCTGAGTGGCAGATCCTCGGCCTGACGTTGCGCACGGCCGCGCTGGCGACGCTGCTCATCGTGCCGCCGGGACTCGCGATCGCATGGCTGCTCGCGCGTCATCGCTGGCGCGGCAAGTCGCTGGTCGAGACGCTCGTCGCGCTGCCGCTGGTGATGCCGCCGGTCGCGACGGGCCTTCTGCTCCTCAAACTCCTCGGCCGCCGCGGCCCGATCGGGCGGCACCTTCCCTTCGACGTCGTCTTCACCTGGCGCGCGGTCGTCATCGCGATGATGGTGATGTCGTTCCCGCTGCTCGTGCGCGCTGCGCGCGTGGCATTCGAGGAAGTGAACCCGCGATTCGAACAGATCGCGCGAACCCTCGGCGCACGCGACGCGCGCGTGTTCGTCACGATCACGTTGCCGCTCGCGGCGCGCGGCATTGTCAGCGGAATGCTGCTCGCTTTCGCGCGTGCCATCGGCGAATTCGGCGCGACGATCCTCGTCGCGGGAAACATCCCCGGACGGACGACGACGCTCTCGCTCGCGATCTACAACCTCGTGCAGCTCGGACGCGACGGCGAGGCCTTCCGCCTCCTCGGCATCGCGGTGCTGATCGCGTTCACCGCCGTGTGGATTACCGAGGCGTTCCTGCGGAGGCGTGTGTGAGTGTCGTTCTGCGCGACGTCGTGCTGCCGCTGGCGCCGTTCACGCTCGAGGCTTCATTCGAGTTGAGCGCGCGCACGACCGCGTTGTACGGACCGTCGGGCGCGGGGAAAACGTCGCTGCTCGAATTGATCGCGGGACTGCGCACGCCGGCGTCGGGTCGCATCGAATTGCACGGACGCGACGTCACCGACCTCCCGCCGCGCCTCCGCCGCGTCGGTTACGTGCCGCAGGACGACACGCTCTTTCCGCACATGACCGTGCGGCAGAACGTCTTCTATGCCTCACACGCGAAGGAGCATGGGGTGATCGAAGTGCTCGAGCTCGCGCCCATCCTGGAGCGCAGCGTCAGGCAGCTCTCCGGCGGCGAGCGCAAACGAGTGTCTCTCGCGCGGGCTCTGCTCAGCGATCCCGAGGTGCTGCTGCTCGACGAGCCGATGGCGGGCGTGGACGTCGCGCTGCGCGACCGCGTGCTCGAGTACCTCGTGCGCGTGCGCGACGAGTTCCCGATTCCCACGGTGTACGTGACGCACCAGATGGAAGAGGTAGAGGCGATCTGCGATGAGGTGGTGGTGCTGGAGAGAGGATGCGTGACGACGCGCTACACTCTCTCCCCATGCTGAAACGCGCGCTGCTGCTGCTTGTTTTCGTCGCCGTCTCTCTGCACGCACAGACCATCCGCGTCGCCGTCGATGCCACCGACGCCGGGCGGAAGCTCTTTCACTCGCACCTCACCATCCCTGCGACGCCGGGCCCGATGAAGCTCGTGTACGCGAAGTGGCTACCGGGCGAGCACGGTCCGACCGGACCGATCGACGAGCTCGTGAACGTGCGGATCACGGCGAACGGACAACGCGTCGCATGGACGCGCGATCCGCGCGACATGTTCGTCTTCCACCTCGACGTGCCCGCGGGCGCGAGCGCGCTCGAAGTCGACGCGACCTATCTCGCGCCGACCGACCGCGGCAGCTTCACCGCCGGCCCCAGCGCCACGCCGAACCTCGCGGTCCTCGCATGGAACACCGTCCTCCTCTTCCCTCCCGGCAAAGACGGCGAAGAGATCATGATCGAAGGATCGATCCGCATGCCGGACGGATGGACGTCCGCGAGTGCGCTCAAGCAGACGGACGGCAAGTACGAGCGGGCGTCTCTCACAACATACGTCGACTCGCCGGTGATCATGGGACGCTATCTGAAGAGCGTCGACATCCCGTCCGGCAACGCGCCGCCGCATCGCATCGACATCGTCAGCGACAGCCGCGCCGCTCTGGAAACACCGCCGACGTTCGCCGCCGACTACGGGCGCCTCGTCGCCGAAGCGGGAGTCACATTCGGCGCGCATCACTTCCGCAAATACGACTGGCTCCTGACGCTGAGCGATCACGTCGCGCATTTCGGACTCGAACATCACGAGTCGAGCGACAATCGCATGCCCGAGGCGACGCTGGCCGAAGAGGACCTGCGGCGGGCGCTTGCGAGTTTGTTGTCGCACGAGTACGTGCATTCGTGGAACGGCAAGTACCGGCGGCCTGCGGCAATGCTCAGTCCCGACTATCAAAGCCCGATGGAGGGAAATCTCCTCTGGGTCTATGAAGGACTCACGACGTACCTAGGGCCCATCCTCGCAACGCGCGCCGGGTTGTGGACGCCCGACGAGCTCCGCGAGCTCCTCGCGACGGTCGCGGCGGGATTCGATGTACAGCCCGGGCGCACGTGGCGTCCGCTCGCGGACACGGCGGTGTCCGCGCAGGTCCTTTTCAGCTCGCCCGATGCGTGGCGCAGCTTGCGGCGCGGCGTCGATTTCTACGATGAATCCGTCCTGCTCTGGCTCGAAGTCGATTCCATCATCCGCCAGCAGACGAACGGCCGCGCGTCGCTCGACAACTTCACGCGCCGCTTTCACGGCGGCGAGACGGGGAAGCCCGCGCTGAAGCCGTACACGTTCGACGACCTCGTGAACACGCTGAACGCGATCGCGCCGTACGACTGGCGCAAACACTTCGAAGAGCGACTCACGTCGCTCAGTCCGCGCGCGCCGATCGGGGGACTCACCTACGGCGGATGGGAGATCGCGTACAACGAGACCGAAAACGAGTTGATCAAGGTGAACGAGAAGCGCCGCAAGATCCAGGACCTCACCTGGTCCCTCGGCATCGTGGTCAAGGAAGACGGCGTCGTGCGCGACGCGCTCCTCGGACTCCCCGCCGCGAACGCGGGCATCGGCCCGGGAATGAAGATCGTCGCGGTGAACGGACGGAAGTGGAAGCGCGAAGTCCTGGCCGCGGCCATCAAGGAAGCGAAGACGTCGACCGCGCCGATCGAGCTGTTGGTCGAGAACAACGAGTTCTTCCGCACGCACGCGGTGGACTATCACGGCGGGCTGCGCTATCCGCACCTCGTGCGCACCAATGAAAAAGAGGACCGCCTCGCGGCGGTCCTCCGTTCGAGAGTGAAGTAGCGCGTCTCAGTACAGATCGTCCCTGGCCGCGCGGTCGTCTGCTTCGAGCGTGCGGACCAGAAGATTGCATTGACTGACCGACGGAAACATCGTCGCGCCGGAGACGTTGGAGTGTCCGATGCCGATCACGTGTCCGACCTCGTGAGCCATGATGCCGTCAATGTCGAATTCGGCGCTGCAGGCCGCCTCACGCGACGAGTAAAACTGATGGGTCGAGCTGGTGTAGACGTCGGCGTCGTAAATGCGATCGTCGCCGGACTGCGAAACGTAGTAGCCGGTGAGCGTCGCGGCGAGGCAGTTCCCCGTGCAGATACCGCCGTTGGTGTTGAGCATGATCGTCGCGGGCGCGGAGCCGCGCACCGCCTGCGAGCTCGTGGAGCTGGAGCTGATGATGCCCCACACGCGGATCGCGCCGACGACCGCGGTCACACCTCGGTCGGAATCGGCGATGGTGTTGTTCCCGACGTTGTACGTGCGCACGCTGACGGGAGTGGTCGCCCAGCGACGACGCGGCGAGAGAAGCACGTAGGCCAGCGCCGGCTCGGCCATGGCGACGAAGGTGATTGTGACAATCGCGTACGAAAGCAGTTTCTTCATGGCTTCTCCTCCTCGTTAATGGCGCTTCTGAATCTCGACGTCATGGCCGGCGCGCGCGGCGTCGACCATCTGCACAAACTCGTCGACGGTGAAGCTCGGGCCTTCATCATCGGCAGCATTCGCACTGACGCGGCCGTCGCGGCCGGAGAGGCGCGTGTCGCCCTGCTTGACGGGATCGGAGATCAGCACTTCGACACCGCCGCGGTTGCGGACGAGGAACTTGCCCTGGTTGAACGCGTGGATGCGATAGTCGGCGCTGTCTTGCCACCGCGCCAGGAGGAGCACGACATCCTCGCCGGAACGGAGCTCGGGGAAGCCGATCGCTTCCATCGTGTAGCCGTCGACCGTTCCGCCGGCCTCGCGGATCACGAGGGTGTCGGGACCGGTGAGCTCGCCGAAGTAGCGCTTCACGCTCACGGTCGCGTAGGTGTAGATGACCTCGTGCGCGTCATCCCACGCGCTCCAGGTATGGCCGACGGTGCCGCGGATGACGAGCGAGGATTCGCGCGCGACGCGGTCGAACGGCTGGTCGATGAACTGCGATGCGGAGAGCGGAATTGCGACGAGAACCAGCAAAAGTGTGACGAGAGATCTACGATGCATTCGTTCCTCCTCCAATTTGTCGGTAACGCCCTACTCCAAGCGGCGGACCACCTTTCTCCGGAGGTACGGAATGAAATCGAACATGCAGCAATGATTGGCGTTAAGTGCGGCCCAGTCCGGTGGCGCGTCACTGGCGCAGGCTGGTCAATCGTTGCGCAAGGTGATGAGAATTGACCCGCTAACGGTCGTGAACTGACCCGCATCAGTTGCTCGAGAACAACGTAGGGCGTGGCTTCAGCCCGCCTCCCCTCGGTTGCTCGTCCCCACGGGGG
>DASYGV010000101.1:0-5723 GCA_035999335.1 Thermoanaerobaculia bacterium | reverse complement strand
GGGGTGGCTGCCCGCCCACCCACCCCCCACGCCGCCGCACTCCTAGGCCCTCACCATGATGCCCAATTCGCGGATCTGATACGCGAGCGCCTGACGCGACATCTTCAGCGACGCCGCGGCCTTGTTCTGATTCCCTCGCGCGCCGAGCAGCGAACGCTCGATGAGATCGCGTTTGAACCGCGTGACCGCGTCTTGATACGAGCCGGCAATCGTGCGCGACGGCGTCACCGTGCGCAGCCGCTCGGGCAGATGTTCGACATCGATCTCTTTCGCCTCGCCGGCGATCGCGTGCGCCCCGCGGATCGTGTTCTGCAGCTCGCGCACGTTGCCCGGCCACGTGTACGCGGTGAAGATCGACTCGACGTCGGACGAAAAGAGCGCGGGACCGGTGCGCTGCTTCTCGCGCTCGTGCGCGAGAAAGTGCGTGGCCAGAAGGAGGATGTCCGCGCCGCGCTCGCGCAGCGGCGGCAACACGACTTCGACGCCCCGCACGCGATAGTAGAGATCATCGCGAAAGCGGCCTTCCTCGACGGCGGTGTCGAGCTTGCGATTCGTCGCGCTGACGATGCGGACATCCGCGGAGCGGTTGGCGGTGTCGCCGACGCGGCGGAACTCGCCCTCCTGGAGGAATCGCAGCAACTTCGCCTGCGTGACGAGCGGCAGCTCGCCGATCTCGTCGAGGAAGAGCGTGCCGCCGTCGGTGGTCTCGATGAGTCCCGCGCGATCGCGATCCGCGCCGGTGAACGCGCCGCGCACGTGACCGAACAGCTCACTCTCGACGAGATTCTCCGGCAGTGCCGCGCAGTTCACGGGCGTGAAGGTCTTCTGCCGTCGCGCGGACTGGCGATGAATCGCGCGCGCGACGAGCTCCTTGCCCGTGCCCGATTCGCCGAGGATGCAGACCGCGACGTCGCGCTTTGCGACGCGTGCCACGAGCGATTCGACCTCGCGGATTGCGGGCGATTGTCCGACGATCCCTTCGATTGCAGCGGTGAGCGCCGGACGCGCGTGCTCTTCCTGCTCGACGATGCGGCGCAGACGGTGGTTCTCGGAGCGCGTGCGGAAGATCGCGGCGGCGGCATCGCGTCCGTCCGCGGTCCAGCGCGAGCAGCCTTCGATGAAGAGACGTTCGCGCTCGCTGCATTCGATCCAGTCCGCGCGATTCCCCCCATCGTTTGATGGATCGAGCGCGTGCGGCCCGATCGCGTTCCAGTTTCCGAGGCGGTTGCGGGTGGCGAAACACCACGCGACGTCGAAGTCGTGCGCGGCGAAGGGAAACTCGCGCGTCGCCGCCGAGCGGAGGATGCGGAGCTCGACTTCGGTGGGCTCGGGCTCGACCTCGTAGGCGATGGCGAAGCGCTGCGCGATCGCTTTCGCGGTCGAGTGATCTTTCTCCCGGACGGCGCGGCGGAACGCGAACAATTCTGCCGGGATGCCGCTGTAGGTTCTGTCGATGCGGCGCCTGAGCTCCGCGTTGCCCGATTTGCCAGTAGCGCGAGCGCCGTGCTTTCCTTCCATCCAATCCAATTCATCGAGAATCAGCGCGGCCGCTTCGCGAATCTGATCGTGCAGATGCCGCTCGTCGTAAATTGCCTGCGCGGAGCGGCGGGCGTCGACGAAACGTCCGCGGGTGAAATCGAGGTGCGCGGTGAGGAGGTGCAGCTCGGAGAGACGGAGCGAGTCGCGCGTGGTGGTGTAGAAGTGCCGGAGGCGCGCAATGCGCAGCGACGCGTGCGCCCACTGCGCGTTGTCGGCGGCGAGATACGCAAGCGTGAACAGAATGCCGCCCGCGGCGCGATCGCCCTGCGTCTCCTCCACCTCCTGTAGCGCTGCTACCGCGATCGCGCGCGCTTCGTCCCAGCGGCCCTCCGAGAAAACGGCGAAGAGGCGGTCGAGTGACGCGTCGATGCGCTCGACGGTGTTCCGCGCGAGGTGATGCGACTCGCGCTGCGCGAGATGTTCGGCGAGATAGTGACCTGGCGGTAGCGTGACGGCGATGCCGTGAAGTCCCCGCTCGTAGTCGAGCCGGACTCGCTCCTCGTCCGTCGCGGGCGTGCATTCGTCGAGCGCGCGTTGAGCGTCGGCGTCGCGGTCGAGCAGGCGGAGCACCTCCGCGCGCAGCAGGTTCGCTTCGAACGACGGCGGCAACCGCTCCAGCCGCACGAGCGCCGTCGCGTAGTCGCCCATGCGGCGCTCCGCGCGTGCGAGCACGAGCTCGTCGTGCGGCGCGACGTCTCGCGCGTCACGATAACGGCCGGCGTCGATGAGGGCGTGCGCGTAACGCGACGCGAGCTTCGGCGTGAGCAGCGAGCGCGGCACGCGGCGCAACGCATCGACGCTCCACTCGCTCTGCTCGAGCGCCTCCGCGGCACGCGCCGGCTCGCCGGCATCGAGCCAGAGCAGCGCCGCGTCTACGCCTCGCACGTGCGTCGCCGCCACGCTGCAGAGCGCGGCGCGGGACGCGGCGGGAACGAGACGCGCGGCCTGCTCGCGAATCGCATCGCTCGCGAACACGAGCGAGTCGTCTTCGATCGACGTCACGCCTTCGACCGCGAGATCGGTCAGCGCGCCGTGGAAGAGAAAGTCCGCGAGAAAGCGCGACGCGAGCTCGCACGGAATGCGCGTGCCGAGGAGCGCGAGCGCGGAGAGAAACGACCGCGTCGGCTCGACGAGCGTGGGCAACGTCACCGCCTCAGCGGGAACTTCGCCATCCGCGAGGTACGACGCGAACGCGGGCGAGTCGACGAACGTTTCGAACGCAACTCCGCCCAGCGCGGCGCGCGCCGCGAGACGCGGCGCAACGAGGAACGGCCGCGCGGCCGGCAGCGCATTCGCCTCGCCCTTGTCATCGATGGTCATCAGCCACGTGCCGTGGCCGCCGCGAGAGAGAAGCTCCACGACCTGGCGCGAGCCTTCGTCGAATGCGTGCGGATCGGCGACGACGAACACGTGCCGCTTCTCGGAGGTCTTCGCGAGAATCCGTTCCGCCGCGACCGCAGGAGCCATCGCTCGATCCTCGATCAGCGCGCCGAGGGCGGAGTAGCGCTCGAGCGGGGAGGAACCGCGCAGCACGATCGCGCGGAACGAGCCGTCGAGCTCCGCGAAACGCTGCACTGCTTCCGCGCAGTCGCTGGTCGCGCCGAAGCGGCCCTCTTCGAGCGTGTGCAACGCGTCCGGACCGGGCGACGCGATCGCGCCGCACGCCGCGCGTTTCAGCCAGCGCAGATCCGCCGCGACGTCGCGGTTCAGACGCGCGAAGACTTCCGCATAAACTGCGTCCGCGCGTGCCCACGACTGCGCGAGGATCTCCAGCTCCGCGCCGATCAGCTCCGCGAATTGCTGCGCGATCGTCAGCACCGGCGGCGCGAACGACGGATCGCACGAGCGCGCGGCAACGCGTACGAGACGCACGTCGCTGCCGCGTTTCTGCATGACGCACCACTCCGCGGGATCGAGCTCGCCGTCGGCGATGCCTGCGAACTGCAGCAGCGCCTCATGCGCGGCGAGCTGTCCGAGGAGTGAGAGGCGGTCGCGCGTGCCGAGCTGTCGCAGGCTCGCGAGCGGCGTGGCCGTCAGCGACTCGTTCCACGGAAGCGACGAATGCCGGAGCGTCGCGATGACCGCGTGGTCCCAGCCGAAACCTGTCGCCGGAACAGACGCGTCGCGCCCGCGACCGCCGCTTCCTCGCATGCTCATTGGAGTGCGGGGGATAGTAACGGAAGAGTGTCTGGGCGGAAAAGAGGGGAATCACACGATCTTGTCCAGTTCGTCACCTTAAGGTGTCTACGCCCGTCCTAGCCTGCATACGCTTGCCCGCCGATCCATCTGCTGGAACCGCCCACCTTACAGGCAAGCAGAACGGAGACAGGAAATGAAGCATTTTGCATCGACAACCCTCATGCTCCTCATGCTGGGACTGGGAAACACGACCACCGTTTTTGCGGCCAACGGCGCCGCGGAGCACCGCCCGACCGGCGTCGTCGAGATGTTCGACTTCGAAGGCGACTTCGGCACTTTGACACGCGCCGGCAGCGGCGTGCCGCGTGCGAAACCCAACCCCGTCGAAGAAGCAGTGGACCGTTGGCGTGCCAGCGCCGAACCGTTCACGTGCGGATTCGCGGTCAGCCGAGGCGCCAATGGCACGGAGTCATTCAGAACGCGCCGTGTGTACGAAGACCAGGTCGGACAGGCTCATGTGCGACTGTCGCAGACCATCGCCGGGTTGCCCGTCGTCGGTTCGGAGCTCATCGTACACGCCGACGTTCAAACAGGAAGGGTCCTGGGTGTAAATGGCCGTTTTGCTATCGACCGAGACCTCGCGCGATCACCGCGGATGAATGCACGCGAGGCGATCGCTGCCGCGATGAATGAATACGGCCTTACAAGGGCGCAGGTCGTTGGCACGCCCGAGCTCACGTACATCGTCGACAAGCACGGTGAGATTCGCCTCGCGTGGACGAACCTTATTTCTTACGTCAGCGAAAACGGCGCCGAACTTGATCGCATCTATTCTGACGCGCTCACCGGTGCCGCGATTGAGCGGCACCCGCAGGTGCGCCGCGCGAAGTATCGGGAGATGTACGACTGCCTGAACCAGATTCAGTGGAGCGGTTGCACATTCATGTTTCACGAAGGCGAATTGACGATCCATCCGAAAGCAAGGGCCGCTTACGACAACGGTGGCCTCGTCTGGGACTACTTCTTCCTCAAGCATAATCGCGACAGCGTTGACGGCTATGGCGGCTTTCTCAGACAGGCGGTCAACTTCGGCCCAGACAGTTCTGGCACCATTGGTTGGGAACATACCGCCAGCCCATACCACATGATCGTGTATGGCGACGGCTTTGGGAAATATTCGCCGGAGCCAGTTTACTCGCTCGACATTGTCGCCCATGAGTTCACACATGGTGTCATCTATTACGAAGCCAACCTTGTATACAACGGCGAGACCGCTTCAATCGACGAAGGTCTCGCCGATATCTTTGCTGTGGCAACCTCGTACGATGCACTCGCGCCTGATTGGTGGATTGGCGATGACGTTTCCTTGTTAGGTCCAGCGCTCCGGTACCTGGACGACCCTGCCATGAAAAGCGACTACGCCGACTATTATCCGACGCGCGAACGCGCTGACCCTCATCAAGACGCCGGCATCAGCGGGCTTGCATTCTATCTGATTTCTGAAGGAGGATCCCATCCACGAAGGTCTTCTGTTTCTGTTGCGGCGCAAGGGATTAGTAAAGCTGAGAAGATCTTTTACCACGCTCTCGTAGCGTACATGACGAGCACGACGGACTTCCGCTCGCTCGAGTCATACACACTGAAATCAGCTTCGAACCTTTACGGCTACCAATCCGCGCCGTACCATGCCGTTGCCGACGCTTGGCTCGCTGTAGGCAACCACTGGGAGACGTACGGTACCAATCCCCCTGTCGGTGAGTCCCGGTACACCAACGCGTACACCACCGTCGCCAGCGGCTTACATACGGGTCAGCTCTACGGCACCGACTTTGACTTGTATCTGGAGAGATTCAATGGCTCTGCTTGGGTTACGTATACTAGTTCAACGGGCGCGTCACCGAAGAGGGTCATAGAGGCGTACCCCAACCCGGGTACATTTCGATGGCGAGTGCATAAGGCCAGGGGCACTGGGTCGTGGACGTTGTTCGACCTCGGTTGGAATCACCCATGATCAGAAACGGCGGGGGCGGCCAGAAGCCGCCCCC
>DASYGV010000092.1:0-58548 GCA_035999335.1 Thermoanaerobaculia bacterium | reverse complement strand
CCGCGGATACCGTCAGTTCCGAAGAGGACTCTCATACGCTCATTCCCAAGCGATGAACGAGCACCACCCGAAAGTCCGTTCATCGTTCATCGCTCATCACTCATCGTTCCCGCGGTGTCCGTCGCCGACGGGAGGGCCGGTCCGACCTCCGCGAGCACCGGAACCGTGACCTGCGTCGTGAGCGGCGAGATGACCCGCACCAGCGGCGAGTCGGAAATGACGCCGACGCTCTGCACGAACGTTCCTTTGCGGCCGGTCATGATAATGCGCTCGGTGGTCACCTCCGCGAGTTTCATGATCTGCGACGCGGGGCCGGAGCAGAGCGCGAGCGACGGCTCGGCGGTCGCCGTTCCGACGATATAGCCCGCGGGCGCAGTGCCCTCGAGATACGGCCGGATCAGCACCGCGCGTTGCCGCAGTTGCTCGACGCGGAAACGCACTCGGTTCGGCTCGATCGAGACGACCTCGATGTTTTCCGGCACGTTGATGTGCTGCGGGCGGATCGTGATCTCGACCTCCCCCGGCTTGTTGATCGAGCTGAGATCGGCCGAAGCCTCGAGGCTCTGCGAGCCGAGCAGGCGCAGGTCGGACTTGCGCCCGCGCACGCGCACGGACACGCTGCTGCGGATGTCGGGCGTGGTGATGACCAGCGACGGCGGCACGCCGACGAGCGAGAGCGACGCCGTCACGATGCGCTCGCGCGCCTGCTCGCGCCGGGGCAGCGAGACGTACCACCAGAGGACGCACGCCAGCAGCAGCGAGAGCAGCTTCAGTCCGAGGTTCTTCATCGCGCCACTCCGAACCGCTCCTGCAGGACACCGCGCAATTCGGTGCGGTCGAGATGCTCGCGCAGGACGCCGTCCGCGGCGACGGCGATCGAGCCGTTCTCCTCCGAGATCACGATCACGACCGCGTCGCTTTCTTCACTGAGACCGATCGCCGCGCGATGGCGGGTGCCGTGCGCGAGCGTCGGATCGGGCGTGGTGGTCAGCGGCAGGAATGCGTTGGCGGCGACGATGCGGTTCCCGCGCACGATCGCGGCCCCGTCGTGCAGTGGACCGCCAGGCGTGAAGATCGCGACGAGCAGCTCGTTCGTCACCACGGCGTCGACCGGCTTCGCTCCGTCCTCATAGGCCCGCAGCGTTTGCCGGCCTTCGATGGCGATCAGCGCTCCCATCTGCTTCGCGGACATGAAGTCGCAGGCGTGGAGAATCGGATCGATCGGCACTTCACCCACCGGACGGCGGAAGAAGAGCGCGAGCGGATCGCCCACCATGCGCGCCAGCGCGCGGCGGATCTCCTGCTGGAACAGCACGATCACCGCGAACGGGATGTAGAAGAGGATCTGCCGCGAAATGACCTCGAGCGCGGAGAGCTCGAAGGCGCGCGCGACAAAAAACGTCGAGCCGAGGATGATCAGGCCGAGCGAGATCTGCATCGCGCGCGTGCCGCGGACGAGCGAGAAGATCGAGTAGATGATCAGGGTGACGATGGCGATGTCGATGGCGTCGCGCCAGGTAAAGCTCAGCGACAGGAAGCGGTCGAAGACGTTCATCGCCGCGCCTCGATCGCGCCGAGGATTTTCAGGAAGTCGACCGTCTCGCGCACGTCGTGCACGCGGACGATCGTCGCGCCGCCTCGATGCGCCGCGGCAACCGCGGCAAGCGAGCCGGCCATGCGCGCCGGTCCGGCCGGTTGTCCGGTGAGGTTTCCGATGAATGCCTTGCGCGATGCGCCGATGACGACCGGTGCGATGCGGGTTAATTCTTCGCAGCGGGCGAGGATCTCGAGGTTGTGGTCGAACGTCTTCCCGAAGCCGATCCCGGGATCGATGAGGATCTGATCCTCGGCGATCCCGCCCGCGATGGCATCGTCGCGCCATTCGCTCAGCTCGCGCGCGACGTCGTCGACCACGTCGTCGTAGTGAATGTTCTCCTGCATCGTCCGCGGCTCGCCGCGCATGTGCATGAGGATCACCGGCACGCCGCGCTGCGCCGCGAGCGTACGCAGCTCCGGATCATGCCGCAGCGCGCTGACGTCGTTGATGATGTCCGCGCCCGCGTCGAGCGCGGCCTGTGCCACGCGCGCCTTGCGGGTGTCGATGGAGATCGTGACGCTGCTCTGCGCGCGAATCCCTTCGATGACCGGGATCACGCGCTCCAGCTCCTGCTCGATCGAGACCGCATCGGAACCAGGCCGCGTCGACTCGCCTCCGACGTCGATCATCGACGCGCCATCCTGTTCCATCCGCAACGCCGATTCGATCGCCTTCCTGCGGTCGAAGTGAACGCCGCCGTCGCTGAAGGAATCGGGCGTGACGTTGAGGATGGCCATGACCGTGAGTGATGAGTGATGAGTGATGAGTGATGAGATCTCGCGCTGTCGTTCATCACTCATCATTCATCACTCATCACTCGTCGAACGCTACACGTCCCTCTCGCGCCGAATCCGCGCACCAAGAGCATTCAGCCTCTCGTCGATCCGCTCGTAGCCGCGATCGATCTGGTGCACGTTGTGGATCGTGCTCTCGCCTTTCGCGCAAAGCGCGGCGAGCAGCAGGGCCATGCCCGCGCGGATGTCGGGGCTCGAGATCTCGCCGCCGTACAAGCGCGCGCCGCCGACGATGATCGCGCGGTGGGGGTCGCAGAGGATGATCCGCGCGCCCATGCCGATCAGCTTGTCCGTGAAGAACAGGCGCGACTCGAACATCTTCTCGAAGATCATCACCGTCCCCTCGGCCTGCGTCGCGATGACGACCATGATCGACAGCAGGTCCGCGGGAAACAGCGGCCACGGCCCGTCGTCGATCTTCGGCACCGCGGCACCGATGTCGTAGCGCACGCGGAGCTCCTGCTCCTTCGGGATCCGGATGTTCTTCCCTTCGATCTCGATCTCGATGCCGAGCTTCTCGAGCATG
This sequence comes from Thermoanaerobaculia bacterium, assembly GCA_035999335.1. Lineage (GTDB taxonomy): Bacteria > Acidobacteriota > Thermoanaerobaculia > Gp7-AA8 > Gp7-AA8 > QHVT01. The sequence continues at coordinate 55,631 of DASYGV010000092.1, read as the reverse complement.
TGCCGCACCGCGTACATGTGCTCGGGGACGCCGTTTTCGATCACCAGCTCGCTGCGCGTCACCGCGGCCAGGCCGATGTACGAGCCGACCTCGATGTGGTCGCTGCTGATGACGAACTCGCAGCCGTGCAGCGACTCCACACCGTGGATGGTGAGCGAGTTCGTGGCGATGCCGTCGATCCGCGCGCCCATCTTGTTCAGCAGGTGACAGAGGTCCTGCACGTGCGGCTCTGCGGCGGCGTTGTAGATCAGCGTGTCGCCCTCGGCGAGCACGGCGGCCATGATCGCGTTTTCGGTCGCCGTGACCGACGCTTCGTCGAGAAACATCTTCTTCCCGACCAGCGCGCGCGCCGACATCTTGTACTCGTACGCGGAAACCTCGATCTGTGCACCGAGGGCTTCGAGCGCGAGGAGGTGCGTATCGACGCGGCGGCGCCCGATCGCGTCGCCGCCGGGCTTGGCGACGGAGACGTTCCCGCAGCGCGCGAGCAGCGGCCCGGCGAGCAGGATCGACGCGCGGATCTTCTTCGAGAGCTCCGTGTCGGGATTGCTGGAGATCTCGCCCTTCGCCGTGACGCGAACGACGTTCGCTTCGAGTCGTTCGACCGAGGCGCCGAGGCCTTCGAGGATCTGCAGCATCACCCGGACGTCCTGAATGTCCGGCAGATTGCGCAGGACCACCGGCTCGTCGGTGAGAAGACATGCCGCGAGGATCGGCAACGCCGCGTTCTTGTTGCCGCCGGGCCGGATGACGCCTTCGAGGCGCCGCCCACCTTCCACGATGAAGCGTTCAGCCATTCGGGCGGGATCATACCCGGTTAGCCCTGAGCGAGCGCCAGCGAGTCGAAGGGCCAGCTTAGCAGCAACGCCGCGGCTGCCCACGCACGCAGCACTCGCACCTGCCACGTCGGTGTTGCTAAGTTGGCTCTTCGACTCGCTTCGCTCGCTCAGAGCTGAGGAGATTGAGCTACCATCGGTCCATGCTCGTGGCCCCTCTCTCCTCCGGTTCGGCTGGCAACGCCTACTGGTTCGAGAGCGAAGGCACAGCGATCCTCGTGGATGCGGGCATCGGTCCGCGCGAATCGAAGAAACGCCTGGCCCTTCTCGGCCGCGATATCCATCGCCTCTCCGCGATCGTCGTCACGCACGAACACTACGATCACATCCGCGGCGCGGAGAGGATCGCGCGCAGGTACGAGGTACCGATCTACCTCACGCGCGGCACGCTCGCAGCGTCGACCATCGACACAACCGATCTGAAGACCGTCGTGTTCGAAAACGACACGTCTTTCACGATCGGTGAGCTGCAGGTCCATGCGCGCAAGACCATTCACGATGCCGTCGACCCATCGTGCTTCGTCATCGAAGCGCGCGACGGCACGCGCGTCGGCATCGCCAGCGACCTCGGATACGTGAACGGGGAAGTGATCCGCCACCTCAGCGGCTGCGACGGCCTCTTCTTCGAGTCGAATCACGACCTCGACATGCTGCGAGCGGGCACTTATCCGTGGTCGCTGAAGCGGCGGATCATGTCCCGCTTCGGCCATCTCTCGAACGACGACTCCGTGCACGCGGTGCAGCGTCTGCTCGGCGCGGACCTGAAGACGCTCTGCATGATCCACCTCTCGCAGAAGAACAACCACGAGTCGATCGTGCGCGAGATGTGCACGCGTCTGCTGCGCCGCACCGGTGCGAGCATCGAGTTTTCGATTGCGAAACAGTTCGAGCCGACCGGACTCTTCGACGTCGCACGCCGCCGCCCGCGCAACGCGCCTCCCGGGCAGATGTCCTTGTTCTAGGAGTGCGGTGGCGAGGATGGGCCGGGCGGCGGAAGCCACCGCTCTGGTACGTCCGCAGCGCCGCACACCACCCTACCAGAGCGGCGGCTCCACACCACCCAGCCACCTCGCCACCGCACTCCTATAATGCCCGCCATGAAAGCGACCGTCACCGTCGAGCTCAAACCGTCCGTTCTGGATCCTCAGGGCAAAGCGATCGAGCATTCGCTCAGCTCGCTCGGCTTCGGCGGCGTGGAAGATGTCCGCGTCGGCAAACTGTTTCGAATTACGCTTGCGGATAGTGGGCAGACACGGGAGAACGTCGAAATTCAGCTTCGACAGATGTGTGAGCGACTCCTCGCGAACACAGTCATCGAAAAATTCTCCTACACACTCGAGGAGTAGTCTCGCCGTTCTCGTGCTGCTCACTTCTGCGGCAGCCTCGCTGTTTGCCGCGGATCTCCAACCCGTCCCCACCAAAGACAAAAAAGTGATCCGACGCTGGACTTTGTCCGGCGATCCACGCGGTGTCGCCATCGGTGCGGACGGCACCGTGTACGTCGGTCTCGCGCAACCGCAATCTGTCGCCGCGATCGATCCCGCGACGGGCACGATCACGAAGCAGGTCGTGCTCGACTCCGCGGAGATCGCCGCGACGAAGGAGCTCGTCACTCTCCGAACCAACGCCGACCAGTCGCGCCTCTACATCGCCAACGGCTCGGACGAGAGCGCGCTGATCCTCTCGCTCCCCGATCTCGCCGTCCTTCGCGAGATCACGATGGAGGGCGAGAGGATCCGCGACGCTGTCCCCGATCCGAAGGGACGCTACCTCTATTTACTCGGGCGCCGCGTGCACGTCTTCGACGCGGAGGGCGACACGGAATTGCGCACGCTCCCGATCGAAGATCCGATGGCGATCGCCACCAGCACGAGCGGCGCGACCCTCGCCGTCTTCGCGACCGAGGATTTCGGCACCGCAAAAGCGACCTCGGTGACGCTGTTCGACACGAAGACCTTTCGCGTGATTGCGCGCGAGCCGATGCAGACGGAGAAGGCGATCGAGTCGGCGATCTTCGCCGCGGGCGACCGCTCGCTCGTGGCCTTCAGCCGCGATTCGCTGTTCGAGAAAGCAGCGATCTCGCAGCGCGGTCTCATCAACATCAACCGCATCTGCCTCCCCGAGGGCAGCGGGCCGCAGATTGCGACGCTCGCGGGCTCCGACACGCTCCTCGTGTACGGCGAGCGGCGCTGCAGCGCGAGCGGCGCATTCTCCGGCTCGAGCCGCGGTGTCACGCCCGCGTCGCTGTACGGAGTCAACGCATACGCGCTCACGTTCGACGCGAAGACCGGCTCGCTCGTGGCCACCGATCGCGCGGGCTTCCTCACGATCTACCACGTGCCGCGGCCTGCTACCTCGTCACCCTGAGCGAGCGCAGCGAGTCGAAGGGCCGGTTTAGCAGCAACGCGTCGGATGCCCACGTGCAGAGCTCGAGCTCAAGATACGGTTGGTGCTAACTCGACCCTTCGACTCGCTACGCTCGCTCAGGGTTACACTTTGGACATGAAATTCGGCATCGTCGTCCTTCCCGGCTCGAACTGCGATCACGACGCCATTCACGTGACGAAGGACGTCCTCGGCGCGGATGCCGAGGTGCTGTGGCACAAGGACACGGACCTCAAGGGCGCCGATTGCGTGATCATCCCTGGCGGTTTTGCATACGGCGACTATCTCCGCGCGGGCGCGCTCGCGAAGTTTGCTCCGATCATGGAGCCCATCCGCCGTCACGCGGACGCGGGTGGCCTCGTCCTCGGGATCTGCAACGGCTTTCAGGTGCTCACCGAGGTCGGTCTGCTGCCCGGCGCGCTGATGCGCAATCAGCACCTGCGTTTCCTCGGACGCGACGTCTTCATCCGCACGGAGGAGACGGACACGCCGTTCACGAACGAGCTCATGCTCGGGCAGATCATCCGCACACCGATCGCGCACGGGGAAGGGAACTACTTCGCGGACGAAGCCACGCTCGATGAGCTCGAGCGCAATCGACAGGTGATCTTCCGCTACTGCGACGACGAAGGCCGTCTCACGAGCGAAGCGAACCCGAACGGCTCCGCGCGAAGCATCGCCGGCATCTGCAATCGCGGCCGCAATGTCCTCGGACTGATGCCGCATCCCGAGCGTTGCGCGGAGTCGATCCTCGGCAACACCGACGGGTTGCTGGTCTTCAAGTCGATCGCGGCATCGTTCGCAACTGTGCATAGCGCCCGTGCGTAAGCTCGTCTCCGCGGCCGCCTTTCTCGTATTGACGTGTCAGAGCGCGCCGCCGCCGGCGCCGGTCGACCTCGTCGTCATCGCGCCGCGCATGCTCGATGTGCGCAGCGGCAACATCGTCGAGAATCGCGCGGTCATCATTCGCGACGGGCGAATCACGGCGGTCGAAGACTCTTCGTTCGTCCTGCGCCTCGCGGCGAAGCAGCGCGTGACGTTGCCCGACGACTTGATCCTCCTGCCCGGACTCATCGACGCGCACACGCATCTCGCATGGACCGGCGCACCAAACGAGGAAGCCGCACGCGCAACGTTGATGGCCGGCTTTACGACGGTGCGCAATCCCGGCGCGACCGGCGACGCCGACGTCCTGCTTCGCACCGCGATCGAAGAGGGTCGCGTGCCCGGACCACGCATGCTCATCGCGAGCGGCGGCATCGGCAGCAAGGGTGGCATCTGCGAGGCGACGTTCGGCGAGCCGGGCGTCGATTCTCCGGACGAGGCGCGGCTGCGCGTGCAGCAACTCGTCGCGAAAGGCGCGGACTTCATCAAGATCTGCACGGGCGGCGGCGTCATCGGCCGTCCCGCGGAAGCCGCTACGACGGAAATGAAGCCCGAGGTGATCCGCGCGATCGTGATCGAAGCTCACAAGCAGGGACGCCGCGTCGCCGCGCACGCACAAGGACCGGACGCGATCCGCGCGGCCGCGGATGCCGGCGTCGACTCGATCGAGCACGGCGGCTTGATCGACGAAGCTACCGCGCGCTTGCTCGCAGAGAAGCGCATCGCTCTCGTCCCCACCCTTGCCCGCCTCGCGCAGAACCCGAAGCTGAGCGAGGCGACGATCGCGCGAATCCGCCGCGCACGCGAGCTCGGCGTGCAAATCGTCCTCGGCACGGACGGCACGGTCCTCCCGCACGGCGAGAACGCGAAAGAATTCGACGCGCTTGCCGCAATCGGCATGACTCCCATCGAAGCGATTCGCGCCGCCACGATCGACGCCGCCCACCTCCTCGGCTGGGAACAACGGGTCGGCGTGATCGAGCCGGGATTCGAGGCCGACCTCGTGGCCGTGAGCTCGCTGTCGCCGCTCGAGGTGAAGATGGTCATCGCGCGGGGCCGCGTGGTGCGCGATTTCTAGGAGTGCGGTGGCGCGGGGGTGTGGGCCAGGAGGGAGCCACCGCTCTGGTAGCGAGAATCGGCCCGGCATACCAGAGCGGCGGCTCCCTTCCAACCGTACCTCCGCGCCGTCGCACTCCTAGAAAGCGCGTATACAATCCGGCTCCCCTGGAGGTCATCACATGGCTCAAGAGATCGACGCACTCCTGCAGGAAAGCCGCGAGTTTCCGCCATCCGAGGAGTTCCGTCGCGATGCAAACATCAACGACCCCGCGATCTGGGCGAAGGCCGCGAAAGACCGCGAGAAATTCTGGGCCGATTGGGCCGAACAGCTCGACTGGCACACGAAGTGGGACACGGTGCTCGAGTGGAACGCGCCGCACGCGAAGTGGTTCGTCGGCGGCACGCTCAACGCGTCCTTCAACTGCCTCGACCGTCATCTCGAAAAGCGCGGCGACAAAGTCGCGCTGATTTGGGAAGGCGAGCCGGGCGAAGTCCGGCGCATCACCTACAGCGCGCTGCACGCCGAAGTCTCGAAGTTCGCGAATGGGCTGAAGTCCATCGGCGTCGCGAGCGGCGATCGCGTCGCGATCTACATGCCGCTGATCCCCGAGGCCGTCGTGGCCATGCTCGCGTGTGCGCGCATCGGCGCGATTCACTCCGTCGTCTTCGGCGGCTTCTCCGCCGACGCGCTCAAAGACCGCATCCAGGACCAGACCGCGAAACTCTGCATCACCGCCACCAGCGGGTATCGACGCGGCTCCGTCGTTCCTCTCAAGAAAACGACCGACGCCGCGGTCGCCGACTGTCCGTCGATCGAGCACGTGGTCGTCGTCCGCCGCCGTCCGGAAGACGAAGTCCCGATGGAGGAAGGCCGCGACGTCTGGTTTCACGACCTCATGGCCGCGGCCGACGCCTGGTGCGAGCCGGAGTGGGTCGACTCCGAGCACATGCTCTACGTGCTCTACACATCCGGCAGCACGGGCAAGCCGAAAGGCATCGTCCACACGACCGGCGGCTATCTCACCCAGTGCCTCGCGACGTGCAAGTGGGTGTTCGACCTGAAGGAAGAAGACATCTACTGGTGCACCGCGGACATCGGCTGGGTCACCGGTCACTCGTACGTCGTGTACGGCCCGCTCGCCGCGGGCGCGACGGTGATGATCTACGAAGGCGCGCCCGACTGGCCTAAGAAAGACCGTTTCTGGGAGATCATCGCGAAGCACAAGGTCACGATCTTCTACACAGCCCCCACCGCCATCCGCGCGTTCATGAAGTGGGGCGAGGAGCTGCCGAAGTCTCACGACATGTCGTCGCTCCGTCTCCTCGGCTCGGTCGGCGAGCCGATCAACCCCGAGGCGTGGATCTGGTATCACGTCAACATCGGAGGCGAGCGCTGCCCGATCGTCGACACGTGGTGGCAGACCGAGACCGGCTCGATCCTGATCACGCCTCTTCCGGGACTCGTAGCGACGAAGCCCGGCTCCGCGACGAAGCCGTTCCCGGGGATCGACGCGAAGATCCTCGACGAGGGCGGCAAGGAAGTGGCGGTCGGCGGCGGCTATCTCGCGGTGACGTCGCCGTGGCCGTCGATGCTGCGCGGCATCTGGGGAGATCCGGAGCGCTACGAGAAACAGTACTGGTCGAAGTGGCCGGGGATCTACTTCACCGGCGACGGCGCGAAGCGCGACGAGCACGGATACTTCTGGCTCCTCGGCCGTGTCGATGACGTGATGAACGTCGCCGGACATCGCATCGGCACGATGGAGGTCGAGTCCGCGCTGGTCGACCATCATTCCATCGCCGAAGCCGCGGTGGTCGGCATCGCGCACGACATCAAGGGAACGGGCATTGCGGCATTCGTGATCGTGAAGGAATCGGAGCGCGCGCATGCGCTCGAAGACCCGGCGAAGTTCGAGCAGGAGTTGAAAGCGCACGTCGCGGAGAAGATCGGCGCGATCGCGCGGCCGGAAAAGATCCTCGTCACCGGCGATCTGCCGAAGACGCGCTCGGGCAAGATCATGCGGCGCCTGCTGCGCGACATCGCGGAAGGCCGCGCGCTCGGCGATGTGACGACGCTCGCGGATCCGACGGTGGTTGCCACGCTGAAGGAAAAGTACGAGGAAGAATCCTGAACAGAGTTGCACTGATCACCGGCGGCGCCCGCGGAATCGGCCGCGTGACTGCGATGCGTCTCGTCGCGGACGGCTGGTCCGTCGCGTTCACGTACAGCACGTCGAAGGACGCTGCACTCGCTTTCGCGAACGAGTCGAAAGGCCACGCCGCCGCGTTCGAATTGAACGTACGCGATCACGACGCAAACCGTCGCGTGGCCGAGGAGGTCGTGGCGAAGTTCGGGACGATCGACGCGCTGGTGAACAACGCCGGCGTGCGTCAGGACGCGCTGCTCTACAACATGACCCCGGAGCAGTGGGACGAGGTGCTGGACACGAACCTGCGCGGCACGTGGTCGATGACCAAGGCGGTGGTGCCGGTGATGATGCAGCAGCGCCGCGGCGCGATCGTGAACGTGGCCTCGCTCTCGGCCATCCACGGCGTCGTCGGGCAGACGAATTACTCCGCGGCGAAAGGGGCGATGATCGCGATGACGCGATCGCTGTCGCGCGAGGTGGCGCGCAGCGGCATCCGTGTGAACTGCGTCGCGCCGGGACTCGTCGAGACGGACATGATCGCGGCGCTGGACGAGCAAGTGAAACGCGAGATGATCCGCCAGATCCCCATGCGCCGCGCCGTCCGCGCGGACGAGGTGGCCGCCGCCATCGCCTTCCTCCTCTCCGACGACTCGAGCGGAATTACCGGACAGGTGCTGGCGATTGATGGCGGAGCCTCGGCCTAGACATGTACTTCTCCGTCGTCATCCCCACCTACAACCGCCTCGACATGCTCGTCCGCGTTCTCGACGCGCTCGAGAAGCAGGTCGACGCGCCGCCGTTCGAGGTGATCGTCGTCAACGACGGCTCGAAGGACGACACCGAGCGCGTGATGTCGCAGCGGAACGGGATCGTCTTTCGCACGCAGGCAAATGCAGGACCGGGACGCGCGCGCAATCACGGCGTCTCGCTGGCGAAGGGAAAGATCGTCATCTTCATCGGAGACGACACCGTTCCCGAGCCGCGCTTTCTGTTCGAGCACGCGCGCGTTCATCGCGAAGCGGGCGATGATCCGATGGTCGCGTGCCTCGGTTACACCGGCTGGCCGCACGGCGAGCGCGTCACCGCGTTCATGGACTACATCAACGACTACGGCCTGCAGTTCGGCTACAAGCTGATCGAGGACGGCGCGGTCGTGCCCTTCAACTTCTTCTACACGTCGAACATCTCCATCGACCGCGAGGTGCTGACCGCGCAACCGTTCGACACGACGTTCCCTTCGGCAGCGTGGGAGGACATCGAGCTCGCGTATCGTCTCGACGCGAGAGGACTGAAGATCCACTACAACGCGCGCGCGGTCACTCGGCACTATCACCCGATGAACGTCGACTCGTTCGCGCGGCGTCAGTACACGGTCGGCAAGTCGGGCGCGATCTTCTATCAGAAGCATCCCGAGCTCGGACACTTCCTCGGCGTGCACGAACTGGAGACGCGGAACCTCGCGGACGAAGCGCAGCTCGCGAAGCTGCGCCGGAAAGCGCGCCTCGGCGAGCGGTTTCGATTGCTCGCACGGTCTTCGGTATTCGAGACGCTGATGAGAGAACATTACCTGCGCGGTCTCCGCGACGGCTTGACGAATGTTCATCACGTTTGAAGGCCCCGAGGGCTCCGGCAAGTCGACGCAACAGCAGCGTCTCGCCGCGTTTCTGCGCGAGCGGGGACGCACCGTCGTCGTCACGAAGGAACCCGGCGGCACACCGCTCGCGGACCTCATCCGCGCGATCCTGTTGGACAGCGCCTCGGTCATCGATCCGATCGCGGAGGTGTTTCTCTTCGCGGCGTCGCGGCGTCAGCACACGACCGAGATCATCGAGCCGGCACTCGCGCGCGGCGAAGTCGTGCTCTGCGACCGCTACGCGGACTCGACGCTCGCGTATCAGGGCTTCGGGCGGCTGATCGATCTCGATCGCCTGCGCACGCTGAATGACTGGGCCACTGACGCGCTGAAGCCGCACGTCACGCTGCTGTTCGATCTGCCCGAGGAAACCGGACTGCGGCGCGCGCGTTCCCGAAATGCGGACGCTCCGCAGGACGAGGGACGCTTCGAGGCCGAGGATCTTCGCTTCCATCGGCGCGTGCGCGAGGGATATCTTGCGATGGTAACCGCGGAGCCGGGCCGCTTCGCAGTCATCGACGCGGACGGCACGATCGAAGAAGTGTTCGACCGCACTCTCGATACCTTGCGCGCGCGCGCACCACGACTCTTCTCATGACCACCACGACCTCACTTCTTCTGGACACCGCGCGGCGCGGCGAGCTGCATCATGCGATCATCCTGCACGGGCCCGCGCCCGCGCTGCTGCGCGACCTTTCGGTGCGGCTGGCGAAAACGCTCAACTGCGTGAACGGCTCGACGAGTGACGACTGCACGTCGTGCCAACGCATCGACCGGCATACGCATCCTGATGTTCACTTCGTGGAAGCCGCAGCCGACAAGAAGCTCATCTCGATCGAGCAGATCCGCGACATCGTCAGCGAGGCCACGATGCGTCCGTACGAAGGCCGCAACAAAGTCTTCATCATCGATCCCGCGGATGGCCTCAGCGTCTCGGGCTCGAACTCGCTCCTCAAAACGCTCGAGGAGCCGACGAGCGACACGACGTTCTTCCTGCTGACCCGCTCCCCCGATCTGCTGCTGCCGACGATCAAGTCGCGCTCGCAGCACATCTACGTCGGCGACACCGAGCGCACGCTCACCGGTCCGCGCGAGCTGTTGCGCATCCGACAGGTGGCGCTGCTCGACGAAGGCGAAGACCTCGCGGGCACGATCCTCGACCTGCTCCATCGCTACGCGACGCGCGGCGAGAGCGCGGCGCTGCTCGCGCTCGCGGCGATCGTCTCCGATCACGACGATGTGAAAGACGCGATCGCGCTTCTCGGCGCGATCCTGTGCGACGTCGTCGCGCTCGATCCGGCAGAGTCTCTCGATCCGACGAAGCTCGCCGAGATCCGCGAGCACATCCCGCGCGAGCGCCTGCTCGCCGCCGCAGATGCGGCAATGGCTGCGATCCGCTGGCTGCAGGTGAATGCGGATGTGCGCTTGCTCGCCGAAAGCATCGTCGCCGCCCTGGTGGCCTGACGGAGCCGTGAAACCGGTTACAAAAGTCGACCCCGCCGTTTCCGGCGGGGTCTGAGGGGCCAACTTACTGGATGGGGACCGGCGCGAACGCGCTCGGGGGTGTGCTAGTGGGATCGGTAAGATTCAAGGAAGCGTTCTAGAGGCAACAACATTTGGCAGGCTTGTACAAGAGAAAGCGGCTCTCGCCTGCCCATCCAGTAAAACTATGTTCATCGTTCGGCGGGCATTATCGCACGACTCTTTCGACTTTGTGAAACTTTTCTCAATGTTACGAGAATGTGACAAGCCGCTGAAGAGTCGAGAGATACGGCACATTGGGTGATCGCTCGTTTGTGTAAACCCAAACGACCGTTCGGTCCAGGAAACTTCCCTTTCCCGCAAGGAATGAACGATCGTTCACCCTAACGTGACGCTGGTTCCACTACGCCCGGGAGAGGCGTGAGCGACTTCGCCAGCGACACGTGACCGGCAAGCGTCTCCGCCGGAGTGCCGTTGACCAGCACCCGCACGCGGCGCGCGTCCGCAAAATTCGCGGTCAGCGTGTGGGCGAGCGAATAGAGGGACATCAGCTCCTGATGACTTCCGGTTCCCCATCCCTGCGTCAGGGTGGCTCCGCCGAGGTCGACGATCACCGTGCCGCCCGGCAGCAGATAGGCGCCGCGAACGACCGTGTCCTCGGGAAAGAGCCGCCCGAGTTGCGACGTCGGCGCCGGACCCTTCATCAACTCCCGCACGACCATCGGCATCGCGGCCGCGGGACTCTCCGGCAGCGGGATGTTCCGCGCCTCCGTCGCGAGCAGCATGCGCGGCGATTCGAAGTAGAGCTGCACCTGGCGCACGCTGACCTTGTTGGCCGCGTTCAGGTTCGCCGGCGTCTCGCTCTTCTGCTTGCACGCGCCGGCCACGACGAGGAGCGCGAGCGCTCCCACTGCGAATCGCTTCACTACGGCTCCGTCCTCGTCGCGGGAGCCGCCGGAGCGGTCGTGGTCGTGGTGGTCGTCGTCGCCGGAGGCGTCGTCGCGGATGCCGGCGCTGGCGCGGTGGGCTGATTGATGCCGATGCGCGTCTCGTAGTCGGTCTTGTACCGCACCACCGCGCGCGTGATCGCCTCGACCATCAGACTCTGAAACGCGTCCGACTGCAGCTTCGTCTCTTCTTCGGCGTTGCTGATGAATCCCACCTCGACGAGAGCGGCCGGCATGGTCGCACCGATCAGCACTTTGAACGGTGCCTGCTTCACGCCGCGGTTCGCGACGCTCGTAGCAGCGTTCAGCTCTTCCTGGATCGCCTGCGCGAAGCGGCTCGACTCGTCGATGTAGGCCTGCTGCGCGAGGTCCCACAGGATCAACTTCAGATCGCTCGAAGAATCGGCCGCGGCCGACGCGTTCTCGGTCTCCGCCGCTTTCCTCGCCAGTTCGTCCGAAGCTTCGAGCGACAGGTAGTACGTCTCCGATCCCTTCGCGTCCTTCACCACGGCCGCGTTCATGTGCACGGACAGGAAGAGGTCCGCCTTGTACTGATTCGCGACGGCCGTGCGCTGATCGAGCGACACGAGGCTGTCGTCCTCGCGCGTCATCACGATGCGCGCGCCGGTCTTCGACGCAAGCGACGCCGCAAGCTTCCGCGCAACTGCGAGCGTCACGTCCTTCTCCAGCAATCCGCCTGGCCCTACCGCGCCGACTTCCTTTCCGCCGTGACCCGGATCGATGACGATCGTGCGGATGCCGGGCACGTCGGCGGGCGGCCGGAATCCCGGCATCGGCAGCGGCGCGCCCGGCGTCGGGGCGGCGGCCTTGCGCAGATCGAGCACGATGCGCGGCGGGCTGTCGAGCTGATACGCGTCGCCGACGACGTCCGCCGCCGTGAGCTGAATGCGCAGATCGCTCCCAACGAACGTCACCTTCGCAATGTGCGGATCTTCGTAGACCTGCTCGGGGAAGGGCGCGCGTACCGGAGCCTTGAAGCGAACGACGTACGCGTCCGGCTCCTTGAGGATCCCGTATTCCGCCGACGCGCTGAGCGTGATGACGATCTTCGAGATCCCTTCCACGTTCGCCACCGACACCTGCACGCTCACCGCATCCCGCGTCAGGGGACGCAGCGAGAGCACGCGCGTGCTCGCATCCCACGCGACGTCGAGCGACGCCGTCTTCGCGAGCATCCCCTGAAAGAACTGCCAGGGGACGTAAGGCTTGCCTTCGACGATGATCGCCGGCACCGGCATCTCGATCAGATCGTCGCGAATGACGCCGTAGCGCGAGTCGGGTCCGAAGGCCGCGACGTTGCTCCCGATCGCGACTTTGTACCCGTTCGCGTCGGGCGTGAGCGTCCCGCCGAGGGCGGACGCGACTTGCTCCGCGGAGACGTACGTCTGTCCCGACTGCTCGATGTACGTGAAGGGGTGATCCCCCGTGGACGTCCGCAGCGTGCCCTGTCCGGACACCTGCGCAAGAACGATCGAGGCGAGAGTGAGAAGAGCGAGTGCACCGAGAGGCAGGAGTCGTTTCATGGCGACGGCGCCGCGATTATCGCATGCCCTTAACCACCCTGACGGCCTGCCCTCAGCGTAGCCGAAGGGGCGTGGTACGCTCTCGAACATGCGTCGCATGCTCTTCCTGCTCGTGTTTCTCCCTCTCGCCGCCTGCGGGCGCAGCGAGGGAGGCGATACGATGCGCATGAGCAGCAGTCCCGTCAGCGTGCGCGGCTGGATCCTCGACGTGAAGGGCGCACAGCGCGGCGAGACGATCGAGATGGAGCTCGCCCGCCGCTCGATGTTGTTCCTGTCGTCGTCGGTCTGGGTGGAAAACGTGGACTACGCGTCCGGCGGCATCGCCGAGAACGGTTCCTTCATCGTCCTCGACGTCCCACCCGAGAACTCGGTCCTCGGATTCAACGCGCCCGGCGCGGAAACCGCGAAAGTCGCGCTGGTGAACATCCCTCCCTACGCGGACGTGCTGATCCCCGCGATCATCCTCGAGAACGGCGGCGCAACGGTGCACGATCCGACGAAGATCGTCGTGCGCGTCTCGGGTAACGTCTCGAAGCCCACGCCGACCGGCAAGACCGCAACCGTCGCGGGACACACCGTGCCGGTGATCGAAGTGCCGATGGTCGAGATGGAAAACCGTCGCGACTATCCGTTCGTGCCGGGATTCCGGCCCGTGGCGACGGTGCGCTAGCGCGCGCTGTCATCCTGAGCCGGCGCAGCGCGGCGAAGGACCCCCCGATTCGTGCGCTCATCGTTCATCCTGAAGGAGGTCCTTCGCCGTCTGCGCGGCTTCAGGATGACAGCGTCAGCGATACCGCTCCGCTTCCTCCACATTCCCCGTCGCGCGCAACGCATCCACGATCATCTCCCGTGCCCGTACATGCGTTGGCTCGATCTCGAGCGTGCGGCGGAACGCGTCGATCGCGCCGCTGACGTCGCCGCACTCGCGCCTTGCTTCGCCGAGGCGAAACCACGCGGCGGCGAGATTCGGGCGCGCGGCGAGCAAGCGCTCGTACAGCGCGATGGCCTCCTTCATCCGTCCACGTCCCGCGAGGAACACACCCGCGTTGAACAACGCCTCGGGGCGTTCGAGCGTCGCGAGCACGCGAGCCGCTTCCGCCGTGTCACGTGTCAACGCGGCTCGCGCGATCGCGCGCCACTCGATCGCCAACTCCTGCTTCGCATCGCGCGCGAGGATCAGTGTCGTCGTCTCGTCGAGCTCCTTCCAGCGCCGTTGACGCAGTTGCGCGGACGCGAGATCGAGATACGGCTCGAGCTCCGCTGGCTTGCGCTCGCGGAGGAGCTGCTCGAGCTTGCGCACGGAGCCCGCGTTCGCACCGCCGGTTGCACGCACGAGCGCGACCGTGTTGTACAGCTCGTCCGATGAATCGACGCGTGCGATCGAAGGCTCGCGCTCCTCGCGCGCGGCGAGCAGCTCCGGCCCACCGGGCATGCGGCGGATGAAGTGATCGGTCATCACCGTGTGCACGACGTCCTGCGGCCGCCGCTTCGGCATGTGGCACGACGTGCAGTCCTCGGCAACGCGATGCGGCGTCGCGTGACACGACATGCACGCCTTCCGGTAATGCGCGGGATCGCTCACCTTGCGATGCGGGTCATGACAGGTGAGACAACTGAGCCGGCCCGCGCTCTCCGTGAAGCAGCGGCTCTGCTCGAGACGATAAGGATGATGGTTGATCTCGAACCGCTCCGCACGCGGAAGGCCCTCTTCGTCGATATCGAGGCGATGCGCGTAGTCGTCGAGCGGCTGGCCGGGACGGAACGAGTAGACGTCGCGGCCGAACTTGCGCAGCCCGGAGATGATCACCGTCGGCTGCATGTGGCACTCGTAGCAGATATCGTTGCGCAGCCGCGTACCGAGGCGGACGGGGTTGATGATCGTGTCGCGTGTCTGCGCCTGCACGTGTTTCGCGCCCGGTCCGTGGCAGCGCTGGCAGCCGATGCCCTCCGGCAGCGCGCGCGGAAACGTCTGCGACCGCCAGTACGACAACTTCTCCTCGGGCGCCGCGGCGTACGCGTTGTGGCAAAACATGCATTCGTGCCGCACGCGGCGCACCACGCCGTCGTGATCCGCGCGGTCGTATCCCGGCGCCATCCGCCACTCGCGCGTCGCCGTGTACCAGGAGATCGGAAGCTGATACAGCTCGCCGCCGGGCGTGGCGTAGAGATACGTCCGCGCGTGATGTCCCGAGCCGAGGATCCAGTCGACCTTCTGTTCGAAGACGTGAATCGGTGCGCCGTCGGCCGCGAGCTGATGGCGACGGAAGACGATCTCGTCTCCGCGTCGCCGCATCTCGAAGTACTGCCGTGAGCGCTCGTGAAAGAACGGCGGCGCATTGAAGTTCTCGATGAACATTGCCGCGCGAGGACGGTAGAACGACTTCGCCATTCCGACGTGCTGGTAGGTCTTCGCGCGATCGGCGTGGCAGTTCGCGCACGCGGCGTCATCGACGTAGCCGCTCAGCAGCAACGCGACGAGCGTGAGGAGCATGGGAGGAGTTTACGACGTCACGATCTCGCAGAACTTCTTCAGATCGATGTTCCCGCCCGAGACGACCGCGACCACCGGCCCTTCCTTCTCCTTCAGCGCGGCCGCGACGCCGAGCGCGCCCGCACCCTCGGCGATCACGCGCGTTTTGGAGGCCATGAGCTTCATCGCCTGCTTCACTTCGTCCAGCGTCACCACGACCGAGCCCTCGATCGCGTGCCTCAGCCGCTCCCACATCCGCGGAAAGATGCTCTTCCCACCCGCGCCGTCGACGAACGACGCTTCCCATTTCTCGAACACCTGCGGTGCGTTCGCGGCGAAGGAGATCGCGCCGGGCGAGGCGGTCTCCGGCTCCGCGCCGAGGACGCGCACGTGCGGCGCGACTGCGCGGATCGCGCTGCCGATTCCGGTCGTGAGTCCGCCGCCGCCGATCGCGGCGATGACGGTCTTCACGTTCGGCAGGTCCTCGATGATCTCCAGCCCGCAGGTGGCGTTGCCGGCGATGAAATTGTGATCGTCGAAGGGATGCACGAACGTCCCTTCGATGCCCGGGAACGCGCGGTCTTCCATCGCGTTCCAGCACGCGTCGAACGGCGCCTTCACGAGACGCGCGCCGAGGTCGCGCATGCGCTCGATCTTGGTCTCGGGCGCGGTCTCGATCACCAGCACCGTGCACGGC
The DNA here is from genome assembly GCA_035999335.1 of Thermoanaerobaculia bacterium. Classification (GTDB taxonomy): domain Bacteria; phylum Acidobacteriota; class Thermoanaerobaculia; order Gp7-AA8; family Gp7-AA8; genus QHVT01. The sequence continues at coordinate 39,543 of DASYGV010000092.1, read as the reverse complement.
ACACCCGCGGCGCGCGCCGCGTACGCAACACCCTGCCCCGCGTTGCCAGCGCTGATCGTCCACACGCCCTTGCTCCGCTCCTCGGGTCCCAGCAGCGCAACCGCATTCGCCGCGCCGCGCAGCTTGAACGCGTTGATCGGCTGCAGGTTCTCGAGCTTGAGCCAGATCTCCGGCGCGCCTTCCACTCCGTGCAGGAAACGGATGAGCGGCGTCCGCGTGATCACGCCCGCGATGCGCTCGCGCGCCGCGCGGATGTCGTCGAGAGAGACGGGGCGGACAGGTTCGAGCGGCATGAACACGGATTGTAGTGCTGAGTGCTGAGTGCTGGGTGCTGAGAGGGCGGTTGGACTCAGCACTCAGCACCCAGCACTCAGCACTCGACCGTCGCTGCTAGAATCGCGCTCATGCGCCTCATCACACGCTCCGATTTCGACGGCCTCGTTTGCGCCGTGCTCCTTCGCGAAGTCGAACAGATCGACTCGGTCGAGTTCGTTCATCCGAAGGACGTGCAGGATGGAAAAGTGCAGGCCGGCAAGGACGACATCCTGACCAACCTGCCGTACGTCCAGGGCGTCGGGCTCTGGTTCGATCACCACTCCAGCGAGATCGCGCGCAACGAGGACACGGCCACGTACCGCGGCCGTTTCGAGATCGCACCCTCGGCCGCGCGGGTGGTCTCCAACCACTACGAGTCCCCGAAGATGCGCAAGTACGACCGGCTGCTCGAGTCGGTGGACAAGTCGGACGCGGCGCAGTTGTCGATGGAGGATGTGACGCATCCGTCGGGATGGATGCTGCTGTCGTACGTGATGGACCCGCGTACGGGACTCGCGTATCACCGCGAGTACCGCATCGGGAATCGCGAGCTGATGGCGAAGATGATCGATCTCATCGCACAGCATCCGGACGACCCCGACACCGTGCTTGCCGATCCCGACGTGAAGGAGCGCATCGACCGCTACTTCACGCAGCAGGAGGAGTTCGCGCGCATCACCCGCGCGCACTCGCGCGTCGACGGCAATGTCATCTTCACCGACCTCCGCGGCCTCGGCGACCCGCCGGCCGGCAATCGCTTCCTGGTCTACACGATGTTCCCCCACGCGAACATCCAGGTGCGTGTGTTCGACGGCCGCAAGGGCGAATTCGTCGTATGCGCGGTCGGCCACAGCATCTTCAACCGCACTTCGAAGACCGACGTCGGCGCGCTGATGGACAAATACGGCGGTGGCGGGCACCGCGGCGCCGGCACGTGCCAGTTCCCGCTCGCGGATGCGGATGTGAAGATCGCGGAGATCGTGGACGTCATCAAACGCGACGGGTGACGAAATTGCCCTCGGAGCTGAAGGCGTTGACAACAGGAGGTGGCGGTGGCGCGGTCAACTCCGTACGGATCGAACTGGCAGACGAAGAGCAGACAGTGGTGGGGAGCGCGATCATCGAATGCTTCCGTTTAGTCTCACGTCCGGTATGCTCAAGGCCACGCCACCGCCGGTTCCACGACCAAGTTCTCGGCACGGCGCTGGACAAGCTGGAGAAGGGCATCGACTGTGGATCGCGATAATCAACTGCCGTGCCTGAGCTTCCCGAGGTCGAAACCTACGCGCACTACTTCACGTCGGCACAGGAAACATCTCATCGCGCGGGTGGGGACAATGCTAGGATCAGAGAAAAGGAGCGTTAACGGTGTCATCTTCGGCAGCTTCGGTGCTGACTGAGCGTCGACTCACGCGGAGGCTGGCTCATGCCCTCGCGTAAGCCTCCCAACGCCGCCCTGCATCGTTTGAACGGAGTGATGATCCAGTACTTGAGAAAGTTGATGCCGGAGTGCCCATGGCATCAGTGGGTCGTCAATGCAATCATCCTTCACCGGACACTGGGTGCAGTGGAAACCGTAACGCTCGAGACGAGCGCCACGCTGTATGAGGGTGCGCTTTACGACGGAGAGGAGGACATCGGCGAGACGGAGCCGGTGACGCGCCTGGACGGACCGGTACCGCTGGACAACTCCTACACCGGTTACTGTATACGCACCGGCCGGATCGTCTGGATCGACGATCTTCCCTCGCTGACCAAGCCATCGCACGACCGGGATCCGCTGCAGGGACAATATCGGAGCTTCGGATACGTCGGCGTGCAGACGCGCAACATGCCGAAGGCTGAGTACGTCTTTCCCATCCGGTTGCGAGTCGGGTTGAGCGATTCGCTCTGGGGAGCGCTCAATTGCGAGTGGTACGTGGCTCATCCCGATGCGCCGGGCCAGAGAAGTCATTTTCAGGAAATCGGTCCCACGATCGTCATGGATTCCGTCGGTCAGCTCCTGGACGTCCATGCCCGCTTCCTGCCGGCCGTGATGAATCCGGAGGATGTGTCCAAAGAAAAAACGGAAGGCTTCTTTGCGTACTATTCGAGTATCCTCGACCGGCTGGTCGCAGAGCCGCTCGTGCCTTCCGCGAACCCCAGAGAGGTAGCAATGATCGGTAACAAAGACGCCGTGACGTAGTGGTGGCTCAGGGAGTCAATACCGCAAATGACAGGCGCCGAATATGTAGAGCTCATGCGGAAGCGCATCAAAGCCGCCAATGCGGATTGTTCTTATGACGGGAAGGGGGGCCTGTACCGCGTACTTCTCGGGGACCTCTCGCAAGCGCCTCCGCTGTCGGTGATTTTTGTCTACTACCCGGTCAAAGGGCTCGAATTCTGGTCGGAGCAACTGCGAAACCTTCAACAACAGAATCCGCATCTCTCGTTGCATATCATCCCCGGCTCCAATGATCCCGGATTCATCATCCGCGGAACGGTCGGTCCTTCCTGGGTGAACGACCACCTGTGGAAGAAAACATCTCTATCTCTGCCTGATGCCGTGATCGCCCTCGACCTGGCGCCGAAACGTTTGCGATGGTTCGACGTAGACGGCAAGGGTGGCGGTGCAATGCATGCCAAGGACGAAACGGCTGCTAAGGTCGCCAGATCGCATTTCAAGGGCTCACGGGACGGGAGTGCCAGGGCGAGATTGATCTTCCGGCCTCCGATGATGGCCCGGACGTTCTATCTGTTGTTTCAGTTCGAGCACAATCGGGATCAATTCATCAGCGGACTCCGTGCAGACGAGCGTCTTCCATTGAGAGACCTTTTTCTCGTATTGGAAAAGAGCCATCACCAATTCTCCGACAAGACGACGCTCAAGAAATTCGATGATCACCCCGAGATGGATACCGAGCGCAAACATTTCATCGAGAAAGCGGACGCAATGGCCGTCGTGGAGATCGACCCGGCCGTGATGCAACTGGGCGGCGACTCGGGGCGCGGACCATACCAGGATCTCATCTCCTGGTGCCAGGACTACCGCGCTGAGAACCAGGACGAAGTCAAGATCAAGATTCTGCCAGTGGAGACGGTGAATGAGGGGGCGGAGTTCGCGGACCCGTATCGTGCATGGAGTGAACAACTCCAGAAGGTGCTGAAAGGTGATGAACGCGTTTCGGTCGGGTGGCTGCCCGCAACGCGTCCGGACCCGCTGCCGCCTGGCGAAAAACCCGCGTTCGAGATGGCGCGTCTGCCGACCGTCATCGTAGGCTGCAGTGGGAGCGGGAAATCCTGGATTGCCATCCACCTTCTCGCGCAGTATGCGCGGGATGGATTCACCGTCGTCTATCTCAATTATCTGAAGGCGACGCCGTCTGATCAGCCGCGAGCGCAGTGTCTGCGGCCGTACGGTGCCTTCGTTGCGCAGGCCACAGACGGAAGGACCAAGGTCAAGGCCGTTAAATGGCCTGCCCTTGGGACGGTGATCCGCGAGGACCGAAAGGATGATCCGTCGCCTCCGCCCGACAGCGGCGACTTCACGGTCCGTCCCGGTCGCGCGTACTACACGGAGTTTTGGCCCGGACATGGTACGTTCGAGCAGCTCTTTGGCGAGCTCTCGGATCAGAAGGGAATCGTGTTCTGCTTCGACGAAGTCGTGAATCAGGCCGGGGATTCTTCCGTCAAGGAAAGAATCCAGATCTTGCAGAACAAGGGGCGGCACGATCACCACTATTCGGTATTGATCCATCAGAAGCTGGGAGACGTTCAGAACAAAGGATGGGTCGATATCAACGGTAAGTGCTCACTGCTGCTGAAAAGGTTGGACGACGAAGAGTCTCGGACGCTGTACCAGAGTCTGAGAGTCGATGCCGACGCGGATTTCTGGGGTTACGACGTGGATGTGAAAAAGCTTGATCAATTTTTCCAGGTATCTGATTTTGCGATCGTTCGTCCGTTCATGGCCGATACGAAGCTGAAACCGATCCCGCTTCAGATGCCTGCGTACTTGTTGCCGGCAAATGACACGGCGCTTAATTGGGGCGACGAGGTTGGCTCGTAACATCCGTTCACTACCACAAAGCAAGACACAGTCCATACATCGAACATGAAGCTCACAGACCATCCGTGGCGTCGCGACGTATCGACTGGAGTCACTTATTAGATTAACTAACTAACTAAGTTGTCATGCGCGACACCGAGGAGATCATTTCGCAGACGTCGTGAGCACGACAGCGATCGAGGGGCCACCAACAACATTAAGGTGACAGCGTCTTTTCTGAGACTTGTACACCTGGATTGGGCCGCCATGCGATACCATGCTTGAAGAGTGTCGCGCGGCACTGAATACAGAACATAGGGTCTTCTACGAAGTAGCGCGACATCACACAACCCCAGTGATCTGAAAGTCCCAGGACCCTGCCGATCTCGTGGCGAAAAACGCGAGGGAGCGTAGCCTGCGTCAATTTTGATGTCGCAACGACAACTCGGTTCGCTCTAGTCTCAGCGACAATCTCGTGATCGAAAGCTGTAAAAAGACGAGATGGAGTCAGAAAGACGACGATCGTTTCGACGTGCGGTCGCAGCACGGACATCCTATCAAAGTAGTAATCGACCGCAACCATGGCGAGATTTGTTTCTAAGGCCGGCGCTATCGTGGTGACAACAGTCGGGAATGAAAATTCGCGCTCCAGAAGCATTTCAGCCGAGGTTGTGACCTCGTCAGACTTGTAGGTCAAAAGTTCCACTGAAACCATTCGTCGGGCTTTCGCTAAGGAATCCGTGTCAAATATTCTCTGAAACAGCAAGGACGTCCGTGGAGACGTCCTGCGTCCATCCGAATCGGTCTGGAATGCGTCCGAACTGAATACCTTGGATCTCGTCGAAGAGCTGCTTCGTGATCGTCCCAGCTTGTCCGTCGCCAATCCTGATCAACCGGCCGTCGGAAAACAGAAGTTCGCTGATTCCAACGACCGTTGCGGCGGTTCCACAGGCCATTGCCTCGGTGATCACGCCGGACTGCACGTCCGCAACGACCTGATCAATATTGATATCTTCCTCAGAGGCCGGAACGCCGAGGTCGGGGCCGAGCGTGAGGAGGCTGGCGCGCGTCACGCCGGGAAGAATCGTGCCGTTCAGGCGTGGTGTGATCAGCTTCCCGTTCCGCACGAAAAACACGTTCATCCCGCCGAGCTCTTCGACGCGTTGACGTCGCTCGGCGTCAAGGAACAGCACCTGACTACAGCCCCTATCCTTCGCATCGCGGATGCTCTTGAGCGTTACCGCGTAGTTCGCGGCGGCCTTGATCTCTCCCGTTCCTCCGGGAGCGGCGCGCGAGATCGACTGTTCGACGAACACCCGCACCGCGCCCGTACCGTTCCCCATATTCTTGAAGTAAGCGCCCGAAGGAAGCGTGATGATGTAAAAGAGGAATTCGGTCGCGGCCCGAACGCCGAGGGACGCCTCGGTGCCGATCATCGTCGGCCGCAGATAAAGCGTGCCCGGAGACTCGGGAATGAAGGGGCGCTCCAGATCCACCAGTGCCCGCGAAGCCTCGAGAAAAATCTCCGCGCCGATAGGAGGCATCCCCATGCGAATCGCCGATTCCTCGAATCGCTGGGCATTCATCTCCGGCCGGAAGAGCACCACCTGATCGTTCGGCTGACGGTAGGCCTTGAGCCCTTCGAAGATGGCCTGCCCGTACTGGAACACGTTGGAGGCTGGATGCATCGAGAAGTGATGCAGCGCCTCGATGCGCGGCTCGGACCACTTGCCGTCGCGATATTCGGCCACGACGAAATTGGGCGTGCACTGGCGGCCAAACTCGATCTTGTCCGGCGCGAGAGAGTAGGACGCAACCCGCTGCGGCGACAAATTTCCGATCTTGATCACAATCTTCGATCCCTCCGGGATACCACGTTCGGCGGATTCTATGCTTGTTTGAGCAGCCTCTCGAAGTCGACTTCCCCCCACTGCACCTTGTTTTTGAGGCCCTGCTTTACATTTTCGTCGGGGATCTTGCTATATCCGGGGACGGAGATCGGAATCGCCTTCTCGGCGCTCTTCCTATACGGCTGTAGCACGCCCACCTTCCTGTAGTCCAACTCCTGGAACGGTTGAAATTCGTGATCGAGGAAGGGCTTCCTGTCGCGGCAGTACTTCTTGAACAGCGGTTCGTCCTTCGTGCCCAACGTCTTCAGGAAGTAACACGCTGCATCCGGCAGACCAGGCCACGTCGCACGTAGCTGTTCCTCATGCATTTCGACAAACTGGTCGCTGTTCGTGAAAAGCTCGCCCATTACTTGGTGAATCAACATAACGTAATAGTCGCACTCACCACCCTGCTTGAACATCTTCCCCAGGTATTTCATCAGCACGTCGTGAGGATTGCGGTTGACGATCTCGTCGAAGCAGAAGACAAACCGAGCGCCGATCTTCGTACCCAGCTCCGCGCACACAGCCGCCGAAGGCGCATGACCAGGGTCCAACTCGGTGTAATACGCGCGGCCGGCTCCATACTTCTTGAACGCCGCCGAAAGGTCCGACGGCTTCGAGGCGATGACCGGCTGCCTCGTTGTCTCCTGGACGACGGCGGCGAAGTCCAGCAGACCCTTCGGTAGGCGGGGACGATCGCCGTTGCTGGAGCTTCCCGGCGCGGTCGAATGCTCATCTCCTTCCTTGCAATTCCAGAGGACGGTGGTGAACTTGCCTTCCAGCTGGAGGTAGCGGCTGAGAAGGTGGTACGCGATGATCGACTTGCCGGTGCGGGGTTGCCCCAGCACGACGGTGGTCATTCTCTCGACTTCGAATCCAGGTGCCGTCGGGGCCGGCTGCGCAGCCGCGTCGCCGATCCAACCAACGTTCAGCCGCTTCTGGATCTTGGCGCCGTTGAGGTGTTCCTGCCAGATCATATTAGGGTCGTCGATGAAGTCATCGCTCTCGCGAAACGGGTCGATCCGGATGAAGTCGACGGACGCATCCGTGTGCGTTTGAAATTCTTTCCGCCATGCGGTCAGTACCCGATATGTCGTGGCAGGTGAGGTCTCGACTCGGTGTCGAGCAAACTCCCTTAACAACTCCTCGTCAATCCTAACCAGGCCGACCATGTGGATGCGCTTCAATTCATCTTGTTTTGCAAACAGGCCATAAGGATTGGTCAGTTGGGCGACCCCGTCATCTTGAGACGTGACTTCGACCTCGTAGAGGTCGCGGATCAGAGGTTTGAGACAATGCTGCGCCCGTTCCACCATCCGCGGAGCGGCCCCGAAGAAAAGATAGTAGGAGTCGCCCCGGGACGGCTCGTTCAGCCAGCGCCCACCATTCCTGATCCAGTCGCGAGCGTCCTCGGGAACGGTCGTTCTCTGGATCCTCATCGGCCCGTCCCCGTGCATCTGATCGACCCAGCGGAGCCGTGTCGGTTTGAGATCGATAGCGTGAATCCCCACCTGATGATCTTTGGCCTTGGTGATGAGATTCCTGTACACCCAGAGCCGGTTGGGCAGCATGCCGCTCAGAACGAAATGGATGTTCATGACACCGGGCGAGAGATGCAACGACAGATAAGGATACTTCTCCAAGAGCTTGATCAGGCTTTCGAGCAGTTCGTCGTAGACGTTCTGAACGCATCCAATGAGTACGAGCGTCAGCTTCGCATCGCTCGCATCGCCGGTCAGGATCGAAATGCCTTTCGAAACTTCCTTGTCGACGAAACCGAGAAGTTGTCTCTTTTTCTCGCGCAATGCCTGGTCAATGGGCATCGCCAACCCTCATCGCTCGAGGCGTACTCGGGGGCGTTTCGAATTCCCGGCGGACCCCGGGTCGCGGGGCTCGTGCTGCGCCGGACGAAGCCCGATCATGCGCTCGGGGTCAGGGCTGCCGACGGCCGGCACGGAAGGGAACCAGTCCGCACCAGCATTCGCCCTGTCGTCAGCCGAGTTGCGAGAGACCTTATGAATACTGGTGAGCTTCATGTTGCGTTCCTTTCCGCTTGCTCATATGCCGCTCGAACATCCTTTGATAGCAGTCGGAGAGACGGGTCGAGCACTTCTCCTCCACGCCGTCCTCGTACAGAACCACGGGCAGATATCTTCCATGCAGCTCGAGTAAGTCGGTGACGCGGTCGACGACCTCGTCGCGCCACTTCTCAAACGGACTGGAACCGAACGATCTCGCCGGGCGATACCACTCGCAATTCAGGACCCCCCAGATGATATCGCTCAAGCCGGCGCGCAGGCGAATGGGAAATACATACTCGGCGGCGGGCAGGACCGGGGCTTGCACGCCGACATACCCGAAGCCGCGATAGACATCCTTGAGTGGACCTTCGCCTTTCTGCGCCGCGTCGATGTCATTCACCCAGATGACGTTCGCAGTTCGGACGCATAATCCAGCGAAGGAGTCGTCGATGGGCACGCTCCCATCGAGGCTGCGGACGGCTGAGTTTTGCTGCTCGCAAGCTTCCTGGCTGTAATACTTGTGGCCTCGCCACAAAGTGGCGCTGGTCTCGAGCGTCGCCGTTTCGGTCACCCCAACTGTGCGATGCAGCACAATCACATTAACGATCCAGTCTTTCCAATCACTCCTCGGCACGATGTCCGCGAGAATCTCGACCAAGTGATCGATCAATCGCCCGTTCAGAGCATGGAGCGCGTCGCGATTGCTAGGAGCCAAGAGTGCCGACGGCATTGTCGATTCTCCCCATGGACATCCGGTCTAGCAATTCGCGCGTGACCGCGCGGTACAAGCGGCAGTAGCGCTCGTCGACGGCGTACAGGTCTCCCGTCGCTTCCTCAGAGGACCCCAGGCACGTACCCTGGCAGAAACCTTCGAGCATGCAGCCGTGACAGGGCGCCACGTTGTAGAACGTGCGCATCACGACGCGTTCATAGGACTTGCTGTGCAGCGCGCCCTCCAGATCGAAGATGTTCCCGTAATGCGTGGACATCGCCCTGCAGGGGAAGAGATCGCCGGAAGGCTCGAGCGAGATCTGGTGGGATGTGGCGGTGCAGGCGGAGCCGAGAGGCGTGACCGGTTCGTCCTCATCGCGGAACTTGTGCGTGACCAGGATGCGGTGGAACGGATCGATCCAATCGCCATGCAGGACGAGCTTCCCGCGGCCGTATTCGTAGAGGTCCGCCAGCTCGGCGGCGAGCCGCGCGTCGTCGCGATTCACGGGCGCGACCGGCACGTACAGAGTCTGCATGACCAGCGTCAACTCCAACTCCCGCGCGCCCAACTCCGCGAGCTGATCGATGAACGAGCGCATTCCTGGGAAATCCGTTTTCTCGGTGAGCACGCTGCTCACGCCGTAGGGAGTGCCGTGGGCGGCGAGCACGCGCAGTGCGCGCTCGACCATGGAGTATGTTCCGCCACCGGATTTGGCCACTCGGAACGCGTCGTTGACGGCCTGGGGACCGTCCAGGCTAACGACGGTCAGGACATTGAAACGCCGCAGCGCCTCCGCGATCTCGTCATTGATCAGCGAGCCGTTCGTGGTGATCGACCACTGAATTCCGTCATCGGCGTAGGTGTGGAGCAGCTCGCGGATCACTTTCCAGTTGATCAGCGGCTCCCGGCCAAGGAACTTCACGCCGATGCGGTGGCGATTATGCTCGCGCGCGACGAGCCGGACCTTTTCGATCGCCGCCGAGGCCAGCTCGAAGCTTATGTTCTGCGGTCCCTCAGCGATCCGCTGCCGCGGAGCGGAGCGGCGATCCGACGCATCTGCGAAGCAGTACGAGCACCCGAAGTTACAGGCATTGCTGGAAGAGATCTGAAGCGCGCCGAGGTACTTACCGGTGTGCACGGCGCGGCGCCGCTCCTCCAGCCACACGGCAATCAGCGAGCGCTCTTCTTCAGGCGAAGAAACGAGGAAATACGAGTCCCACAAGGCTCGAGCCTCTTCCGAGCCGGCGAGGTCCGCGACAGAATCGAGCGTCAATTCAGGGACGCTGGCTAGGAGATCGCGCATCTCCTGGTCAATCCACGCGAAGTTTCCGAACAGTCGGTGATACACGTACGGACGCGGCGCGCTCGGTGCCGAAAGATAGAGGTGTTCCGACGGCGAGAGCAGCCCCCTCGGAGTTACGATAGACGGACCGACCGAAACTTCGGTTTGCGGAATGGCGGTCGGCATAGGTGCACCAGTTGTCGAGTTGTCGAATCGTATCATCGACTCGTCCTGCTTGCCAGATAGAACGGCATACGAAATCGCCCTCTTCGCGCGGCGGACTCAGCTCGGAAACGCTCTGGAAAAGTACCTGTCACGGTATTCCGCGTCGTCAGCGACCGCCGCAAGCACTGTTCCACGGCATGATTGACAGACTGAGTCATTCAAGGTCGCGGCGCGACTGTAAGTGATGATATAACAAGCACTTGAATAGCTCATGGCAATCTCAAGCAACGGCGCGTTCATGCCGCACCGCTTCGACGGGCACGGCCATGGGCTTGCGTTTCATCACTGGGGTCTGCACAAGAGCCACACCGACCAGGATGATCACCATAGCCAGAACCGACACCCACGTCAGCCGCTCGTCGAGAATCAGCCATCCTAGGAAGACGGCGATAACCGGGTTCACGTAGGCATAGAGCGACGCGTGTATCGTGCGCATATGCGCGAGCGCAAACATGTACGCGCTGTGCGCGATCGAGCCGAAGATGGTGAGGTACGCGAGCGCACCGAACGTGCGCGGCGTGAGCACGAAGCGGGGCGCTTCGCCGATCGCGAGTCCCACGACCGTCACGATCATTCCGCCGAACAACATCTGCAGCGCGGCCGACGACAGCAGCGGCACGTGCTTGAGCTGATACTTCGCGTGCGCGGAGCCGAGCTGCCAGCAGGCGCCGCCGATCTGAATCGCGAGCGCGCCGAGGAGGAACGCGACACTCCACTTTGTCGTCATGCCGCCGCCGGGCGTGACCAGCATCGCGACGCCGAGGAAGCCGATCAGCATGCCGATGCCGCCGCGGAGATCCACACGCTCGCCGCGGGGACGGAACGCTTCGATGATGGCCATCCAGAACGGCGCGGTCGCAACGAAGAGCGCGGCCAGGCCGCTCGGCACCCACTGCTCGGCCCACACCACGGCGAGATTGCCGACGCCGACCATCAGAAAACCGACGAACGCCAGGCCCGCGAGCGTGCGGAAGTCGCGCGGGATCGCTTCGCCGCGCAGGCGCGCGATGAGCAGCATGATCAAGCCCGCCGCGGTGAACCGCGTGCCAGTCAGCAGCAGCGGCGGGATGGTCTCCAGCGCGATGCGGATGAACAGGTACGTCGTGCCCCAGACGAGGCAGACGATTGCAAACGCTCCGTAGGCTACGGCTTTTTCGTGCTTCACTTCGTGCTCCCCAGGTCAATGCCACCAACCTTCTCGCAATGCGTTTCCATGACGATCGTCGTACGAGTAGATAACCCGTGCTGCGACGTCAGCGTTTGCACGAGCGTGTTCAGGGCGGCGATCGACTCGGCGCGCACCTTCAAAAGGAAGCAGTCCTCGCCCGCAACCGTGTGCACCTCCAGCACTTCTTCGCGCTGCATCAGCTCCTGGAACTTCTTCCACGCCGCCGGCGCCATCGACGCGCTGCGCGCGGAGACGAATGCGGTGATCTGGCGGCCGAGGGCCGTGGGATCGATGACCGCGGTCGTCCCGCGGATCACGCCCTGACGCTCGAGCTTGTCGAGCCGGTCCGCAACCGCCGGCCGCGAGAGGCCGATCTGCTCGGCTATCTGGGCCGCGGGCGTCCGTGCGTCCTTCAGGAGGAGGCGAATGATCCGAAGGTCGAGATCATCCAGTTCGACGGCCATGCATGTAATATGGCGTCGAATCGTCGGATTTGCAAGTCACAAACCTGCTAAGCGTCAGTTTCTCTTGGCGGCTACGGATCAGCTCGGAACTCGCAACCCGCAACTCGTAACCTCCCTCACACCATCGACGCCACAGGCAGCCCCAGCGCAAACCGGCGCGGCATGGCCAGGACGCGATGGATGTGCAGGCGGGGATAGCGGAAGTCGCTCCGGCGGCCGGCGCTCGCGAGCAGGTCGCGCTGGAGGTACTCCACCTTGACCGCGCGGGCCGGGTCTTCGAGCAGGCGGCGCAGCGAGGCGCGGTTGAGGATGATCGTCTTCAGTTTCATGCCGTCCGCGCGCACCGAGTACCGGATGTTGTGCTTCTCGGGTGAGCACGCACGCACGATGTCCGCCGGCAGGACGCTCACGATCTCTTCGGCGAGGCGGCATTCGTCGTTCATTGTGGTCTGCGTTCTCATGCTGTAATAGACGCTGAATCCGGGCGAAAGTTTTGTCCGCGATTGCCAAATCCCGGTGAACACCCCGTCAAGACTCGTGACATTCACCCCGCTGGGCTCACAGGCCGCGGCAAAGGACGACGAAACGCTGCTCGACGTCGCCCGCCGCGTCGGCGCGCCTCTCGCGAACTCCTGCGGCGGCGTGGGCGTTTGCGCGCGGTGCAAAGTCCGCGTGGTCGCGGGCGAGGAGAACCTCAGCCCACCGACCTCGATCGAGGTCCGGTTCGGGAAAGGGTTCGCCGAAGGGGAGCGGATGGCGTGTCAGGCGGTGGTGCGCGGGGAGTGCGAGGTCACGACGACGTACTGGTGAAGTGCTGGGTGCTGAGTGCTGGGTGCTGAGTGGGTACCGGGTGACTCAGCACCCAGCACCCAGCACTCAGCACTCAGCACTGCGAAGCTCTAATCCTGCGTGTGCGTGATGGCCTCCGTGGCGGCCGGACCCCAGGTCTCGTTGCCCGGCACTTCGAAGTACAGCGGTTTGCGGGTGCGCGGGTGATTGCCGAGCTCGTTCATCGTTGCGGCGTCGAACATGCGTCCGTTCACGATCGTGTAGCGGACCGAGTGCGTGTTCCGGATGTCCTCCAGCGGATTGCGATCGAGCACGATCAGGTCCGCCAGCTTGCCCGGCTCCAGCGAGCCGATGTCCTTGTCCATGCCGAGGTAGCGGGCACCGTCGATCGTGCCAGCGCGGAGCACTTCCATCGGCGTCATGCCGCCCTGCGAGAACATCCAGAGCTCCCAGTGCGCGGCGAGACCTTCCCGCTGGCCGTGCGCGCCGATGTGCACCGACACGCCGGCGTCGCGCAGCTCCTTCGCGATGCGCGCGTTGTTCAGGTAGTTGAATTCGTCGTCGGGAATCATCGGGCGGCGACGCGAGCGCGCGTCGAGGATGCGTCGCGGCACGAACTTCGTCAGCCGCGGATCGTCGTAGACGTTCGTCTTCTGATACCAGTAGTTCTCGCCGAAGCTGCCGCCGTAGCCGACGACGAGCGTCGGCGTGTAGCCGGTCCTGGTCTTCCCCCACAACTGCAGCACGTCGTCGTAGATGCGCGCGACCGGGATCGAGTGCTCGATGCCTGTATGCCCATCGACGACCATGCTCATGTTGTGCTGGAACAGCGACCCGCCCTCGGGCACGACCATCATCCGCGTCTGCCGCGCGGCTTCGATCACCTGCTGGCGCTGATCGCGGCGCGGCTGGTTGTAGCTCTTCACGCTGAACGCGCCGATGGCTTTCATGCGGCGCAGATGTCCGAGAGCGTCGTCGAGCGAGTTGATCTCGGCCTTGAACGGAGCCTTCGCGCCGTAGAGGATCGTGCCGGTCGAGAAGATGCGCGGCCCGGTGATCACACCCGCCTTCGCCATCTCGCTCGCGGAGAAGATCTCTCCGTTGTCGTTCGACGGATCGTGAATCGTCGTCACTCCGAATCCGAGGGACGCGTAGTTGACCCAGCTCTGTTGCGGGACGATCTGGTCCGATCCCATCGAGCCGTGCCAGTGCACGTCGACCAGACCGGGCATGATCGTCTTGCCGGCGGCGTCGATGACCTTCGCGTCGGAGGGAACGGCGACGTTCGCACCGACGGCGACGATCCGGTTGCCGTCGACGACCACGGTCCCCTTCTCAATGGCCTCATCGCCGAGCATCGTGATCACGCGCGCGTTCGTGAACGCGAGCTTGCCCGACGGAACGTCGTATGCGCGGGAGAAGCCGATCTGCGTGCCGCTCTCCGGCGCTTTCGGCAGCGTCGCGGGCGCGCCTTCCATGAATGCAAAGGCGTCCTTCAGATCGCGCGAGAAGAGCTCGGGGCCGAGGGACCAGTAGAGGCGCTGCGAGTCGCCGGACCAGTGGAGATATTCGCCCGCGTCCTTCGTCACCGTCGCGACCGGAACGCTCTTCATGCTCGGGCCGATCTCGATGTTCTTGCCCGTGGCGATGAACGGCGTGATGTGCGCGTCGAAGTTCTCGATCCACGCCAGCCACTTCCCGTCCGGTGAGACTGCAAATTCCGTCGCGAACGCGGAGATCGCGTGCTCGCGCTCGTCGCTGCCGTCGATCTCGATCGAGCGCAGCGCGCGTTTCCCTTCATCCTCGAAGGTGATGAAGTAGATGCGGTCGTTTGCCGCACCGAACATCGGCAGCGCGCCTTTCTTCGTCACGCGCGCTGGCGCTCCGCCGCTCGCCGCGATCACGTAAATCGCGGACTCACCGGCGTGGAGGTTCGGACGGAGATAGCCGTCGCTGGTGGTGCGGTAGACGATCTTCGTTCCGTCGGGCGAAAACGACGGCTCGATGTAGTGGCCGCGCTTCGACGTCACGGCGCGGCCTTCGCCGCCGGCCGCGGGTGCAACGCGCACGGAGCCGAACTGCTCGTCGCTCCACGTCACGTACACGATCGACTTTCCGTCGCGCGACCACGACGGATAGAACTCGAAGGCGTCGGTCTGTTTCGTGAGACGACGGGGTATCCCATTCGGAAGGTCCTTCAAATAGATGTAGCCGAGGGCCTGATACGCGACCTGCTTGCCGTTCGGCGAGGTCTTCACCCAGCGCAGCATCTTCACGTCGAAATTCTTCGGCGCGACATCGACCGGGAAGCGCACCGCTTCCTGCACGCGGCGCGTCGACTTCACGTGGAAGGGGATGTTCGTCACCTGCTTCGACGCGACGTCGATGCGATGAATCTTTCCGCCGGCCCAGAAGACGATCGACTTGTTGTCGGGCGTCCAGGCCATCGACGGATAGACGCCGTGCACTGCCCAGGTCTCCTGCATGTCGCGATCGAGGCCGTCGAAGAGCGGCGACTCGCGGCCGGTCTCGAGGTCTTTCACGTAGAGCGTCGACTTGTAGCGGACGCGCCGGATGAATGCGAGCGACTTGCCGTCGGGCGACGGCGTCGGTCGGATCGAGCCGCCCGGGCCGGTGACGAATCGCTCGATCTCGCCGGTCTCGCGATCGAGACGCTGGATGACGTAGATCTGCCCGTTCACGTCTTTGCTGTACTCGAAGATCGCGCCGGAGGTGGCGTCGTCGCTGAAGTAGAGGTGCTTCCCGTCAGGCGAGAACACCGGCTCGCCGGTGTCTTTCTGGTCGGTGCGTTTCTTCGTCAGCTGCAGACCGTCGCCGCCGCTGCGGTGATAAAGCCACATCTCGCCGGCGCCGAGGGAGCGCTCGGAGGTGAAGTGCTTGCGGCCGACGAGGAACTCGCTGTCGGGCGACCACGCCGGCTGCGTGAGCAAGCGGAAAGTCTCCTTCGACACCTGCTTCGGATCCGATCCGTCGCGATTCATGATCCAGAGGTTGTCGCCGCCGCTGCGGTCGGAAGTGAACGCGATCCACTTGCCGTTCGGCGAGTAGCGCGGCTGCATGTCCCACGCGACGCCGCTCGTGATCGCCTTCGCCTCGCCGCCGCCGACCGGGATCGTGTAGACGTCGCCGAGGAGGTCGAACGCGATCTCCTTGCCGTCGGGCGAGACGTCGACGCTCAGCCACGTGCCGTTCGTGACGTCGATGTCGACGTCGTACGACGGCCCCGGCGGATTCATGACGTCCCATTTCTTTTCGTCCTCTTTCTTTTCGGGCTCCGTCGCGGGAGCCACGGCGCCCGCCGGGAGCGGCGCCGGCTGCGGCTGCGGAGGCGCGTCTTTCTTCTGCGACTCCTGTTTCTGCAACTCCTGCGACACGGGACGCGGCTCCTGCTCCGCTTTCTCCGGATCTTTGGGATCGGCCTTCTTTTCGGCGGGTGGACCGGGGGGCGGAGTCTGGGCGGTGATCGCCGGAGCGATCAACGTGAGTGCCAGGAGAATCGCGAGGAGCTTCTGCATCGTGGTCCTTTCAATAGGACTGATAGGACGAATGGGACCTATAGGTCCTATGAGTCCTATTCGTCCTATTTGTCGCGCGAAGTGATGAACATGGCGTCGCCGTAAGAGTAGAAAAGATACCGCTCCCGAATCGCCGCCGCGTATGCGTCACGAATCGTTTGCATCCCCGCGAATGCGGAGACGAGCATGAGCAGCGTGGATTCCGGGAGATGGAAGTTCGTCAGCAGGCGATCCACCGCCTGAAATTCGAATCCGGGCGTGATGAAGATCGACGTCTCCGCGTGGCCGGGCACGAACCTTCCTCTCCCGGCGCGGATCGCGCTCTCGAGCGTGCGTACGCTGGTCGTGCCCACCGCAACGATCGGCCGTTTCTCGTCCAGTGCCGCATTCAGCGTATCCGCCGCCTCGGCCGTGATGTCGTATCGCTCCGCGTCCATGCGGTGATCGGCGATCTCGTCGACCTTCACCGGCTTGAACGTGCCGATGCCCACGTGCAGCGTCACGCGCACGATCGGGATGCCGCGCGCTGCGATCGCGTCGAGGATCTCCTGCGTGAAATGCAGGCCCGCCGTCGGCGCCGCGACGGCGCCGCGCGCCGCTGCGTAGACGGTCTGGTACGCCTCGCGATCACTCTCGCGCGGCTCCTGGCGTTGGATGTATGGCGGCAGCGGCGGGATGCCCAGGCGCTCGATCTCGCGGAGATCGCCGATGAAGCGGATGACGACCGTCCCCTCTTCCTTCTCGAGGATCTCCGCGCGCAGCTCGTCCGAGAACGTGACCACGTCGCCCGGTTTCACCCGTTTCGCGGGACGGCACCACGTCTCCCACGTCGCCGGATCGCGCTCGCGCGTGAGCAGGAATTCGATCGGATTCTGCATCTGCCCTTTCGGGCGCGCGTACAAACGCGCGGGGATCACGCGCGTGTCGTTGATGACGAGAATGTCGCGATCGCCGAGTCGCGACGGAAAATTTGCGAAGGTATCGTGCCCGATGCGGTCCGGCGGTGTGACGACCAGCATGCGCGAACGCCCGCGCTCGCGCGGCTCCTGCGCAATCAGCTGGTCGGGAAGTTCGTAAGCGAAGTCGGTACGCTTCATCGTGTGAGGAGTAGGGGGCGCGGGCTTTCAGCCCGACGCGCGGGCTGGAAGCCCGCGCCCCCGCTACAATCGCGCGCATGATACGCGCACGCGTCATCACCTGTTCCGACGCCGCATCGACCGGTGAGCGCGAAGATCGCTCCGGCCCCGCGGTGCGAGAGCTGCTCGAGAAACACGGCTACACCGTCGACGCGGTGGTGGTCGTCGCCGACACCATCGAGTTCATCGCCACGGCCATCGTCGACGCGGCGAACGACGGCAATCGCCTCGTCGTGACCACCGGCGGCACCGGCATCGCGGAGCGCGACGTGACCCCCGAGGCGACGATGCGCGTCTGCGAGAAACTCATCCCCGGCTTCGGCGAACTGATGCGCGCCGCGTCGCTGCGGAAGACGCCGATGGCATCGCTCTCCCGCGCGCAGGCCGCGACCCGCGGGGCGGCATTGATCCTGAATTTGCCGGGGAGCGTGAGCGGCGCCGTAGAGAATCTCGAAGCGGTGATGCACTTGATTCCGCACGCACTCGAATTGCTCGAGGGAAAGACTCGGCACAACGATGAACGATGAAGGATGAACGATGAACCCCGCCCCCCGTTCATCGTTCATCGTTCATCCTTCATCGTTCGTTAGGAGCAACCATGACCGTTCTGCCCGGCCTTGAAGTCCTCGTCGACGAAGAGCCCTGGCGCATCCAGGGGAAGCGCATCGGCCTCGTCACGAACCAGAGCGCCGTCACGCGCGATCTCTCGCACGCGGTGAAGCTGCTCCTCGCGGGGCGGGGCTGGAAGCTCGCGGCGCTCTTCGGTCCCGAGCACGGGATCTGGGGCGAGGCGCAGGACATGGCTCATGTCGATCACTCGACCGACCCGCTCACGGGCCTGCCCGTCTATTCGCTGTACGGCAAGAGCGAGTCCGATCTCGCGCCGCGGCGCGAGGTGCTGCGCGGACTCGACGCCTTGGTCATCGATCTTCAGGACATCGGCTCGCGCTACTACACCTTCATCTACACGATGGCCATCTGCATGCGCGAAGCTGCACCGCTGGGCGTGCAGGTCATCGTCCTCGACCGGCCCAACCCGATCGACGGCGTGCACCTCGAGGGCAACATCCGCGAGGAGAAGTACTCGAGCTTCGTCGGCATGTTCCCGCTGCCGACGCGCCACGGCATGACCGCCGGCGAGCTCGCGCGCTGGTTCAAGCGGTATTACGCCGACGTGCACAAGATCGAGTGCGACCTCGTCGTCGTGCCGATGAAGGGCTGGCGGCGGTGGATGTGGTGGGGCGACACGGGGCTGCCCTGGATCATCCCGTCGCCGAACATGCCGACGGTCTTCACCGCGACGGTGTATCCCGGCATGTGCCTCGTCGAGGGAACGAATCTCAGCGAAGGACGAGGCACGACGCATCCCTTCGAGTTCTTCGGTGCGCCGTGGCTCGACTCGTTCAAGCTCGCCGACCGCCTGAACAAGCTCGGACTTCCGGGCGTGCGCTTCCGCCCGCACTACTTCACGCCGACGTTCCACAAGCACGCCGGGAAGGTCTGTGGCGGAGTGGAGTTGCACGTGACGAACCGCGGCACGTTCGAGCCGTATCGCACCGGCCTCTGGTGCGTGAAGGTCGCGCGCGACATGAATCCCGAGGAGTTCAAGTGGCGGACGGAGACGTACGAGTTCGTGTCCGACCGTCTCGCGATCGATCTGCTCGCGGGAAGCTCGAAGTATCGCGAGCTCGTCGAGCGCGGCGGCGACATCGACGACTGGGTGGCGGAGTGGGTGGAACCGTTGAGGGAGTTCGCCAGACTTCGCGATGAGTTCCTGCTGTATCGCGAGTGATTCGGTTGCGAGTTGCGAGTTCCGAGTTCCGAGTTGCGAGAGCAGTATCGCGCTCCGGGGCTCGCAACTCGCTACTCGCAACTCGTAACCATGCTCGAAATCCTCTTCGAAGACGAAAGTCTCATCTTCATCAACAAGCCCGCCGGCGTGGTCGTGCAGCAGCGGATGCACGAGCCCGACGAGCCTTTCCTCCACGACCTGGTCGCAAAACAATCGGGCCCCGTATTTCTGATGCAGCGGCTCGACCGCGGGACCAGCGGAGTCATGTTCTTCTCCAAACGCAGCGACCTCAACGTGCGTCTCACGCGTCAGTTCGAGCGGAAGCGGATCCGCAAGCGCTACCTGGCCATCACCGAAGGCGAGCTCGCGGAGAAACAGATCATCGACGCGCCGCTCGCGCGCGTCGGCGCGATCAAGTTCGCCGTGCGCGACGGCGGGAAGCGCGCGATCACGCATGTCGATCCGCTCGAAGCGCACGCGTCCGGTTCACTCGTCGCAATTCAGCTCGAGACCGGGCGCACTCATCAGATCCGCGTGCATCTCGCGGCGATCGGACATCCGTTGGCAGGCGACTGGCTCTATGGAGAGAGAAACGCCGCGCGTCCGATGTTGCACGCGGCGGAGCTGGAGATGATGCATCCTTTGACAAATGAGCCACTTCGCGTGGCCGCGCCCGTCCCGGAGGACTTCCAGGAGGAAGCGCAACGACGCGGAATCCGTCATTGGCAGAGGACAGGACCGACCCACGGAGAGTCCACGTAAACCATTGAAAGCAATTAGAATAAACATCAAACGAGGCACGTTGACACAGGCACAGGAGACAACCCTATGAAATTCACGACGCGAATCGCTTTCGTATTGCTGTTCGTCCCGATCGTGGCCTCGGCGCAGTTCCGGGACCTCGATGCGGCGATGGAAAACCTCGAGCGCGGCTTCGGCAGCGGCGATGTTGACGCAATCGTGTCGGGAATCGGCTCGGACGAGCAGGTCATGCTCCAGTTCCCCGGTCTCGCGGACAAGAGCGGCTTCTTCGGCCGCGATCAGGCCGCCTATCTCCTGGACGGACTCTTCAACAAGGTCAAGCCGACCGGCTTCGAGCGCGTGAGCGTTCGCGGTCAGCGCGCCGAGGGGCAGCATCACATCAAGGCGCGTTGGACGATTGCGGGCGGCGAGCGCGACCTCTACATCACCTTGCAGCAGAAGGGTGACCGCTATTCAGTCGTCTCAGTCCGCTCGGGCGGCTAGCCGGTTAAGATCACAACATGAGGTACGCATGGATCGCCGTCGCACTCGCGACGGCGATTCGTCTTTTTGCGGGAGTGCATGCGGGGGCGGCAGCAGCGATCATCGTGCTCGCGCTCCTCGCCGCGCTGGTTCCCCGCGACACCACGACTCGCGTCGCGGCGCTCTTCCTCATCGCCGTCGGCCTCGTCGATCTTGCCGGCATCTGGCGCGCACGCACTGTCGAGCGCGACTTCAAGCAACGCGCGGCCGAGCATCTCGATCATGACGTCCAGCGTCTTCGCGCGGGAATGACCACCCTCGAAGCGGAGCTCGAGGCGACAGCCGTACGCATTCAGCGGCGCATCGCGAACGTACCGGAGAGCGATCGCGCGCGGCTCTTCGTCATCCTCGAGTCCGAGGTTACGCAGCCTGGCCGCGGTGCGCGCGTCGTGAACGCGACCGGCGAGCCGGTGGCGTGGTGGGGCGAGGACTACCGCGTGCCCGGCGACCGCACGTATCAGTTCGACGTCACGAACCTGTACGTCACGCGCACACGCACGTCACCGCGCCTTTCCGTGCAGAGCTTTGCGCGCATCGAGAACGTTCCCGGCCGCCACGCGGCGATGCATCCCGACGATGAGTGGGTGGTCTCGCTCTATTTCCACGGCGGGTTCCCGCAGCAGGAGAGCGGTACGCGGCGCTTCAAAGTCACGACCAGCGCAGCGTCGTCGCTGTTCGTCGACATCAAGCCGCGCGAAGCGAGCGAGGTGCTCGAGCGGATGCGCGGCGAAGGCGCGAACGTCGCGGCGGTGATTCTCGCAATCGGCGTGTTGGTCCTGATGCGGTTCACTCGCCATCCGCTGATTCGCGTGCTGTGCATCCTCGTCGCGCGCCTCGCTCTTCTCCCCATCGCTCTCCCACGCAACCCCCTCGGCATCTTCGGCTTCGACATCTACGGCTCGAAAGTCCTCGGCCCGTTCAGCAAATCGCCGGTCGACCTTCTACTGACCACGGCAGCGATCCTCGCGCTCGTCGCGCTCGTGCGCCCGTATCTCGTCCGCATGCCGATCGTCGTACGCGCGCTGCTCGCGGCTGCCGCGGCGTACGGCTACGTCCGGCTCCTCGAAAACTTCGTCGCGAACGCGCGCATCTCCGCGGTTCCCGATCACGTGATTCCCGCCACCGTCGCGCAGGGCGTGCTCTTCGCGGCCGTGCTCTTCTTCGCGTTCGCGCTCGTGACGATCGCCGGAACGATCTTCGCGCGCGTCCACGTGAAGAACGCGCTCTTTCGCGTGATCGCCACCGCGCTCGTCGTCGCGCTCGTCGTCTTCCTGCCGTTGCAGATCTACGGCCGCGCGAACGCGCAGAAATTCATCGCCGAGACGTATGCGCCGCTCGTCGCAGGCGAAGCGGGACAACTCCTCGCGATCGTCACCACGACGCTCGAGACCGAGTTCACGCGCATCGATCTCTCCTCGCTCCTGCCGGACGACTACCGGCACATGAACATGGAGGACCTCGCGTACGCGCTCTGGCTGCGCTCGGACCTCTCGCAGTTCGGCATCCCGACCGTGATCACCGTCCGCGACGAGTTCACGCGCCGCACGATCTCGCGCTTCGGCGTCGGCCTCCCGCAGTTCGACGAAGACACGACGGAAGAGAACGAAGTCCTCGAGATCGGACGCATCCGAAAGGTGCTCAAGCACCACGATTTCGACGTCACCGCCCTCGGCACGATCATCGGCCTCGGCAGCGTGCACGTCGTGAATCCCGCGGATCCGGGCTCCACCGCGTCCGCGGACGTCTACCGCGATTTCTTTCAGGTCGACACGGACAACACGACCGGACTGCACGCGCAGCGCGAGCCCGCGGTGTACGACCGCGAGGGAAACTCGCAGAGCTCGATGACGTACCGTTTGCCGGAGAGTCCGGCGCGCTACTTCGCGCGGCTGCGTCCTGGACGAGGGGTGTGGGTGAGCGCGCCGGACGAGGAGCATTCCGCGCTGTACGTGCGCCGCGGCGAGAACGCGCTGTATGTCTTCCCGCTCCAGCTCCCGACGCCGGGACAGCAGATCCGCCGCGCGGGCGGCGTGACGATCTGGGCGCTCGTCGCACTCGTGCTCGCCCTCGCCTGGCGCTCGATGCCGCGCCTCGGCGCGCTACTTCGCAGTCCCTGGACGCTCGACTTCCGCGCGCGCACGTCCCTCTATCTGACCGCCGTCGTCATCCTCCCGCTCATCGTGTTCGTGCTCTTCGTGCGCGCGTATCTCGCGGGCCGTCTCGAGACGGAGTACGTCGAGAAGGGACAGACCGCGCTGAACGCGGGGCAGCGCGTGATCGAGGACTACATCGGCTCGCAGTCCGCCGCGCCGGAGCAGGTGCTCGACGACGAGATCTTCGCGTGGCTCGCGCGCGTCATCGGCCACGACTTGCACCTCTATCGCGGCGAGCAGTTGATGGCGTCGAGCCGCCGCGACCTGTTCGCCGCGCATGTGGAGTCGGAGCGATTGCCCGGCGACGTCTACCTCGACATCGTGCTGCGGGCGAAGCAGATGGTGCGCGTCGACCGCATCAGCGGACCGACGCAGTACGCCGAGATCTATAGCCCGATCAACCTGGGCCCGGGCCGCAGCTACACGCTCGCGTTGCCATTCATCGTGCAAGGCCGGCAGATCGAGGCGCAGGTGAACGACCTCGCGACGACGATCTACCTGCTGCTCGTGTTCCTCGCGCTCGCGGCGATCGCGGTCGCGTTCCGCATCGCGGGCGGTGTGACGCGTCCCGTGCAGGAGCTCGTCGCCGGCGCGCGCGGGATCGCGCGCGGCAACTTCGACGTGAACGTCGCCGTCCCCGCCGATCCCGACCTCGGACTGCTCGTGACGACGTTCCGGGACATGGCTCTTTCGATCCGCCAGCAGCAGGAGGAGCTGCGCCACGAGCGCGACCGCCTGCAAACGCTGCTCGAGAACATCAACGCGGCCGTGGTCGTGCTCAACGGCGAGATGCACGTCGGCGCAACGAACGCAATGGCGCGAAGGTTGTTCGCGCTGGATGCTGTCATCCTGAGCCGCGCAGACGGCGAAGGACCCCCTGCGGATGCACGCGGCTCGCTCGAATCAGGAGGTCCTTCGCCCTCTGCGGGGCTCAGGATGACAGAGGGATTTCAGCCCCGCTTCGAAGGCGTGCGCTCGATGCTCGCCGAGCATCGCCGTGGATACCTCGAGTCGAAGGAAGTCGAAGTCTCGATCGACGGCAACGAGCGCACGCTCCGCGTCTCGATCGTGCCGCTCCCCGACACCGACGAGGAGATGCTGATCGCCGAGGATGTGACGGAGATCCTTCGGTCGAACCGGCTCGAGGCGTGGGGCGAGATGGCGCGGCAGGTCGCACACGAGATCAAGAACCCGCTCACGCCGATCCAGCTCACGGCCGAGCACCTGCGCGCCGTCGTCGAGCGCGACGACCCGAACCTTCCCGCGGTCGTTCGCAACGCGGTCGAGAACATCCTGCGCCAGGTGATCACGCTCCGCGAGACGTCGAAGGAGTTCAGCGACTACGCATCGCTGCGCCAGATGCAACGGAAGCCGCTCGACCTACAGAAGCTGCTCCTCGATCTCGCGGCGGGATACGCGGCCAGCCGCGAGCGCGGCATCGACTTCGACGCGCGCATCGAGCCGTCGACGCCGCAAACGTTCCACGGCGACGAGCGCCTATTGCGCGGCGCGGTGACGAACCTGATCGAAAATGCCTTCCAGGCCGCCCCCGGCGGCCGCGTGCGCCTCGGCAGCCACAGCGTCGACTCGAAGGTGGTCATCGCCGTCGAAGACACCGGCCCCGGTGTCGCGCCCGAGATCCTCCCGAAGATCTTCGACCCCTACTTCTCCACCAAGTCCGCCGGCACCGGCCTCGGCCTCGCAATCGCGCGCAAAGCGGTCGAGGAGCACGGCGGACGCATCCACGCGGAGAATGTGAACCCGGGGTTACGTGTTGTGATCGAGTTGCCTGTGAAATGAAACGGATCTCCATCGCCGTCGCCATCGCGCTCTTCGCGACTCCGCTCGCGCACAGTGACATCGACGTCACGCGCGCGACGCTGCGCGAGCACGTGCTGAAACTCATCAACCGCGACCGCGCGCTGTACAAGCTGCTACCGGTGGAGCTGGACGTCGCCGCGTCGGCGATGGGCGACGAGTACTGCCGCACACAGATTCGCAATCGCACGACGGGACACTTCACGATCGACGGCGTCGCGCCTTATGCGCGCTTTTCGCTCGCGGGTTTCAACGACGCGGTGAGCGAAAACGCGGCGGCGTGGTCGGCGACGTACGACTTCAGCGACCGCGCGCTGTACGAGATGGTGCGCCGCTCCCAGGACGCGATGATGGCCGAGGCGGCGCCGAACGACGGGCACAAACGGACGCTGCTCGATCCGCATGCGACGCACGTCGGCATCGGGCTCGCGTGGGAGGAAGGCGAGTTCCGTCTCGTGCATGAGCTCATCCGCCGCCACATCGACTGGACCCGGCCCCTGCCGCGCGACGCGCGCCTCGGACAGCAGCCGGTGACGACGAGCGGCAGAGCACTGCCGGGCGTCACGATCGAAGGCATCACCGTGCACCACGAGCCGCTGCCCCGCCCGATCGCGGCGCACGTGGCTAGCGCGATCTCGAGCTACAGCCTCCCTGGAAAACGCCGCGAGTATTCGCCGCGCGTGCCGCGCAAGGCGGGTCCGCTCGCGGTGGCGATGCGCGGCGATTTCTCCGTCCGTCCCGACGGCGCGTTTTCTTTCACGGTTCCGTTCCATGACGGGCCGGGGCTCTACACCGTGGTGGTGTGGGTGCGGAAGGACGGCGACGCCAATCCGTTCCCCGCCAGCAACGTTTCGATTCGCGTGGAAGGTGACTTGCAGAGCGTGGGACGTGCCTCTTCGGAAGTGCGCCCGGCGCTGAAGTGACTTACGACGCGATCATCATCGGCGGCGGCCCCGCCGGCCTCACCTGCGCGATCTTCCTCGCGCGCTATCGACGTCCCGTCATCGTGCTGGACGAAGGCCGCCCACGCAATCACGCGACGCGCGCCATCCACGGCTTCCTCGGACATCACTCCATCGCTCCCGGCGAGCTGCTCGAGCGCGGGCGCGCGGAAGCACGCGCGTGCGGCGCGGAGATCGTCGACGCGCGCGCGACGAAGGTCGAGCAGGTGGGCGACGTGTTCGAAGTGACCACCGCGCGCGGCGTGTTCTGCGCGCGCCGCGTCGTGCTCGCGTACGGCGTGCGCGACACGCTCCCGGACATCCCGGAGCTCGAGTCGTACTACGGCCTGACCGTGCATCACTGCCCCGACTGCGACGGCTTCGAAGCGATCGATCAACGGATCGGCGTCATCGGCTGGGGAAAGAAAGTGGTCGGTCTCGCGCTCAAGCTGCTGCAGTGGTCGAACGACGTCGTCGTCTTCACGCACGGTCATGCGCGCGAGTGGGACGAGGAAGAGCACAGTAAGCTGTTGGCCGAACAGATCGACGTCGTCGACGAGAAGATCGTCGCGCTCGACGGCGGCGATGGCGCGGTGAAGGCTGCGGTCCTCGACACGGGCGAGCGCGTCGCGGTTCAGCGCATCTTTTTCGTGATCCACACTGAGCGCTCTTGCACGCTGGCCGAGCAGCTGGGGTGCGAGGTCGACGCGGAGGCGCCGAACGTGGTCGTCGACGAGCATCGCCAGACGACCGTCGAGGGCGTGTGGGCGGTGGGGGATCTCACGGAGGGATCGCAGCTTGCGATCACCGCCGCCGCTGACGGCGCAATCGCGGCCATCGCGATCAATAAGTCGCTATTGCCGCCCAGCCGGCAGGTTTAACGCTCACACCACGATCCACAACGCCTGCCCGCGCGCGCTCGCCTGCTTCGCCGACAGCATCAACTGCACGTACGTCTGCACGTCGAGGTCCGCGTGGAAGTCGTCGCTCTCGAGATAGTGCACCGCAAGCTGCATCAGCTCCACGTCGTCTGTCGGCAGCGACGCCGCGGCGGCGAAGCGGCGCAACTCCTCGAGAAGCGCCTCGAGACTCCCGACTTGCAACGGATCCGCGAGATTGCCGATCGGCTTCTGCTCCACCGCGTGCGCACCGGGCACGTACACCGCCTGATACGCATCGATCGTCGTGAGCTGCGGCGCGGCATCCATCGTCTCCATCACGCGCTTCTGCAGCGCGCGCCAGCCGATCGCCTCCACCGGCTCGGACTGGTACGCCTCGCCGCCGGGACGAGTCCCCAACTCCGCGTCGATCAAACGCGCGAGATCCGCTCCGAACACGTCGGCGGCCGTTCCAACGACGAATGTGAGGGACACCCTGGCGGGAGATTCTACTTGGTCTGCATGTCGATCATGTTGTTGATCGCACGGGTGCAGACGTCGCAGAACCCCACCTCGTCGCGCGTGAACATGATGCAGTCCACCTCGGGGCGATAAAGTCCCTTGGCCTCGTAGCCCGCGCCCTCGAACGCGCCTACCTTCCCCGCATGCGTCTGCGACCCGAGGAACTTCGTCTCGTACTCCTGCGCGCGGCGGAACAGCGCGTCCATCTGCGACTCCGGAACGTTCTGCTCGCGGAGCTTGCGGCGCTCGGCCTGGTACTCGCGCTGATGCTTCTCGAACTCTTCCTTCTGCCAAGGTGTCGGCAGCGGCGTGCCCGGCGTGACGAGGCTCATCCACTTCGGACTCGTGCTGCTCGCGGTGATGTTCGGCTCCCACGGCTCGGGATGCTCCGTGCCGCCGGTCTCGTACGCGACGTCGGAGGTGTAGTACTCGTCGCCGAGGCCGGCGAAGTGATGGCCGAACTCGTGGACGAAGACGTACTCCGAGAAGCCGGAGTCGACGGACGTCGTCGACTGATCGTTGAAGATCCCTCCGCCGCCGTATTGCTTCTCGTTCACGAGGATCTCGAGGAAGTCGTACGGCGTGCTCGCCGCGACATTGCGCAGCGCCTTGTTGTCGAGCGTGAGCACGTAGCGCTCGGAATCGAAGATGTTGTACTCGACGCCCGTGTAGGTGCGCCGATCGTCGTGCGTGCGCGGGCGATGCACGCCGCTCTTCGCCGCCGGAAGCTCGAGCACGCGCACGTTGAAATCCCTCTTGCGCGACTTGAACGGCTCGACCGCGAACAGCTTGCCCGCGAGGCGCTCCACATCTTTGCGCAACTTCGGCATCTCCGCTTCCGTGTAGCCCTCGCCGATCACGAGCAAGTCGACTTTCTTCGACGGATGCCCGTTGTCGAGATACGACCACACCTTCCCCGCCGGTCGCGCCGACGCCGGATTCACGAAGCGCGAGCTCGGGTCGACGACCGTCGACCACACCTGCTGGAACGCGTTCTGCGCGTCGCGCTTCTTCAGCACGATCTGCACGGGCTCCTTCGGCCATGGGAAGCGCAGCGACTCGTGGAAAGTCGCCGACTGCTCGCGCGCCTCGGACGTCGTCTCGAACTCGCCGTACACCGAGGCGAAGCCGCGGGAGAAGATCACCTGATTCGTGTCGCGGTCGATGACCTCGAAGACGTACTTGCCGAGGTTCGACGTGTCGACGAGGTAGGTCCGGCTGCCCGGCCACGGTCCGTCGCTGACGACGCCGTCCAGCGCGACGATCTCGTCGCCCTTTGGCGTGGAGGTGTGGAAGTAGTCGACGCGCATGGTGCGGTCGAGGAAGAGCTCGTCGAACGTCGCTGCACAAAGCGGCAACGTTGTGAGGCAGAGGAGGAGGAGTGCGGTCACGCGCATGAGCGCGGATTGTATTCTGTCGGCATGCTGGCCATCGCCCTCTGCGCCGTCCTCACCGCGCAAATACAAGAAACGATCACGGTCTCGCGCGTGGTCGTGGACGCGCGCGTGACGGATACCGGAGGCGAGCCGATCGCAAATCTGACCGCCGCGGATTTCGAGGTGAGGATCGGCGGGAAGAAGGCGGTGGTGGAGTCGGCGGAATGGATTGAGGATGTGGGAGCCGTCGAGTCTTCGAGTCGTCCAGTCGTCGAGGATCCTGCATCCGAACCCCTCGACGACTCGACGACTCGACGACTTGGTCGCTTGTTGGTCTTCTTCGTCCAGACCGACTTCTCCCGCGATTCGTCGCGGACAGAGGGTCAGATGTCGTTCATGCAGCACTACGAGCAGTTGCTCGAGACGTTGCTGCCCGAGGATCGCGTGGCGGTGTTCTCGTTCGACTCGCGGCTGAAGTTCCGTCTCGATTTCTCGAGCGACCGCGATGCGATCCGCGAGGCGCTGCGCGAATCGCTCTTCATCAACACTCCGGCGGAACCGCCGATCGTTCCCTCGCCGTCGCTCGCGTCGAGGCTCGATCGCGAGGACATGCGGCGCGCGGCGCATTCGGAAACGGGGCTGCTCGTCGTGGCAAACGCGCTTCGTTCCATCCCCGGACCAAAGACCCTCCTCCTCCTCGGCTGGGGCCTCGGCGAGCGGAGCATGGGCGGCGTGAGGATGAAGCGCCAATGGGGACCTGCGCGCGCGGCGCTCGATGCCGCGCGCGTGAGCATCTTCGCGCTCGACACGACCAACGCGGATTATCACGACCTCGAGGTCGGACTCATCTCCGCGGCGGAGCAGACCGGCGGCTTCTACGCGAAAACGCACGTCTTTCCGCAGATCGCCATCGAGCGTCTGCAACGCACGCTCAGCGGTCATTACGAGCTCACGCTGCGCGCGGTCGACGAGCTCCAGCCCGGATCACAGGAGTTGATCGTGCGCGTGAAACGCCGCGGCGCGCTCGTGCTCGCGCCCTCGTCGGTGCTCATTCGACGCTGATTGAGTCGACGTCGTTAAGCCCTGAGCGAGCAGCGCGAGTCGAACGGGCCAACTGAGCCCCAGCGCTGCGCTTGCTGAAACGTGTCTGCGCGTGCGGCGTCGAAGGCTAGCGCAGCGTGGGGGGCTCAGTTGGCCCGTTCGACTCGCGGCGCTCGCTCAGGGCTACAAACTGACAAGTCGCGTAAGCTACCCCCGTGCGTGGCGTCCCACGCTCCTCATCCTCTTCCTCGCGATCTTCGGCTGGTCGATGATCCGGCCGCACGACTGGTTCACCTGGGCGCTGGAAGTCTTCCCCGCGGTCATCGGCCTCGTGCTGCTGATCGCGACGCATAAGCGCTTTCCGCTCACGCCGCTGTTGATCGTGCTGATCTTCCTGCACGCGGTGATCCTCGTCGTCGGCGGGCACTACACCTACGCGCGCGTGCCGCTCGGCTTCTGGATGGAGGACGTGTTCGGATTCACGCGCAACCACTACGACCGCATCGGCCACTTCGCGCAAGGATTCGTGCCGGCCATCCTCGCGCGCGAGATCCTCATCCGAGGCCGCGTCGTGCGCGGACGGGGATGGCTCTTCACGATCGTCGTCTCCATCTGCCTCGCCTTCAGCGCCGCCTACGAGCTCCTCGAGTGGTTCGTCGCCGCAGCCTCCGGCTCCGCCGGCGATTCATTCCTCGGCACGCAAGGCGACGTGTGGGACACGCAGAAGGACATGGCCCTCGCCGCCCTCGGCGCGATGCTCGCGCAACTGCTTCTCGGGCGCGTCCACGAACGGCAGCTCGCCGCCGTTGACGCACCCGCGCGCGTCGGCTATCTTGAGCGCCCCGCCGCGGAATAGCCTCGGCGACCCTGTTCGTTGACACAAGTTCCCAGGCGCTTAGCTCAGTCGGTAGAGCATCACCTTCACACGGTGGGGGTCATCGGTTCGAGTCCGATAGCGCCTACCAATGTAACCCCTTGACGCCGCTCTGGTTAGCAAGACCGGGCGGCGTTTCCATTTGCGGCACCAGCGGTCGAAGTGTTCGCACAAGTGTTCGCACAGCCATGTTTGTTACCATTTCACCGCAAGCATGACCACGCGTGCGTTTTACGCCTACCCGGTCGAACCCGCACACGTCGCCGCCACGATTGAGAATGCGCTCTCTCGTATCAGCGAGCGCTTCGGCGCACCCCCGATTGAGTCCTGGAAGGAAACGGAAATCGCCGGCCGCTTTATCGCAGATCAGATCCTCGCGAAAATCGGCGCTGCCCCGTTGCTCTTCGCCGACATCACGCAACTCAACTTCAATGTCGTGTATGAGGTTGGCTTCGCGCTCGCCAAGGGCAAACGGGTCGTGCTCACCCGGCATCGTGCGACCGCAGCCACCGTGCCGGCATTGCAGGACGTGGGTATTTTCGACACGCTCGGGTACGAAGAGTATGAGAACGCGGAACAACTCATCGCGATCCTGATGACCGCGCGCGAACTCACACCCAGTATTCATAGTACTCACGCACTCAATCGTGTGACACCCGTCTACTTGATGCAGGCCCGCTTTCGGACGGACCCGATCACGCGGATCGTATCGCGCGTGAAGAAAGCGCGCTTGTTCTTCCGCAGCTTCGACCCCACCGAAACGCCGCGACTGTCCGTCAGCGAGGCGGTGGAGAACGTGGCGCAATCATACGGTGTGCTGTTGCACTTGTTGCCAGAGCGCATTAGCGACGCTGCAGTCCACAACATCCAGGCAGCATTTCTTGCTGGACTTGCAGAGGGTTACGAGAAGATTCACCTTCTATTGCAGGATGGTGATGAGCCCGTGCCGCTGGACTACCGTGAACTCGTGCACGTGATCAAGCACCCCACCCATATCGACGAAGCCATCGCCGGGTTCGCAACGAGCGTCACGGCGGCGCTGCAGGAGGAAGTCAAGTACGACATCGCTCCAAACACGCTTTTAGAGAAGTTGACGTTTGGTGCCTCCGCCGCTGAGAACGAGTATCGTGATCTGGCGCAGTATTATCTCGAAACTGATCAGTTCAAGCGCGCACTGCATGGCGATGTCCGGCTCGTCGTGGGTCGCAAGGGGTCAGGGAAAACCGCGATTTTTATGCAGGTACGCGACAAAGTGCGCCGCGAGCGCACAAACGTTGTGCTTGACCTGCGCCCGGATGGGTTTCAGCTCATCAAGTTCAAAGAAGCGGTCCTTAAGTTCCTCGGACCCGGCGCGCTGGAGCACACGATTACGGCGTTTTGGGAATACCTACTCCTCCTGGAAATTTGTCACAAACTCTTAGACGACGACCGTATCGCGCACACGCGTGATCGCAGCCTGTACGAGCCGTATCGCAAGCTTGCTGATACCTATGAGGAGGATCGGTACGTCCGAGAAGGCGATTTCTCGGAACGGCTCGGCGGTCTCCTGCAAAGCTTCACGGACGCGTACCGCCTCAAATTCAAGAGCGAACCACCAGATACCCTCACGCAAGAACAGATTACCGAACTGCTCTACCGACATGACGTCGTGGGATTGACCGAGAACGTTGTTGAGTATCTTCGGTTCAAGCGCGAGCTCTGGTTGCTCTTCGACAACATTGATAAGGGTTGGCCAACGCATGGCTTGACGCCACAGGATCTGGCGATCGTGCGCGCGTTACTGGAAGCGACGCGGAAGGTGGAACGGCAGGTACGAAGGCGTAACGTGAATTGCCACACGCTGGTCTTCCTGCGCAACGATGTCTTCGAGTTGCTCATGAATGAGACGCCGGATCGTGGCAAAGAAGGGCGCGTCGCGCTCGATTGGTCCGACCCGGACCTCTTACGAGAATTGCTTCGTCGACGCTTAATTTACAGCGGCGGCTTGCCGGACGGCGACTTCTACGAATTGTGGCGACATGTGTTCGTCAGTCACATCGACGGCGAGGAGTCATCACAGTATCTCATCGATCGTTGCCTGATGCGGCCGCGCGCCCTCATCGATATCGCGAATCACTGCCGTGCGTTCGCAATCAATCTGCGTCACAAGAACATCGAGGCAGACGACATTCAGAAGGCAGTCCAAGCGTACTCGAGTGACCTGGTCGTGGACATTGGTTATGAGATCCGCGACGTGCTCCCCACAGCAGAGCACGTGCTCTACGCGTTCATTAACGAGCCGCAGGTGCTCTCCACCGGCGAGGTCGTCCGCATTTTGGGCACCGCCGGTATCGAACCCGCTGAGGTGCCGAACATTATCGAGACGATGCTCTGGTACGGGCTTCTCGGCGTGAACCGGCCGGACGGGAGTGTCGTGCACATCTACGATGTGAACTATGACATGCCGATCCTACGCGGGATGATTCGTAAGTTCGACGCGCAAGGCATCTCGTACCGCGTCAATCCTGCCTTCATCTCCGGGCTGCAGATGCGACAGGCAGAATCGTAGGCCACCCCCGTACGACGCAGGCGTGCTCCTCGGGAAGGCTACCGTGGCCGTGTGCGGACGATGACGGACTGCTGTGCCGACGCTGGCAGACTGTATTGTGACGCCGCAATCATCGCGCCCCCCCGACCTCCATACGAGTGCTCAAGACGCTCTTTGAGTGCGCCGCTTGCTGCCGTGGAGAGGCGGACGTCAAGGTTCTGCGTGCCAAAGAGGCGCCGTAGACGGTCACCAATCGTTCGCGGCGGAACGGGGGTGAAGTCGTACACCGCCTCGTCAGCAAGATACTCGGGCCACATGATCCTGCTGCGGAGATCTGTGCTCCAATGGAGGCCGAACTTGAGCGGTCCGAAGTACTCGCGCAGTTGCTCAGTTGCGACCGGTGTCAGTGCGGTTACGGGCACGCCGTATGACGCCCCCGCTCCATCAATAAAGACGATGAAGTAGTCCTCCTCTGCCGGGCCTGCCTCTGTGGTGTACTCCCCGATGACGCGAACGGCATCCAAGGGGAGCGACCAGTCGTTGTCGTAGTGCAACTTGCCTTTGTCGAGGGTGAGGAGCGGAGGGGTATGGTCGAGTTCGTTACGCATGGCTATATCCAATCATTTCAACTACTTAAGTCCTCTGATCATTCCCGCAACACGGCGCAACGACAGTTGAGGAGTGCAAAGGAAGGACCGTAGTAAGAGTGCAGCGCCGAGAGCGCCAAAGAGACCGGCGCACAGGATCGCGACGACGCCGGCTGTGCGTTTCTTGTGATCGCCGATGATGAGCGACAGAGCCCTCGCCGCGACAAGGCCTCCCACGACGGCGGCAGCAGCGATTCCCACTTCGACCATCGCTGTCTGGTAGTCCCCTTGGGTGAACGCGCGGCCCGCGACGATGGCGAGGAGAACACTCGTGTTTGCACCAAGCAAGACGCAGATGGTAGCGATCGCGTTCACGTACGGATTCGTTCGTGATGGAATGCCGCCCTTCGTGCGATCCCCGCCGCTGATCCACTTGGAGAATGACTCGCCTAGTGCGGTGAGGTGGGTTTGCGTAACATCACGTAGCGCTTTGCGTGATGGGTGAGGGTCATCAATATAGTCGTGGGGCAATGCTTGCGCGGCACGATAGTAGTGTCGGCGCCGCCAGCCGTCATGACAGAACACGATGGCAAGGTACCAACTGATGCTGCGCACGAAGAGGGTGACGCAGATGCTCGCGAGCAAGTACGTCACGCGTGCACCATCCAACTCGCGATGTAGAGCGCGAGGATCGCAACGAACAACAACCATTCGAGTCGCAAGCGATCCCCGAGCGCGATGCCCGTTCCGACGCCGATGAGGATCGATGTCGCGCCTAACAGCAGCTGCCCGCGCGCAAGGGAAAACTCTGCGCGGTACACGAGCAGCAAGAGCACGACCGCTGCTGTTCCCGCGATGAGTGCACACACAAACCACGGGCTCCGCACACTTGCCGCGAGAGTGCTCGTGCGACTCGCGTTTTTGAGGCATACGTTCATCGCAACGTTCAAGCACGCGACGGCAGCGATCGCCCAAAATGGGCGCGAAAATAGCATGACGTAATTGTTGATGGGGTAACCGGCATGCAGTGTAACAAGGCAGGTACTGCGGAAACAAGGCATTCCTGCTTCGTACAGAGCGCCGCGGCGAGACGGGTACGCGCACCCTGCGGCGCTCAAGAGAAAGCAACGCTCCCCTACGGTACACCATCTCACCGTCCCGACCGGATTGCCTCTGGCGATAGGGCGAGGATTCTACTCCTCCCCGCGCAAAGGGGGGTAGAGACATTGCGTCGGGGCTCAAGACCAGAGATATGCTCGCGGCCACGCTCGTCCTCATCGTGTTGCCGGCCGTCGGCCGACAACGGGTAAGACACAACATGGTGGCCCCCTGAGAACCGCCATCGTGCGTCTCGTCACGCACGCTTGAGACGATTGTC
Source organism: Thermoanaerobaculia bacterium (assembly GCA_035999335.1). Lineage (GTDB taxonomy): Bacteria > Acidobacteriota > Thermoanaerobaculia > Gp7-AA8 > Gp7-AA8 > QHVT01. The sequence goes on along the minus strand of DASYGV010000092.1, from coordinate 4,805 downwards.
ACGTGAATTAGTCCTGCACCTACGTTGGATTGATACGGTTCGTAAGCGACGCGGCTGTGGCGGAACGGCAACGAGTGCTGCGGCGCACGCCCTCGCGACAAATGTCGAGCCGTCCCTTCCCAAGGGTTGCTGGCACGAGCCGCTGGTTCAAGCACGTGAATAGCGAAAGGTTAGCATGACTATTTACGATTCGCTTTGCGTGTATGATTTCAGTATACTAATTATTTTCACACGGTGGTGGTCAGCGGTTCGTGCGCTAACGCCTACCAACCACTTGCCGCCGCTCAAACGAACGGCGTTTCGCTTTCGGTGTGCGCCTCACAACGCGTCCCCGAGCACCACGAACCCCGCCCAGTAGAACGGATGCCGATGCTCCTTCGTCTTGAGCATCGACACGATCGTCTTCTGCAGCGCGCTTGCAGCCTTCGTCCGATCGTTGCGCATGTTCCGATGGAATCTGCGCATGAGCACACTCGTCGCGGCCGAGTCGACTTTCCACTGGCTCACCACCTGCGTTCGGCAGCGCGCGGCGAACAAGGCCCAGCTGAATCCGATGATCCCTTCGCCCGCGGCGTACTTTCCGCGAGCGGTTTCGCACGCGGACAAGACCACGAGCTCCGCGCCGAGGTCCATCTGCATCAGCTCTCCGGCCTCGAGGTAGCCGTCCTCCTTCGTTTTCGCCCCGCCCGTCGCGAGCAGCAGGTACGAGTGCATCGGACTGGCGTCGTTCAGAATGCCGTGACCGGCGACGTGCAGCACGCGGTATCGCGGCGCCTCGGCCTTGAAGCGCTCTTCGGTCGCCTCGTCGCGAACGTACACCGCGCTGCCAGCTCCGTAGTATCGCGCCGCGCTCTTCACCTCTCGCTCGGCTTCCGGCAGCGGCGCGAGTGACGCGCGCGCGCCTTCCACACCCGCGGCGGATGGCGTGGTCGGATTGCCGAATGCGAGCAGGTCGCGGCGTTCTCCGGCCGCCGACGCGGTCTCCGGAGCGCGGCTCATCTCCAGCCACGCCGCGGTGGACGGCGCGTAGACGATCGCCGCCTGCTCGGCGAGGTACGCTCCGCGCGAGTCGACGAGAGCCTGAAACGGCAGGTTCCACAGCGGCCCGTCCGGAATCAGGATCCACGACTTGCGCTTTGCCAGGAGATCCGCGATCGGCGCGATCAAGGTCTGGTGCAGCGCCCGCGCGGTCTTGCGGAAGTCGGGACGCCGATCCGCGAGCAACGTGCGGAACGATTCCGCTTCTCGCGCGAGCTCGGACCGGCGGACGTCGATGGCCCGCACTTCGATCGAGCCCCCGGCAATCACGAACGCAAAGGTCTTCTCCTCGGTCACGAGGTACTCGACGAGCACCGCTTCGCGAGGCAGCCTCGACGCGATCTCGCGCACCGCAACGGGCGGCAGCGCTCCGCGCTCGACGCGCAGCCGCGGATGCGCGGCGTCGAGCTCCTGCTGGAACGCATCGTATTCGCGGCGCGCGGCGGCGATCCGATCGCTCAACTCGGGACTCGCTCCGGGCATCGGCTCGCGCTGCAGCGCGGACAGCTGCTCGCCGAGCTCGCGCTCGCGCTTCCGCTCTTCCTCCGTGAGCTCGCGCGACCGGTCGGCGGGACCGCTGCGCAGGACGTCGACGAGCACGCGCGACCGGTACCGCTCCGTGTACTCGAAGGCGTCTTCGACGCGACCCTCGCCGATCATCAGGAGAGCCATCTCGGCGTACGCCTCGCTCCGCTCATCGAAGAAATGCACCTCCCCGCCCGTGGAGTGGCCGTGCGTCGACTCGATCGTGTCGATCGCACCGGTCAGCGCCGTGCGCGCTTCGTCGAAGCGCCCGAGCTTTCGGTAGAGCTGACCGAGAAGGGCCTGGTTGAGCCAGAGATCCTTGACGTCGTCCGTGCGCTCCGCGACTGCCTTCGCGGCATATTCGAGGGCGCCGGAGAGATTGCCGCGCCGCTGCTCGACCTCGGCCAGTAGCCGCAGGACGTTGTCCCGCGCGTTGCGATCGTCGAATTGTTCGTACGCCGTCAACAGCTCGTCGAGGATCGGCGCGGCCTCCTCATGGCGTTGCAGAGTGACGAGCGTCGCGGCGATGTTCATTTTCGACATGTTGATCCCACGGGCGTATTTGAGCCGTTCCATCAACGCCAGGTTCTCGCGGTAAACCTCCAGCGCACGGTCGCTGCGCCCCATCAGGTTGTAGGCGATGCCGAGGTTGTTCAGGATTGCCGACGCCATGGGCGTGTTGCCGAGCTCGCGAAACATGTCGATCGATTTCTGTTGGTAGTGAACGCCGAGCTCCGCGTTGCCCTGACTCACGTAGATGTCGCCCAGGCCCGCGAGCGCGCTGGCGTGAAGGGTGCGGTTGCCGGTGGCGATTGCCTCTGCGATCGCCTCGTGCAACGTGGACATCGACTCGCGATACTGACCGAGCGACTCCTGACACTGGCCAAGGCGCTCGAGGCAGAAAGCCTTCCGTCCTCCGTCCGGAATCGACGCGCATTTCCGGAAATACTCGGCGGCGTCGGCGAACTTCGCCGTGCCGATGTGCAAATTGCCGAGATGCTGCAGAGCACCGGCGATCCCACGCTGGTCGCCGGCTGCTTCGAACGTCGCTTGAGCTTCGCGGGCGAGGGCAATGCCCTCGTCATACTGGCCGTCCATGGACTTCAACCCGGCGAGTCCGAGCTTCGCGCGCGCCGCGATGAGGGGATCGCCTGCCGCCTCTGCAACGGCTCGCGCTTTCTCGTATGTCGCGCGCGCGTCCTTGTAGCGGCGCGCGTCGTAATGGGCCTTCGCCGCCGCCATCAGATCGGCGGGCGATTCCTGCGCGGCCGCGGCGCCGGCCAGGATCAGCAGCAGAAGGGCGGCGGTCTTCATCGGGAGACCGAATCGATCAGGGCTCGCGCGATCGGCGAGTCCGGGTTCTGTTCGGCGACGCGGCGGAACTCCCGCTCGGCATCGTGCAAGAGTCCGTGGCGGCTGTAGAGCAGGCCGCGAAGGAGATGCGAATCGCGATAGTGAGCCTCGCCGCGGCCGATCTCCGCCGCATCTTCCGGCGTGAGCACGCGGAACACCGCCTCCGCGCGATCCGAACCGGCCGAGGAGATCTCACCCGCTTCGGTCTCGGCGACGACGTGCCAGGAGAGATCGACGCCGACCGGCAACGGCTTCGACGGCGTCCAGGACGTGCGGTTCAACGTCTCGCTCCGCGCGACCTCGTCGTAGTCGGCGTCGAACACCGCGACGCGGTAACTCCGCGCGTCGCGGACCGGCGCCCACGAGAAGCGGGGGCGCGCCGCGATCACCGCCGATCGGAACGGCTCGATCGCGCGCAACGGGAGCGCGCCGGTATCACCGCCGCGGACCGCGCCGGGCATCGCGGCGATGAACGTCGGGATTGCAATCGAGCGTCCCGACAGCACCGCGCGGGCGTCTTCCGCGTCGCGCGGCGAGCGCAGCTCGACGCCGGCGATCGTGCCGTCTTCGAGCAGCGCTATGCGGCCGGCGTCGTCGGCGAGGCTGGCTACGACCCGCTGTGCGGGCGGCGTGGTGACGGTCACCGGCGCAACCGGCGCGGGTGGATTCGACGCTGTTATCGCAGGCGTCACGTCCGTAGTCGTTCGCCCGAGGAAGAGGGCGATCGCGGACAGCGTCAGCACCGCGAAGGCAACTGCCGCCGCGATCAACCACGTGGAGCGGGGGGCTTTGGAGTGCGGAGGCAGCGCCTCCGCTTTCCAATCACGCGAATTCGAACGCGGAGGCGTTGCCTCCGCACTCCAAAGCCGAAGGTCCTCTACCTCCGCGCGGCACATCGCGCAGACGGTCACGTGAGGATGCTGCGCGCCTTCATCGACGGCAGCGTCGAGCTCTTCGTCGGAGAGATGGCCATCGGCGACAAGTGCCACGAGAGCCGTCCTGGCGGCCGCGGACTCCACCTTCGCGCACTGCGCGCACCCTCCGAGGTGGAGTGCGACGTCGGTCACCGCGGAGCCGGAGAGGCGATGCTCGCGAAACGCGAGAAGCGTGTCGGAATCGGGATGCCGGTTCACGGTCTCGTGTGTCCTTTCTTCATGAAGATGCGCGGTCGAGCAGCGGATTACCATCGCGCAGAAACGGGAGCCGCCGTCCCAGCCGTTGCCGGGCCGATTTTCTCAGGTTGATGACCTGCTGCCGAGTCAGGTCGAGCCGTTCGGCGATCGCCATGTCGGGAAGCGGGAGCTGATCCCAAATCGCCGCGAGCTCTTCGCGACTGAGCTCCACCGCGGCCGCGAGCTCGTCGAAGGTCGCGATCCGCAGCAGGATCAGCAGGCTCGTGATCGCCGAGCCGTTTTCGTCGCGAAGACCGAGGAGCAGCGCGACGCGCTGTCGCGGCGGCAGTTGATCGATTTCCCGCCAGACCTCGACCAGCGCCGAGCGATAGACCAGCGACGACTCGACCGATGCCGTTTCGTCGATCCTTTCGGCGATTCGTTCTTCCGCGGTGGCCTGCGCCGGAGCCACCGGAAGCCGGAACAGCTCCGCGATCTTCTCGACGAGCAGCTCGAGCTCGACCGGCTTTCGCGCGTGCTCGAACACGTGCTCGAGCGCGCGGATGATCTGTGACTTGCTGATGGCGTCGTTCCAGGTCACGGACACCGGCGGGGAAAGCGGCGGAATGCGATCGAGGTCGGCCTCGGAACATTCTCCGGCAACGGTCCCGGGCCAACTCGCGAGGCCGCAGACGAACTGGCCCGATTGCGCTTGCCAGAACGCGAAGCGCGCCGATTTCCGAACGACGTGGCGGATGTAATTGCGCAGGCGCTGGC
>DASYGV010000090.1:0-15742 GCA_035999335.1 Thermoanaerobaculia bacterium | reverse complement strand
CGAGCGCCCGTGGCACGCCCTCCGGGAGCTCGTCGAGCCCGTCGATCGGGAACGAGGGCACGTCTGTCGCCTCGTCGATCCCCAGGTGCTCCGCCTTCAGAGCCCGGATCTCGTCGGGTGAGACGAACGCGATCCCGAGCTCGGCCTCGCCGACGCCCTCGACCGCGAGCGCATGCCGTGCGAGGTCGACCGCGCCCGCCACGTCGACCTCGACGCCGCTGCGGTTCTCGACCTCGACCTCGATCACTTCTTGCGAGCGGTGCCGGTCTCTTCGGCGTGGCGCTTGTACGCCTCGACGATCCGCTGCACGAGCTTGTGCCTGACGACGTCCTCGTGCCCGAACTCGACCACGCCGATGCCGTCGACCTCGCGGAGGATGTCGCGCACCTGGATCAGGCCCGATGCCTGCTCGCGCGGAAGGTCGATCTGGGTGATGTCGCCCGTGACGACCATTCGCGACCCGAACCCCAGCCGCGTGAGGAACATCTGCATCTGCTCCGGGGTGGTGTTCTGGGCCTCGTCGAGGATGATGAACGAGTCGTTGAGCGTGCGCCCGCGCATGAACGCCAGCGGCGCGATCTCGATGATGCTCCGCTCCATCAGTTTCTCGACCTTCTCGAAGCCGATGATGTCGTAGAGCGAGTCGTACAGAGGGCGGAGATACGGATTGATCTTCTCGGCGATGTCGCCGGGGAGGAAGCCGAGGCGCTCGCCCGCTTCGACCGCTGGCCGGCAGAGGATGATGCGCTTGATCTGCTTGTCCTGCAGCGCAGCGGCGGCAGCCGCGACGGCGAGATAAGTCTTGCCCGTGCCGGCAGGGCCGACGGCGAAGACGATGTCGTAGTCCTGGATGGCCTGGAGGTACATCTTCTGAGCCATGTTCCGCGGCGAGACGACCCGGCGAATGGACGACGGGACGGAGTCGTCGGTGAAGAACTCGACGAGGTTCGTGTCGGGCTTGTCGCGGATCACGCGAACGCCAGTCGCCACGTCCGACTTCTGCATCGGATAGCCCTGAGCGATCAACTGCTGCAGGTCGCCGATGAGGCGCTGCACGCTGCCGCGGTTCTCTTCCGCGCCGGAGACGAAGATCTCGTTGCCGCGCGAGGAGATCTTGACGCGGAAGGCGTCCTCGATCGCGCGGAGGTTCTCGTCGTGATTCCCGAAGAGCGTGTGCGTCTGCCGCTCGTCGAGGGTGAGCTCAATGGTGGTTTTCTGTTCTGACATGCAACCTCATGTAATGAAAAAATCGATCCAGACTTCGCTGTATTCGGCCCGCCGGGCGGGCCGAAGCCGAGTCGGGATGGTGGTGAAGGGGTTGGTGTTCCGCCGATGTTCGATGGCCACGACCGCATCGGGCGCGAGCGTAAGCTCGGTGTCGATAGCGGTCAGCAACTGGTCGTAGTTCTCATAGGCGTACGGAGGATCGGCGTAGACCACGTCGAAAACCTCTCCGCGCAGACGCTTAATCCCCGCGAACGCGTCGGCGGCGATGGTGCGGACCGGGACGTTCAGCGTACTCGCGGTCTTCTCGATCGCAGCCGCGTGCTGACGCGATGCGTCGACGGCGACGCTTTCGCGCGCGCCGCGCGAGACTGCCTCGAAGGAGAAGATCCCGCTTCCGGCAAAGAGATCGAGGAACCGCGCATCGTGAATGCGCTCGGCGACGATGTTGAAGAAGGCCTGCCGCGCCCTCTCGGAGGTCGGACGGACTTCGTTCTTCGGAACCGGGATGCGGCGCCCGCGAAGGGTGCCGGAAGTGACGCGAAGGGCATTCAACTCATTCCTCGCCGCGCCTCCCGAGAAAGTACAAATGCAGATCCTTCTTCGCCACGTACATCGTCGTCGGCGCGTCGAGGCAGCGCAGCTCGACGACACTGTGGCCGCCGACGATTCGCGTGACGCGGTAGACCTTGTGGTCATCGGCCACCAGCTCGTCGCCTTCCTTCGGCTCGTATCCCGCGAGCGATGTCGTCACGCCGCGATCCTCGGAGATCGCGCGCAGCAGATCGCGCAGCGGCGCGACCTGATCGTGGAGCAGCTTCGGCGGTACGCGGCCTGGATGAAAGACGCGCTCGGCGTAGGTCCCGTCCGCGGCGTAAACGCGCAGCAGCGCGCGACGCGTTGCCTCGGGCGATGAGAGCTCGCGCTGGTCGATCGGCGCGAGCTTCAGCGCGCTCGTGTACTGTTTCAGCGCGTCCGCCGGAACGATCACTTTCTTCTGGATCGACCCCGCGCCGGTCATCTTCACGACGGTCAACCCGCCTTCGAAGATCGAGATCCGTTGCTCGATCGTCCCGTCGAGCACGATGTAGTCGACGAGCGGCTTCGGGAGACGTCCGTCGATGAGCTGGGGGCCCAGTGCCTGCTTCGCCCCCGCCAGCTCCGGCATGTCGTACTTCTTCAGCCGCTTCTCCTCCTGCTTCGAGATCGGCGTCGAGATCGCCGCATCCGGCGTCACCGGCTCGACCCGCGAGATGTCGTGCTGCGTCGCCGCGAGCACGAGGAGGATGAGGAGCATGGGAGGAGTGTAGCGCGTTCCTACTCTCGCGCTTCTTCGAGCAGCCGCTTTGCCACCGCCTTCGCGTACGTGCGGGCCTCTTCCACGGCGATCTCGCCGCGGAAGACCGCCTCGCGCGTCTGCTCGAGCGCTATCGCGATGTGCGGGCCGCCGGGGACTTCGAGGTCGTTGCCGCGCAGGGGGAGGCGGAAGTTCTCGTACTCGACGAACCGCTGCAGATTCCCGCGCTCCTCGGGACGCTCGGCCGCGACGAGGGCGAGCATTTCCGGCGAGGCGCTGCGCAGGATGCGGAACCGTTCGCGATCGTCGCCTGCCGCGGCGAGCGACTCCAACACGCGCGGGAGCTCGTTCGCGATCTCGACCACCGAGCGGGCGCGCTTCTGCGTGAATCCAGAACCTTCGAAATCGACGGGCGACGCGTCTCCGCGCAGGAGCATGCCGGTGTAGAGCACGTACTGATCGAGGTCGGGATACAGTTGCTCGCGAATCGCTTCGAGGCGAGCTTTCAGATTCCCGTTGCCGCGGCGTCCGAACAGCGTTTCCAGCACCCCGCGGTGGGAGAGGTCGGTGAGGATCTCCGGCGCCTCGCTCTCGTCCATGACCAGGAACAGCTCACGCCAAATGCGCTCCTTCGAAACGGTAGAGAGCGCGTTCGTCTCGATCGCGCAGCGCATCAGCTCCTCGGTGTGCGCTTCGATCGAAAAGCCGAGGCGGATGGCGAGGCGCGTTGCGCGGAAGATGCGCGTCGGATCGTCCGCGAAGCTGCGGTCGTGCAGCACGCGGACGACGCGCGCTTCGATGTCCTCCGCGCCGTTCACCGGATCGTGCATCTCGCCGTCCAGCAGGTCGAGCGCGATGGCGTTGATCGAGAAATCGCGGCGGACCAGATCGTCCTTGAGCCGCCCGGCCGTGACCGCAGGCAGCGCTCCCGGCTTGCGATAGCGCTCCTTGCGCGCGGTCGTGAGGTCGATCTCAGGAAAATCCGACGCCGTCACCTTGTAGGTCAGGAACTGAGGGAACGAGCGGACCCGCCCCTCGAGGCGCTTCGCCAGCGCACGGGCCAGCGTGGACGCGTCCTCTTCCAGCGTCAGGTCGATGTCGATCGCCGGGCGTCCGAGGAGGATGTCGCGGACCGGGCCGCCGACGAGGTAGGGGTGACAGTCCTTTTCCAGCGCGACTTCGCGAACGAGCTCGATTGCGCGCCGCTGCGGGTGGGGAAGCTCCTGGAGAAGGTTCATGGGATCAACGATTCGTATAACTGTACGAGGACGCGCATTCGCTGCCGCGCTCGGAACTTCGAAATTGTTTGGTGTGCAGCCGCGATTCTGGCTTGCGCTCCCTCGGACTTGAACAGGGCGGACAGTATCGCATGAGTCATCTCGTTCGGGTCTCGCGGCGGGACGAGCATCCCGGTCCGGCCTTTCTCGAGACGCGTGGAGTTGATGCGCGTCCGCGCCGCAACTACAGGCAGGCCAACGACTAACGCCTCGGCGACGAACCCGTCGTAATCGGTTTCATCGACCGCCGGATCGACCCAGAGGTTTACGCTGACAAGGTCTTCCGGGGTGGGGGGAGCCGGAAAAATCTTCCACTCGACGTCGTCGCGGAAACGTTGAATGCGATGGAGCGTCTGTTCGACGTGATTTCGGGTCGCCGCGCGCGCAAACGAGCCGACGATCTTCCGCTCCTGTCGACTGCCAACTGCCGACTGCCAACTGAAATAACTGTCTTCGACGACCTCCGGCAGGTTCTCCGGCGTCACGACCGTACTGGGCTCCGCGGGCTTCCTCCAGCTCCAACGCGACTTCGCCATCGGCGCGGACGCGACATACGGCACGGGAAACCCGACGAACGTCGCTCGTGGCAACTCCACACCTGCATAGACGTGCGCGACGTCCGCATTTCCCACGTCCTCCACGACCTGATGGCGCTCCGCGAGCGCGATGCGGTCCGCGCGCTGGGACTTCCGCTCGTACTCGGAAGCGTCGGGAAGGACGATTTGAGCAATGCGCATGACGTAGAATCATTCACTTAGCGCATGCCGCACAACGTCGGAGTCTACAGCCCGAGCGGCGACCTCATCGGCCGTCTCCGCGACGCGTGTCCGGATTGGACGTTCTTCGACGCGGGAGAGGAGAGGATGCGCGCGCGCATCGTGGTGCTCGACGGCGAGGAGCCGGCGGACGGCAAGGCGCTCGCGCGCATCGTCGTCGATGCGACGCGCGAACGCCGTCCCGGGGAGTTGCATGTCACGCGCGAGGAGCTTCTGCGCGATCCTCGCAACACGCTCGCGTTCGCGGCGGATCTCGTAGACGCAGTGATGCACGCGGCGCAGCTCGAACAGGAAGCGAACTATCTGCGCGAGATCCACGACCTGATGACGATGGTCGATGCGGAAGCTGTCTCCGAGCGAATCACCACGACGGTCCTGGAGATCCTCGGAATGACTCACGGGACGCTGTTCCTGCACGACCCGCGCTACGAGCGGTACGTGGTCAGCTACAGCAACGATCCCGGGTATCGCGAGACGAACGAGTTTCTGCCCGGCATCCCGGCGGACGTCCTGCAGAAGGCGCTCGCGTCGCCGTCGCTCTTCGCGGTGTCGAGCGGCATGGTCGTGATGCCGCTGCAGGTGAACGACGATCTTCTCGGCGTGATCCGCATCCCGATTGCCAAGGAGACGATCGACGAGACGGACGCCGCGAACGTGACTCGCTATCTGACGGCGGTCGCGCAGGTGCTGAGCAACATCTACCAGCTCACGCGCAGCCGCGATCTGGCCATGCGCGACGATCTGACGAAGGCGTACAACCGCCGCTTCTTCGAGACGTACCTCGACGAGGAGATCGAGCGCTCGCGGCGCTACGGGACGCTGTTCAGCATCATCTTCCTCGACCTCGACGACCTGCGGATGGTGAACAATTTCTACGGACACCTCAGCGGCTCGCGCACGCTGCAGGAAGTCGCCAAACGCATCCTCGGCGCGGTCCGCGGCATCGACAAGGTCGTGCGCTTCGGCGGCGACGAGTTCTGCGTCATCCTCCCGCAGACGGACCAGGAACAAGCCGTGGCCGTCGCCAATCGCATCTCCCGCGCCATCGCAGCAGCGCCGCTTCACATCGACGCCAACATCGAAGTGACGATCACCGCGTCCTTCGGCATAGCCACGTACCCACTGCACGCGATGACCAAGGACGCGCTGATCCGCCAAGCCGACGCAGCGATGTACCGGGTGAAGTCGACGACGAAAAATGCGGTGGGAGTGGCGGTGGTGGATGACGCTACACGTCCGGTTGGCGGTTGACGAGCGCCGGAGGGCGCTGCAGAGGGTAGCCGGTGGCGCGCATGCGCCGCCACCGGATGACGGTGTGTTGAAATTCGCGCCCCGGCAGGGGCGGAAGACGTCCTCTCCCGCCCCTCCCGGGGCGGATCATTTTATGGCCACGTTCCCGGTGGCGGCGCGTTGCGCTCGCCACCGGCTACCTTCTTGGGCGCCTCCGGCGCATGTGCCAACTAAAATGGCACGATGGAAGACAACCTCTCCATCCAGGGCGCTCTTGCCGAGACCACCGTTCCGGATCTCTTTCGCTCCATCGTGCGTAGTGGGGAGACGGCGATCCTTTCGCTGGATGCCATTGGCCGCAACGACATCATCTACTTCAACGAAGGGCGGCTGGTGTTTGCGGCGAGCACGGATTCGGACATGGGGTTGGCGGAGACGCTGCTGCGGTCGGGGGAGTTGAACATTCAGCAGTACAACCAGGCCATGGAGCGCCTCGTCGTGGCGCGGCGGATCGGCGCGTTGTTGTGCGAGCTCGGGTATCTCAACCCCAACGATCTCACCCGCGCGGTGGAGCACCAGTCGAGCGCGATCGTGTTGAACGCGATGGCCTATCGCACCGGCAGTTACACCATCGAGTTCACGAGCGAGTTCCCGGACGGCATCATCGCCCTCCCGTTGCCGACCGAGCGGCTGATCCTGGACGGCGTGCGGCGCATCGAGTACTGGTCTTTGATCACGCGCGGCGTCGGGCGTCTCGACCGCGTGCTCGAGCCGGTGCCGAACGCCGATACACGCACGTTCCAGCTCGAGCTCAACGAGGATGAGGACCACGTCATGGGACTGCTCTCCGATCCGCAAACGGTCGACGAGCTCTGCGCGCGCAGCTATCTCTCGAACTTCAACACCTTCCGCACGATCTGGGGACTGCTCGCGGTGAACCTCATTCAGGACGCCGAGGTTGCGGCGGTCGATGAGAAGCGCGCGGCGGTGGAGTCGGAGTACGAGCTCGAGGCCGCGGTCGAAAGGTACAACGGCGTTTTCCAGAAGATCTTCTCGATCGTGTTCCAGAAAGTCGGCGACCATGTCTACGACTTTGCCGACCGCGTGGTCCTGCACCTCTCGCCCGGAACGCTGCCGTATCTCTCCGGCATGACCTTCGTCAACGAAGGACGCATCGACTTCGACCAACTCCTCAACAACCTCTACGCTTCCGGTTCCCGCGATCACGGCACGCTCGTGCAGAACGTCCTCGACGAACTGCTTTACGGCTGGCTCTACGAGGTGAAAACCGAGTTCGGCGCCGCGATGGAGAGCGAGGTCGTGAAAGTGGCGGGGTCGCTGAAGAAGTGAGGAAATCGGTTGGCGGTTGGCAGTTGGCGGTTGGCGGGAGAACGGGCAACTTGCGTCTCGCCGTGCGCGATGATTTCGATCAGATCGCTTCAGTCATGCGCGTTTCCACCGCCGCCCTCAGCGCCGGCTTCTACAACGAGCAACACACCACCAGCGCCGTTCGCTACATCGCCGTGCCCGATGGTCAACTCATTGACGATGGCACGTACTTCGTCGTCGAGGTGGGCTCTCCCGCCAACCGTCAACTGCCAACCGCCAACCGAGGTTCCGTCATCGCCTGTGGCGGCTGGAGCGCGCGCCGGAAGCTCTTCACGGGAACGAGCGAGCAGGAATCGATCGACGGGTGGCTCGATCCCGCGACGGACGCCGCGCGCATCCGCGCGATGTTCGTCGATCCCGCGCACGCCCGCCGCGGCCTCGGACGGCTGATCCTCAACGCGTCCGAGGAAGCTGCTCAGCACGCTGGGTTCCGCGTGTTCGAGCTCATGGCGACGCTGCCGGGAGTGCCGCTCTATCGTGCCTGCGGCTACGAAGAGGTCGAGCCCTCCACGCTCGAGCTCCCGGACGGCACGCGCCTCGGCGCGATGCTCATGCGCAGAAGTTTATCCCGCGCGTAGACGCGGGATCTCGGGTGATCCCGCTCGAATCGCGCCTGTGGGAGCGCTGGATCCGGTGACGCCGGAGATCCCGCGTCTACGCGCGGGATAAACTGAAGAGAGCAGGTAAACTGACATCCGACCCCCGATGCGGAAACTCATCCTCCTTCTCACCTTCCTCTCTATCATCGCCTGCGCACCCGCGGGACCGCCGACGCAGCCTAACGATCGCGAGTGGGCGCTGCTCGCCGCGGACTACCAGTGGATCCTCACCCTCCGGCAGGCGCAGAAGCAGCCGGCCGCGACCGCGAGCCGCAAGGAGCAGATCGAGATCCTCCTCGACAACCACAAGAAGCTCGAGCCGACGTACGTCGCGTTCGTCGACAAGACCCGCGAATACTTCGGGCGCACCGGCGATCCTCGCGCCGGCGCGTTGCTGGCCCGCGAGAAGATCATCATCGGCGACGAATACATGGGCGTCCTGGCCCGTTACGACAAGGCGATCGCTTACTACCGCGAGGCACTCGAGCTCGATCCCGGCAGCGCCGACGCCCAGTCACGCATCAGCCTGGCCGAGCAGCGGCGTTTCGTGAACATGACTTCGTTCGCGGCGGTGAAGACGGGCATGAAGGAAGACGACGTCAGGCGGCTCGTGGGCGTGCCGCGCGAGGACTGGATTAAGCAAGTGGTGCAGAACAAACGCGTGTACTCGGTGTGGATCTACCCGAAAGCCGACGGCGGCGCTTCCGCGGTCTACTTTGACAACGGCATCGTCTATCACACAAACTGGAACGCGGCGGCACCGCCAGCCAAGTGATGTTCCGGGAGGAAGGGCAGGATGGAAGAACACGCACTCGCTGACGATCAGTCTCATTACGAGATCTCACTCACCGCGGGCCAGGCCTTCGTGGCCTTCGTGCTGCTGTTGCTGTCGCTCGCCGCGGCCTTCGCTTTCGGCCTGATGATCGGGAAAGGTCAGTCCGACGACCGCCTAATCGTACAGAAGGCTACGCCGGTCGTGACCGAAGCAGCGTTGACGCCGAAGAAGAGCGAGGGACGCATCGTCGAACTGGGCGTCGAGAACGACGATTTCCAGGAGACAGCGACCGCGTCGACCGAAAGCGTTGCGACCGAGGCGGCGACCGCGACGATCGTCGAGGAGGCGCCGGTCGCGACCGAGACCGGCGGCGAGACGCCGCCTGCTCAGCCGGCGGGGCGTGCCCTGAGCAGAGCCGAAGGGACGCCGGCGTTCCGGGTCACGACCTACGCACAGCTCCTTTCGACGAGCGATCAGAAGACCGCGGAGACGCTTGCGGCGCGCCTGATCGACCGCGGCTTCACCGCCGCATACGTCGAGCGCGGCACGGCGGACAAGGGTCCGATCTATCGCGTCCGCGTCAAGTTCGACTCCGAGACCGACGCTCGCGCGGCCGAGCCGAAGCTGAAGGAGTTCTCGAAAGAAGTGTGGATCACGACGAAGTAGTGGCATCCTGCTCGCTGGCGACGTGAGGCATGCCTGACCGAAAAACCACCACTCCCGAACTGGAAGAGCTTCGCAGCGCTCAGGCCGCGAAGCGGCAACCGGGCGCGGTCGATCCTACGCACGTTCTCGACAAGGCCATCTACCAGCTCTGGGAGACGATCAACGATCTCGATCAGATCCAGCCCGAGCGCGTCGAGCACTATCGCGTCTCGATCTTCGGCAGCTCGCGCATCCGCCGCGGCGATCCGATCTACGAGGAAGTGAAGAAGCTCTCCGCCGAGCTGGCCCGCCTCGGCGTCGACATCGTCACCGGCGGCGGTCCCGGTCTGATGGAAGCCGCGAACGCGGGTGCGGTCGAGGGACAGATCGAGAGCAAGTCGCGCTCGTTTGGCCTGGCCATCCATCTGCCGTCCGAGGAGTCGGCGAACCCGTTCGTTGACAAGGTGTTTCGTCACCGGACGTTCTTCTCCCGCCTGCATCACTTCATCCGCCTGTCGTCTGCGTTCATCGTCTTCCCGGGCGGCATCGGCACCGCGCTCGAGCTCTTCATGGTTTGGCAGCTCCTGCAGGTCAAGCACATGAAAGAGCATCCGCTCATCCTCGTCGGTACAATGTGGCCCGGATTGATCGACTGGATGCGTGCGACCATGGTCGAGCGCGGGCTGGTCAGTCCTCCCGACTTCGACGTGATCAAGGTCGTCGGCTCCTCCGACGAAGCCATTCCGATCATCCGCGAGTCGTATCAACGATGGCTTCCACAGGAGAGAGCAAATGCCAACGCAGGAACAAGTCCTTGACGCGCTGAAGAAGGTCAAGTTTCCCGGCCTCTCGCGCGACATCGTTTCATTCGGTTTCGTTCGCGACGTGAACGTCGAAGGCAGCACGGTCTCGTTCACGATCCACTTCCAGACCGAAAATCCGACCGTCGGACAACAGATCGCGCGCGATGCCGAGGCGGCCGTGCGCGCGATCGAGGGCGTGAGCGACGTCCGTCTCAATCTCGAGATCGGCGCGAAGACGGGCGGGGTCTCGAGCGGGACCTCGGCGATGCAGCCCGCGATCCTCGGCGGCGTGAAGTACCGCATCGCCGTCGCCTCGGGCAAAGGCGGCGTCGGGAAGTCGACGGTGTCGACCAATCTCGCGCTTTCGCTTCGCGCGCTCGGCTACAGCGTCGGTTTGCTCGACGCCGACATCTACGGTCCCTCGCAGCAGATGATGCTCGGCATCGAAGGACGTCCGCAGATCGACGAGGGCGACGAAAAGATCATCCCGATGGAGCGCCACGGCATCAAGACCATGTCCCTCGGACTGATCACCGATCCCGATACGCCGGTGATCTGGCGCGGGCCGATGGTGATGAAAGCCATCGATCAGTTTCTGACCGACGTGAAGTGGGGCGAGCTCGATTTCATGATCATCGACCTCCCTCCCGGCACCGGCGACGCGCAGCTCACGCTGACGCAGAAGGCGGGACTCACGGGCGCGGTGGTGGTGACGACGCCGCAGGACGTTGCGCTGATCGACGCGCGCAAGGGTCTGGCGATGTTCCGCAAGGTGAACGTCCCGGTCCTGGGCATCGTCGAGAACATGAGCTACTTCATCTGCCGCCACTGCGGCGAGCGTGAGGAGATCTTCGGCCACGGCGGCGGACAGAAGACCGCCGCCTTGCTCGGCGTGCCGTTTCTCGGCGAGGTGCCGATCGATCCAAAGGTCGTCGTCGGCGGCGACACGGGAGAGCCGATCGTGTCGAGCGATCCGAACGCGCCCGCATCCCTGGCCTTCCGCGAGCTCGCGCGGCAGGTCGTGGAGCAGGTGGAGTCGGGCATGCCCGGCCACACGCACGGGCACGCGCATGATCACGATCACGATCACGACCACGCGCACACGCACTGATCACGGCACGCGGTACAACACGATCGATTTCCCTACGCGCTCGACCGGCTCGTACTGACGCAGCCAGTCGAACGCACCGCGGGGGCGATTGCGCGCGCCGAGGTCCTTCAGGTTCATTTCGCTGATCGCGACCCATCCTTTGGTCGGCGTGAACGGCCGGAGCGGCGTGAGCTTCGGGAGTCGATGGCGCCGAACGTCCGCGCTGCCGAAGTAGGCGATGTTCAGCGCGTCGATGCTGCGGCGCTCGCACGCTTCTTCCAGGCGCAGCAGGTCCTGCCCCCAATCGAGATTGCTGTCGAGGAGGATGCGCGACGGATCGCGTCCCGCGGTGAGATTGAAGTAGGGGAGGTGGTCGGGATGCGCGAGAGCGAATGTTGCGACCTGCGCGACAAGGATCGCAATCGCGAACGGCCTTCGCAGTTGGATGACGCCGTATGCCGCGATCATCGCCATCAGCGGATAGAGCGGCAGCACGTGACGCACGCCGATGCTGATGCGGCTGAGCATCGCCACCGCGAGGATCGCGAGGAATATGGCCACGAGTGCCGCGGTGCGTTTGCGAATACCAAACGCGAACGCGACGAGCAGCGGGAGCGTGGTCTTGAACCAGAGTGCGATCGGAAAGTAGAACCGCCAGCCCTCCCGTCGCACTTCGCCGAAGAGATAGCTGGGATGTCCGACTTTGTTGTGGGCGCGCAGATCTTCGATCCCGCGCAGGAACGCGCCGGCGTCAAAACGATAGATCGCGAGAATGCCGGCGATCGCCACGGCCAGCGCGACGAGAAGCTGCACGAGGGGGCGCGGGCTTCCAGCCCGCGCTCGACCTGCGGCCAGGAGGGCCGCTCCCCCAGCCGCCAGGAACACGATCGCCGAGAACTTCGACGCGACCGCCGCAGCGATCGCGACTCCGAGAATCGCCGCGCGCGCGACGCTCGGTTCCTCCTGCCATCGTGCGAACGCGTACAGCGCAGCGATGATCGTTGCCGCCGCGGCCATGTCCGTCGTTGCGAGCCCCGCGTGTGCGAGCACGGTCGGCTGGAGTGCGAAGAAGAACAACGCGATGACACCGGCTGCGTCGCCGAAGAGTCTGCGGGTCCACGCGAACACGACCCAACATCCGAGGAGGAAGAACGGGAGCGTGCCCGCGCGGGCGCTCGCGAGCGTCGCAAGATAGTCACCCGCGCCGTACAGAATCGCGTTGCCGCTGTACATCCAGTGCGACAGACGCTCGTAGTGCGCACCGCGAAGGATCGGCCCGATCGCGACGAGAATGCGTGCGAGCGGCGGATGCTGCGGATCGAGCTCGTACGTCCCGCTGAGCCACTCCGCACCCGCGGCCACGTGCGCCGGCTCATCGATCGTCTGCGAAAAAATCGTCCACGTGTGGACGATCGCCGCGAGCGCGACGAGCACGATCGCGGCGACGGCAAGGCGCACGTTCACGCCGTGATGTTACTTCGCCTACACTCCAGTTTCCGATGACGACCAAAGCGCGCGTGCGGGCCTGGTTGGAGCAGCGCTTCTTTCTGCGCATCCACATGACGCTCATCCTCGGAGGCACGTTCCTCGCCGGCGTGGTGACGACGCGCATGCTGATGCTGGGCGGCGTGAACGTGCTTGCGGTGCGCTACGCGATCGCCATCTGCCTCGCATATCTCGTGTTCCTCGTGCTGGTGAGGCTGTGGTTGATGTACGTCGGCTCGGGCGGTCAATCGCATGTGGACGTCGGCGATACGATGGACGTTGCTCTCAGTGACGGTCAGCCCATGGCGTCAATCCACTCGAGCGGCGGAGGAGGAGGCGGCTTCGACCTCGACCTCGGCGGCGACCTCGGCGACATCGTCTTCATGATCGTGCTGATCGTGATCGTCCTGCTTCTCGGCGGGCTCGCGATCTACTTCATCTACACCGCACCGGCGCTGCTCAGCGAAGCCGCGTTCGAGGCGGTGCTCGCCGCGTCGATCGCACGGCGCGCGAAGAAGGCCGAGGGCTCGGGATGGATCAGCGTGGTGTGGCGTGCGACGGTTTGGCCGTTCGTCGCGGTGCTCGTGCTGTCGGTCCTCCTCGGATGGCTCGCGCAGCGCCGCTGCCCCGACGCGCTGCGGCTGCGCGATGCGATCTCGTGCGCGGATCGGAGGTAGAGATGCTCCGTTGCATCTCTGGTATCTTCCCGCCGCCATGATCGACAAAGTCATCCCCTCCGCGGCGGAGGCCATCCATGACGTCGCGGACGGCTCCACGCTCGTCGTCGGCGGCTTCGGCCTCTGTGGCATTCCGGAGAACCTGATCAACGCGCTGGTGGAGAAAAAGGTCACCGATCTCACCTGCGTTTCGAACAACGCCGGCGTCGACGACTGGGGCCTCGGTCTGCTCCTGCAGACGAAGCAGATCCGGAAGATGGTCTCGTCGTATGTCGGCGAAAACGCGGAGTTCGAGCGGCAATATCTCGCCGGTGAGCTGGAAGTGGAGTTCGTGCCGCAAGGGACGCTCGCGGAACGGATGCGCGCGGGCGGCGCGGGCATCCCCGCGTTCTTCACGCCCGCTGGGTACGGGACGATCGTCGCGGAAGGCAAAGAGACGCGCGAGCTCGACGGCCGTATGTACGTCATGGAGCGCGGGATCGTCGGCGACTTCTCTCTCGTCGCCGCCTGGAAAGGCGACCGCCTCGGCAATCTCGTCTATCGAAAGACCGCGCGCAATTTCAATCCGATGGCCGCGACCGCGGGCCGAGTCTGTATCGCCGAGGTCGAAGAGCTCGTCGAGCCGGGCGAGCTCGATCCCGATTGCGTGCACACGCCGGGGATCTTCGTCCACCGCGTCGTCGTCGCGCCGCGGCAGAAGCGCATCGAACAGCGCACGGTGAGGAAGGGATAACGATGCCACTCACTCGCGAACAGATCGTCCGCCGCGCCGCGCAGGAGTTGCGCGACGGCTACTACGTCAACCTCGGCATCGGCATGCCGACACTGGTGGCGAACAACATCCCCGAGGGGATGGAAGTCATTCTCCAGTCGGAGAACGGCATCCTCGGACTGGGGCCGTTTCCGCGCGACGAGGACGTCGACGCGGACCTGATCAACGCCGGCAAGCAGACCGTGACCGTGCTCGCGGGCGCGTCGTTTTTCTCCAGCGCCGATTCGTTCTCGATGATCCGCGGCGGCAAGGTCGACCTCTCGATCCTCGGCGCGATGCAGGTCTCGGAGACCGGCGACATCGCCAACTGGATGGTGCCGGGAGCGATGGTGAAGGGGATGGGCGGCGCGATGGACCTCGTCGCCGGCGCGAAGCGCCTGATCGTGACGATGGAGCACGTCACCAAGAAGGGCGAGAAGAAGATCCTGAGCCGGTGCAACCTTCCGCTGACCGGCGTCGGGTGCGTGAACCGCATCATCACCGACTATTGTGTGATCGATGTGACCTCCGAAGGGCTCGAGCTCATCGAAGTCGCGCCGGGTGTGAGCGCGGAGCAGGTGCAGGAGATGACCGAGCCGAAGTTGCGCGTCCGCGGCGATCTGCAGGAGATCGCGGTGTGAACGCTACCGACCGCCGCATCGCGGTCGGGCTCTTCATCCTCGCCTTCGTCACGTACGCGTGGTTCTTCGGCGGCGGAGGCTGGAACCAGAACGCGCAGTTCGATCTCACGCGCGCGCTCGTCGAGCGGCAGACGCTGCACATCGACGGCTACCGCGTGAACACGGGCGACATCTCCTGGTCGCGCGTGAGCGGGGAGTGGCACGCGTACATCAACAAGCCGCCCGGCGTGTCGTTTCTCGCCGCGATCCCGTACGCATTCCTCTACGCGATCGAGCACGCCCGGAACGTGCCGATCGACTCGTGGACGTGGATCACGATCAATGCGTGGCTCGTCACTGTCTTGACGTGTGGCGTGACCGGCGCGCTGATTCCGGTCGTGCTGTACCTGTACGGCATCCGGCGCGCGTCGCGTCTCGCCGCGCTCGGCGTTGCGTTGGCCGTGGCGTTCGGGACGATCGTCTTTCCGTACGCGACAATGCTGATGGCTCACGTGCCGGCGGCATTGTTCCTGTTGCTGACGTTCATCTGGATCGAGGAGCGGCCGATGCTCGCAGGCATCTGTGCGGGGATCGCGGGAGTCTGCTTCTACATCTGCATTCCGGCGGCAATCGTCATGCTGATCGACGCAATGATCCGTTCGCGCCGCGATGCCATGCGTTTTGCTCTCGGCGGTTTGCCATTCGGCATCGTCCTCGGCATTTATCAATACCTCTGCTTCGGATCGCCGTTTCGCACCTCGGTGGAAGCGAGCACGAATTTCACCGAGAAGGGATTGCTCTTCGGCGTCTTCCACCTGCCGTCACTCGACGCTCTTTGGGGGCTCACGTTCAGCGAATACCGCGGACTCTTCTTCGTGTCGCCCGTGCTGCTGCTCGCCTTCCTCGGCGCGTTCCGGATGAAGCGGCGCGAGCTGGCGATGATCGCGGCGATCGTGACGATTTTTCTCGTCTCGATCGCAGGATTCAACGGATGGCACGGCGGATCGGCGTTCGGGCCGCGCTATCTCTTGCCGATGATTCCGCTACTCGCGATTCCGATGCTCTACATCCGCGGCCACGCGCCTGTCATCGCCGGCATCGTCC
>DASYGV010000108.1:0-20042 GCA_035999335.1 Thermoanaerobaculia bacterium | reverse complement strand
GTACGGCGTGACGATGGAGGAGGCGGGCTGTTCGCGCCTGGTGTCGGTGAACTTCGCGGAAATGGAAGGGTGATCGCCGGATCTCAGGAGTTCGGGTCCCCGGGGTGGGCGCGAATGTGCGTGTACGCGACGGCGGCACCGCGGTGCCGCCGCGCCGGCCCGACAGGCGGCGGTCCCCAGTCGCCCGTGGTGTTGACCCAGGTGGCCGTGCCTGCGAGCTCGCATCGTCGCGCCCACTCGTCCAAGACGCGCGTGAAATAGAGATTGAGTGTATGGGTCTGCCACGTCGCCACGCGGTATTCCGCGATGACATGTTGCGTCACGACGTCGACGCCGAGGAGGCCCATCGCGTAAGGGATCGGTTCGCCCGTGCCATGTCGCGCGAACGCCGGCGGCGGCGACATGAGGTCTTTCCCCGCGCCGCCGGCGATCACCGAATCGAGCCATGCGCCGATCTGTGGGCCCTGCGGCTGGAAGCCGCCGCCACACGCATAGCCGTTCGGGAGCAGGCGTGCCCCGCGACGGGCATCGCCTGCCGCCCAGACGCCGAAGGCGGCCTGTTGCGCAGCCGGAAGCTGCGCGTACATGGCGCAAAAGTCCGTGCGGAACATGACCGTCGTTCGCGTCTTCGGTCCGTCGGCGGCGGCGACCGCCGGAGCGCCGGCGAAAACCCGAATGTAGTACTCGCACGCCGTGATCAGTCCGACGCATGCGTCGTCGGCCGCGGCATGCGCGTCCGCCCACGTTTCGGCGGCGGTCTTCGCCGCCGATCCATCGTCGCCGTCGAGCTCCGCGATGAAGGTCGCAAGCGCCCAGATCGGCACGGCGAACGTGCCCTGCATCGTGCCTCCGAATTGATGGTAGGGGTTCACGAACGTGACCAGCCGACGGGCCAGGTAAAGGACGGTCGCATAGTTCCCCGCCTCGCGCGAGTGGATGTTCGCAGGCAGGCGTGCCGTGCAGGTGCGATGGAGTATCACCGCGTCGACGAAGCGCTTCACCTCCGCGAGCATCGCCTCCAGCTCAGTGTAGTTGTAGGCGGGGCCGATGACGATCTCGCTGTACGCCTGGCCAGCAGCATTGATCTCCGTATCGACGCGCATGTTCGGTGCGACCGCTGAGCGGAAGACGGTCGCCTTCGAAGCCGCGAATGCGGTTGTTGTGATGCGCGCACCGGTGGCGCTGTGATGCAACTGAACCAGGTTGCTGGTGTTCTCCCATTCGAGGCCGATGGAAGTCGGCTGCTCGACGATCGGCCGGACGCGCACACAGTCGCCGAAGGCGAGGGTGGCACCTCCGACACGCAAGCCGAGGCCGATCACGACGCCGTTCGGCTCCGCGACGAGGCCCGCGACCCAGCGATCCGTGTCCGCGTCCGCGAACTCCACGTTGAATCCGTCCGCCTCGCCAAGCGTGCGCACGCGGTTCGGAAAGAGCGCGAGCCTGCCCGCATCGGTGGCGCGGACTTGAATGACGAGGCGCCCCCCGTGCCCTTGTGGATTGCTGGCCCGCGCCCGCACGTGGACGCGCGAGCTGTGGATGTCCGCGTTGGCCGGCACGCCGACGTGCCGGCCGCCGTTGCCAAGCGCGCGTAACGGCGGCATGACCGCTTCGTTCGGGGCACGACGGAAGAGCTCCAGCGTCAGTTCCACCGCCAGCGCCGCGGCGGTCGCCGGCGGGTTCACCATGAATGCCTCATCGAGATCGAGTGCGAGCAACAGCCGCACGTCGCCGCGCGCACCGCCCAGGACGTAAGCCGGCGCGAAGCTCGCCAGGCGCGCGTTGTCGATGTCGATCGTGCCCGCGGTCCACGGGTCGGCGATGCCCGGCCACGGGAGCGTGCAGGCGGCGTCGGTGAAGACGCGCAGAGAGCCCTGAACGATGGTGATTTGCCCGCCGCGGGCATACACACCGCCCACCGCATTGCAGCCGAAGGTCAGGAGGGTCGGCGTGGGAAGGGGCGGATTCGCGGCCGCGAATGTGGTGCGCAGCCTTCGATCGAAGAGGATCGCGCCGGGCGTGAAACGGATCCATGGCGTCACGGTCGCCCGAGGAGCCGCCGCCGCGGTGGCGCATGTCGTGACGACCGTCGCTGGTGGATGATCGGCAACGGCGGCGGCGGCGGCCACGTCGCGATCCGCCACTTTGGCGCGTTTCAATCGATCGTCGTCGGCCTCGTCGCCGCCCGATCGCTTCGGGTTCGCGGCCATCAGCCGCTCCCGAGCACGCGGTAGATGATCTCGAGCTTGCCCGGGAACGGGATCGTGGAGTCGCGGAGCAGCGTCACGATCCACTCGTTCCGCGGCTGCCACTCGAAATCGTGTCCCAGCAATGCGGAGAGATTGAGGAAGCGCTGAATGTCCCGCTCGGTGGTCAGGCCGAAGTCGGCGGCGCGCGCCGAACGCTCGCGAACGAGCCCACGCAGCTCGTCCTCACCGAGCTGCTCGTGGTCCTCGGGCCACGTGGTGCGAAGAAAGCTCGCG
This sequence comes from Thermoanaerobaculia bacterium, assembly GCA_035999335.1. Taxonomy (GTDB): domain Bacteria; phylum Acidobacteriota; class Thermoanaerobaculia; order Gp7-AA8; family Gp7-AA8; genus QHVT01. The sequence continues at coordinate 17,559 of DASYGV010000108.1, read as the reverse complement.
CAGCGATCCTCGAACGCCCGGCGCTTCGCGTCGGCCAGTGCAGAGAGCTGCGCCTGTCGAATGACCAGCATCGATGGAGGTGAGGGAGAAACAGATCATACAGGACCTACTTACCGAGTCACGCGCAGTGTGCGCGATCGCACGCCGGCCCAGTAGACGAGGTAGTAGCCGATGACGACCGCACCCGCGGCGAGCGAGCCCGGGATGCCGATCGCGGCGATCCACGACGTCCCTTCCTGCGCCGCACGCCAGGTGTGCCAGCCGCGCCAGAACCCGTACGCGATCCGTAACGTCACCACCAGCGTCACGGCGAGGACGAGCAGGCGGCTCGGCGTGTAAAACAGCGACTGCCCGTCGCGCTCCCATCGCGTCAGGACCAGCCCGAGGAGGCCGAGGATCGCGCCGCAGGCGAGGCCGAACGTGGCGAGCGTGAAGCTGTATGCGATGAAACGCGTGGTGATCGCCGCGGAAATCAGAAAGATCGTCGCCGAGATCGCGAGCGACGCCGCATTGAGCGTCGCCACCCACACGCGTGCGCGCCGTCTTCGCGTTCCGGACCGGTAACGGAAGAGCAATGTAAAAGGCAGCATCACCACGGCGAAGACGAACGCGGCGACGATCAGCACGAGCGCAAGGAGCAGGGGCATCGGCTGTCAGGGCGTCCTTACACGCCTTCTACGATCCACAGCGTCCCGCGGATCGGGCCGAGCTCACCGCGCGTCTCTGACATCACTTTCGCCGTGTAGTTGACGCGCCCGCAAGCACCATGCCGCTGCGTGCGGTCATTAGAAGTTCCAAGACATACCAATGGATCCTCGCGTCAGGCGGTCGAACGGTACATCGTTTGATCTAGCCAGCCGAATGATTACTGCTCGTAACGCCGTATTGTCCGTCAAACGGAGTCGAACGCCGGCACCAGCTTGCAGACTGGCGCGCCTGTTACTACCAGGAATCAGCGACGTCAACGCACCGTAGGCCTGCTCGAAGGTAAGGCGACAGCGTTCTATGCGCATGGAAACGCCGTGCTACGGTCAAGTCCGCGGCACGCGCAGGATGTGTACCGATAGATACACTCATAAGTGGCGGTATGTCCGTGAAACGGAAGGTTTCGCGTTTTGCGCTGGCTACTCGTCCTGATCGCAGCCGTCATGCGAAAATCGGATTTTGCATCGGAGCGTCAAGAATGACACGACCCGCGATCTCCGGTATCTCACCCTTCTTTATCGTCGCTGACGTCCCGGCGGCACTTGCGTTCTATCGCGACATGCTGGGTTTTGAAATTACGTTTCGAGGACCAAGCCCCGAGGACGAGTTTTTCGGGATTGTCCGTCGCGATAGGGCGATGATCATGTTCAAGGCCCTCGGCGAGATCTGCGACGGCAAAGAGGTCGTCGTCGAACCGCTCCCGAACTATGGCCGCGAACCGGCGTTCAGTTGGGATGCCTATTTGGAAGTGCCTGACCCGGACGCGTTAGCGGCGGAGCTCGCATCGCGTGGCGTGCTTTTCTCCGTGCCTATCAGGGACACAGATGACGGCCTGAGGGGCTTCGAGATCAAGGACCTCGATGGCTATGGTTTGTTTTTCGGCCGTCTTCGAGGCGAATAGGCTCAGCAACCGCGGCTATCGGGGGTACCTGGCGGGAGGGATGGCCTGCACGATCCTGGGCGCGGCCACCTTTCTCGTGCGGCCGATCGTGGAGATGGAGGGATTGCCCGCGATCGAAGCTGGAGCTCTCGCTCTGCGCGCGGGATCAACTGAGAATCGCGAAGCGCGACTTGATCCGCAGGAACGGCCGCTCGAACCAGAGGTAGCTCGCGCTCGCGGCCAGCACCGTGAGCACCATCGACGCGCCATACAGCGCCGCGTTCGAGGTCCAGCCGAGGTACAGCACCAGCTGGATCACGATCTCGTGAAACATGTAGATGCTGAACGAGATGTTACCGAGGAACTCGAACGTGCGGCCCTGCAACTTGATCAACGACCGCGGATTCGTCGCCACGTTCAGGATCAACACGCCGAAGCAGACCGAGTACCAACCGTAGTTGAAGATCGGCTTGAACGAGTCGGTGATCAGCAGATACGCGGTGAGCGCGTACACCACCGCCTGCACGAAGCGGTTGTACAAAAAGTCGAGCAGCGCGCGTTTCTTCGCGAACACGATCCACGCGAACAGGCCGCCGATGGCCATGCACTCGATGCGGGTGAAGTAGAGATAGTTGATCACCCAGTTCCAGGTGCGCAGCGCCGCCTCGTCGGCGCGGTTCGCCTGCGCCATCGAAAGCGCGAGGTACCGCGCGCCGATGACGACGACGATCACGACCAGCGCCAGCGCGACGAAGTTCCGCGTCTTCTTCAGGAGCAGTGGCCAGAGGAGGTAGAACTGCTCCTCGACTCCGATCGACCACGCCGGCTCCGCGAACGGCACGGGCTCGTAGATGCTCAACGCGAGCTGCGGCAGAAAAAGCAGGAACAGCGTGAACGTCGCGCCGAAGTGCTCGCCCATCGCGGCGGTGTAGCGCGGCACCTGAAACGCGTCGAGGTGCGGCAGCAGCAGGAACGACGTAAGCACCACCAGGAAGTAGAGCGGCCAGATGCGGAGGATGCGGCGAACGTAGAACTTCCGGACCGCTATCGTTCCCGAACGCTGCTTCTCGACCAGGAGCAGGTACGTGATCAGGTAGCCGCTGAGCACGAAGAAGAGCGTGACGCTGAGACGCCCCAGCTCGTACACCGCGGGCTTGTCGTACATGTTCGGCAGGCCGCGGTACTGCTTCATCAGCTCGACGTGGCTGAGAGCCACCGCCATCGCCGCGAAGAAACGCAGGCCGTTCAGCCCCGGGAACCAGACGCCGATCTTCGCGCTCATGTCGTCCGCACGAGCGCGCGCAACTCCGTTCCAATGCCGGCGAAGGTCTGGTGGTCGAGCGGAAACTCCAGTAACACGTGCAGGACGCTGAGGGTGTAGAGCACCGAGAGTCCCGTCGCGTAGTCGAACACGTAGAGCGCGACCGCGCCGCCCCACGCAGCGAAGATCAGCACCGCGCGACGGCGCGTGACCTGGTGCCAGCGGATGATGGACGTCTTCGAGAACCAGTTCAGGTAGTGATACGTGTACGCGAAGGCGATCAGGCGCATCACCGCCAGGCCGGCGGCGGAGTCAAAGACGCTGCCTTCGAGTCCGAACAGGGCGATCAACTGCTCGTTCAACGGCGTGAAGAATCCGTAGACCTCCCGAATCCTCGGCGACGCACCGAGCGCCGAGGGCGCGGGAATCAAAAAGAATGCCGCGATGCACGCGGCGAAAACGCCCAGCGACATGAGCGCCGAGCCGCTCCGCCGTTTCAGCGCGCCGTGGAGCACGAACGCCGCGGTGAAGAGCAGCACGTGGACGATGGTGATGATGAAGTAGGCCAGAAGCGCGTACGCGCGAGCGCTGCTGAACAGAGCCAGCACCGCCACCGCGACGCCGATCAGCGCGACGGCGCTCACCACGTGCCGCACGTAGAGCAGGAGCGCCGCCGTGACGAACACGAGATACACCATCGCGATCTCCAGCGTCGGCGCGACGGGACGCTTCAGAAGATCGTTCGAAACGTATCCATACAGCATCACGGCAATGGCCACACCGACGAGCACCAGCCACCACCGCCGCGCCGCGGGGCGCGGCGCGAAGTACTGGCGGTCATGCAGCCAGGAGATCTGCGTCAGATAGTGCAGCGGCCCAAGGACGGCGTAGGCGGCGAGAAAGACGTGGAACGGAGCGACGAACGCCGCGGCGCACGCCGCGACCATGAGCACGGAGTTCACGCGCTCCACCGCGTTCGGACTGTTCATTGTCGCGATCTGACGCTGTTGATCTTACGCCGTCGGTTGCTCTCGCAACGCGCAACTCGCAACCACGACGTCAGTTCGCGACGAGCGGAACGACGACCATCTCGCCGTTGGCCTTCGTCATCAAACGCCAGATCGAAGTGTCGCTGACCTCGGCGAGCTTCGAATCCGATCCGCAGTTCTTGCACGTCCCCGTGGCCGGCGCTGCGCCGAGGGGAACGAAGTGGAAGCGCTCCTTGCGACAGTGATCGCAAAGCTCGCGTAAAAGATCGTAATGGATCAGCGACACGCGATTTTTTGACATACGTTCCCCGAAAAACCCGCGGGATTCTACGGGGTGCCGTCCGGTTCGGTTGTGAGCGGGATCACGGTCCGCGTCACCACCCACGCCGTCACCAGCCCCAGCGCCATCGACGCGAACACGTCCGAGGACCAGTGCCGGAACGCGAGGATGCGCGAGAGGCCGACGGCGAGGGCCAGGAGAAACGCGATCACGCGCAGCGGCCAACTGCGCGACGCGAACACGAGCACGCCCGCGAGCGCGAAGGCGCCGACCGTGTGGCCGCTCGGGAACGACGTCGACGATCCCGGCGCGTAATGCGCGGGGCCGAGCCACAGTTCCGGGCGTGCGCGGCCGATGAGGTGCTTCACGATCTGCGCGAGGATGCCCGCCGCGAGACCCGAGGTGCCCATCGCGATCGCGTACGAGACCCATCGGCGCTCGCGATACGCAACGCCCGCGACGAGAAAAAACGCGACGACCAGCACCGGGTTCATCCCGCCGCCAAAACGATTGAGGATGCGGACTACGTCTTCGGTGAAATCGGACTGCACCCCCTCGGCCCACGCGAGCATCGGCTGATCGACGATCAACCAGACGACGAGCGTCGCAATCGCGCCGATCGCCAAACGAACGAGCCCGGGCAAGATCACCGCGCGATCGAATCGCAGCGCGCGAATCTGCGTGAGCACTTCGCGGTAATCATGCGACTCCGCGCTCTGCAGAATGATCAACAGCAGCAATCCCGCGAAGAACCAGAAGACGACGTCCCACGACGGCGCCTCGCGTCCGAGGAACGAGAGCTCGTCGACGCCGAGCGGCTCGTTGACCCACAGCCGGTTCATCGACACCACCGGCGACGGCCAGAAGACCGAGAGGATCAGCAGTGTGACGAACGCCGCCGCCGCGTAACGGCGCTTATCGACGCGCGTCACTCGGTGTCGCTTATCTCCGATAGACATCGAACCACTTTCCGATCATCCGCAGCTCGTCGACCTTCCGGTACTCGCGAAGATCCAGCTCGTGCGCGTTCTTCCGCCGCGCGACGATCACGCGCGGCGCGGCGGCGCGCAACTCGTCGGCTTCATAGTGCCGCGCACGCTCGAGCGCCGGCGGCATGTCGCGCACCCACAGGTGCGGACAAACGTACAACCCAATCTCCTCGGCAGGAACGTTCTGCTCGAGCAGAGCTCGCACGAGCGGCCGCGTGGAAGCCTGCTCGTTCGCGAGCGGCATCAGCACCGTCATCACGTACGACAGCGCGAGCACGGGCACGAGACCGACGGCGATGACGCCGTGAATCAGGCGCCCGCGCAACGCAACGATGATCCCGGCCGTCGCGGCGAGGATGAGCACGACGAACAATCCGCGTACCGCGGGAAGCGTGAGGAGCGCGGCATCTTCGCTCTTCAACTTCACGAAAAATCCCGCGACACCGATCAACGCGAAGAGCGCGAGCGACAAGACGCACGCGCGCCGCCCCCACACATCCTCGGTCTCGACGAATCGCCCGATGAGCAATGCCACCGCCGGCAGCATGGTGATCATGTAGACGTCGAGCTTCGACGACAGCAGCGTGTACGGCACGAGCACCGCCAGCATCCAGCTCAGCGCGAATCGCGCTTTCTCATCACGGCAGCGCAGCGCCGCGAGCGTGACGAAGAACCACGGCGCGAGCGTCGCCGGCGCGCGCACGAGGTAGAACCACGGCGGCGACTTGTGCACCCACGCGTTCACCGCGCGCCCCACCGTCTGTTTGTAGAAGATCTCGCGCCAGTACTCTTCGCCGCCAATGACGATCGCGGGAACGAGCCACAGCAGCGGGAGCAGCAGCATCGGCAGCAATCCGATGGCATCGCGCAGCACAGGTCTGCGGCGTCGCCGGATCGCTTCGAAAAGAAACAAGGTCAGCGCGATCACCAGAGCCATCGGCCCCTTGATGAGGAACGCAAGGCCGGTCGCGACGCCTGCGCCAATCGTCAGCGCACCGTTCGCGCGGTAGATGAACAACGCCGCGAGCGCGAGCAGACCCGCGAACGCGACGTCCATCCGCGCTGTCTGCGACGAGCCCCACATCAGCAGAAACGTTCCGCACACGAACGCCGCCATCGGTCCCCACGCGCGATGCATCAGCCACAGCAGCAACGCGAACGCGAGAAGCGAAGGCAGCACGAACGGCCAGATCGAATAGACGCCGAACACGTACGTCAGCGACGCCATCATCCAGAAGTGCAGCGGCGGCTTGTGCGTGAACGGAGTGCCGTTCAGCGTGGGCAGAACGAACGAGCCCGCGCGCATCTCGCGCACGACTTGCGCGTACTTCGTTTCATCTCCCACGAAAAGCTCGCGTCCGAGCGGCGAGAGGAGCACGGAGACGACGACGACCGCGAGCGCGATCGAGGCGGCGCGTTGCATGGCGCGCGATTCTAACGCACTGACCCGCAACTACTTATCCCCTCCGGCAAATCCACATCCCGCTGGCAGGCGGAGTGCTAGAATCTCTTCGCGAAGAAGGTACTTCGAAGGAGGACAAACGATGTCGAATCGTTCCGCGGACATTCAACGCATTCTCCAGGACCAGGACCCCGAGTTTCGCAGTTGGGCTGAAGAACACCACATTTGCGAGACGCGCCTCCACGAGCTGACGAACAAACGCGAGATCAGTTCCGAAGAAGAGTTCGAAGAAAAGACGTTGAAGAAGCGGAAACTCCACCTGAAGGACCAAATGGCCGAGCGGATGCGCTCCTACGAATCCCAGCACGCCGTCGCCTAGGCCGGCACAGCAGAAGGTCAGCCTCGGAGCGACCGCACGTTGCCCGAGGCTTGGCCAACCAGCGCAGCCGGCCGCGCCGGCTTCCCAACGGAACCCCGTTTGCATAACATCGCCAGCGGCGATGGAGATCAAACGCGTCCGCCCCAACTTCCGCCGTGGCGTGTACGTGATCCCGACGTCACTCACGATCCTCAACCTCTTCTTCGGCTTCCGGGCGATCATCTATTCGACGCGCGCCATCGAGGCCATCACCGCAGGACGCGGCGACGCGGCCATCGACTTCTTCGAGACCGCGTGCCTCTCGCTGCTCATCGCCGGGGTCTTCGACACGTTCGACGGCCTGATCGCGCGGCAGCTCAACGCCACGAGCGATTTCGGAAAGGAGTACGACTCGCTCGCCGACGTGGTCACCTTCGGCGCGGCCCCGGCCGTGCTCGTGTACGCGTGGGGCCTGCACGTGTTCGAGAGGCTCGGCGGCGGCATCGCCTTTCTCTTCCTCGCCGCCGTCTCGTTGCGCCTGGCGCGCTTCAACGTCATGACCAGCAAGACCGACTACCGCTACTTCGTCGGCCTCCCCAGTCCGGCCGGAGCGCTGACGCTGGCGGCGATGATCTTCTACGCGCCCGCGCCGGTGACCGACCGCCGCTTCGCGATCATCGTGATGATCGTGACAGTCGCCATCGCGTTCGCGATGGTCTCGCCGATCCGCTACCGCAGCCAGAAAGGGCTAGCGCTGCAGAAAGAGCGCTCGCTCATCTACTTTCTGATCCTCGCGCTGATCCTGGCACTGGCCTTCAAATGGCCTCGCGAGTTCTGGTTCATCGGCGCGCTCTCCTATTTCCTTGGGGGTCCGCTGATGAAGTTGTGGTCAATCGCGTTCCCGAGTCGACCAGTCGTCGAGTCTCCGAGTCTTCAAGAGGAGCCGCCACCGCCACCACCGCCTGCTCTCGACGACTCGACGACTTGACGACTCGTCGACTCCTCGACTCCGTGATAAAACGCGCGCCATGGCGCACCCCAAATCCCCCGCCGGATACCGCCTCGGCATCGTCAATCCGCTGACGCTCGTCGGCACCGAGATCCAGTCCATCCTCCGCGAGCGCGCGTTCCCGTACGCAAAGATCGCGCTGCTTGATGCGACCGGCCTCGCGGCCGGCGCGCTCACCGAAGTCGACGCCGAGCCCGCGGTCGTCGCGCCGGTCGCACAGGAAGGGCTCGACGATCTCGATCTGGTCTTCTTCTGCGGTCCCGCGGCCGCGAACCAGGAGTGGATCGCGCGGCACACCAACGACGACTTCATCGCCGTCGACGTCTCGCAGCCCAGCAGCGTGGAAGACGGCAAGCTCGCGGTCGCAGGCGTGAACCTCGAGAGTATCGACGCAGCGGACGACGTGCTGATCTCGCCGCATCCGGTGGCGATCCCAATCGCGCTCATCCTCCATCAGATCAACACGCTCAGCCCGATCGAGATCTGCACCGCAACCGTCGTCCAGCCGGCCTCGGAGTTCGAGCAGCAGGGCGTGGAGGAGCTCGCGAAGCAGACCTTCAGCGTGCTGAACATCGCCACCGTCCCCCACGAGGTGTTCGACCGCCAGCTCGCGTTCAACCTCTATCCCGCGCTCGAACACAGCGAAGCGTTCATCGTGACGCAGGTACGCTCGCTCACCGACGCGCGCGCGCAACTGGCGCTGCTGATCACGCAGGGGACGATCTTTCACAGCCACACGTTTTCGCTCTTCGTCAAGACGAAAGACGAGCTCGACTCCGCGCGCATCATCGACGCGCTGAAAGCAAACCCCGCGCTCGTGTTCCCCGAGGGCGATCAGCAGTTCGGGACGATCGACGCGGCCGGCAAGGACGAGGTGCTGATCGCGGAGGTGCGTCCCGATCCGACCATCCGCGGCGGGTTCTGGGTGTGGGCCGTTTGCGATAATCTCCGCCGCAGCTCGGCGCTCAACGCGGTATTGGTGGCCGAGAAAGTTCTGTTCGGAACGGGAGTGCACTAATGCAGGATTTCTACGAACCGAAAGTCGGCGACGTCGCTCCCGACTTCCGTCTTCCCTCGACGCGCGGCAAGGAAGTGTCGCTGCGCGACTTCAAAGGGAAGGACGTGATTCTCTACTTCTATCCGAAGGACGACACGCCCGGCTGCACGGCGGAAGCGTGCTCGTTCCGCGATCACGAAGCGGATCTCACGAAGGAGCACGCCGTGGTCCTCGGCGTCTCGACCGATCCGCTCGCGAGCCACGAGAAGTTCACGGACAAGTACCACCTCAACTTCCCGCTGCTCTCCGATCAGACCTCGGACGTCGCGAAGATGTACGGCGTGTGGAAGGAGAAGAATCTCTACGGACGCCGCACCTGGGGCGTCGCGCGAACGACGTTCTGGATCGGACCGGACGGGCGGGTGAAAAAGATCTACAAGAAGGTGGATACGGCGAAGCACGCCGAGGATGTTTTGACCGACCTGCGAGCTTCGCGAAAGAAATAGGACAAATGGGACTCATAGGACGAATAGAGACCTATAAGTCCTATTCGTCCCATACGTCCTATTTGTCCTATCTCGCGATCGCGAGAGTACTAAGCCTCCTGCAAGCTTCCTCGAGCGCGCCGAAATCCTTCGCGAAGCAGAACCGCAGCAGGCGATCCCCTCGCCCGCTCGCGTAAAACGACGGCCCGGGCACCGAGGCCACGCGCGCTTCCTCGATCAGCGTCATCGCCGCCTGGGACGCATTCGCGAACTCGCGCGGGATCTCGGCGAGCATGTAGTACGCGCCCTGCGGCACGTACGGTGTGTACCCGCCTTCCTGCAGCGCCTCGGCGAGCATGTCGCGTTTCTTCTCGTAGTCCGCGCAGAGATTGCGGTAGTACTCCTCTCCGATGTCGAGCGCGCGCGAGATGCCCCACTGCAGCGGCGTCGGCGCACAAACGTAGAACAGGTCGTTGATCAATCCGATCGGCTGCGTCACGCGACGGTCCGCGGCGACGTAGCCGATGCGCCAGCCCGTCACGGAGAACGTCTTCGAGAAACCGCTGATCGTCACCGCCACGTCGCGATCGACCGCGGCCATCGACAGGTGCCGCCGGCCGTCGTACACGATGTACTCGTAGATCTCGTCGGTGAAGCACCACGCGTTGAACTCGTGGCAGAGCGCGGCGATTTTCTCCAGCTCCTCGCGCGTGAACACCTTCCCGCACGGATTCGACGGCGTGCACACGACGATGCCGCGCGTCTTCGGCCCGAATGCCGCGCGCAATGCGTCGAAGTCGATCGACCAGTCGGGGAGCTGCAGCGGGACGAACTTCGTCTCGACGCCGAGGATCTTCAGCGTGTTGAGGTGGTAGCCGTAGTACGGCTCGAAGAGGATCACCTCGTCGCCCGCGTTCAACGTCGCCATCGACGCGGCGGCGAAACCTCCCGTCGAGCCAACGGTCACGACGATCTCCGTCGCGGGATCGACGGCGAAGCCGTTGAAGCGCTCGCATTTCGCGGCGATCTTTTCGCGCAGCGGGTCGATGCCTTCGAACTTCGAGTACGTCGCCTTCGACGAGGAGATCGCGTCGCACGCGCCCTCCACGAGCTCCGGAATCGTCGGCAGGTCGCAGATGCCCTGGCCGAGGTTGATGCCGCCGACCCGCTCGCATTCGCGGGACATGCGGCGGATGTCGGACTGGACGAGTCCCCGCAGGCGATCGCTGATCTGATTCATCGGAGAAGTTTATCCTGCGCGCAGACGCAGGATCTCCGGTGATCGCTCGCTCGCAGTGTCCGCACCGGAGATCCCGCGTCTCCGCGCGGGATAAACTTCTCGTCGCTGATCTGATTCATGGACGGTAGTGTAGCGTCATGAGGCCGTTGGCGGTTGGCGATTGGCGATTGGCGGTTCGTAAGTCGTTTGTTTTCAGCGCGGAATGTTCGGCACCCGGAGTGCAGTCAGGCTCGTCGGTTGTAGCGATTCATCGAAAGGAAAACAGGTCCGTGAGAACCTCCAAACTGCTCCTCGCACTCATCCTCTGTTTCGCGTCCGTCTCCGCGTTCGCGCAGATCACCGACACGTATGTCGTGACTGCCGCCGCGAACGCGGCGGGCTCGAACAACACCCGCTGGCTGACGCAGCTCAGCATCTTCAATCCACACCTCGACTACGAGCTCAACGTGAGCGTCACCCTTCTCCGCACCGGCGGCGCGCAGGGACCCGAGCGGCTGATCGAGATTCCTCCCAACGCGACATTCATCACCGACGACGTGATGAGCGACGTCTTCGAGACCGCCGGCACCGGCTCGATGCTCATCGCGACGTTCCCCGAGGACAACCCGGGCGTCGATGACGACGTGACGTCGCGTGCGTTCCTCGTCTCGAGCAACACGTACAACAACGCCGCCGGCACGTACGGCCAGACGATTCCGGGAGTGTGGACCGGTCTGCTCGATTACGACTACGACAACATCAGCTCGGTCGCGCACGGCATCGACAACAGCTCGCGCCTGAAGTTCCGCACGAACGTCGGCGCAGTGAACCTCGGACGCTGCGCAATCACGATCTACGTGTCGGCCTACAACGCCGACGGCGATACGGTTCTCGATGACGCGCCGTTCGGGGTGCCGCCGCTCGCGCACTGGCAGGAGCGCCTCCCGGTGACGCTCGAAGGCGGCTCGGTCGAGTTTCTCGTCGAGGATCCCTGCTCCGCGGACGACAACCTCTACGCGGTGGTGTTCCCGTACACGTCGACCATCGACGACATCTCCGGCGACCCGCGCTATCAGACGCCGTCGCTGCTCGCGCTGCCCGGCGTGATCTTCGGCAAGAAGGGCGCAATCGCGAAGACCGCGAAGATCGCCGATCCGACGCAGGTCGGCAAGAAGATCGACATGGCGTACGCACGGAAAGTGCGTGCGAACGCCCAGCGCATGGGCACAGCGCACCTCGTGCGCAGCGAGCGCGGCTGGACGGTGGCGAAGTAAGCCGCCGGTGCTGAGTGCTGAGTGCTGGGTGCTGAGTCAGAGCATCGGCTTCTCAGCACTCAGCACACAGCACTCAGCACTATAGAATCGCGCTCCATGAGCGCAGCGATCTCTCAGACCAACCTCCCCTTCCCGCTCGCGCGTCGCGGCAAGGTGCGCGACGTCTACGATCTCGGCGACCGCTATCTTTTCGTGGCCACCGATCGCATCTCCGCGTTCGACGTCGTGCTGTCGCCGGGCATCCCCGACAAGGGGACGATCCTCACGCAGATCTCGAACTTCTGGTTCCAACGCTTCACCCAGCTCGAGAATCATCTCCTCGAAACGAACTTCGACGATTTCCCGGACGAGATTCAACCGTTCGACGAGCTGCGCGGCCGGAGCGTGCTCGTGAAGAAGTGCGAAGTCGTTCCGGTAGAGTGCGTCGCGCGCGGGTATCTCGTCGGCTCGGGACTCAAGGAGTATCAGCAGACCGGCACGGTGTGCGGCATTCGCCTGCCCGAGGGACTGAAGACCGCGAGCAAACTGCCGGAGCCGATCTTCACGCCGGCGACGAAGGAAGAGACCGGCCACGACATCAACATCTCGTTCGAGCGGATGGCGGAGATCGTCGGCGAAAAACTCGCGGCGCAACTGCGCGACCTCACGCTGTCGATCTATCAGGAGGCCGCGGAATACGCGCTCACGCGCGGGATCATCATCGCCGACACGAAGTTCGAGTTCGGCTTGAAGGACGGGCGTGTCGTCTGGATCGACGAAGCGCTCACCCCCGATTCGTCGCGCTTCTGGCCCGCGCATCAGTACGCGGTCGGACAGAATCCACCGTCGTACGACAAGCAGTTCGTACGCGATTGGCTCGAGACGACGGGGTGGGACAAGAACCCTCCCGCGCCCGAGCTGCCCGCGGACGTCGTCGAGCACACGCGCGCGAAGTATCTCGAGGCGTATCGGCAGTTGACGGGGGATGAATTGAGTTTGTGAAACGAGGCGGAGCCGAAGGGTCCGCGTAACAGGTGGGCCGCTTGGACGCTTCCTTGAACCTTACCGGGAGGCGCGTAGCCTAGCACAAGATTTGGTCGAAGCGCCACTATTGGTAACAGAGATGCAACGTCGGACCGTCCTACTCGCACTCGGAGCGCTGCTCATCGCGGCGGTGGTCATTCTGACCACGGCCGTGTTCGTCTGGCGCGCGGCGAAGGAAACCGTGACGGAAGCCGTCCTCGCGCCGCAGGAAAAGCAGATCGACATCGCCACGCTCGTGACACAGGTGCGCGAGCTGAACCGCCTGGAGACCGCGTCGATGCGCGTCATCCACGTCGGCACGATCACCCAGACCTACAAGCTCGTCCCCAACGCCCTCGGCGGCGACGAGATCACCTTCCTCGCGACCGGCGACGTCATCGCCGGGATCGACCTCTCGCAGCTGCGTCCCGAGGACGTGTGGCGCTCGCCGGACGGCACGATCAACCTGCGCCTGCCGCAATCACAGATCCTCGTCTCGCGCGTCGACAACGAGCAGTCGCGCGTCCTCACGCGCAAGACCGGCGTGCTCCGCCGCGCGGACATCGACCTCGAGACGCGCGCGCGTCAGCACGCCGAGGCGAACATCCGCGCGGAGGCGCTGAAGAAGGGCATCCTGCCGATGGCGTCGCAGAACGGCGAGAAGAAACTAGCGGAGCTGCTGCACACGTTCGGCTTCGACAAAGTGCGCTTCGTCAACTCTTCTCTCCCCGCTTCAGAGCCGCCTTCGCAACGCTGATCGCCCGCCTGAGCGCCATCGACTTGTTCTCCGTCTCGACATACTCCGTCGCGGGATCGGAGTCAGACACGATGCCCGCACCGGCTTGCACGTACGCGCGGTCGTTCGCGAGCACCACCGTCCGAATCGTGATGCAAGAGTCGAGGTTGCCGTTGAAACTGAAGTACGCGACGGCACCGGCGTACGGGCCGCGGCGCGTGCTTTCGAATCGATCGATCAGCTCCATCGCGCGGATCTTCGGCGCGCCGCTGACCGTTCCGGCGGGGAAGCAGGACAGGAATGCGTCGACGGGCGTGTAGTCCTCGCGCAATTGCCCGTGCACGTCGGTGACGATGTGCATCACGTGGCTGTAGCGCTCGATGTGCTTGAAGTCTTCCACGACGATGGTGCCGGTCGCGCAGACGCGGCCGAGGTCGTTGCGGCCGAGGTCGACGAGCATCAGGTGCTCGGCGTTCTCTTTCGGATCGGCGAGAAGCGCGGCTTCGAGCTCGCGGTCTTCGTCGTGGGTCTTGCCGCGCGGGCGCGTGCCCGCGATCGGGCGCGTCTCGACCTTCCGTCCCTTCACGCGCACGAGCATCTCCGGCGACGCGCCGACGAGCGTGCACTCGTCCGTGCGCAGCAGGAACATGTACGGCGATGGATTGATCGAGCGCAGCGCGCGGTAAAGCGTCAGCGCTTCGCGGGTCGGGTATTCGGTCTCCCAGCGCTGTGACAGCACGACCTGGAAGATCTCGCCGGCGACGATCTCTTCCTTCGCGTCGCGCACCAGTTGCTCGAACGACTCCCGCGTGTGATTCGCGGTGAAGGCGACGCTTGCGGTCGGATCGAACGCGATCGGCTCGACGCTCGCGCGCCGGAGCTTCTCGATCGCGCGGTCGAGGCGCTTGTTCGCGTCATCGATTGTTCCGTCGCGGAACACGTTCGCGACGACATGCATCCGCTGCTGCACGTGATCGAACACGACGACGTTGTCGAAGAAGAGGAGCTTCGCGTCCGGGATGCCGGTGTCGTTCGCGTGCGAGTCGGGGATGCGCTCGCTCCAGCCGCCGACGCCGTAGCCGAAGTAGCCGACCGCGCCGCCGAAGAACGGCGGCAAAACGTGCTCGTCCTTGACGTGCAGCGGCACGAGCTCTTCGTTGAGCACGCGCACCGGATCGGCGACGGTTGCATCGAATCGCAGGTTGCGCCGCGGCTCGAAGCCGACGAACGAGTAGCGGCCGAGGTTCTCGCCGCGCTCGACGCTCTCGAACAGAAATGCCTCGCTGTCACCCCCGGAGAGCGCCGCGAACGCGACCAGCGGCGTGAGCGTGTCTGCGCTGAGGGTGCGCACGACGGGAATGACGTCAAAGTCCATCGAAAACCTTCATGAAAAGTTGATGCTGCCGAATCGCCTGCGCGTGCAGGAGATCGAGACCGCTGAACCGTTGCTCCGCGTCGACTTCGCGCGGCTCACCGCTGTACGCGGCCTCGATGTACGTCCCGCATCGCGGGATCGTCACCTCGGCCGCTGGCGGCAGTGTATTGATGATCAGATCGCCGTCGAAGTCTCGTAGCGTGTTCATGTTCGCGCGGTTGTACACGGTGGCGGGGATGCGCGCATCCTCGAGCGCGACGAGCGCCGCGCGCGCGGTGGGGCCCGCGCCAAGGACCGCGGCTTTGTCATGGCGCGCGCCAATCAAAGCCGCGAACCCATCCACGTCCGTGTTGTCCGCGATGACGCGCCCGCTCACGTTCACGAGTGTATTCACCGCGCGCGCGCGACGCGCGTTTTCCGCGTGTTCGCTTGCGAACGCAAATGCGTCTTCCTTGAACGGCGTCGTGACGCTGAGACCGCACGGCTCGCCGCGCAGGAACGCGCCGGTGATCTCGTCGAAGCGTTCGATCGACGCGATCGTGTAAGCGGCCGGAACATTCTTCTCGCGAAACAGCCGGTTATGAATCATCGGCGAGAGGCTGTGTCCCGCGGGATTCCCCACGATCGCGAACACGCGCTCCGCGCGTTGCGGTGCGTCGCCGTAAATTTCGCGCGCGCGCTCGAGCGTGAGCTGTCCCGGCGCCGCGATATTGCCCGCCGCCACGAACGCGAGCTCGGAGCCGCGGAACGGCGCGAGGATCCGCGAGTACAACCCGCGCTCGCCCATCCCGATCACGGTGCCCGGCAGCAGTTTCAAGAGCCGTTCGTTGTCCGCGAAGTTCTGCGGGGTCGCGGCGAGCTTCGTGTATGCACAACGGAGGGCGCGCATCTTTGCCATGATCGTTTCGGCGTCGCGCATGCCTTCGTAGTCGTGATGCGAGATCACGGTCCGCGACGGATTGTCGATCGTGACTCCCTCGCGCCACTCGACGTCGATCAAACCGCGCCATTCGGGAACAGAAGGCCGAGACGCGTTCCGGAACGTCAGGATGATCGGCTTCGTGGTCGCTGCCTGCAGCGCTTCGCAATCGAGCGAAGAAAACTTCTCCGCCCGTACCTCGACCATGTCGTGCTGCAGCGCGATCGCGCGGATCGCGCGGACCGTCGCCTCGCACGTTTCCTCGAGCACGGTCACGACGAGCTTCATTGCGCGAGCAACTCCATCCGCTCCTTTGCCGTCGCCGCGCGCCGCGTGTCGCCCGCGCGGCTCCACATGCTCACCAGATTCGCGAGCACGCGCTGCAGCGTTTCCCGTCCGCTCCATGCGCGCAGGTGCTCGCTCGCGAGTTGCATCGACCCGCCGCTGAGCTGGCGCAGCAGCGCGCCGATCTCCGGGACCGTCAACGTCGTGCCGGCCTGGAAGGGATCGACGTACACCTCGTTCAGCTCGAACTGCACTTTCACGATGTAATGCCCCGGCAACCCCACGCCCGAGGCCGAGAGGCCGATCTTCGAAGCGACATGCAGGAACACGATCGCGAGCGTGATGGGGATGCCCAGCTTGCGGTCGACGACTTCGTTCAGGTACGCGTTGCGCGGGTCGTAGTAGCTCTGCGTATCGCCGCGATAGCCCTCCGCGTCGAACATCTCCGCGTGCAGATGGCCGAGGCGGAACACGGGCGGCTCACCGTCGGTACAACGACGCTGCACGCGCAACGCGAGCGCGTCCAGCTCGTCGAGATAGCCACCCAAGTCGAGGCGCGGGTAGTCCTCGAGAGCGATCAGCAACGCGCCGCGGGCGAGGTTTTCGTTCGTGATGTCGCCTTCTGCAAACTCACGGAATTGTCGACGGGCCTCGGCGGGATGAACGAGCATAGCGGCGTCCGCAGTGTACCCTTCCGATGATGAAGATCGAGCGCACCGAGGCCATCATCCTGCACACGTTCCCCGCGCGGGAGCGGGACAAGCTGGTCGTGTTCCTCACGCCCGATCACGGCAAGCGTAGGGCGTGGGCGTACGGTGCGCGCGCGATCCGGAGCCGCTTCGGCGCGGCGCTCGAGCCGCTGGCGAAAGTGCGCATCGGCTACAGCGAGCGCGAGTCGGAGGAAGTGCTGCGCATCGAGTCCGTCGATCTCGTGCGGTCGCTTTTCCCCGCGCAGCAGAACCTCGTCAGCAGCGTCGCCGCGACTTACATCGCGGAGCTCGTCGATACATTCGCACCCGCGGACGACCCCGCGGAGCTGATCTATCGCCTGCTCGATCGCACGACCGAGGCGCTGTTGAACGGAGCGCCGCCGCTCGCGGTGGTGACGTACGCGGAGATCTGGATGCTGCGCCTCGCCGGCATCTTCCCGTCCCCGCGGATCTGCATCGAGTGCGGCGAGTCGATCGAGCGGCCGCTGCGATTCGACGAGCGCCTCGAGGGATTCGTCTGCTCGACGTGCGCGAGTCGCGACGCGTACCTGCTCGCGAACGAAGTCGCGGACGCACTCGACGCGCTGCGCTTGCCGGTGGATCAGTTCAACGCGCCGGCGGGCGTGCTGTTGGAGATCCGGTCGCTTGCTGGGAGTGTTCGCCGCAACTTCCTCGGACACGAGT
>DASYGV010000082.1:0-72484 GCA_035999335.1 Thermoanaerobaculia bacterium | reverse complement strand
CCGCGGATAGTTCAGATGCGGCCGCACCCAATAATCGAGGTGCTGGTGCCAGGGACGTGCGTCAGACAATCAAACCCTCCTGTACGGGGGAGCGGGCTTTCAGCCCGCTTTTTCGCACGGGCTGAAAGCCCGCGCCCCAGGCACTACACAATCGTTCCTCCGCCGTCGACGGCGATCGTTTGCCCCGTGATGTAGCTCGACGCGTCGCTCGCGAGAAACACGGCCACGCCCTTCAGCTCACCCGCGTTGCCGACGCGAGGAATGGGATTGCGCTTCTGGACCTCCGGCTCGACGTGCGCGATCACCGCATCGGCGAGCCGCGAATGAAAGAACCCCGGCGCGATCGCGTTCACGCGGATGCCGTTCGGTCCCCACGAAGCCGCGAGCTCGCGCGTGAGTCCCATCAACCCGGCCTTGCTCGCGACGTAGCCGGCGTAGTGCGGACCGTTCGTCGACGAGCGCATGCCCGCGACGGACGCAATATTAATGATGGAGCCGCGGCCCGCTTTCAGCATCTCGCGCCCCGCGGCCTGCGCGAACAGAAACGCGCCGGTGAGATTCGTCTCGAGGACTTTGTGCCACTGCGCGAGCGGCATGGTCTCCGGACGCTCGCCCCACGAGATGCCCGCGTTGTTGACGAGGATGTCGATGCGGCCGAATGCCTCCACGGCCGCATCGATCACGCCCTGCACGTCCTCGGCTTTACTCACGTCGCAGAGTTTTCCCTCGACGCGGAAGCCGCGCGCGCGGAACTCCTCGAGCGTCGGCGCGAGCCACTGCTCGCGCCGAGCGCACAACATCAGCGCCGCCCCCGCCTCGGCGAGGCCTTCGGCGATCTCATGTCCGAGGCCGCGTGAGCCGCCGGTAATGACGGCCACGCGGTTGGTGAGGTCGAAAAGCTGGTCAACGGTCGTCATCAGAAGATCAGTTTCGCACCAAGCTGGAACTGCCGCCCCGACAGCGCCTGTTCGTATTTGTTCCATACGGGATTCGCCGCAGTGCCTGGATACGCATTCGAGCAGCCGCCGTTCGCCGTACGGACGCAACCGAAGATGTTGTTGATCTCGGTGTAATTCACGCGATCGAGCAGATTGAACACATCGACGATCCCTTCGAGCGCGAATCGCGTTCCGAACGAGAACCGCTTGCTCAAGCGCGCATCGACGATGAACTGCGACTCCATCGTCTCGCTGTTGCGTCCGACAGTCGAGGATGTGTCCGGCCCGGGGGCTGCGGGGTCTGTGCGCGCGCGATCGGACGGGAACGCGCCGCCGTCGCCATCGCCGTTGACGTCTGCGCCGGCGAGCGGCGTGTACGGACGCCCCGAGGCCGCGGTGATGATCGTCGAAAGGTTGATGCCCCACGGCGCCTGATAGAGACCGCTCAGCACGAAGCGATGCCGCTGATCGTGCGTGGCCGGACCCTTCTCCGAGTCGGGGTCGAAGCCGATCGGCAGTCCGGTGAGATCGTTCGGATCGCGGCCGCGCCCGTTGTCCTGTGGAATGAACGCGCTCTGGAAGTCGGTCGAGTTGTCCTCGGCCTTCGAATATGTATACGACATCAGGAACTGGTAACGGTTCGCGAGGCGGCGGTTCACGGCGACCGTGACGCCGCGATACCAGGTCTCGCCGAAGGACGTGTACTGCAGCACGGACGCGGAGGTCCCAGCAGCGCCGTTGACGTCGTTCGGACGGCGGCCGGCGCCGAGGGCAGGAACGACTGGGTTGTAGTCGATCGTGCCGAGCTGGTTGAGGCCGTGTACGTAGAGCAGGTCGACGGAGAAGCCCATGTTCGTGCCGATCGCGCGGTCGTAGCCGAGCGAGGCCTGGTGCGAAAACGGCGTCTCGAGACCCGGATCGGGTGCGATCTCCAGGCTCGGATAAGGCGTCGTCGGCTCATTGATCCTATGACCAGGCGATCTCCACGGCGCAATCGACCCGGGAAAGCGCGCAACCAGCGTCCGCAGATCCTCGCCATCCACGCCGTTGCCAACCTGCGCGTTCGCGAGAATGTGGTTGTCGTAGAACAGCCCGTACGATCCGTGAATCGACGAACGCCCGTCGCCCATCGGATCGAACACGACGGCGACGCGCGGCGCGATGTTGTTCGTATCATCGGGGATGTTGTATGTGTACGTCCCGCCGCCCGGCAGCGAAACCTTGTAGTCGATGCCATACATCCACTGCCGCTGGTAACGCAGGCCCGCCTTCACGATGAACCGGTCGGTGATCGTCCAGTCGTCCTGCACGAACACCGAGATGTCGGGATCGTTGTACGAGGCGCCGCTCGTGCCGTAGCCTTGCACGTAAGCCGCCGGCACTCCGGTGCAGGCCTGGCTTTCGCAGCCCGTTGGCCGGTACGTGAATGCGTCCAGACCGTTGACGAGCGGTCGCGTAATCCCGAGCGCCGGCACCGCCGGCAGCGCGGAGAAGATGTAGCGCCCGCCGAAGTGCAGCGGCAGCGCAGTGTGCTCGGTATGCACGTAGTTCCAGTCGACGCCCGCCTTCGCGAAATGCTTCGTCCCCGCGAAGTTCAGAGTGTCCTTCAACTGATAGCGCATGTTCTCGCGCGGCTGCGGCGTGAAGCGTTGGCGTCCCACGCTCGCGAAGCCCGTGATCTCGATCGTCGGCCCGCCTTCGAAGAACGTGTCGCAGGGGCCGTCGCAGGTCGGATCGAGAGAGCTGATCAGCTGATCCTCGGCCGCGTACTGCCCGCGCAGCTCGTTGACCCAGCGATCCGAGAGCACGTCCGTTTCCGACAGCGCGACCGCCCAGTCCTTGCGGTCCTGCAACGCGCCGCGGCTGCGCGCGACGATGCCGCCGAACGGTTCGACGTTTTCGTTCAGCAGCTTCGCGTAGCTCGCGCGCGCGGCCAACGCATTCGTCGGCGTCCACTGGTGATCGATCTTCGCCAGGTACTCCTCGGCGCGCACTTCGTACGGCACGTTCCCCAGCGCGACCGGGAAGCCTGCCGCGTTGAGCGCTGCTGCCGCTTGCGGATCGATGTTCACGAAGTTGTTCGTGTCGATGTTCAGTTCCTCGGTGGAGAGGAAGAAGAACGTGCGGTCGCGCACGATCGGTCCGCCGAACGTCGCGCCCCACTGCGATTGGTCGAACGGCGCCTTCTCGCGGTTGATGGAATTGCCTAACACGTCTTCCTTCTCGAAGATCGACTTTGAGTTGAGCGAATCATTTCTGAAGAAATAGAAGAGGTTCCCGCCCGGCTCGTTCGTGCCGCTGCGGGTGATGATGTTCACCACGCCGCCCGAGGCCTTGCCGAACTCCGCGGAGTAACTGTTGGTCAGGACCTGGAACTCCTGGATCGCTTCCTGGCTGAACGTCGCGCGCACCGCGCCGACGACCGGATCATTGTTGTCGACGCCGTCGACCATGATGTTGTTCGAGCGCGCGCGCTGGCCGCCGAACGAGAGGCCCGACGTGGCCGACGCGCCCTGCTGCGGCGTGCGGTCGGTGGTCACGCCCGGCGTGATCACGCTGAAGCTGAGGAAGTTGCGGCCGTTGGTCGGAAGGCTGTCGATCATCTCCTGACTGACGACCGTCGCGACCGCGGGCTCGGTGGTGTCGACGAGCGTGGCACTCGCGGTCACGGTGATCGCTTCTTGCGCTCCGGGACTGAGCGTGAAGTCGAGATCGAGCCGCTGGCCGAGGAGCAGACGGACGTCGGTTTTGGTTTGGCCGGCGAATCCGCTGAGGTCCGCGGCCACGGTGTACACCCCCGCGGGGAGCGCGGCGATGTAGTAGTTCCCTTCGCCGTCCGTGACAGCGGTGCGGGACTGGTTGGTGGCCGCGCTCGTGGCCGTGACCGTCACGCCGGGCAATACGCCGCCGCCGTTGTCGGTCACTGCACCCGAAACGTCCCCGCCAGTCAGACGGGCCTGAGCGAACACGAGCACGGGCATCATCACAAAGAGGAGGAAGAGAGAACACCGTCGCGCCATTGCTTGTCTCCTTTCACATTGGTCTTCGCATCAACCACCAGCGTCGCGATCCGCTCCCGATGGAACGTCGCGTCGCCGAACATCGTCTCGGACGCTTTGCTGCGTTTGAAATAGAGCTGAAGGTCGTGCTCCCAGGTGAAGCCGATTCCGCCGTGCACCTGGATGCCTTTGTTGCAGACTTCGCGATAGGCGTCGGAGCAATACGCCTTGGCGATCGAGGTTGCGAGCGGCGTCGGCTCCCATGCGGCGAAGTACGCCGCGCTGCGCGCGCTCTCGGTGAGCAGGAGCATGTCCGCGCAGAGATGCTGCACGGCTTGAAACGAACCGATCGCGCGCCCGAACTGCTGCCGCGTCTTCGCGTACTCGATGGTGGCGTCGAGCACCCATTGCATCCCGCCAACCATTTCGGCGCACAACGCGACGGTGGCTATGTTTACGATGTCATCCTGAGCCGCGGAGACGGCGAAGGACCTCCCTCCGACGGAGCGTGAAACGTTCTTGCCACGGGGTCCTTCGTCGTCTTCGCGACTCAGGATGACAGGGCGTACCGAGTACACCTTCCGCGTCTCGTCCATCGAAGGCATGCGCGTGATCGTTGCTCCTTCGACTTCTTCGATGCCGTCGCCGTGAAATCGCAGGATCAGATTCGCGACACCTGCATCGAGCACGAACTCCTCGCCCAACGCCACTGTCGCGCGCATCTCCCCCGCGGCGATCGGCTCGAGCCACTTTCGCTTCTGCTCCTCCGTCCCCGCGCTCACGATCGCCGCGGACGCGAAGATCGTCGCGAACAAAGGGCCGGGCATGCAGGCGTGCCCCATCTCCTCGGCCACCGCCGCGAGATCGACGAGGCCCAGTCCAAGACCGCCGTACTCCTCGGGGATGATGAGCGCCGTCCACCCCTGCTCGGCCGCGGCGGTGAAGAGAGCACGGTCGTCCGCGGTCTCCGTCGCCATCGCCGCGCGCACGCGCTCAGGCTTGCACTCGCGAGCGAGGAAGTCGCGTGCGGACTGCTTCAAGAGTTTCTGCGGTTTGCTGAGGTCAAAATCCATGGTCTTCGTCCTCGCCATCGAGTCTCAAAGTCTCCTCAGTAGCTCTTCCCCAATCCGAGCACGCGCTCGGCGATGATGTTTCGTTGGATCTCGCTCGTCCCTGCCTCGATCGTGTTGCCGCGCGCGCGCAGGTACGAATACGCCCACACACCGCCGTCGAAATCGGCGAGTTGTCCGTAAGGGCCGAGAATCTCCTGCGCGGTCTGCTGCGTGCGCTGGTTCATCTCGCTCCAGTAGAGTTTTTGCGTCGACCCTTCCGGTCCCGGCACGCCGCTCTTGCTCAGCGACGTCAGCGCGCGGTTCGTGTTCAGGCGCAGGATCTCGAGCTCGAGATACGCCTGCGCGAGCTTCTGCCGCACGATCGGGTCTTCGCTCGCGGGACGGCCGTTGCGATCGATCGTGTGCGAGCGCGCGATCAGCGCATTGAGGTTCCGGCGGAAGATCACCTGCACGCCCGTGCCGAGGTTCGCGCGCTCGTTCATCAGCGCGGTGATCGCGGTCGTCCAGCCTTCGTTGACCTTGCCGAGGACCTGCGTCGCCGGCACGCGGACATTCGAGAAAAACACCTCATTGAATCCCGCGTCCCCCGACATCATCCGCAGCGGCCGCACCGACACCCCCTCGGCATGCATGTCGACGAGCAGGCAGGTGATGCCCTTGTGTTTCGGCGCCTCGAAATCCGTGCGGACGAGCAGCAGGCACCAGTCGCCGATCTGCGCGAAGCTGGTCCAAATCTTCTGACCGTTGATGATGAAATCGTCGCCGTCGCGCACCGCCTTCGTACCGAGAGCCGCGAGGTCGCTGCCTGCGTTTGGCTCGGAGAAGCCCTGACACCAGATCTCTTCACCGGAGAGAATCTTTGACAGGTAGCGCGCTTTCTGTTCCGCGGTTCCCATGGCGATGATCGTCGGACCGACGAGCGAGAGGCCGATCGTGCCGATGAGATGCGGTGCGTCCGCAAGCGCCATCTCTTCGTGGAAGATCGCCTGCTGGATCAGCGTCGCGCCGCGGCCTCCATACTCTTTCGGCCACGAGATCCCCGCCCATCCGCCTTCGAACAGCGTGCGCTGCCAGGCCTTCAACTCGTCGACGGTCGACGCGGGCTTCAGGTGTTCGTTCAGCCACGCGCGGAACTCGTCGCGAAACTGCTGTTCGTCAGGCGTGAGGTTGAGATCCACTTTGCGCCTCCCACAAAATCTCCGAGAGATCCATCACGCGCATCTCGCGCGTTCCCTTCACCGCGTTGATCCCGTCCTGCATCATCGTCATGCAGAACGGGCAGCCGGTCGCGAGCACGTCCGCGCCGCTCGCGAGCGCCTCCGTCGCGCGCTCCTGATTCACACGCTTGTCCGCCGGCTCGTCGACGAAGCTCATCCCGCCGCCGCCACCGCAGCAGAAAGACTTGTTGCGACTGCGCTCCATCTCGACCGTCGCTCCGGAGACGGCGCGCGGCGCGTCGTACACACCGTTCTGCCGGCCGAGGTAGCAGGGATCGTGGAACGCGACCTTCGATTGCGGAGCGGGCTCGATCCTTCCTTCATCGACGAGCTGTTGCAAATACTCGCTGTGGTGTTGCACCTCGAACGCGCCGCCGTACTGCGGGTACTCGTTCTTGAATGTGTTGAAGCAATGCGGACACGGCGTGATGACCTTCTTGACTCGATGGCGATTGAGGTTCGCGACGTTCTCCTTCGCCAGCATTTCGAAGAGGAACTCGTTGCCGATGCGGCGCGCGGGATCGCCCGAGCACTTCTCGTCGCGCCCGAGGATCGCGAACTTCACGTTCGCCTTCTGAAGGAGCTGCGCGGTCGCGCGGATGACTTTCTGATTGCGCTCGATCAGCGCACCGCCGCAGCCGACCCAGAACAGGAGCTCCGCGTCTTTCGCAGTGCTGATGTGTTGCACGTCGAGTCCTTCCGCCCAGTCGACGCGCGTGGCCTGCGTGCCGCTGAACGGATGTCCGCGTTTCTCGAGCGACAGCACCGCCGCCTGCATCCCCTCCGGAAACTCCGCCTGGTCCATGACGAGATGCCGGCGCATGTCGACGATCTTCGGCATTTGTTCGATGAAGACCGGACACGCTTCGACGCACGCCGCGCAAGTCGTGCACTCGAACAGCGGCTCCGGTGACGAGGCGCCCTGAATCACGCTGCTGTTTTCGGGGAGGTCGCGCAGTTGAAGAATGATGTCGCGCGGCGACAGCGACTTGCCGACGGCATGGGCGGGACACACCGCGGTGCAGCGCCCGCATTCCGTGCAAGCGTCGAGGTCGAGGAGGTCTTTCCAGGTGAAGTCCTCGAGCTTGCTGACGCCGAGCGTTTCCTTCTCGAAGTCGACGCGCTTCAGCGACGCTCCGATCTGCGCGAGGTTCGAAGCGTAAATGTTCAGCGGCGACGTGACGACATGCTTCATCTTCGTGAACGGCAGCCAGGCGAAGAACGCGAAGCTGACGCCGAGATGCAGCCACCAGAGCACGCGATGAGCACCGCGCATCGCATCGGCGCTCATGAACGTCGCGAACGCACCGCCGAGGAGCTTGCCGAACGGCGACCACGCGGCCCACGGATCGCGGGTCGCCTCGATGCGCCATGCCTCGACAAGGAAGCCGGTCAGCGCGATGACGAAGATCGACGCGAGGATGAGCGTCGCCTCGTCGGTGTAGACGAGCTTCGCCGGCCGCGTGACGTACCGCCGCGCCGCGGCGATGCCGACGCCGACGAGCACGAGCGCGCCGAAAACGTCGACGATGAGCGATTGAAAGTAGAGGTAGAACTTCCCGCGCATGATCGTCGTTCCGAAGTCGGCATCGAGCGCGACGACGATCGTCGCAATCGTGAGAATGATGAAGCCCCACGTGAGCAGGCGGTGGAACCAGGGATTGGTGCGCTGCGCGAGCGAGTAATCGAGCAGTCGCTTGATGCGAATCACCGGACGATCGAACCGCATCGCCGTGCCGCCGCGCCGCCATCTGCGCATGCGCCGCCAGATCCCCCACGCGCCGATCGCGATCGTCGGCACGAGCAAGGCGTACATCGCCCAGACTTGGGAGATGTTCCAGTAGATCTCGCGTGTCGCTTCGCTCATTTCGCTTTCGCTTCGCTTCGCTGGAGAAAAGAGAAAAGAGAAAAGGGGAACGTGGCTGCTGGCTGCTTTTCTCTTTTCTCTTTGACCTTTTCTCTAAGTGCTAAGTGCGCAACTCCTCGAGCTTCCGACGAAGAAGCGGCACGACCTTCCGATAGTCCTCGACGATGCCGAACCGACAGTGTTTGAAGATCGGCGCGTCCGGATCGATGTTGATGGCCACGATGTTTTTCGCTTCGGAGATCCCGGCCATGTGCTGGCTCGCACCGGTGATGGCGACGGCGAGGTAGAGCTCCGGAGCGACCTTCTTCCCCGTCTGCCCGACCTGCCACGTCGGCGGGACCCAGCCTGCATCGCAAGCGGCGCGCGACGCCGCCATCTGCGCGCCGAGAAGCTTCGCGAGCGGCTCGAGCTCGTCGCGGAACCCTTCGGGACCGCCGATGCCGCGCCCGCCGGACACGATGACCTGCGCATCCTCGAGCTTCGCGTCGTTTTCAGCCGCAACCTTGCGCTCAACGATCCTCGTGTTTGCTCTGTCATCCTGAGCCGCGGAGACGGCGAAGGACCCCGTGATCGGAGCCACCGCAAATGATCGCGCGCGTAACCAAACCACGGCCGGCGACCTCCGCAACTCGATCACCGCATTCGCCTTCCCCCCATACACCTGCCGCGTCACCCGCAGGCGCCCATCGACCATCCGCACATCGACCCCATCCCCCACACACGCCCCGCCAAGCCGATGCGCGAGCCTCGGCGCGACCTCCTGCGAATACGTGTCGTTTGCCAACAGCACGACCGAGGCTCCACGACACGCATCCACGAGCGCGTCGAGCACCGGCTCCGGCTGATACTCCCCCTCGACTACCACCGTGCGCGAGGCGCCACCGAGAGGGGCCGCTGCCCCCGCGAGTCCCTGCGCGGAGCGCGAATCCGGCGAGCCGAAGATCACGATCACGATGTCGCTCATAGAGCCGCCGTCATCTCGGCGAGCTTCTGCGCGAGCACATCGACGTTCACCAACTCACACCGCGATTCCTTCTGCGGAATCGCAAGCTCCACCACCTCGTAGTAGTCGACGGGTTCCACGCCCAACTCCGCGACCGTGAACTGCGTCAACGGCTGGCGATGCGCCATCATCACGTCGCGTACCTTCGGGATGCGCGGCACGTTGTGCTCGTCGTTCGTGATCGTCACTACCACCGGCGGCTTCGCCTCGACGATCTCCCATCCCGACTCCGTCTGCCGCTTGATGCGCAGCCCCGGCTCGAGCGAATCCGCGAACGCGATGTACGGCAACCCGAGCTCCTCCGCGAGCAACGCGCCCGTTTGCCCCGCGCCCCAGTCGCCCGCCTCGCGCCCGGTGAGAATGAGATCGAAGGAACCGAGTTTCCGAATCGCCGCGGCCAGCACGCGCGCGACGTACAGCGGGTTCGGCTTCGCGGCGCCGTCGTCGACGACCAGCGCCGCCGCATCGGCCTTCATCGCCAGCGCCTTGCGCAGCGTATCCTCGGCGCTCGCGGGACCAAACGACAGCGCGGTGATCGTGCCGCCGCCCGCGCGCTCGCGAAACTGCAGCGCCGTCTCGAGCGCGTTCTCACAGAAGATGTTCGTCACCAGACTCGCCGAGCCACGCTCCGCTTCCTTCCGAAGAGCATCGACGCGGAAATCGCGCGCCGGCACCTCCGGATCGAGGATCTGTTTCATGCAGACCAGGATGTTCATTTCACGCGGCGCGGCCCCTCCGGCCGCAATACTCCGTTGAGAGCGACGTCGGTGATCTGTTCCGCGATCTCATTCGCGGTGAGCGCGCCTTCCGGCTGATACCAGCGCGAGAGCCAGTTGACCGCCGCGATGATCGAGAACGCCCCGACGGTCGTGTTGACGTCGCGCAGTTTCCCCGCCGCACGCAACTCCTCCATCGTCTCGCGGAGGAAGTCGACGTACGCGCGCTTCAGCTTCGTCACGTGCCGGTACTGCGCCGCGGAAAGCGCGCGCGCCTCATCGACGAGAATCGTCACCGCGCCGTCCCCTCGGGTCACGATCTGCGCGTGCATCGCGATCACGAACCGCAGCCGCTCCCCTGCATCCGCGATCGCCCGCGCCGGCACCATGACCTCCCGCTCGAGCTCCTCGAGCCCGTACTTCATGATGTCGTACAGCAACTCCGTCTTCCCGCGGATGTAGTGATACAGCCCCGCCTTGGTGATCCCGAGCGCGTCCGCGATGTCGCCGACGGACGTCGCGTCGTAACCCTTCTGCAGGATCAACTTCGCCGCCGTGCGATACACCTCGGCAGCGCGCCCATCGACTTGCGGATTCGGATTCTTCATGATTACCTACCGATCGGTAGGTAGGATATGCGAAGGGACGCGAATGTCAATCATGAACATCTTCACCCGCGAAGACCTCTCTCCTGCCCAGCTCATGTTCGGGCGCATCGCCGAAGACTTCATGCGCACCGAGGTTTTGCCGCGGGCGGAACAGATCTACGCGAAGGACTGGAGCGTCACGCGCGAATTGTTGTTGAAGGCCGGTGAGCTCGATCTGCTGCGCGTCGACATCCCCGAGGAGTACGGCGGGCTGGGGTTGGACAAGGCCAGCTCCGCGTATGTCGGCGAGAAGGTCGGGATCATGCCGTCGTTCGCGGGATCGCTAGGCGCGCACACGGCGATCGGGACGTTACCGCTCGTGTACTTCGGCACCGAGGAGCAGAAGCAGAAATATCTGCCGAGGCTCGCGTCGGGCGAGATGATCGCGGCGTTCGCGTTGACGGAGCCGGGGTCGGGATCGGACGCGCTGGCGGCGCGGACGAAGGCCGTGCGCGACGGGGACCACTACGTCCTCAACGGGCAGAAGATGTGGATCACCAACGGCGGCTTCGCGGATCTGTTCACCATCTTCGCGAAAGTCGATGGGGAGAAGTTCACGGCGTTCCTCGTGGAGCGCTCGATGGGAGTCGTCAGCGGACGCGAGGAGCCGAAGCTCGGGCTCGACGGCTCGTCGACGACGGCGCTGATCCTCGAGAATGTACGCGTCCCGGTGGAGAACCTCCTCGGCACGATCGGCGAAGGTCACAAGGTCGCGTTCAACGTCCTGAACATCGGCCGGCTGAAGCTCGGCACGCGCAACATCGGCGGCGCGAAGCAGTCGCTGAATCACGCCATCGACTACGCGAAGCAACGCGTCCAGTTCGGCCGGCCGATCGCGTCGTTCGGGCTGATTCGGCAGAAGTTCGCGGAGATGGCCATCCGCTGCTTCGTCGGCGACGCGATGGTGTACCGCACCCTCGGCGACGCGGACCGCGCCATCGAGTCGACCGGCGAGGTGCTGAAGTCGATCGAGTCGCTGGCGGTGGAGTGCTCGATCAACAAGGTCTGGACCAGCGAGACGCTCGCGTACGTCGTCGACGAAGCGGTGCAGGTCTACGGCGGCTACGGCTATTCGAAGGAGTACCCGGCCGAGCGACCGTTCCGCGACGCACGCATCACGCGGCTGTACGAGGGGACGAACGAGATCAATCGGTTGGTCATCGCGACGCGATTGCTCAAGCGAGGAGTTGGCAGTCGGCAGTTTGCAGTCGACAGGATGCTCGATGCGGCTGCGGCGAAGTTTGGCGACCAACTGGGTGAACAACAGGAGATCCTCGGGCACATCGCTGACGTCGCGATCGAGTCGTACGCGGTGGAGAGTGCGCGGTTGCGCGCGGCGAAGATGAGGAGTGCGCCGCACGATGTCGTGACGGTGTACGCGTATGACGCGGCGAATCGGATCGCGCATTCCGCGCGACAGGTGTTTACGGCATTGGACATGAACGAAGAGCTGCCCGTTCCCGACCGCGTAGATACGGTGGCGGCGCGGAGGCGGGTGGCGGAGATGGTGATCGGGGCGGGGAAGTATCCATGGTGATCTGCGCGGGGGCACCAGAGATCCCGCGTCTACGCGCGGGATAAACTGCAAAAGAAGCCAGTGCGCGACCTCGCTCTTCTCTTCCTCCGCCTCGGCGCGACCGCGTTTGGCGGGCCTGCCGCGCACATCGCGATGATGGAAGAGGAAGTCGTGCGGCGGCGCGGCTGGCTCACGCACGAGGAGCTGCTCAATCTCCTCGGCGCCGCGAATCTGATCCCGGGCCCGAACTCGACCGAGCTCGCGATCCACATCGGCTATCGCCGCGGCGGGTGGCGTGGACTGATCGTCGCCGGTGTCTGCTTCATCCTGCCCGCGGCGCTGATCGTCACCGCCATCGCGTGGGTGTACGTGCGCTACGCGAAGCTGCCGCAGGCCGAGGCGGTGTTGGCCGGCATCAAGCCGGTGATCATCGCGATCATCGCGCATGCGCTGTGGCGGCTCGGCATGACCGCGATGAAGTCGCCGCTGCTGATTGCGGCGACGATCGTCGCGCTCGTCGCCGCGTTCCTCGGCGTGCACGAACTGATCGTGCTCTTCGGCATCGGCGTGTTGATCGCGATGGCCCGCACGCGCCGCGCGATGTTCCTCGTGCCGATTGCAGGAATAGCGTCTGCGCCGGCCGTCGGACTCCTTCCTCTCTTTCTCTTCTTTCTGAAAGTCGGCTCCGTGCTTTTCGGCAGCGGCTATGTGCTGATCGCGTTTCTGCGCGCGGACCTCGTCGAGCGGTGGCACTGGCTCACTGAGGCACAGCTGCTCGATGCCGTGGCGGTCGGGCAGATCACGCCCGGTCCGCTGTTCACCACGGCCACCTTCATCGGCTACGTCCTCGGCGGCGCGAAAGGCGCCGTCGTCGCGACGCTTGGCATCTTCCTTCCCGCGTTTGTCTTCGTCGCCATCAGCGGACCGCTCGTCCCACGCCTGCGCCGTTCGAAGGTCGCCGCGGCGTTTCTCGACGGCGTGAACGCGGCCACCGTCGCGCTGATGACGTTCGTGACATGGCAGCTCGCGCGCGCGGCGATCGTCGACATCCCAACGATCGCGCTCGCGGTTGGGAGCGTGATCGTATTACTGCGCTTCCCGATCAACAGCGTGTGGCTGATCGCGATCGGCGGGATCGTGGGCTTGATCATTTACTAAATGTCGGAACGATTGGCAGGACGAGCTTCTCCGTTCGCCGGATGACCGTCAGCTCCGCGCGTCGTCCCACCTGTTCGTCGGTGAGAATGCGGTGCAGATCGTCGACTGTCGCCACCGGCTTCTCGCCGTAGGCCACGATCAGATCGCCATCCTGCAGTCCCGAGGTTTCGGCCGGACTGCCTTTCTCCACGCCCACGACGAGCACACCGCTCTCGACAGGAAGGTCGTAGAAGCGAACCACGCGGCGATGCACCGGGACGGACTGGCCGCCGACGCCGATGTAGCTGCGCGTGATGCGGCCGTCGCGCATGAGGCGCGCGGCGACGAACTTCGCCGTGTTGATGCCGATCGCGAAGCAGATGCCCTGTGCCGGCAGGATCACCGCGGTGTTCACGCCGATCACTTCCCCGCGCGAATTCACGAGCGGTCCGCCGGAGTTGCCCGGGTTCAGCGCGGCGTCGGTCTGAATCACGCTGTCGATGAGACGGCCGCTCTGCGCGCGCATCGTGCGGCCCAACGCGCTGACGACGCCGGCGGTGACGGTGGTCTGGAAGCCGAGAGGGTTGCCGACAGCGATGACGAGCTGGCCGGGGCGAATCGAATCCGAATCGCCGAGGCGCGCGGGGATCTGATTCGGCGCGGAGATGCGCACGACCGCGAGGTCGGTGTGCGGATCGTCGCCGACGACGCTCGCCGCGCAGCGCGTGCCGTCGATCAGCGTCACTTCGATGGAAGTCGCGCCGCTGACGACGTGGCTGTTGGTGAGGATGAATCCGTCGGGCGTGAAGAGGAAACCCGAGCCGCCGCCGCGCTGCCCTTTCTTCTGCACTTCAATGTTGACGACCGAAGGCGTGATCCGCGCCGCCGCCGAAGTCACGGCGGCCGAGTACGCATCGAGGAGGTCGTTGTCATGCAGTTCCGGCGGCCGCGATTCAGTGGCGCCTTCGGAGAGGTGGTCGGTCGAGAGGAGGTCGAAGTCGTATCTCATCCTGAAGAAGAGAACAAGGACGCATTCCCCATCTTCCTATCCGATGACGGACGTCCCGAAAGGATTCCGTCCATCAGGGTGTGGGTGCCGCCTCTGGCGACACTCCTAATTGAGGGAGCCGTCCATTGGAGGTCCGTGAAGCGCGTGAGCTGCTGGAGTCGAACCTTGCGATCGTAGGGCGTGCGGTGGGCTTCGCCTGCCGCCGGTATCGATTCGATGCCGACGAAGCGGAGGACTTCGCATCGGTCGTCAATCTCAAGCTGGTCGAGAACGACTACGCGTGTCTCTGCTCCTACGAAGGCCGCAGCGGCCTCGGCACGTACCTGAGCATCGTCGTGCAGCGTTGGGCGATCGATTACCGCATCCACGCGTGGGGCAAGTGGCATGCGTCGGCCGAGGCGAAGCGGATGGGCGCGCTGGCGGTCGAGCTCGAGCAACTGATGCATCGCGACGGGCGTACGCTCGAGGAAGCGCTTCCTTTCCTCGCGACGAAGCACCCCGGCGTCACGCTCGACTCCCTCGCAAAGCTCGCCGCGCAGTTTCCGCGGCGCGCGCCGAAGCGTCACGACGTCCCGATCGAAGAAGCGGACACCATCGAAACGCAGGGGCCTCGCGACATCGAAGAACACGCGCTCGCGGACGAGCGCCATCGCACGGCCGAGCGCGTCTGCACGCTGATCCGTTACGCAATCGCGAGACGGCCCGACGACGACCGCCTCATGCTGCAGCTTCGGTTCGAACAGGGGATGACCGTCGCGCAGATCGCGCGGGCCATGCAACGGGATCAGAAGTTCCTCTATCGCCAGATCGAGCGCTGCATGCGCGAGATCCGCGCGGAGATCGAGAGGTCCGGGCTCGCGCCCACGGACGTGCTCGACCTGATCGGCCGCGACGAGACTTTTCTCGAGTTCGATCTCGGAAAAGAAGGGCCGCGTCCGTCCAAGGAAAGCGATGAGAGGGTGGTGGCATCAACGGAGGGCCTCGTATGAACGACCCCGTGTCGCGCCATCCCGGAGCCGAAACCATGGCAGCCTTTCTTGAAGGGAAGCTCGCGCCCGGCGAAGTAACCACCGTCGCGAATCATCTGCGCGAATGCGCGGACTGCCGGACGGTGACCGGGGAAACGGCGCGCTTCACAGCGGAGGAGGATGCGCGCACGCAGAGACCGCGCGCGGTCCTCGGATGGAAGGGCTGGGCCGCGGCGGCAGCCGCGGCGGCGATCGTCGCCACCATTCCGCTCCTCCGGAGGCCGGCGCCGCTCACCTCTCTCATCGATGCGTCTCCGCGAGAGTACCGCTGGGTGGAAGGACGGTTGTCCGGATTCCGGTGGGCGCCGTTTCGGGGAGGTGCCCGCAACGCGTCCGCCACGCAGACCGAGCACGAGCTCGTCAGCGTGGCGCACGAGGTACTCGCGCTTCACGACGACGCTGTCGAAACGCGGCACGCAGCGGGAGTCGCTCAGCTTCTCATCGACCAGTATGTGGCGAGCCGGGACGCGCTCGCCCGTACGGCGGACGAGTCGAAGCACGCGGCGATCTGGAACGACCTCGCCGCAGCGCGACTCGCGGTCGCGGTGCACGAGGAGCGAATGGCGGAATTGCCGTTCGCCCTCGACGCCGCCAACCGCGCCATCGAGCTCGATCCCCGCTCGCCGGAAGCGCACTTCAACCGCGCGCTGATCCTGGAGCGTATGGGAACGCACGAAGCCGCGCGACAGGCGTGGAAGCGTTATCTCGCTCTCGAACCGAACAGCGAATGGAGCAATGAGGCGCACGAGCACCTCCGCAAGCTCGGCGCCGCAACCCGTCTTGAATTCGACAAGGAGATCGGGCGCGCGGCCGGCGATCGCCCGGCGATCGCCACGCTCGTGCGCCGCTTTCCTCAGCAGGCACGGCTGTACGGCGAAGACACGCTCCTCGGCGAATGGGCGGACGCGCGCGTGGCCAACGATGCGGTGCGCGCCGCGGAGCGTCTCGTGCTCGTTCGCGCGATCGCCGAAGAGCTCTTCGCAGCCAACGGCGAGCGCTTGTTGCTCGACGTGGTGACCATCCTGGAGCGGACGCCGAGCATCGCGATCGCCGAAGCTCATCGCCGCTATCGCGATGCGCGCGGAGCCGCGAAAGAGCGACGACACGAGGAGGCCGAGAAGCTCTTCCACGATGCGGAGCCTTCGCTTCGCGCCGCCGGCAGCCCGCTGGCGAACGCCGCCGCGTATTTCGCGGCACAGTGTGCGTTCGATCTCAACCGCGCCGGCGAATCGGACCAGTTGCTCCAGACGCTACGGCCGCGAATTGATCCCGCGTATCGCGCGTTGTCCGCCGGGATCGAGTGGACGCTCGCCCGCAATGCGAATGCGGCGGCGGACTGGGGCACCGCGGTACGGTACGCGGCGCAATCGTCCGCGACCTTCTCCGACCTCGGCGAACGCGGGAACGCCGCCACCACAGCGACCATTCGCGCAGCCGCGCTCGAGCGCATCGGCGCGACCGACCTGGCGTGGCGCCAGTTTGCCGAAGCCCTCGCGCAACTCGACGGCAACGGGCCACGCATCGCCTCGATTCTGCACGCAGCCGCCGTCGGACTCGCGGCGGCGGATCACTACGACGCCGCGGAAGCGGTGATGGACGTCGCGATCGAAACGGAAAGCAATCCCCAGGTACGCACGGTCGTGCTGACCGTCCGCGCGCGCCTCGCCGAGCGAGCGGGCAACCTTCCCGCTGCGCACCGCTGGCTCGGCGAAGCGCGCGCGGAGCTGAAAAACGTAACCGGTCGTGAGGCTCGCGAAGCGCGGAACGCCCAGATCGAGATCGCCGCCGCCGTGCTGCAGCGCGCGTCCGATCCGTCTGCCGCGATCTCTGCGCTCGACGCGAGCATCTCCTTCTTCGAAGGTCATGACCTGTTCATCTACCTTCCTGACGCGTACCTGCAGCGCGCCCGAGCCCATCGCGCGGCCGGACGAACCGAAGACGCCGTTGGCGATTACCGCGCCGCGCTGCGAGAGATCGACAGGCAACGGGAAAACGTCAGCCCGGGAGCTGTAACCGTGGCGTTTCTGGACGTCGCGGCCCAGACGATCGACGAGATCATCGATCTTCACCTCGAGCGCGGAGAGATCGCGGAAGCGTTCGCCGTCGCCGACCGCGCGCACGCGCTCGCGGCGCGCGACTATCGGCCGGCAAGCGTGCCGGACGGCGTCGCTGTCGTCGAGTACGCGGTGCTTCCGCACGCGGTGGCGATCTTCTGCGTCACGCGCGAAGGAATCGCGGCCGCGAGAGTCCCGATCGAACGAAAGGCGCTCAGCACGCGCGTTTTGTCGTTCGCGAGCCGGTTGCAAGCACGAGAAAACGTTCGCGCCGAGGCGGAAGCGCTCAACGCATTGCTGATCGCGCCGGTCTCGAAACACATCGGCGCCGCGCGCGAGCTGGTGATCGTGCCGGACCGGCTGCTGCACATGTTGCCGTTCTCGGCGCTGCACGACGGGCGGCAATATCTGATCCAAGACTATGCGCTGCGAGTGGCGCAATCGATCGCGATGACCGATGGACGCGCTGAAGCCCGTCCTGCGTCGAATGCGATCGTCATCGCGGATCCGAGGAGCGATCTGCCGTTGAGCCGCAGTGAAGCCGAGCGCATTGCAGCCATGCATGGCGCCACGATCCTCGAAGGAAAGGCCGCGACGCGCGCGCGGGTGATCGACGCGATCGCCGGGAGCACGCTCGTGCACTACGCCGGTCACGCCGACAGCAATGCCGAATCGTACGGTGCGCTGCTCCTCGCGTCCGAGGGAAACGACTCCGGCCTTCTCTCCGCGAGTGACATCGCGCGTCTCGACTTGCGCGCGCGTCCGCTGGTCGTCCTATCCGCATGCGGCACGCTGCGCGGCGAGACCACGCACGTCGCGGGGATGCCGAGCCTCGCCCGCGCGTTCCTGACCGCGGGTGCGAGCGCGGTCGTCGGCACGCTCTGGGAAATCGACGACGACACCGCCGCTTTCCTCTTCATCCGTTTTCATGAATCCCTTGACGCCGGCGAGGTACCCGCCGGCGCATTACGCGCAGCGCAGATCGCGATGCTGCAGTCATCCGATCCGCGTATGCAGCATCCGGCAAGTTGGTCCGCGGTGGAAGTTCTCAGCAACCTTTGAAACCGACATGAGAGAGAGGTTTCTATGGACACGACAGCAATCATTCAATTCATCGGCATCGTGCTCTTTTCCGCGCAGATCCCGAACGATCCGGGAATCCACGCAATCGTGCCGCGAATCGCACATTCCCATCACCCCAACACGACCGTCGTGAGCTTCGTCGAAGGCGTCGAAGACCACAAGGCGGTAATCCTCTATCGAGCGGAGGATCGCCTCACCGGCAGCCCCCTTTGGAAACCAAAAAAGCTGCGCAACTGGGAGTACGTCGAGCTCAATGGCGAGCGCGTGCAGTTCATCACGGACGGCGGCAATGACGCGTCCGCGGTCCCGATCCTGCTGCCGCGCACCGGTGCGGGCTCGTGCGACGTGTACCAGGTCAAGCCGGCATTGCGGCCCCAGTTTCAATTTCCGTATCGCGGCGCGGCCGGCGTGATCGACATTCCTGCCGGCGCCCTCGATGCATGCGAGACAGGAAGCTCGCGTGTCGACACACGTCTCGCCATCAAGACCCGCAACGTCCTGGTCATCACGGCGAAGAAGCCGGGCGAAAAGGCAAAGACGATCACCCTCGACGCCGAAGCCGTGGTTTACGTGGCGAACGTCCCACCGTCATTCCTGACCGACAGTCCGGATGTGATCCACGCCAGCGGCGAGCCGCACTGGGACGCATACAACGACATGCTCGACAAGCCGTGCGCCAGCCGTCCGGAGCCCGCCAAGCCCGTCGGCCTCTCTAGCTGCGACACGATCCCACTCCTGACCGCCTACAAGAGGGCCCAAAACGATCCTCCCACGAAGATTTTCCCGATGATCATCGACTCCGAATGCTCCAACTCGCAGTGGCCGTGAGGAGAGGACGATGAGCGCAACGGAAGCAGTCATTCATTTCATTGGCATCGTCATGTTGACGGCCAGCGTCCCGAACGATCCGGGCGTGAAGGCGATCGTTCCTCGCATCGAGGGATTTGCAGTGGAATCAGCGACGCAACGCGTCGGCCGTGGCAGACGTTCGTCCGAGCCTGTGCGTGCCGTCGAGCCCCACGTCGCTGCGATCATTTACGAGAAATCGGACAAACTCGGGATCTCGAACTGGACGCCGGCGAATTTTCGAGAAACGTGGGAGTACGTCGTTCTCCAGCACGAGCGGCTGCAATTCGTGACCAGCGCCGCCAATGGAACGCCGTCGATTCCACGCGACCTGCCTCACGCCTGTTCCACGATGACTCTTCAGGCGCCATTTCAACCGCCTCACTACACGAGCGCTGCCGCGGTCGTGGACATTCCAGAAGGATCTCTGGAAGTGTGTGTCGCGCGGCAGTCGAATGACAGTCCGAGCGGCGGCCGCGCCGACACACGTCTGTTCCTCAAGACCAACGGAAGTTTCGTCATCGTTGCAACGAATGCATCCGAACCGGCGAAGACCATCACCTTGAAACCCGATGCCACGGTTTTCCTCGTGAACATTCCGCCGACGCGTCTCGACATCGAGACCCCCCTGACGTCATTGGTCGAGTCCCTTCCTCATCACCAGGCTTACGACGCCATGGGCGGGACGAGTAACTGCACACATCACCTGGACGTCAGCAATGTCTGCAAGTCATGCGACGAATCGCTGATGAAAAAGCGTAGACCTGCCCGGAGCGGGTCGAGTCTGCCCGAAATCATGATCATCGACTCCGAATGTTCCAACTCGCAGTGGCCGTGAAGCTTCGACCAACGTAGGGCGGGCCGAAGCTCGCCCTACGTTGAGATTACGTCGGGATCTTGCTTTTGTTCTTCGCGATGAACTGATCGAAGGTCTGTAAGTCGGGATTGAGCGCTCGCGCTGTTTCCGCGCTCCGCGCGCCGAGGACCTCGGTCTCGAAGTCGCGATTGACCTGGAACATGTTGCCCATCTCGTCGGCGCCGGGGAAGCCGAACCCGCGATAGGCGTCCGGCTCGACCGCGATGTAGCGCACGGTGCCGATGCCGAGACCCTTGCCGAGCTTCTCGCTCATTTCGTGCAGGGTCAGGTTCTCGCTCGTGATGCCGACCGTCTTGCCGATGTACTGCGATCCCGCTTTGAAGATGCCGTACGCAATTTTTCCGATGTCTTCGGATGCGAGGCCCGCGAGCTTTGCACTCCCCATCGGAAATACCCAGCTGTAGACGCCGTCGTCGCCCTTCTTCGGCGCGAGTCCGAACATGTAGAGGTTGTCCCAGTAGAACGACGTGACGAGGAACGTCACCGGGAGTCCCTCGAAATACGCGTCGGCCTCGGCCTTCGCATCGAAGTGCGGCACGCGATACTTCTCCTGCAGCATCGGCATGCGCGTGTCGTCGGGCTTCATCAGCTTGCGCGTGTCTTCGAGCGTCGACCAGATGACGTGCTTCGCACCGGCGGCGCGCGCCGCGTCGGCGATGTTCTTCGCCTGCGCTTTTTCCTTCTCGCCGGAGAAGTGCTCCCAGAAATTCGTGACGCCGTAGACTCCGTACGCGCCGGCGAAGGCCTTCTCGAGGCTATGCACATCATCGAGATCGGCTGGAACGACTTCAGCGCCTTTCGCCGCGAGCGCTTTGGCCTTGTCCTTCCCCGGATCGCGCGTGATCGCGCGGCAGGCGAAGTCGCCATTCGGATCGTCAAGGATCGCCTCACACAATCCGCCACCCTGCGCACCGGTCGCACCGACGACGGCGATGAGTTTTCTTTTTGCCATGTGTGCCTCCTTGCCAACAACGCGCCGCGCGCGATCTTACTTCGTGCCGATCCATTACGTCACGGGCGACACGTACAGTTGCTCCTCAACCTCGGTGCGGAGAATGAAGCCGCCGTAAATCATGTCGATGATGAATGCAAAAGCGATGAGCCAACGCAGTTTGACACCATCGAGGGGGCTCGCCGCGTTCTGAAAGTCCGGGGTTGTAATCATATGGTCGACAATCTGTCGCAGCGTGAGGTTCCGCGCGGCTGCTTCCCTGTCGATCTCGAGAACGATTTGCGCGACATCGTCTACCGACGTGGTCGGCCGCGCCAACACCTGGAGCCGCTCCTGGAGAAACGAGAGCGTCTCGAGCCGCTCTTGTACTGCGGTCGGCTGATCGTCAAAGGTGTTCCTGATCAACGCCTCGATGAATCCCACAGTGAGTGACGCGAGAATCCGTTTCTCATGGACGATGGTTTTGAGGCCGCGCACGAGCAGATCCTCGGTGACGGAATGGAGCGCGCCGACGACGTAGAGCACGTCATGGCCACGCCGTTCGACTAGCAGGAGCCGCGTGAGCTGCGCATTGGTATCTGCGTCTCGCAACTGAATCGCCCTGGAGAGAAGCTCGCATTCCTTGCGATTCTCGGCCCACAGACTCGCCGGATCGCCTTTCGCAGCGGCAACGGCTGTGCGCCGAAAGGCAGAACTCCGTGCTTGCGTGAGCCACGCCTCGAGCGAAGTCTCTCCGCGAACGATCTCGACGCCGTGAGCGTCCGCCCACGCGAGGAGCCTGCGATCAAATGGACTCACCTCGCCGAAGATCGTCTGCTTTCGCGTCACCGGAGCCGCGTTCCAGGCTCGATACGCGCGTTCCATTTCACTGACCGCACTGGCATAGGCTCTTGCAAACTCTTCCTTGTTCCGATTGCTCGTTCTCGGATCGAACAGGACGTCAGGCGGGAGATTTCGTAACGAAGGATCGAGGCGTTGGCGAAAGAGCTCGGGCGGTAGCACGTCTTCCATCACGAGAACGAGATGCGGGCACTCCTTCGCCACGTGATCGAGATCCGCTTCGATTCTTTGGAAGTCGGAGTCACTGGCATGGGCGGTGTAGACGATGTGCAACACTCCTTCATGTGAGTGTTCGAATGGCATCCTCGTAGCAGCTCTCGCGCTCTTTTCGCTGCTCGTCTGCGGTGGCCGGGGAATCGACACCTCATCGTTGCCGCCGCGCTTCAATGTGCTCACTTGAACAAATCTCCAGCCCGCGATGCCTGTTCCGAGTCTCCGATGGACGAGCGCGGCGAGCAGCGCATGGTCATCGATTCGGCCATTGAACTCCTGGTACATTCTCATGCCAGAGTCGCCGTCAGCGCTGCGCAGAACGACTACCGTGAGCTCGTCGGACATGGCGGTGAGATCGCGATCCGGACGCTCGAGATAGATTTGCTCGAGGGTTGGAAAGGCTTTTGCTGCTTCTCCGAGATGCGCGACGATGTCTTCGAAATGAGCTTCGAGGTCGGAAGTGATGCCGATCCAACCGGGAACCTCAAACGATTGCTGATTTCCGTAAAGTTCCTGATAGACAAAGATCGTGACGCGAGTGGTCTGTTCGCTCGAGGCCGATCGTTCCGATCTGTGCCGCCCCGGTTTGTCTGCGCCGCAGCTAGCCAACTCTTGAGCTGCATCTGGGTCACTGTACGAGGCAAACGCAAACCCGGCGCGCTCTAGAAACTCGTCGCGCTTCTGAAGAGCCTCGTCGTAGGTATTCGCTTCCACGGCCCAAATGAGCCGCGCATCGGGGTCCTTGGGCGTCCATTTGTCATCCTGATGGAGGAGCAAACCCGAGCGCTCGGACACCGAGTACCAGAGTTGATATTTCATGGCATTACCTTACCAGCCCATCGCCACGAGCAACTTTTCGAACCGTGGCGTTCCGCGCAGCGCGGCGTACGTCGGCGACGACTTCACGTAGATCATGTCGCGTTCGCGTTCGCGCGCTGCCTGTTCGAGCGCGTCGAGTGCGCGCTTGTGCTCTCCGAGCTTGATCAGAATCGCGGCGCGGGTGGTGTTCGGCTCACCGGCCGCCACCGCGAGCTCGAGCTTCTTCTTCAGATATCCCTTCGCGCCGCCGGTGCGAAGCGCCTCGCGAAGCTCGCGCGCCGGCGTCGTGTCCTTCTCCTCCAGCCGCAGCGCGCTCTCGTACATGTCGATCGCCTCGGCGTAGCGTCCGGCGTGATCGAGATACCAGACGGTCTCGCCTCGCGCGAGCGGCGACTTCGGATCGTGGCGAATCGCGCGTTCGCTGATCTCCATCGCGCGCGCGACGTCGTTGCGCACGTAATGGACCCAGGCCAAATCGATGTAGATGACGAGCGAGAGCGGATCGAGCTCGGACGCCATCTCGATCTCGCGGAGCGCCTCATCGGCGCGTCCGGCCACGCCGAGGTAGACGGCGTAGGCGTGATGCGCCGTCGCGTAGCGCGGATTGAGCTCCACGCCGCGTCGCAGCGCCTGTTCCGCCTCGCGCCATTTCCAGTCGTAGAGGAGCAGCACCATCCCGAGCGACGTGTACGCCTCACCGAGCTGTGGATCGAGCTCCGTCGCACGTTGCGCCGCGGCACGCGCCTTCGGCATCGACTCGTCCGGCCGCGTCCCGTGAAACGCGAGCATCGTGTACGTGTCCGCGAGACCCGCATACGCGAGCGCGTACGTCGGATCGCGATCGATCGAGCGCTGAAAATGCTCGAGCGCCTGCGTAAATCCGGGCATTGTGAACTTGTTCCAGTGATGGCGGCCCTTCAGATATTCGCGATACGCCTCCGGATCGACAGTGGACGATCGCGCCGGCGCGCTCGCGGCCTCATCGTGCGCGTACGAGCGAAGGAACTGCTCCGCGTCCGACGAGATGCGGCG
Source organism: Thermoanaerobaculia bacterium (assembly GCA_035999335.1). Taxonomy (GTDB): domain Bacteria; phylum Acidobacteriota; class Thermoanaerobaculia; order Gp7-AA8; family Gp7-AA8; genus QHVT01. The sequence goes on along the minus strand of DASYGV010000082.1, from coordinate 48,618 downwards.
CTCCAGTCCGAGGAGATCGCCCTCATACGAACGCTTCCACACCGCGCGGCCGCTCGCGCGCTCCACGATCTCCGCAGCAACCGTGAGGTCGTCACTGCTTCCTCGGATCGAGCCGCGCAGAACGTGGCTCTCGTTCACCGGAGCTTTTCGCGAGACGACGCGAACGGATTGCAGCGGCGCGAGGCGGCGGAAGAGCGACTCCGCGATGCCTTCTCCCGCGTACGCGTGATCCGCGTCCGCCGTGAACGGAATCACCGCGAGCGAAACGTCCTCGCGCTGCGGAGTGGCGGGCTCCCGACGATTGAAGATCGCATACGAGGCGATCGCGATGATGGCGACGGCGCCGATGGCCACAAACACTCCGTAACGACGCCGCGGCGAGTGCTGGACGTCGATCCGCTGCGAGACGGTGAGACTGCGCAGTGCGAACGCAAGATCGCTCGACGATTGAAAGCGCGCGCCGGGACGTTTCTCCAGGCAACGCTGCACGATGCGCGAGATATCCGGAGGAACCTCGGTGAGTGACTGCAGCGACGGCGGCTCCTCGGTGAGGATGGCCGCGATCGTCTCCGCGGAGTTGTTGCGGAGAAACGCCGACCGGCCACTCATCATCTCGAACAGCACGCAGCCGAGGGAGAAGATGTCCGAGGCGAAGTCCATCTCCTCGCCGCGCAACTGTTCGGGCGAGGTGTAGCCGAGCGTGCCGAGGATCCGTCCCGGTTCCGTCTGATGCACGACCGTCGTCGCGTTCGAAGAGAGCGCCACCTCTTTCGCGAGACCGAAGTCGAGGATCTTCACGCGGTCGTCCGCGGTGATGAAGATGTTCTCGGGTTTGAGATCGCGATGGAGGATTCCCTTCGCATGCGCCGCCGCCAATCCCTCAGCGATCGTGGCGCAGATTTCCGTCGCTCTGCGCCACGGCATCGGCCCACCGTGCATCGCACTCCGCAACGTCTCGCCGGAGAGGAGCTCGGTGACGATGTAGCGCAGCCCGTTGTCTTCGCCGAGGTCGAAGATGGAGACGATGTTCGGATGAGAGAGCGCGGCGAGTCCGCGCGCCTCGCGCTCGAATCGCACCAGCGCGTCGGGATGCGCCGCGAGATGCGGCGGCAGGATCTTCAGCGCGACGTCGCGTCCGAGGCGCCGGTCGTGGGCGCGCCAGACGACCCCCATCCCACCCGCCCCGAGCTCGTCAACGAGCTCGTACACGCCGAGGCGGGAGGTGGGGTGCATAAAAGAAATGGTATAGCCCCCGGCTTCAGCCGGGGGAACCGGTGAACGCCGCCTTCCAGGCGGCAGCGCGATCGGAAAGCGTAAGATTTGGACACGTCGCCAATGAAACAAGACAAGTCCATCGAGCCGCGTATCACGATCGCCGATCGGTTCGAGGAAGCGCGCGCGCTTTTTCGGCGCGAGAAAGTTCACCTGCCTGTAGCCCGTCGCCGTTCACGCAGAAATGATTTCGTGAGGACGCGCAGGTCCGCGTAGCAGCCAGCGGGCTGGAAGCCCGCTCCCCGATTCGGTATCCTTCCCGCGGGCGTTCAGGACGCCTCCCGTCCGCGGAGAGGACCGAGTCCACCTGACTGAGTCACGACAAGCAAGGTTCGCAACGAACCTCCTGATCGCCCGACGCAAGCGGACTCCGGGCATTTGAAGGAGGCTCGTCATGTCCAATCGCCTGCCCGTTCGTCCCAACCTGCAACAGCTCAAACATCAAGCGAAAGACCTGCTCCGCGTCATGCGCAAGAGCGACGCGAGCGCGAAGCTTGCCGACGCACAGCTCGCGCTCGCGCGCAGCTACGACGCGCCGAGCTGGCCGCGTCTCGTGCAGGCCTGCGAGCTGACCGATGCGATCTGGCGGGACGACATCGATGCTGTGAAGCAGCTCGTCCTGCGCAATCCGAAACTCATTCACGAGAGTGCGTTGGTCCGGAAGAGCAACTGGGGTCCGCCGATGTCGTACGCAGCGAACCTCGGACGCGACCGCATCATCCGCATGCTCTACGAGCTCGGCGCGACCGATCTCGAGTCCGCGCTCGACCGCGCGACACTCCAAAGCCAGATCGGCACCGCGCGAATGCTGCACGAATGGATGGGCACTCCACGTCCGCCCGCGGGATCGCTCGACGGACCCGCGTACACGCTCAGCGTCTCCGGCACCGCGCTGATGCTGGAGCTCGGCTCCGGCGCTCACGACGCGCCGGTGCACGTCGTCCTCGAAACCGACAGCCGGAATCCCTCGGCGAAGCATCAGATCCTCGAGCTCTACGTGAAGCACGGGCTCGAGCTGCCGGACACGCCGGCGATGGCGCTGCATCGCGGACGCATCGATCTCCTCGAGGAACACCTTCGCCGCGATCCCGGACTCCTGCAGCGGACGTTCACGCACGAAGAAATCTATCCGCCGGAACTGGGCTGTCACGACGAAGTGCTCGCGACGCATGGGACGCCGCTCGCAGGTGCGACGCTGCTGCACATGTGCGCCGACTACGACGAGCTCGAGATCGCGCGCTGGCTCCTCGATCGCGGCATGCGCGTCGATGCGAAAGCGGACGTCGATGCGGACGGCTTCGGCGGACACACGGCGCTGTTTGCGACAGTCGTGTCGCAGCCGAACTTCTGGATCAATCACTGGCAGAAACCGGACGACGCGCCGTTCACGCGTCTCTTGCTCGAGCATGGCGCCGATCCGAACGCGCGCGCGTCGCTGCGCAAGCAACTGCATCCCGGCTACGGCGAGGACACGCTGCACGAGTATCGCGACGTCACGCCGCTCTCGTGGGGCGAACGTTTTCACAACAAGAAGTTCGTGAGCTGCGCAGCGATGCGGCTGATTGCGGGACAATAGGCGCGACCGTGGTCCGCCTGTCCCTGCTTACACGCATGTCCCTCGCGCTGGCGCTCGTCGCGCTCCTGCCGCTGGCGTACGCCGTGTGGTCGCTGTTCGACGTCAACCGGCGCGGAATGCACGAGCAGGTCCTGCGCACGCACGCGGTCGCGGCATCGACCGCCGCCGAGCGCATTGCCGGCGTCGTCGAGTTGCGCCGCGCGCTCGCGCGCAGCATCGCCGCGAATGAATCCGTCGCCGGCGATCCGAATTCAATCGCCTCGCGCACGTTCCTGCAGGAAATCCTCGCTGCCGACGCGTCCATCGCGATCCTCGACATCGTCACGCCTCAAGGCGAGATCGTGCTCCGCGTGCAGCGTCGCGGCGCTAGCGAGCGCGCAGGCACGCTTCCCCGTCACGCGCCGGCGCTGTGGAACAACCTCATCCTCGTTGCCGAGCCTCTCGCGGACGGACGAGGCGAAGTGCGTCTCATCGCCGCCGCGAACGGAATCGCCGACGCGCTCGATCCCGCCGAGATCGGCGATCAGGCACAGATGGTCCTGGCCTCGCGCGACGACCGCGTCGTCGCCGGCACCGCCGCGCTCGCGTCGTTCCCCGTGTCGATGATCGCGGCCGCGCGCACGGCGCGCGTGAACGGCACGGGCGTCTATCGCGACACGGCCGGCGACGAGATCCTCGGCGCATTCGCGCCTGTCACCGGCACACCATGGTTCGTCCTCTCGCGGCAACCGTCCGCGCTGGCGGAGGAGATCGCGCGGACCATGCGCCGCCGCGCGATCATCGCCGCCATCGTCGCGATCGTCCTCGCGCTTGCACTCATCCTCGCCGCGCAACGCACTGTCATCCGTCCGATCCGCGAAGTGATCCGCGCGCAGCACGAGCTCGGCGGACACACCTCGCTCCCGCAAGGCAACGAGATCGAGCAGCTGCGAGCAACCGCTGCGTCGATCCAGCGCCGCATCGCCGATCAGGAAGAGCTCGGCCGCATCTTCCTCGGCCGCTATCAGGTCCTCGGCGTCATCGGTCAGGGCGGCATGGGCACGGTCTTCCGCGGCTGGGACCCGAAGCTGCGCCGCCACATCGCGCTCAAGACCGTGCACATCGCGGCGATGGCCGGCGAAAACGTGGCCAACCTCGTCGAGTCGCTGATCTCCGAGGCGATCACCGCGGCGAGCGTGAGTCATCCGAACATCGTGTCCGTGTACGACGTCGAGGATTCCACCAGCGTCGCGTTCATCGCCATGGAGCTGATCGAGGGCGTGAGCCTGCAGTCGTATCTCGATCAGCGCGAGAGGCTGCCGGTCGAACAGACGGTCCTTCTCGGACTTGCGGTGGCGCGGGCACTCGAATCGGCGCACGCGCACGGCGTGCTGCATCACGACATCAAGCCGGCGAACGTGCTCCTGGGATTCGACGGCGCGATCAAGGTCGCGGACTTCGGCCTGGCCGCGTTGATCAACAGCGCCACAACTCACGATGCCGTCTTCGGCACGCCCGGCTACATCGCGCCCGAGGCGGCGACGGGAAGAGGACACGACGTGCGCACGGACCTCTTCGCCCTCGGAGTCGTGCTGTATCAGGCCGCGACCGGATCGAATCCGTTCGAGCGCGACACGTCGCGCGAGACCATGGTCGCAAGCGTCACGTTCACGCCGCCGCCGCTCACCGAGCGCATCGTCGGCGACGAACTGCTGGCCGCGCTTTCGAGCATCGTCGAGTCGCTCATGGCGAAGGTCGTGGACCATCGCCCGCAGACAGCAGGGGAGGTCGCGCTGCGGCTCGAGCGCGTGGCGCAACGCCATCATCTTCGATGGAACCTCGACGCGAATGAAGGCACGCCGTTGCACTCCGGCCACGGATCGGCCACGCTCATCCCGACCATCGCCGTCCGCACGACACTGGAGACACACCCTCGATGAAAAACACACTCTTCGCATTTCTGTTCTGCTGCACGCTCTCCGCGAGTGCGCAGGATTCGATCGGCTGGCACGTGGTGAAGGAAGGCGAGACGCTCGAAGGCATCACCACCCGCTACCTCGGCACGCCGCGCGCGTGGCGCGAGAACTGGAAGCTGAATCCCGACGTCGAGAACCCGCACAGGCTCACGCCGGGGCAGCGCATTCTCGTGATCATCGCGCGCACGCTGCCGGCGCAGTCGGCGCTCGTGCAGCGCGTGGCGCGACGCGTGGAGAAAAAGCCGGAGCCGGAGCCGTGGACTCGCGCGAATCCGGGCGACCGACTCGTCGAGCGCGACGGCGTGCACACGTTCGAAGCGTCGTCGGCGGAGCTGAAGTTCGACGACGACACACTGCTCACTCTCACGGAGAATTCGCTCGTGTTCCTCCGCACGGCGAAGCCCCCGGCATCCCCGTCGCCTGAACGAGACCGCAGCGCGATCGAGATCGTCGAGGGTCATGCGGATCTGGAGAAACCGGCGAAGCCGAAACGCGCGCACGACATCGAGGTCGTCGTCGGGAGCACGGTCGCGAAGCCGAACGATCCCGCGGCGAAGGCACGTTTCCGCGCTTTGGGAACCGCCGCGCAGGTGATGTCTTTCAAAGGCACGACCGCGGTCGCGAGCGCGGGCGCGGAGGTCAAGGTGCCGGGCGGAATGGGCGTGTCCGTACCGGAGGGTGCGAAACCTCCGGCGCCGGAGAAGCTCCTCGGCGCGCCGACCGTCGAAGCGCGCGATGTGTCAGTGCCGCGGCCGTCGCTGCATTGGGCGGCGCTCAACGGTGCGTCGAGCTACACCGTCGAAGTCTGCCGCGACCGCGGTTGCGCGGAAGTCATCGCGCGCGCGACCGAAGTCTCCGCAACGGAATGGCGTCCGAGTGACGCGCTCCCCGCGGGGTCTCTGTTCTACCGGGTGACCGGTCGCGGCGGAAATGGACTCGATGGATATCCCGCGGCTGCGCCGCTCGTCGTGCACAGCGGCGTATCGGGTGTTGTGACGACCGACGAACACCCGAGCGCGAACGTTGCCGTGCATCTCCATCGCGGCGAGCAGCGCATCGCATCGACGCGCACGGACGCGCGGGGCACGTTCGTCTTCGCTGATCTCGAGCCGGCGGAATACGCGGTGGTCGTCGATTCGCGCACGATCCACGCGGGCGCGTGGGCGGAGGAAGTGACGCCGAATCCCGGCGGCCGACGGGCCGGTGTGCCCGATGACGCGAGCTCTTTCGCGTCGGCAGAACATGTGCGCGCCGTCACGATCGGGGAGTCGCCCCTCGACGGCATCGACTTCGGCTTCTCGTTCGGTGCCGTCACGCATGCGGGTGACACAGGACAGGGCTCGCTGCGGCAGTTCATCGAAAACGCGAACCTCGTTCCGGGCGAAAACACAATGCGTTACCTCGGTACGCGCGCGACGATCGTCCTCGCCTCGCCCCTTCCGCGCATCACGGAGCCAGTCACGATCGCGGGACGGGCGTCGGTCGACGAGATCGGATCGGTCGCGCGGGTCGGTCTGAACGAGGTAACGCTCCGCAATCCGTCGCGCGGCGATCTGACGATCGACTTCAAAGGCGCGGACATCGGAATCGACGCCCTGGCGAATCTCACGCTGCGCGACGTCACTTTGATCGGCGCGACGACGCACGTCCGCGCGGGATCGCGCCTGACGATGGAGAACGTCGTCATCGGCACGTTGCTGGCTCCGCGCGACGCGACCGGCGTCGAGGTCGCCGGCGACGCGGTCGTACGTCGCACGTTCATCACCGGCATGACCCGCAACGGCATCGTGGTGAAGGACGGCGCCAAAATCGATGCGGAGGACCTCGAGATCAGCGACTCGGGACAGGGACTCGTCGTCGCCTCGGCCGGCTCGCGGGTGCGCCGATCGCTGTTCCTGTTGAACCGAGTCGCGATCGTGGGCAGCGCGTCGCTCGAAGAGTCGACGCTCCGCGGCAATCGCGACTCGCAAGTCGAAGAGCTCCGGTGGTGAGCACGCGGAACGCCGACGGCCTACCAGAGCGGTGGCTGCCACCGCCCGACCGCGCCTCGCCACCGCACTCCTAGATCGACAGAATGCGCGGAATCGACAGCGTGGCCGTGGTGCCGCGTCCCGGCTCGGACTCGAACGTCAGCGTGCCGCCGTGCTCCTGCGCGATCCGTTCCGAGACGGCGAGGCCGAGGCCGGAGCCGCCCGAGGCGCGTTTTGTGGTGAAGAACGGCTCAGTGATCTTGCGGAGGTCGTCGCGGGAGATGCCGCGGCCCTCGTCGGTGACGCGCGCGAACACGTGCGTGGCGGTCTTCCCGGTCTCGATCGAGATCGCGCACTCCGTGTTCTCCAGCGCCTGACACGCGTTGATGACGAGGTTCACTAGCACCTGCTCGAGGCGCCGCGGGTTGCCCTCCACGGACGGCAAGTCGGGCGCGAGAGTGACGGAGAAACGAGTCGTCGCCTTGCGGACGTGATTGCCGAGAAGTCGGAGCGACGACGTCACGACGTCGTTCATCGACACGGCGCGGCGCTCGCCGGGATCGGGATCGAGAGCGAAGCTCCGGAGCTCGGTGACGATGCCGCGGATGCGCTCGGCCGCGTGCTCGACGTCGTCGATCAGCGACGCCACCTCGCCGCGCAGCTCGTCCCACGCCAGATTCGCGATGCGTACGTTCCCCTCGCGCGCGGCATGCTCGTCCACGATCGGTACGATGCCTCGCCACGCGTCGCGCAGCAGCGACATGTTGAGCATGATCGCGTGATTGGGATTGTTCACCTCGTGGGCAACGCCGGAGACGAGCACGCCGAGGGAGATCATCTTGTCGGCGCGGGTCAGCGCTTCGCGCTCGCGCTGCGCGGCCTCCTCCATCCGCCGCTGCTCGGTCACATCCTGGACCACGCCGAACAGTCGAACGAGCTCCCCGGCCTCGTTGCGCTCCGCGAACGATGCGCCTCGCTGGATGACGGTGGTGCCGTCCGGGTGCACGATCACCATTTCGCGGTTTTCGCCTTCGGGCTTCCGTCCGATCCGGCGCACACTCTCGATGATCTCGGCCGCGATCGGCCGGTAGTCTTCGCGGAAACAGCGGTAGACCTCTTCCCTCGATGCGTAGCGCGCCTTCGCGCGGCCTTCGAAGATCCTCCAGAAGCCGGCCGATCCGTAGAGCCGGCCGGACGGGTCCGACTCCCAGCTCCCGATGCGCGCCAGCACCTCCGCTTCCTCGAGGATCTGCTTGCGGTGCTCGAGATCGCGCTGGGTGCGATTGCGCTCCGTGACGTCGAGCACGATGGCGATGAGCCTCGGCTGGGTGTTCCAGTTGGGCTGGCGCGCCAGCCGCTGCAACAGATCGATGCGTTTCCCGTCCGGCGTGAGGAGCGGGAGCTCGATGTCGACGACTCGGACGTCGCCCATGAGCAGCGGCGCGGCGGCGCGGATGTACGCGACCGCGGCTTCGTTCGTGTAGCGCTCGCGGAGCCAGGTGAACAGGTCGTCCGGAGTCGAAGCTCCGCTCATGGCCATGGCGGTGTCGTTGGCGGTGAGAACGCGAGCCATGCTCGCGCACTCGAAGAACACTCCCGGATCGTGCTCGACCGCCGCAATGATTTTCTCGGGCGCGTCGAGCCCGCGGCGCCGCAGTTCGGGGATCACCTCGCTGAAGTCGGTCTCCCACACCGCGATGGGGAGCGCGCCGTAGAGCCGCCGGTAGTTTTCCTCGCTGCGGCGGAGCTGGTCCTGCGCCTCGCGCTCGTCGGTGATGTCGCGGCCCACGGCCTGGATCTCGATGAGCTTTCCGGCGGCGTCGAAGATTCCGCGATCGGTCCAGCGATGCCAGCGCAGCGAGCCGTCGCTTGCGTACGCGCGATGCTCCTCGGTGGCCACCGGGCTCTCCGGCGTGAGCGACGCGTACTTCTGATAGATGGCGTCCCTCTCGTCTTCGGGGATGTGTGGAAAGAACGACTTCCCGAGCAGTTCCTCGGCGGGAACGCCCGCGTAACGGCAGTAGGCATCGTTGACGAACGTGCGCACGCCGTCGGGCATGCAGCGCACGATGAGCTCCGTCTGATCCTCGACCACACGCCGATAGCGGCCCTCGCTTTCGCGCAGGGCTTTCTCCATGTCCAGCCGCGCGCCGATGTCCTCGATGAAGGCGATCCCGCAGATCGGTTCGCCGTCGCGCGAGCGGACGATCGACGCCGTGACTCTGGTCGTGACCGTGCGCCCATCGCTCGCGAGCCAGCGCCGGACGTTCTCGACGCTGCTCACTTCTTCCTCGCGAAGTTGGCCAAGCGAACCGGTCGCGTGCTCGACATCATCCGGATGCACGAACTCGAAGAAGCCCTGCCCGACGACGTTACCGCGGTCGCGGCCGAGCATCGAGCAGAACGCGACGTTCGCGTCGAGGATCGTGCCGTGGAGATCCGTCAGGACGACGCCGACGGGCGTGTGGCGGAAGACCTCCTCGAGCGCCTGTTCGCTGGGATCGACGGTGACCGGCAAATGGAGTTGCATGTGAGCGACGATGACCTTCATCCATTATGGCGCCTGGTGGGCCCGCGAAGAATCTAGGAGTGCGGTGGCGAGGAAGGAGGACGGCGGGAGCCGCCGCTCTGGTATTTGCGTAGTTGCGCATCTGCCATACCAGAGCGGTGGCTTCCGCCTGCCGCCGCCCCGCCACCGCACTCCTAGATCCGACATGGTTGCGGCTCTGCCACGCTGCGGAGCTCACGCGCGCGTGAGATTTGCGATCAGCTCCGGCAGCGTCCCGATCTCGAACGGCTTGCGCAGCACGCCGCCGACGGCGTTGCGGTCGATGAACTGCAGCGACTCGTCGGTGGCCGCGGTCATGACGATCGTCCGCTTCAACAGATCGCCGCGCCGCAGCACGAGATGCCGCAGCACGTCGAAGCCGCTCAAGTGCGGGAGCATGAGGTCGAGCAGGACGCAGTCGTACTGCCCGCTCACTAGCCGCTGGATGGCGGTGTCGCCGTCGGTCACGCACGTCACCGAGCACGTCGATGCGAGCGCGGACTCGATGCGGTCCGAGATCATCGGCTCGTCCTCGACGAGCAGGACGCGCGGCGTCGCGGGCGCGGACGTTTCACTCGCGACCGGCTCGTCGACCGCTTCCGTTCGTCGCTTGCGCGCGACGACGAAGCGCGTAACCGCGCCGATCAACTTGTCGCGCGTGAGCGGCTTGCAGATCCAGCCGTCGGCGTCCGAGGCTTCGAAGAGGCGGCGGACGTGACCCTCGTCGAGTGCCGAGACGAGGACGATGGGGATGTTCTGCCGCGAGCGGATCAGCGCGCCGAGGCGGTGGCCGGGGATCTGCGGGAGCTCGATGTCGACCAGCGCGAGGTCGGGCGTGGACATCGTCAGCACGTTCGCGAGCTCGGACAGGGATCCCGCGCTGACGGTCGTGAATCCCTCGGCCGCGCAGAGACGCGCCGCCTGCGCGCGAAACGAAACGTTGTCGTCGACGATCAGCACCGTCAGCATGGGAACGCAATGCACTCTACCATGATGAAAATGCAGGAACGATCGACCGACCGCGCCACGCTCCTCATCGGTTCCACGCTGTCGATGTGGCTCGTGTGGGCGGCCGATCTCGTATGGCCCGGGGACCTCGGACACGGCATCGTTCCACGCACGTCATACGGCTTGTCGGGCATCGTCATGGCGCCGCTGATTCACGCCAACCTGCAGCATCTCCTCGCGAACACGATCCCGTTCGTCGTCCTCGGCGCGATCATCGTGATGCGCGGCGTACGGGCGTTCGTCACCGTGCTGATCGTGAGCGCACTCGTGGCCGGCGCGGGAACGTGGCTCTTCGGCGCGAGCAACACCATGCACATCGGCGCGAGCGGCATCGTGTTCGGATTCTTCGGGTATCTGTTGCTTCGCGCGGTGTACGACCAGCGCGTCAGCTCGCTGCTGATCGCCATTGTGCTGGCGGTGCTCTACGGAGCTTCGTTCCTGACGTCGCTGATGCCCGCGCAGGGGGTTTCGTGGAGCGGGCACGTGTTCGGATTCCTCGGAGGCATTGCCGCCGCGCGCCTGCGGTATCGATGAGTTTATCCCGCGCGTAGACGCGGGATCTCCGGCTATCCCGCGCTGCTCGCGCCTGATGGACGATCCGCTGAATGCACGCGGAGATCCCGCGTCTGCGCGCGGGATAAACTCAACTCATCGTGATCGACTATCACCGCGAGCTCCTCGCCGACGAAATGCGCACGAACGCGTTCCGCAACGCGATCGCGCAGGTCGTGCGGCCGGGCGACGTCGTCCTCGACCTCGGCTGCGGGACCGGCATCCTTTCGTTCTTCGCATGCGAGGCCGGCGCGGCGCGCGTGTATGCGATCGACCAGACGCACACCGCCGACGTCGCGTCGCTGCTAGCGCGCCACCTCGGCATGAGCGACCGCATCACCGTCTTGCACGGGGAGGCGAAACAGCTCGAGCTTCCCGAGCGCGCGGACGTCCTGCTGACCGAGACTCTCGGCGTGACGGGACTCGACGAAGGGATCGGCGGCATCGTCGTCGACGCGCGCGATCGCTTTCTGAAGCCCGACGCGCGCATCATCCCCTCGCGCGTCGGCGTGTCGATCGTGCCGGTCGAGCTCGAATCCGAATACGCCAAGCACATCGCATTCTGGGGCGAGCCGCGTTACGGTCTCGACCTCGCGCCGATCCGCGTGTTCGCGTCCAACTCGCTCCTCTTCGCGCACATCAACACACGCGCGCACCTGGCCGAGCCGCAGGAGGTCCTGTCGATCGACCTGCTGCGCGACGACGCGAAGAACGCCGCCGGAACCGTGAGTTTCACCGTTCGGCGCGACGCACAACTGCACGGCTTCGGCGCGTTCTTCAGCGCGACTCTCGCGGAAGGCATCGTCATCTCCAACCGCGATGCGCGCACCACGTCGTGGTCGCAGGCGTTGCTGCCGCTGGAGGTGCCGGTCGCGCTCGAACGTGGCGCGCGCGTCGACGTCGAACTGCAGACCGACGACGGCAAGTCCTGGCGCTGGCGTGGCAACGCCGCCGGCGAAGAATTCGATCAGACGACTTGGCTGGCCTTGCCGCCGTGTGAGCGGCCGGCACCATGAAGGCGATCCTCGCCCTCGATCAGGGAACGACCAGCTCGCGCGCGATCCTTTTCGACGAACGCGCGAACATCCTCGCGGTCGCACAACGCGAATACCGTCAGATCTATCCGCGCCCTGGCTGGGTCGAACACGACCCGGAGGAGATCTGGTCGACGCAGATCGCTGTCGCCGCGGAAGCGATCGCGCGGCTGCCGGGCGTCGAGGTCGCGGCGATCGGCATCACGAACCAGCGCGAGACGACGATCGTGTGGGACCGCGCAACCGGCCGGCCGCTGCACAACGCGATCGTCTGGCAGGACCGCCGCACTGCTTCGTTCTGCGACGAGTTGCGCGCCCGAGGTCACGAAGATCTGTTCCGCGAGCGGACGGGACTCGTGCTCGACGCGTACTTCTCCGGCACAAAGCTGCGTTGGATCCTGGACAACATCGAGCGCACGGACGAAATCGCGTTCGGCACCGTCGACACGTGGTTGGTCTGGCGTCTGACCAACGGAGGCGCGCACGTCACCGATCCGACGAACGCGTCGCGCACGTTGATGTTCGACATCCGCCGCGAGTGTTGGGATGAAGAGCTGCTCGAGATCCTCGGTATCTGCAACGTTGCGCTGCCCGAGGTGCGGCCGTCGAGCGGTGTCGTCGCGAAGACGGCGGAGGGTTTGCCAATCCCCGCCGGGATCCCGATCGCCGGCATCGCGGGCGATCAGCAGGCCGCACTGTTCGGCCAGCGCTGCACGCGCGCGGGGATGGCCAAGAACACGTACGGCACCGGCTCGTTCGTCGTGATGAACACCGGCGCCGAGATCGTGCGATCGACGCACGGATTGTTGGCGACGATGACCTGCGAGTCGCACCAGTACGCGCTCGAAGGAAGCGTCTTCGTCACCGGCGCCGCGATCAAGTGGCTGCGCGACAGCCTCGGGCTGATCAAAACCGCCGCGGACATCGAGCCGCTCGCCGCGTCGGTGACGGACAGCAACGGCGTCGTGTTCGTCCCTGCGTTCACCGGACTCGGAACGCCGCACTGGGATGGCTACGCCCGCGGCGCGATCCTCGGCCTCACCCTCGGCGCGACGTCCGCGCACCTCGCGCGTGCGACGCTGGAGTCGATCGCGCTGCAAAGCGCCGACGTGCTCGACGCGATGCGCCGCGACTCCGGCATCGAGCTGACGGAGCTCCGCGTCGACGGCGGCGCTTCGGTGAATGACCTGTTGATGCAGATCCAGGCCGACATCGCGGGACTTCCCGTCGTCCGCGCGCGCATCGCGGAGACGACGGCGCTCGGCGCCGCGTACCTCGCCGGCCTCGCCGTCGGCTTCTGGTCGAGCGACACGATCGACTCGCAGTGGGAAGCGGATCGCACGTTCACACCGCGCATGTCCGAGGACGAGCGCGTGACGAAGATCACAGCGTGGCACCGCGCGGTGGAACGCGCGAAGGGCTGGGCGCAATAACGGACACAGGCGTCGCGCACAGATGACATCAGCGCGCTTCCAAACCCGCCTCCGCAGAGAGAAACCCCATGGCCTGCGGCCCGCATAGAATGCGCCGCGGAGGTTCAACCATGCGTCGCCTGTTCATCGGGCTCCTGATCATCATCCCTACTCTTGCTTTCGGGCAGGACATCCGCCGCGACTCGAGCGGCGACTGGACTCTGTTCAACGCCGGCGGCGGCTGCATCGGCGGCTCGTCCTGCAAGGAGCGCCGCCTGCGCGTGCCGCTCGAAGACCGTCCCGTCATCGCGGTGCGCTTCCACGCGCACGACCAGGTCGGCGAGAAGGCCGAAGGCGTGATCCGCGTGAAGATCGACGGCAGCACCGTTCGCGGTTCCATCGACATCCCGCGCCGCGGCGAAACGTTCACGATCGAAGTGGACGAGCTGCGCGGACGTTATCTCGTGTTCGAGCCGGTCAACGACGACGAGGTCCAGATCAGTGAGATCGCAGTGCTCTACGGCGGGAAAGTCATGACCGGCCGCATCGACCGTCGCGACGATCGCCGCGATGACCGCGGGCCCCGGGGAGGCTGGCGTCCATATCCCGGCGCCAAAGGCTGCATCGGCGGCGACGATTGCGGGCGCAACGGTGACCGCATCACCGTCGCTCTCGACGACGCACCCGTCCTGGGCGTCCGTTTCTACGCGCACGACGCGATCGGCCAACGCGCCGACGGACGTCTGCGCGTGCGCATCGACGACACGACCATCAACTCGTACATCGACGTGCAGCGCGCGGGCAAGCGTCACGAATTCGACGTCGAGAACGTATACGGCTCGCGCCTGGTGATCGAGACCGCCACAGACGACGAAGTCGACATCAAGGACGTCGAGGTGCTCTACGGCTCGCGTCGCAGCGGTGGACCTCGCGGCGGCGGACGCGAGGTCACGCACGAGGGCGGCTGCATCGGCGGCGACGACTGCGGCGGCAATCGCGCGCGCATCCGCATCCCGATCTACGGCCGCGCGGTCAACTCGATCCGTTTCTACGCGCGCGACGACATCGGCACGCGCGCCGGCGGCGAGCTGCGCATCCGCATCGACGACGAGATCATCGAGTACGCGCTCGACATCCCGCGCGAGGGCCGCACGTTTACGGTCGACGGCAAGGGACTCGAAGGCGACTACATCTTCATCGAGCCCGCCGAGGACGACGAGGTGGACGTGAAGGACGTGAGAGTGCGGTTCGAAGAGGATTGACAGCGCTGGGCGTCGTTAACGGAGCGCCGGCATCCTGCCGGCCGCTGCGCCGGCATCTTGCCGGCCGGCTGGAAGCCGGCGGAGCGGCCGCCTGGAAGGCGGCGCTTCGTTGCTGTCCGCTACACTAGCGGCATCCCATGAAGACCCCCGTCGCGGGCCTGCTGCTCGCCCTTGCATTCGCCGCGCATGCGGAGCATCGCGGCCTTCCGGTCCTGAGCCTGATCCCGCAGTCGCAGCACCGCGGCGGCGCGCAGACGTTCGACGCTGCGCAGGATGCGCGCGGCATCCTCTACTTCGGCAATCTCTCCGGCGTCATCACCTACGACGGCGCGTGGTGGAACACCATCGCACTGCCGAACGACTCCGCGGTTTTCGCGGTCGAAAGCGACGCCGCGGGCGTCGTCGCGGCCGGCGGAGTCGGCGAGCTCGGATACCTCGTCTCGAAGCCGGACGGCACACTCGCCTATCAATCGCTCCTCGATCAGCTCCCGCCGTACGCGCGCGACGTCGGAGAAGTGCGCGGCATCTGCACCGCGGGCCGCGGCTTCGTCTTCGCGACGGAGCGGTTCGCGATCGAATGGAACGGCGGCGCGCCGCGCGTCCTCGCGCAGCATCGCGGAGATGCGCCGCCGACGCGCTGCAGCACGATCGACGCCCAGGTCCATCTCTGGGGCGGCGACGGCCTGTGGCGCGTCGAGCGCGGACGTCTCGTGCCCGCCGGCTTCGACGGTCTGCGTCTTGACGCCGTCCTCGACGCCGGCAAACGGATCATCGCCGCGGTCCGCGACGATGGTCTGCAGACGCTCGACAACGGCGTCGCCACACCATTCGCTGCCGAGGCCTCGGTGTGGCTCGCCGGAAAACGCGTGACCGACGCGACGCGGTTGCGCGACGGACGAGTCGCGATCGCGACCCGCGAAGCCGGACTGCTGATTCTCCGCGTCGACGGCGCGATCGACGAGGTCCTCGGACCGGCCGCCGGCCTGCCGGACGACGTCCTGCTCTGCGCGCTCGCCGATCGCGAGGGCGCGCTCTGGCTCGCCTATCACGGGCCGCTGGTGCGGATCGACCTCGCGTCGTCCGTGACCGTGCTCGATGCGCGCCGCGGCCTGCGCGGATCGGCGCGAGGCCTGCTCGAATACGACGGAAAGTTGTGGATCACGACGATGCGCGGCCTGTACGTCCTCGAGGACGCGCCCGCGGGCGCGCGGCGGATCGCGGGCATCGACGTCGGCGCATGGTCGCTGATGAATGTCGGCGACGATTTGTTCATCGGAACGACCGAGGGCGTTTTTCGGATGCGCGGAGAGTCCGCTCCGGTCCGAATCGCCGGCACGAATGACGCGGTCGTGTATGGCATGCACCAATCCGAGAGCGACCCCTCGCGGATCTGGCTCACCACGCGAGCTGGCGTGGGCACGCTTCGCCGCGACGGCGACGGCTGGCGTTACGAAGGCATTCTCCCGAGAACGCCGCGCTACGCGCGCAGCATCCTCGAAGTGAACGGCGATGTGTGGGTGGGAACGGTGTTCGACGGAGTCGTTCGCATCGCGCGCGACGGGAAGATCACGCGTTACGGCAGCGGCGAGACCGATGTCGCGTCGATCGGCGGACGCCTGGTGTTTGTTCGCTACCCAGGAACGGTTCAACACCTCGCTGCCGACGGCGCGCTCGCTCCCGATCCGCTCCTCGGACACATCAAAGGTCCGCCCGCATTCTTCAGGCTGACCGAAGACCACGCCGGAAACGTCTGGTTCAACACGGATCCGCCGCGCGTGCTGGTGCGCATAGGAAAACGGTACACGCGCGAGCTGCGTCCGCTGAGCGGCATCGGCATCGACGTACAGATGATGCAGTTCGTCGACGATGCGATGTGGTTCGGCACGACCGATGGCCTGTATCGCTACGCGCCGCACACGGCGAAACGCGACGTGGCGCAGCCCGCGCCGCTGATCCGGCGCGTCGTCGCGAACACGGGAGACACGCTCTACTCAGACGGCATCTCGACGGCGAACAGCACGACCGCGCTGCGGTACGCGTTCCGCCGCCTGCGCATCGAGTTCGCGCCGGCGTCGTATCGGCCCGGCGTCGCCTACCAGTACCGTCTCGATCCGATCGACTCCGCCTGGAGCGAGTGGTCGTCGAATCCGTTCATCGATTACACACACCTCGACCACGGCCGTTACACGTTCCGCCTCCGCACCCGCGGCGCGACCGGCGCGACGAGCCAGGAATCGCATTGGTCGTTCACGGTCCGTCCGCCGTGGTACCGCACGCCATGGACGATCCTCCTCGGACTCGTCGCCGCGGCGGCGCTGGTCGCGCTGATCGTGAAGCTGCGCACGTGCGCGCTGGCGCGTCAAGCGGAGCGGCTGCGCGAGCTCGTCGACGACCGCACGCGCGAGCTCGCGAAGACCGTCGATCTGCTCGGGGAGGCGAACCAGCACCTCGAACGGCTCTCGCTGCTCGACGAGCTGACCGGCATCCCGAACCGCCGCTACTTCGACCGCGCGCTGGCGCAAACGTGGGAAGCGGCGTCGCAGACGATGCAGCCGTTGTCGATGATCCTGCTCGATCTCGATCACTTCAAGATGCTCAACGACGCAAAGGGACATCCCGCGGGCGACGCGTCGCTGGTGCAGGTCGCGCGATTGCTCGCGCAACGGATCCGGCGCAGCGGCGAGCTGGTGTCGCGCGGACAGGACGTGGTCGCGCGCATCGGCGGCGAGGAGTTCGCCGTCCTGCTGACGAATACCGACATCGAGACCGCCTCGCGCGTCGCGGAGTCTCTGCGCGCGAGCATTCAGGCGATGGTGATCGCGTTCGAGTCGTCGAACCTGCGCGTGACCGTGAGCTGCGGCGTGGCGACGACCGCGCCTGTGCCAGGAGGGTCGCCAGAAGCGCTGGTGCGACGCGCGGACCGCGCGCTGTACGACGCGAAGGCAGCGGGACGGAACTGCGTACGCGAAGCAGCGGCGTGACGCCCTACATCCCCCGGATTCTCAACGAGAACTCCGGGTCGTCCGCGTACTTCGCGGCCGCCTCGTTGATCAGCGCGCGGCGGCGCGTCTCTGCGAACGGAAACGTGCGATCGATGAGGCCGAGGTCGTAGGCGAGGCGATCGGAGTTTGCGGGGAGCAGCACCGCGGGACTGAAGGGGATGCGCTCGGGAGTGATCTCGTTGACGTGCCGCACGAGGTTCGTCGTGCAGGTGTTCGTGGCAGTGTTGTAGAACTCGGGATGCTCGCGGAGGTCGTTCGCCCGGCGTAGCATCGACAGGAACGCCGCCTGGATCCGCTCGGGTGTCGACTGGATGCGGTAGAGGTGCACGCGATCCTTGCGGAAGTTCGTGCGCAGCTTCACGAGATCGCGCTCGTCGCCGACGACGTACATCACCTCGTACTGACGCAGCAGGCCTTTCAGCGGCGAGAAGCTCTCGCCGACTTCTTTGCGGATCTCGATCGAGATGGCCAGGAAGTCGCGATCCTCGAATCCGAAGCTAACGAACGTGTGCGCCGCGCCGCCCTTGCCGAACGGCTCGACGAAGAACCACGCCGAGTCGAGCTTCCGCAAGTCGAAGGTCTTGTCGTAGTAAGCCGGCGTGTAACTCGTCGTGGACTCGTACGTGAAGTTGCGGATGTTGCGAATCGTCACGAGCGGCAGTTGCCCGAGCTCCGCCGCCGGCAGGACCGCCTGATCGAGCGACCACTTGCGCTCGTTCGAAGGGCGGATCAGGAACCTCGTCACGCCGAAGACCGCGACGACGGTCGCGGCGAGGATTCCGAGGATTTTCAGGAGACGCGGCATTCCTCCATGGTAACTGCTGGCCGCGGCTCGCGCTTTCCCCAGGCGACCATGAAACCATCTCGCGCCGCGCGGCATCCCATCCTCATGCATCTCGCCCGCAAGCACTCCCTCGCGATCCGCTGGTTCCACTGGATCAACTTCCCGCTCCTCGCGGTGATGATCTGGAGCGGCATCCTCATTTACTGGGCCTATCCGGCGTACGTGAAGCTCGATCCTTCGACGTGGCGGGCGTTGCACGTCAACAATCGATTGGCCGAGGGGATGGCACTGCACTTCTTCTTCATGTGGCTGTTCGGCGTGAACGGCGTGCTGTACGTCCTCTACACGCTCATCTCCGGCGAGTGGCGCGAGCTCGTGCCGCGGCGGGGCACGCTGCGCGAAGCGTGGAACGTGCTCCTGCACGACCTGCGCATCCGCAAAGAGCCGCTGCCGCGCAAGAAATTCAACGCTGCGCAGCAGATCGCCTACACCAGCGTGATCGTGATGGGCGCGGGCTCGCTGCTGAGCGGCCTGGCGATCTACAAGCCCGTCCAGTTCGCGTGGCTGGCGTGGCTCTTCGGCGGATACCAGGGCGCGCGCTTCGTCCACTTCTGGCTCACCGTCGGCTACGTCGCGTTCTTTCTCGTCCACGTCGCGCAAGTCGTGCGCGCGGGATGGAACAACTTCCGGGCGATGGTCATCGGCGTGGAGGCCGTCAATGAATAGCGAAAAGGACCTGAAACGACTTTCGCGTCGCGGCTTTCTGACCATGGGCGTTGCGGCGGGCGCGGGCTACGCAAGCTGGAAATGGCTGCGCACCCGGCCCCGCGAAGACGGCGTTGCCTGGCCGTTCCGGCGCGTGCTCGAGGCAAACGAGAGAATCGCGCGAGCGTACTTTTCTCCCGAGCGCCTCTCGCCGGAGTTCCGCGAGTCCGACCTCACCCGCGTCCGCGTCAACGGCAGCCAGGGACTGAAGGCGCCGATCGATCTCGACGCGTGGCGGTTGAAGATCGAAGGTGCCGCTACACCGGTCGAGCTCACGCTCGACGACCTTCGCCAGTTCCCGCGCCGCACGAGCATCACGGAGCTCCGCTGCATCGAAGGCTGGAGCATCATCGTGAGGTGGAGCGGCGTGCGCCTGGCGGACGTCATGGAGAAGTTCCCGCCGCCGCGCATGCCGCAATACCTCGCCATCGAGACACCGGATCGCGGCTACTACATCGGCCTCGACATCGAGAGCGCGCTCCATCCGCAGACGCTTCTCGCCTTCGAGATCAACGATTCGCCGCTGCCCATCCCCCACGGCGCCCCGCTGCGCCTCGCGATCCCGGTGAAGTACGGGATCAAGAACATCAAGCGCATTGGGACCATCCGCTACACCGACATCCGCCCCGCCGATTTCTGGGGCGAGCGCGGGTACGACTGGTACGCGGGACACTGAACGAGTTGGCCAACTCGTGTTAATGTCAGCCGGGTCCCGATGTCGACAACCTGGTGCCGGGCGCTTTGCGTTCTTCTGCTGCTGGCTTTGCCCGCTCGTGCGGCGGAGCGCGGCTTTCCGCTGATCACGGTCTATCCGCCCGAGACCCACAAAGCCGGGCCGCAGACGTTCGACATCACCCAGGACGGCCGCGGCGTCCTTCACTTCGGGAACCTGCACGGCCTCGTGACTTACGACGGTGCATGGTGGGAGCTGCACAAGCTCCCGAACGAGCAGGTCGGCCTCTCCATCGCAAGCGATGCGCAGGGCCGCATCGCGCTCGGGCTCCTCAACGATTTCGGCTACCTCGCCCGCGACCCGCAAGGCTCGTACAAGTACCATTCACTCCTCGAATCGCTCCCAGCCGATCAGCGCCAGGTCGGCGACGTGCGCTCCATCTGCGCCACCTCGGCGGGCTTCCTCTACGTCGCGGAAAAAAGCGTGCTGCTCTGGAACGGCGGGAGCGCGAAGCGCGTCGCGCAGTTCACGGCCGAAGATGCGCCGCGCGGCTGCTCCGGCGAAGGAGCAGACGTGCTTCTGCGCGGACCGAAAGGGCTGCACAAGCTCGACGTGAATGCCCTGCGCGTCAGCCCGATGGGACTCGACCGGCGCGTCGTGCACATCCTTCGACGCGCGGACAAGACCGCCATCGCCGTCACGCGCGACGACGGCTTGTTCATCATCTCCAAGGACGCCGTAACGCCGTTCGCCCCGGCGGTGAAAGAGTGGCTCGCCGGAAAGCTCGTCACCGGCGGCACACGTCTGCGCGATGGCCGGATGGTCTTGACGACGCGGCAGCACGGGCTGGTGATCTTCAACGAGAGCGGCGAGATCGAACAGGTCATCGCCGCCGGTTCGGGACTTCCCGACGCCGTCATCAGCGAGGCCTACGTCGACCGCGAGGGCGCACTCTGGCTGGCGATGGAAGGGCCAATCGTCCGGATCGACCTCACCGCCCCGGTGACTGTCTTCGACACGCGCGGGGGCGTGCGCGGCGGCGCGGGCGACGTCGCGAAGTTCGACGGAAAGCTCTACACCGCGACGACGCACGGTCTCTTCGAGATCGACGCGCGCGGCAACGCGAAGCGTCTCGAGCCGATGGAAGCAGGCGCGTGGCGCGTGCTCGTCGTCCCTGCCGAAGGTGGGGACGAGCTGCTTGCCGGCACGACCAAAGGCATCTTTCGCGTCAGGCCCGATGGATCGCTCGAGCACATCGTGAAGATGGAGCGCGAGCTGTACGACATGTATCGCTCTCCCACCGATCCGTCGCGGGTCTGGCTCGCCCTGGGCGACGGCGTCGGGAGTATCCGCCGCGTCGGCGGGACGTGGACGTTCGAAGGGCTCGTCCCCGGCATCGAACAGGAGATCGCCTCGGTCGTCGAACAGAAGGGCGTGCTCTGGTGCGGCACGGTGTTCGACGGAATCCTCCAGGTCGTCGATCCGCGCGGCGCGAAGCCGCACGTGCGCCAGTTCGGCAAGAACGAGATGAACGTCTTCGACGTCGGCGGCCGGCCGGTGTTCGTGCGCGCGACCGGCGAGGTTGTGCAGATCGGGCGCAACGGTCAGCTCGAGCCGGATGCGCGCCTCGGTCATCTGAAAGCGCCGCGCGGCTTCTTCGTCGTCGCCGACGACGCGCGCGGCAACGTCTGGATCAACTCCACTCCGCCGCGCGTGTTCGAGCTCCACCGCGACGGCACGTATGCGACCGAGGGACGGCCTCTCGTTTCAGTGACCGCGGCGGACATTCAGAACATTCGCATCACCAGCGACGGCACGATCTGGTTCGCCTCGGACAAAGGTCTCTTCCGCTACGACCCATCGGCGGCCGGCGAGGTCTTCGCCGCGCAGCCGCAACCGCTCATTCGCCGCGTGACGCAAGGCGAAGGGCAGGTGCTCTTCGGCGGCGCGACCTCGGGACTGCGCGAGCTCGTGACGCTCCGCCACAACTTCGGGCGCATTCGCGTCGAGTTCGCGCCGGCGTCGTACCGCTCTGGCGTCGAGTACCAGTATCGCCTCGATCCGATCGACGAGGCGTGGAGCGAGTGGACCGCGCAGCCTTTCATCGATTACACCACTCTCTCCGCGAATGACTACACCTTCCGCCTGCGCGCGCGCGGCGCTGGCTCGGCGCCGAGCGAGGAGGCGCGCTGGCCGTTTTCCGTGAAGCCGCCGTGGTACAACACGAGCTGGGCGTACGCATTGTGGGTCCTGCTCGCGGTCGCGATCGTGTTGCTGGTGATCCGCATGCGCACGGGCGCGCTGCAGCGTCATGCCGAACGCCTGCGCGCAAACGTCACGGAGAAAACCGCCGAGCTGCAGGAAACGGTGAAACTGCTGGAGGCCGCGAACACGCAGCTCGAGGCGCTCTCGCTCGAGGACGACCTCACCGGAATCGCCAACCGCCGACACTTCGAGCGCACGCTCGCGGACGAATGGAACCGCGCGCGGCGTAACGAGCAGCCGCTGGCGCTGATCCTTCTCGATCTCGATCACTTCAAAGATCTCAACGACCGCCGCGGTCATCCCGCGGGCGACGACTGCCTGCGCCGCGTCGGCGCGTTCCTCAATGACACCGTGCGCCGCAGCGGCGAGGTCGTCGCTCGCTACGGCGGCGAGGAGTTTGCGATCCTTCTCCCCGGCATCGACGGCGACGTCGCGATTCGCGTCGCCGAGACGTTGCGCGATGGAATCGAGCGTCTCGCGATTCCCTACGGCAACGGCACGGGCAAGCGGGTCACGGCGAGTTGCGGCGTCGCGGCGATCGTCCCGGGAGCGGAAGCGGCGTCCGACCTGCTCGTCGCCAGCGCGGACCGGGCCCTGTACGCGGCCAAACATTCGGGACGCAACTGCGTGCGCGTCGCGGATGAAACGACGACCGGCACGTGGCTGAGAGACGCGTCCGCGTAGGATTGTCTGACCATGCAAGGCCCGCCAGATGAAGCGACTGTCGCGTGGCTCGAACAGTTAGCCCTGGGATTCGCGCTCGTCGACACCGCCGGAAACACGATCTGGCTGAATCGCGCCGCGCGCGAGATGCTCGGCGCCGACGGCTTCATCGATGCGGAGACGCTCGCGCGCGCTCTCGCCGGTGAGCGCGCCACGTGCGACCTCGACCTCGGCGACCTCTCCCTCGAGATCACGGCATCGCCCGTGCGGGCGAACGGAACCAGCGACATCCAGTTCGTCTTCTTCACCTACCGCGACATCACCGAGGCGCGTCGCGGGGAGCGCGCGCTGCACGAGAGCCGGGAGCGCTACCGGCACATCATCGAGAACGCGAACGAGATCATCTACCGCTCCGACTACCGCGGGCACTTCACCTACGTCAATCCCGCGTCCATCCGCATCACCGGATACGACGAGGACGAGCTGATCGGGCGCCACTACCTCGAGCTCGTCGATCCCGACTTCCGCGAGGCCGCTCAGCATTTCTACGAGCACCAGTTCCGCACGAACGAGCGCATCTCCTACTTCGAGTTCCCGATGATCACGAAGTCGGGCATGCGGACGTGGGTCGGGCAGAACGTGCTCACGGTCGTCGACGAGAACGGCCGTGTCGCCGGCTACGAGGCAATCGCCCGCGACATCACGCACCGGAAGGGCGTCGAGGAAGAGCTGGCGCGCGCGCGCGACGCGGCGCTGCAGTCGGCGCGCGCGAAGTCGGAGTTCCTGGCGAACATGAGCCACGAGATCCGCACGCCGCTGAACGGCGTCCTCGGCACAGCCGGCCTCCTCCTCTGCACGCCGCTCACGCCAGAACAGCGCGAGTACGCGGACATGATCCGCTCGTCCGGGGAGACGTTGCTGTCGATCGTGAACGACGTCCTCGATCTCGCGCGCGTGGAAGCGGGCAAGCTCACCATCGAGTGGATCGACTTCCAGCTCGACGACATCATCGATCGCGCGACCGAGGACTTCGCGGCGCGCGCGGCGGCAAAGCGACTCAAGTTCCGGACCTTCGTCGTGCCGGACGTCGAGCGCGCTCTGCGCGGCGACTCGCACCGCATCCGCCAGGTGCTGCTGAACCTCGTCGGCAACGCGGTGAAGTTCACCGACCGCGGCGAGATCGTGCTGACGGTCATGCAGCCGGAGCAGAAGGAGTTGCGCGTCACGCTGCGGTTCCTGGTCACCGACACCGGCATCGGCATCGAGCCGGAGGCGCAGCAACGGCTGTTCACTCCATTCACGCAGGCCGACGGCACGACCACGCGCAAGTACGGCGGCAGCGGCCTCGGACTGGCGGTCTCGAAACAGCTGGTCGAGGCCATGGGCGGCGAGATCGGCGTCATCAGCGTGCCCGGCGAAGGCTCGACGTTCTGGTTCGAGCTCCCGCTGCAGAAACAGCCGGAGGACGCGGCGGCGCCGTCGAGGCGATGGAACCTCACCGGACATCGCGTGCTCCTCGTCGACTCGAACGAGGTGCACCGTTTCATGGTCATGCGGCAACTGTCGGCGACGAACATCGCCGTCGACGAGGCCGAGACCGTGGGCGACGCGCTGGCGGCGGTGGATCAGCAGAAGTACGACGTGATCATCTTCGACATGCAGCTCCCGGACGACGACGGCCTCGGATTCGCGCGCGCGATCCGCAAGGACCGCGCGCTCGACTCCACGCGCCTCCTGTTGCTGACGGCGTTCGGGCGGCGCCGGCATGACGTCGTCACGTACGAGACCGCGGGCATCGACGCATTCGTGGTCAAGCCCGTGCGGCGCGGCCAGCTCTGCGACACGCTCGCGCGGCTCATCGAGATGGAGGGCACGGAGACACCGCGGCGCCTCCTCGAAGAGCCCGCGCTGCCGTCGCGCGCGCGCGTGCTCGTCGTCGAGGACAACAGCGTGAACCAGCTCGTGGCCATCGGACAGCTGCAGCGCCTCGGCCATGAATGCGTCGTCGCCGCGAACGGCGCGGAAGCGTTGGAATCGGTGTCGCGCGATACGTTCGACATCGTGCTGATGGATATCCAGATGCCGGACATGGACGGCTACGAGGCCACGCGCCGTATCCGCCAGATGGCGGAGTCGAAGGCGAAGGTCCCGATCATCGCCATCACCGCGCATGCGCTCACCGGCGAGCGCGAGAAGTGCATCGCCGCGGGGATGAACGACTACCTCGCCAAGCCGGTTTCGCTCGAACAGGTCGGCGCGGTGATCCGCCTGTGGGCGAGCAAAGACTCGCAGGAGACCGCGGCGGCTGGGCCGGACCTGATGGAGCAGGACGATCAGTACGTGCTGGACCGCGAGCGCGTCAGCTCCTTCCTGGCGATCAGCCGCACGCAGGATGGGTTCCTCGACGAGCTGGTGAGGACGTTCCGCGAGGACGTACCGTCGCGCATCGACGCACTGCGCTCCGCGGCCTCGAACGGCGACGCGAACGATCTCGCGCTGGCGGCGCACGCGCTCAAGAGCTCGAGCGGCAGTGTCGGCGCAAAGCGGATGCTGACGATGGCTTCTTCGTTAGAGCAGAACGCGCGCGCCGGACGTCTCGACGGCGCGGAGGCCGCGATCGAGCAGCTTGCCGCCGAGTTCCGCCGCGTCGTCGTCGCCTACAACGGCATCATCCGCCGTAGCGGCAAATTCCGACCCGTCTGACCAAATAGGACAAATAGGACGGATAAGACGAATAGGACGCTTCTTGACTGTCCCATTTGTCCCATTCGTCCTATTTGTCCTATTTGTCGTAATCTTCACGCCATGGAGTTGGCCAACTACCGCCTCATCGAAAAACTCGGTGCCGGCGGGATGGGTGAAGTCTGGCGCGCGGAAGACAAGAAACTTCTGCGCTACGTGGCCATCAAGATCCTTCCGGCGCAACTGGCTTTGGATGCGGAGTGGAAGGAGCGTTTCCTCCGCGAGGCGCGCACGGTCGCGCAACTGAATCACCCGAACATCGCCACGATCTACAGCATCGACCAGCAGGGCGACACGCTGTTCATCGCGATGGAGTTGATCGAAGGCTATCCGCTCTCGCACCTGATCGCCCGCGGACCGATGCTTCCCGCGGACGCGGTGCGAGTCGCGGCCCACGTCGCCGAAGGACTGGGCGAAGCGCACGTGAAAGGGATCATTCACCGCGACATCAAGCCGGACAACATCCTGCTGTCGAAGCGAGTGGTGAAGATCCTCGACTTCGGAATCGCCAAGCAGATCGGCGGCACGGCCGACCCGAGCCTCACGCAGGGCGGGATGGTGATGGGCACGCCGCACTACATGTCCCCCGAGCAGGCCCTCGGACGCAACGTCGACGAGCGCACGGACATCTTCTCGCTGGGCACGGTGCTGTACGAAATGCTCTCCGGCGTGAAGCCGTTCACCGGCGACGCGGCCACGCAGGTGCTCTTGCAGATCGTGATGCAGGAGCCGCGCGACATCGCCATCGCGGCCTTCGGGATCACGCCCGCGCTCGCGAGAATCGTCCGGCGCTGCATGAGCAAGCAGGCCACGGAGCGGTTCCAGTCGTGCGAGGAGCTGCGCGAGGCGCTCGCGAATTCGCTGAAGGAAGATCCCAGCCGCGTGAAGGCGTCGCAGGTGCCGACGCTCGCGACGCGCGTGACGCCTCCGTCCCGGTCGCAGGCGACGCCGCAGCCCGCGCGTGCGGCCACGCCTTCTCCATCGACTCCTGTTCCCACTCCGCAGGCGCAGCCCTCGACGCAATTTGCCGGCCGCCGGCGCGCACTCGTGGCAGACGACGATCCCGCGACGCGCTATCTGCTCACCAGCGTGCTGCATCGCCATCACATCGCGTACGACGAGGCGGCGAACGGCGCCGATGCGGTGAAGTTGCTCAAGAACAACGACTACACGCTGGTCTTCCTCGACCTGCTGATGCCGCGCGTCGACGGGTGGGGCGTTCTCGATTACATGCGCAATCACAAGCCGAAACAGATGCCGCGCACGTTCATCATCACCGGCGTGCAGAACCAGAAGCTCAGCACGGCCGACCAGGACATCGTCGCCGGTCTGCTCTACAAGCCGCTCGACGTGACGCAGGTGGAGAAGCTCGTCGCGAGCTAGGAGGGCGACGGCGGATCGGTCGGCGCGCTGTCGTCCGAGCTCTCCGGCTTCTCCGCACTCTCTGCAGTCTCTGCACTCTTCGCCTTCTCGCGCGCGGCGCGAAATGCGCTCTCGATCTCGTGCCACGCGCGCTCGAAGCCGGATTTCAGTTCCGCGGCTGCGGGCGAGCCGGTTTTCTGCAGGCCGACGAGGATGTCCTTCGCCTGCACGAGCGTGGAGCGGAGCGTCCCGGTGATCTCGCTCAGGTCGCCGCGAGCGTTCTCGATCGATTCCTTCGCGCGCTCCTTGAACTTCTCAACGTCGATACCCCAGTCTTCGAGCGATTTTTTCGGTTCGTCTGACATGGCTCTAGCGTACTCCACTCGTGGTCGTCGAAGTATCGGTCGCCGTCGGCGGCTCTTCGGGTGGGGGCTCCTCGGTCGTCGTCGTTGGCGGCGGCGGCACGGGAATCGGTGACGGCTGCGGCTGGAATACGCCGCCCGTGAGTGTCGAATCCGGCGGCAACGGCGGGGGGATGCCCATCGTGTTCGTCATCGTCGCAGTGTCGGTGATGATCAGGTTGCCGAACTCGTCGTACATCGGCACGATCGTCGACGACAGCGGCGCGCTGTGCGGCTGGCATGGCACCGACGGCTCGGTCCCGCTCTTGAACGCGCCGCTCACGATCACGTTGCGCGGACAGAACGCCGTCGCCAGACCGCCGGTGGTGTTGTCGAACTCCGTGAAGGTGATTCCCGGCGGCGGCACGAAGTCCGGGTTGCCCTCGCCCGCGGTGACCGCAATCATGTAGCGCGCCCACATCGGCACCGCGGCGTCGGAACCGGAGAGTCCGGTCGGATCGTTGTCGTCGAAGCCGACCCAGGTCAGCGCGAGCGTCTTCGGCGTGAAGCCGATGAACCAGGCGTCGCGCTTATCGTTCGTCGTTCCGGTCTTCCCCGCGGCGATCTTGCGGAAGCCGAGGCCGCGCGCGCTCGCGGCGGTGCCGCGATCGACGACGCCCTGCATCACGTGCGTGAGGATGTACACGTCGCGCTGCGGAAAAACCTGCACGGGCTCCGCCGCGCTCGCCCCGCGGAGCGTGCGGCCGCGGTCGTCCGTGACGTAACGGATCGCGCGCGGCGGCATGCGCGCGCCCTGGCGCGCGATCGTCGCGTACGCCTCGGCCATCTCGATCGGCGGAATGCCGGCCGCGCCGAGGAGGACCGAGGGATTGCCGTCGTCGAGATCCGTCTGCACGCCGAGCGTGCGCGCGGTCTTGAGGATCGGCTCGATCCCGCAGGCGAGACCGATGCGCACGGACGCTGCGTTGAGCGACTGCTCCAGCGCCTGTTGCACCGTCACATTGCCCAGGTAGCGGCCCTCGTAATTGCGCGGCGACCAGTCTTCGGACCAGCGGCGCTTGAGCACGAAGCGCGTGTCGGCGACGAGCGTCGCCGGCGTGATGTTCTGATTCGAGAGACTCGGTTCGAACGCGGTCAAATAGACGAACGGTTTGAAGAGCGAACCGACCAGCCGCTTCGATTTCAGCGCGCGGTTGAACTGGCTCCGCTCGTAACTTCGTCCGCCGACCAGCGCGCGGATCTCTCCCGTCGGCACGTCGAGATGAATGAGCGCGCCCTGCAACGACGGATCGTGAGTGCGGAGGCGGCGGCTCGAGCGCTCCAGGTTGCGCAGACTCTGCTCGAGAATGCGCGCGGCGTTGTCCTGCGCGCCGAGGTCGATCGCCGTGTAAATGCGGAGACCGCGACCCTGGATGTCCTCGATGCCGTAGTCGACCTCCAGCTCCTGGATCACGCGATCGACGTAATACGGGATCGACGAGAGCCCGCTCTTCGAGCGGAACGGTTTGCGCGGCAGCTTCGCGGAGCGCGCTTTCTCATACTGCTCCTGCGTGATCTTCTTTTCCTTCAGCATCATCTGCAGAACGGTGTTGCGCCGCCGCATTGCCGACTCGGGGTTGGCGAACGGCGAGTTGTTGTTCGGGCTGCGGATCATACCCGCCAGCAGCGCGGCCTCGTCGATCTCGATCTCCGACACCGGCTTGCCGAAGTAGAAGCGCGATGCTTCGCCGACGCCGAGGATGGAAATCGAGCGATTGCGGCCGAGGTAGATGTCGTTGAGATACGCCTCGAGGATCTCCTTCTTCGAATAGCGCGCGTCGAGCATCACGGCCATGAACGCTTCGATGAGCTTGCGGCGGTACGTGCGCTCGCTGGTGAGGAAGTAGTTCTTCACGAGCTGCTGGGTGAGCGTCGAGGCACCCTCCGCGACGCCGCCGGCTCTGACGTTACGGAACACCGCACGCGCGATGCCGAAGGGATCGACGCCAGGATGGCTCCAGAAACGCACGTCTTCCGTGACCACGATCGCGTCCTGCAGATGCTGCGGAACCTGGTCGAGCGTCGCCGGGCTGCGGTTCTCTAGCTCCTCGCTGAGCACGGACGTGAGCAGCTCCGGCTCGAGTGCGGCGCGATCGAGCGGGCGCGCTTCGCGAAGGGAGACGACGCTCTCGATCTGCGAACGCGAGATCGTCACGCGCAGCGGCGTCGCGGGATAGTCCTCGTCCTGCCGCTGGAACGCGCGCGTGTAGATGTCGATCGTGCCGCCATCGCGAAGGAACTCGCCCGGCTGCGCGACTCGCTTGACCTCGCGATAGCCGAGGCGGTCGAGCTTCTCGAGCAGGTCATCCATCTGCAGCGCATTGCCGGGCGCAAGTGGCATGTAGTCCGCGTAAATGCGCGTCGGCAGACGCAGCCGCCGCACCTGAAAGCGTCCGACGGACTCGCGATAGATCCAGATGCCGAGAATCAGGAACAGAACGACCAAGCCGCCGACGGTCCAGGAGATGACGCGAAAGACCGTGCGACGGGTGGGGCGGCGGCGCCGCGGAAGCGTTGGCGTCGGCGTCGGCGCGGGGGGCGGCGGAGGGATGGGCGGTTCGGTGGACATCAGACGCGGCCGTAAAGTGCAATGGGGGTGCCGTCAAGTGTGGTTCTTGACCCAGATCGCGGTCAGCCGGGAGAAGTCGGAAAACGTGAGAGCTTCGACATCGAGTCGCAGCCGCGCGCAGGTCCTCGGCAGTGTCTTTCGAAATTCCAGATAGTCTTCGTAAATGATCGCGCCGCCAGGAATGGAGGCGACGTTTGACTCGGCGCGCAACCAGTCCCTCACTCAACCGCGCTTTTCGGTTGGTTGCCGTGCTGTTGAATGTCCTGTCCGCTGATGTCGGAAAGGTACTTCTGAAATCGATATTGCTCGGCATCGAAAATCAAGAGCGACTTCTGTGCGTGACTCCGGCTGAACGCTTTGCAACCCAGGTCGATCCCAAGCTCGAGCGGCATGTTGAATCGAGGAAGCGATGTGCCCTCATCGAGCTCGGTTCGCGACAGATCGTGAATCGAATAGCGAGAAACCCGGATAAGCTCGATGATCTTGTGAAGGCGGATCTGGCTCGAGTCGAGACGCTCGCGTGCGCATCGCGGTTCGAAGCCGGCGTGTATGACCGCAAAAACGATCGCCTCGAAGATCGGCGCGTATGTCGCGTCGAATACAATTGATAAAGACGTTGCGGTCGAAGTCCGGTCCGATTCGCGTTGCCACTACGAACGAGACTTCTGCCGCTCAGCAACGATCGACGGATGCAAGATCCCCTGCTTTTCCATGACCGCGTGCACCGCTTCAATCAACACGTCCTCCGGGATCGTTCCCGGCTCCGTGGGGAAATACACCGGCGGCCCGTTCTTCGGGTTGAGCCGCGGAACGGGGGTTTGCCGCTTCACCGTCTTCTTTCGCGCCATTGCCATATCCAAATAGTAACTCCCTACTGCGAAACCATCACCAGGTTCCGCCCCTTCCCCGCGCCGTCGCGGCGGTAGGAGTGAAACATCGATCCTTCGCAGCGCGTGCAGAGCTCGGAGTCGGAGATCTTCGTGATGCCGCGGGAGCGGAGGACGTCGATCGTGAACGCGATCAGATCGACGTGCGGCTTCACGCGGGAGCGTTCGACAAAGCGCTCCTCGAATCGCGTCGCCACTTCTTCGCCCACTTCGAAACAGCACGCGCGGATCGACGGGCCGAGGTACGCGGACGTCGACGCCGGATCGAGCGGCGCGGCATCGAGCACGGCGGCGGTGATCCGCTGCGCCGCGCCGCGCCAGCCGGAGTGCACGTTCGCGATGACGCCGTGCTCCGCGTCGATCAGCGAGATCGGCAGACAGTCCGCCACCTTGATCCCGAGCGTCACGCCCTTCTCCGACGACCACAGTGCGTCGCACGAATCACACTCACGCCATGAAGACTCGTGCGCGGCGCGGACGACCGACGCGCTGTGCACCTGCAGGCAGGTCGTCAGCGACGTCTTCAGACCGAAGCGTCCGTGAATGAATCGCGTCAACTCGTCCGCGACGATCCTCCCTGGATTGTCGCGCGTCGTGGAGAAAACGGCGAAGCCGGGAGGGAGATCGGGAGGAACGACGATGCGTCCAAGGGGCGAGTCCTCGACGTGCCACATGCGCGCGCAACTCTATACTCCCGCCATGCGCAGAATCCTTCTTGCCTCGCTCCTGCTGTGCGCGTGCGCGCATTACGACGTCGTCCTTCGCAACGGCACGATCTACGACGGCAGCGGCAACGCGCCCGTGATCGGCGACGTCGCCATCCGCAACGATCGCATCGCGAAGATCGGCGACGTTCGCGGTCGCGCGAAGCAGGAGATCGACGCGAATGGCCTCGCTGTCGCGCCCGGCTTCATCAACATGCTCAGCTGGGCCACCGAATCGCTCATCGTCGACGGCCGCGGCATGGCGGACGTGAAGCAGGGCGTGACGCTCGAGGTCTTCGGCGAAGGGTGGTCCATGGGCCCCGTCAGCGACGCGCTGAAGGTGCAGATGAAGAAGGAACAGGGCGACATCAAGTACGACATCGGCTGGACCACGCTCCGTGAATACCTCGACTCCCTCGTGCGCCGCGGCGTCTCCGTCAACGTCGCCTCCTTCGTTGGCGCGACCACCGTCCGCATGCACGTCCTCGGCGAAGCCGATCGCGCGCCCACCGGCGAAGAGCTCGAGCGCATGCGCGCGCTCGTCCGTCAGGCGATGGAAGACGGCGCCCTCGGCGTCGGCTCATCGCTCATCTACGCGCCCGCGTTCTACGCGAAGACCGACGAGCTCGTGGAGCTCAACAAAGCCGCGGCGCCGTACGGCGGGATGTACATCTCGCACATGCGCAGCGAAGGCAATCGCCTCGAAGAAGCCGTCGACGAACTGATCGCGATCGCGCGCGAGGCCGGCGTCGCCGCGGAGATCTACCACCTCAAAGCAGCTGGCCAGCAGAACTGGCCGAAGATGAACAACGTGCTGCAGAAAGTCGAAGCGGCGCGCGCGGAAGGATTGCGCATCACGGCCGACATGTACACCTACACCGCCGGCGCGACGGGACTCGACGCGGCGATGCCGCCGTGGGTGCAGGAGGGCGGCTACGAAGCATGGCGGGATCGCATCAAAGATCCTGCGACGCGCGCAAGAGTCATCGCCGAGATGCGCACGCCGACGGACGCATGGGAGAACCTCCTGCTCCTCGCCGGCTCGCCCGATCGCGTACGCCTGATCGGATTCAAGAACGAGCAGCTCAAGCCGCTAACGGGCAAGACGCTCGCGGAAGTCGCGCAAATGCGCGGCGTCTCCGCCGAGGATGCGGCGATCGATCTCGTCATCGAGGATGGCAGTCGCGTCGGGACGGTGTACTTCCTGATGTCCGAGGACAACCTGCGCAAGCAGATCCGGCAGCCGTGGGTGAGCTTCGGATCGGACGCCGGCGCGTCCGCGCCCGAGGGCGTGTTCCTCAAGTCCTCCACCCACCCACGCGAGTACGGCAACTTCGCCAACCTCCTCGGACGCTACGTGCGCGACGAGAAACTCATCCCGCTCGAAGAAGCGGTACGCCGCCTGACGACGCTGCCCGCGACCAACCTCGGCATCGCGAATCGCGGCGCGCTGAGGGAAGGCTATTTCGCCGACGTCGTGATCTTCGACCCGAGCACGATCGCCGCGAACGCGACGTTCGACAACCCGCGGCAGTACGCAACCGGCGTGCGGCACGTGTTCGTGAACGGAACGCAGATCCTCCGCGATGGGGAGCACACGGGAGCGAAGCCGGGGCGGGTGGTGGTGCGAAGTTTATCCCGCGCGGAGACGCGGGATCTACGGAGCCCTCTCGCTAAGCGAGCAAAATGACGCTGAACGTGAGGGCTCCAGAGATCCCGCGTCTACGCGCGGGATAAACTCAAAAGCTACAGCGCGCGCACTTCCGCAATCCGCGAGCGAAGCTGCTCGGTAATCGCGAGACCGCGCAGGAGCGAGGCCGTCTTCTCGAACTCGTGCACCATCACGTCGACGGCTTCCGGGCCGTTGCCGCTCATGATGCCGTCGAGGGCGTGCAGGAAGTGCTTCTCGATGGTCTTGTGCGCGGTGTCGCCGATGAACTCCTCGGCTACGGCGCGAATGCGGGCGGCGAGGTCGACCAGCTCTCCGTTTTCCTGATCGGGATCTCGATCAACTTTTTTTTTTAACTGCACGAGCTCGCCCGTGATCATGCCGTAGAGGATCTTCGCGACGTCGAACGACGACATGTTCAACGCGCGGCCGATCTCCACGATCGAGCGGTGGCCGTTGATCTTCGTGATCAGCATCCACTCCTGCGGATTCAGCGTGACTTGCTCGTGCCGGTTCTCGCGCGCCAGGAGCTCCGGGACGTACTCGACCGACGGGATCTTCTTCGACAGCACGCGCCATTCGTCGAGACGGCGCGCGGCTTCCATCAGCAGGTTCGTGTTCGATTTGGTGATCGTCTGGCGATCGGAGTCCTCGCCGGGGCTGAATTGGAACTCGCCGTGATTCCAGATGGCCAGCGAATAAATCGCCTCCTCGCCCACGAGATCGCCGATGGTCGCGTGGACCATCTGCCCGTTCTTGAGGAAGATGTAGCCGCGATCGGCATCGCGGGTGAGTGTGAACTTGCCGGTCTTGCCCGAGACACTCACCAACTGAATGATGTCTGGGAGCGGCAATTCTTTGAGCGATCCCTGAAATGCCATGATGTTCGGACGAGCCCCGGAAGACTAACCCACCAGTCAGGTCAGGTCAAGAATGTGTGAACAACCGTCTTCGCGACGCTCGACTGCGCTCAAAATCCACAAACCAAAGGCCAAACCGGCGATGACGCCGGTGGCGATCCGCAACTCGTTCGTGCTCTCGCGAAGTCCCGTGAGCTGGGTCAGTCCATCCAGTGCAAGCGGCGCCGCGGCCGCGAACGCCACGCCGCGCATGACCCGCTCGCGCAAGAGCGGAACGGCCCAGAAGGCCAGGATCCCGATCAGCATCCCGCCGTAGATCCCCACGCAGCGCGCGCAGATCGGCATCGGCGCGCCGAACAGCTCCAGACAGCGCCCGACCTTCCCGTGACACATCAGTCGGAACACCATCCGCCATTGCATCGACGCGCCCTGCGCGATTGCCCAGGTGCACAGCGTCGCCGCGCCGAGGATCGCCGTCGGAATCGCGGCGACGAACGCCAGCACGATCTTCGTGTCGCGCTTCATGGTTTGGGTTGTGTGGCGAGCCGGTAGACCTGCGCGAACCCGTGTGCCGTGATGAGGAACGACCAGAAGCCCGTGAATACGACGCCGATGCAGAGCAGCATGATCCCGAAGCCGCCGAGGAATCGCGCAATGATCATCACCACGAGTGCGAGCAAATAGTTGCCGATGTTCTGCTTGATGAACGGCCAGATGCGGCGGAACTCGAACGCCGCGCCGAAGCGCTGCTCGACCGCCGCGAACAGCAGCATCCCCGGCATGAAAAACCACACGGCGAGCGAGATCGGCACGAAGATACAGACGATGCACCCGCTCATGAGGCTTCCGAGCGCCGCCACCCCTTCATTGTCGACCGAGCCGAGGATCCCCGCGGGAATCATGATCCCGACCGCGAGCGCGACCATCGGCAGGACGATCACCAGCATCACGCCGAACAGCCGCAACCCTTCGTTGAAGAAATCGCCGAGGTTCTCCCACTCGGGCAGCGGACGCGCCTGGTCGGCGATGATGTTGCGGGCCGTTTTGGCAACGTATCCGAGAATGAAGAACCAGCCGATGATGAGGAACCCGGCGATGTAGAACAGCCCGCCGATCAGGATCTTCGTTACCCAGTCGGGATCGTCGAATACATAAGAGAAGGGCTTCGCGAAATCGAACTGCGGCTGCTTCGACTCTGAAGGCGGCTCCGGCGGCGGTGGAAGAGACAGCGCGTCACTCATGAAGAGATTGTACGTGCGGAGCGCTGTCACAGTTCTCGGACGTCACAACGGTGAAACTTGGAAGAAAGCTGTCGCGTCTCACCTTCTAGCCAACGCCGTGCAGGAACGGATCGATCTCGTCGTCGTCGCGGAAGAACGCAGGAAGGCCGGCGGCCTCAGCGTCTCTGTCGTCGTGTCGCTCGTTCTGCATGCGCTGCTGCTGATCTGGTTCATCCGCTCCTACAGAGCGATCCCGCCGTCCCCGCAGGACGTGCCCATCGCGCGCTACATCGAATTGATGAAGCAGAACCCGCGTGAGTTCGTCGAGGCGCCCGGCCCCGCGGTCGAGCGCGCGCCGATGAACGCGCCGCTCTCCGACCGAAATCGCAAAGCGAGCATGCCCGAGCCGACCGGCAGTCAGCCGACGACGCGCCCGGGCCAGGGCGGCAGAATCTACACGCCTCCCAGCCAGGCGGCCGGACGTGGCGGGCCACAGCAACAGGCCGTCGCCGCCTCGCCGGGAGCGCAGCCGCAGAACGATCCCTTCGCGGCAGCCACGACGGGCCAAGCGCGCACCGCGCCGAGCGACGCGTCGCTTGTCTACCGCGAGCCGACGAAAGCTTCCGCGAGCGGCATCGTCGACTGGCGCAGCGCCATTCGCCAGGCCGGTCGGGACGCGGTCGCGGGCGGAGGCGACGGCATCGACCTCGCGAGCATCGGCGGCGATCAGGGCTTCGCCGAGCAGGGACCGCTCTCTTTCGAGACGCAGTGGTACGACTGGGGCGAATACGCGCAGAGCATGGTCAGCCGCATCCGCGTGAACTGGTACGCGAACATGCCCCAGATCATTCGCACGGGGATGAAGGGCGTGGTCACGATCCGCTTCACCATTCACCGCGACGGCCGCATCAGCGACATCACGATCCTGAAGAGCTCCGGCGTCCCGCCGTACGACCAGGCCGCGCGCAAGGCCATCGAGCTTTCGTCGCCGCTCAAACCCCTGCCGAAGGACTTCCCGAATCCCACCGAGCGGGTGACCTGCATGTTCTACTACAACATGGAGATCCCGCAGACGTAGTCGGCGAGTCTTGTAGACTCGTCGACTCCATGCCCCGAGACGTCGTCATCAAAAAGCCCCTGACCGTCCTCCTCCTCCTGGTGGTCTCGGCCGCGATCGTCTCCGTCACCGTCTGGATGGCGGGCAGGAGTTACCAGAGCTTCGATCCTATCCCGTTCGACGATCTTCGTTACCTCGCCAAACGCCTCGCCGAGCGTCCGATCTCGACGCACATCCTCGCGGTGATCGTGGTCCCGATGATCGCCAACGTCCTGCTGTTCGTGCCGTGGGGCTTTCTCGCGTTCATTACTTTCTACACCGTCGATCGTCCGACGATGCAAACCTACGTCCTCACGATCCTCCTCGGCTTTTCCTTCACCCTCGGCATCGAGGCTTGGCAGTACTTTCTCCCATCGCGCGTGGCCGATATCAACGACGTCATCTGGAACACCAGCGGCACGGTGCTCGGCGCCCTGTTAGGGCATGCCCGACTCCGTGTTCGCTTCGAATTCGAGTAACCTGATCCGTCGAACGATGCTGCTCGAGGTCAAATCCATCGAGGCGCAGCTCAAGCAGATTCTCTATAGCTGCGTCGAACACGTACAGGCGACGAAAGCCGCGCTGTATCTGTCCACTTCCCGCGATCTCAACGAGAAAAGGTACGAGATCGTGACGAGCTACCAGTACAACGTCGGGGACCGGAAGATCGTCACCGCGAACGACGACCTCGTCGACCGCCTGGCCGTGAAGCGCACGCCGTTCTACGTGAACGGTCTCAACTCGGACCATCGTTTCGCGGAGATGCTCTTCCGCCAGGGCAACGATCGCATGCTGGCCGCGCCGATCTTCTCGCGCGGGCGCCTCATCGGCTTCATCGACATGCGCGACAAGGCCGGAAAGAAGCCGTTCGATTCGCCGGACGTCGACGCTGCGCAGAAGATCGTCGAGGACATGATCAAGGTGCTGGCGAAGAACAATCTCTTCGGCCTCGCACCGATCGCGCTGGTCGAGGACCAACTCCCGCCCGCGACGATGCCGACGCCGCGCGGAATCCCGGCACTCACGCTTCCTTCGGCCGCGGCGCCCGCGAAGGAGCCTTCGCGTCCGGAAGGCGTGTTCTCCGCCGACGCTACGCGCGCGATCGAGGCCGCGCGGCAGTTCATGTCCAGGCGGCAGCTCTCGCGTGAGACCGGCACGCGCATGCTGAACGACGTCGATCTCGATTCCGTGCGCGTGATCCTGCCTGCCGTCCTGGCCATTCCAGGAGCGATTCTGGGCGTGTTCAGCGCGATCGGTCACGTCAACAACCCGCAGCTCATGGTCGCGCGGCACACCATCACCGATGCCGCGGTCGAAAGACTCCAGGCGCATCTGGAGGCGTGGCTCAAGCGGACGAATCAGACGCGCTTGCTCATGCGTCCGCAGATCATCTATCCGTTCGGCGAGCCGTTCGCTGAGATCGGCGCGCTCGGCCCGACCTTCAGCGCGCACGTGAACGTCTTCTCCGTCGAAGGACTCGTCCTCACCGTCGCCTTCGATCACCAGCCCGACGCACAGTCCCAGCGCTCGCTGAAGACGCTGCTGAGGCAACTCGAGCAGACCGTCGAGTCGACGATCTCCAGTGCGTCCGGACGCAGCGAGCGCGCGCTCATCGCCGAGCGCCTGCTCGAGCCCGACTTCACGAAGTATCCCGATCTCGCCGAGCACTCGCGCGAAGTCGCGGTCATCGCGCAGCGCTTCGCGCGCGCTCTCGACCTTCCGCCTGCGCAGGTGGAGACGATCCGCGTGTCCGCGCTCGTACACGACGTCGGTCTGCGGCTGCTCGACTACGAGCGGCTCTATCGCCGTCCGAGCCTCACCCCCGAGGAGTTGCGTGGACTGGCGGAGCATCCGGTGGTCGGCGCCGCCGTCGTCGAGCCGATCCTCGGCGCCGACATCGCCCAGGCCGTATTGCGCCATCACGAGCGCGTCGACGGAAAAGGCTATCCCAGCCACCTCAGCGGTCAGCAGATCCCGCTCGCCGCGCGCGTCCTGCAGATCGCGGACGCCTGGGTGGCGATGACCTCACGCGAGACGTATCAGACGCCGATCAGCCCGGACCAGGCCGCCAAACGCCTCCGCGAGGGCGCGGGATCGCAGTTCGATGCCGTGCTCGTCGAGCGCTTCCTGCGCGGCCTCACGGAAATCGTCTCGTAGCAACCTTCGTTGATCCTTCCACGTACAATCCGCCAACCAAGTCCAAAGGAGAATCGAATGCGAAAAACCCTCACTCTCGCGGCAGCTCTGCTGTTCGCGTTTTCCCTCCAGGCCGCCGAACTGACGGTCGATGAGATCCTGGCCAAGAACACCGAAGCCCGCGGCGGTCTCGAGAAGCTGCAGAAGGTGAAGACCATGCGCTTCAACGGCAAGCTCTCGATGGGCGGTATGGAAGCGGCCTTCATCATGGCCAAGAAGCGCCCGGAGATGGTGAAGATGGAGTTCACGATCCAGGGCATGACCGGCGTGCAGGCCTACGACGGCGCCACCGGCTGGATGGTCATGCCGTTCATGGGCAAGAAGGACCCTGAGGCCATGTCGGGCGACATGCTCAAGGAATTCAAGGACCAGGCGGACTTCGACGGTCCCTTCGTCGACTACGCGAAGAAGGGCAACAAGGTCGAGCTCCTCGGCAAGGCCGACGTCGAAGGCACGCCCACGTACAAGGTCAAGTTGACGACGAAAGAAGGCAACGAGACCCTCGTCTACATCGACGCCGAGACATTCCTCGAGGTGAAGATGGAAGCGAAGCGGAAGATGCAGGGCCAGGAGATCGAAGGCGAGACGACCCTCGGCAACTACCAGGAAGTCGAAGGCCTGCTCATGCCCTTTTCCATCGAGATGAAAGCGAAGGGCGCTCCCGCCGGCCAGTCCATCACGATCGAAAAAGCAGAGCTCAACGTGGAGATCGATGACGCCGCGTTCAAGATGCCCGCGGTGAAGCCGGCCGCGGAGGCTGTGAAGCAGTAACGACGAGTGCTGGGTGCTGAGTTCTGGGTGCTGAGTACGCCGGGCGGGCGGGACTCAGCACTCAGCACTCAGCACTCAGCACCCAGCACCTCTCGAGCACTATGCGTAAGACGATCTTCGCCGCTCTCCTGCTCACCCTTCCCCTCGCTGCCCAAGACGACCTCAAGCTCGACTCCTCCACCCTCGGCGGCCTTCGTGCGCGCTCGATCGGGCCGGCGGTGATGGGTGGGCGCATCGCGGCGATCGACGGAACCGGCGACTCGCCGGCGACGATCTACGTCGGCGCGGCCAGCGGCGGAGTGTGGAAGTCGACCGATCACGGCACGACCTTCAAGCCCGTCTTCGATCAGCACATCCAGTCCATCGGCGCGGTGGCGATCGACAAGTCGAAGCCCGAGAATGTTTGGGTCGGCACAGGCGAGTCGTGGGTGCGCAACTCCGTCTCCGTCGGCGACGGCGTCTACAAGACCACCGACGGCGGCGCGACCTGGACGAACGTGGGTCTCGCCGACAGCGAGCACATCTCGCGCATCGCCATCGATCCGAAGAAGTCCGACACCGTCTTCGTCTGCGCGACGGGCCATCTCTGGAACGCGAACGAAGAACGCGGCGTCTTCCGCACGAACGACGGCGGCAAGACCTGGAAGAAGGTCCTCTACGTCGACGCCAACAGCGGCTGCGCGGACATCAGCATGGATCCGGGCGAGCCTCAGATTCTCTACGCGGCGATGTGGCAGTTCCGCCGCCAGCCCGACTTCTTCACCTCCGGCGGTCCGGGCAGCGGTCTCTATCGCAGCACCGACGGCGGCGAGACCTGGACGAAGCTGAAGAACGGCCTTCCCTCCGGCCACCTCGGGCGCATCGCCGTCGCGGTCGCGCCTTCACGACCGAGCACGGTCTACGCGGTGGTCGAGGCGAAGAAGACCGCGCTCTATCGCTCCGACGACCTCGGCGAGAGCTGGCGCGAAGTGAACGACTCCTTCAACGTGCAGGTGCGCCCGTTCTACTTCGCGCACCTGGTCGTCGATCCGAAGGACCACAACCGCGTCTACAAGCCCGGCCTCAACCTGACGTTCAGCGAAGACGGCGGCAAGACCTTCAGCGGCTCGTTCGCGGGCGGCAACACGGTGCACGGCGATCATCACGCGCTCTGGATCCATCCGCAGGACACCGCGATGATGGTCGCGGGCACGGACGGCGGTGCGTATCAGTCGTTCGACCGCGCGCAGCGCTGGCGCCATCTCAACGTGCTGCCGATCTCGCAGTTCTACCACGTCAACTTCGACCTCGACCTGCCCTACAACGTCTACGGCGGGCTGCAGGACAACGGCACATGGATGGCGCCCTCGCAGGCGGTGGGCGGCGTGACGAATCACGCGTGGCGTCCTCTCGGCGGAGGCGACGGATTTGCGGTCGCAACCGACTCCGTCGACTCCGACATCGTCTATCTCGAGTCGCAGGGCGGACGCCTCGTGCGCCTGCGCCGTTCGACCGGCGAGTCGAAGGAGATCTATCCGCACGCACAGAAGAGCGAGACCAGGCTGCGCTTCAACTGGAACACGCCGATCGTCACCAGTCCGACGCAGAAGGGAACGGTCTACGCCGGCTCGCAGTACCTGATGCGCTCGCGCGACGGCGGCGACTCGTGGGAACGGATCTCCGGCGACCTCACGACCAACGACCTCAAGACGCAGCGGCAGCTCGAGTCGGGCGGCATCACCGTCGACAACTCCAGCGCCGAGAACTACAACACGATCATCACCATCTCCGAGTCGCCGAAAAACCCGAACGTGATCTGGGTCGGCAGCGATGACGGCAACGTGCAGGTCACTACCGACGGCGGCAAGACCTGGACGAACACCGTCGCGAATGTGAAGGGCGTTCCGCCACGTACATGGGTTTCCCGCGTGGAGGCTTCTCACTTCGACGAGAACACCGCGTACGCGACGTTCGACGGCCACCGCACTGGTGACATGAAGTCGTACGCCTTCCGCACGCGCGACCTCGGCAAGACCTGGGAGCCTCTCGGATCCGCGGACGTCCGCGGATGGGCGCACGTGATCCGCGAGGACCTCGTCAACCCGAACCTGCTGTTCCTCGGCACGGAATACGGTCTCTATCTCTCGCTCGACGCCGGCGCGAACTGGGCCCAATTCAAGGAGAACTTCCCGCCTGTTCCCGTCAACGACGTGAAGCTCCACCCACGCGACGGAGACGCCGTCATCGGCACACACGGACGCGGCATCTACATCATCGACGACCTCTCGCCGCTGCGCGCGCTCACGCCCGACGCACTGGCGAAGGATGTCGTGATGCTCCCGTCGCACGCCTCGGTTCTAAAGATCCCGGCGTACGACGGGCGCTCGGAAGGCGACACGCTCTACGCTTCCGGCGGCGTCGACGACGTCGCGTCGATCTCGTATTACCTCCGAAAGCGCCACGTCATCGGCGACTCGAAGGTCGAGATCTACGACGGCGACAACAAGCTCGTGGCCACGCTCCCGGCCGGGAAACGCCGCGGCATCAACCGCGTCGACTGGCCGATGCGCCTCCCCGCGCCGAAGATGCCGGCCGGCAGCTCGCTGGTCATGTCCGGCGGCGCGTTCTACGGACCGCGCGCGCCCGCGGGCGCGTACACGGTGAAGTTCATCAAGGGCAAAGAGACGTACACGTCGACGCTCGAGCTCGTGCCCGACACGCGCGCGAAGTACACCGCAGAGGATCGCGCCGTGCAGCAGAAAGCGGTCCGCCGCATGTACGACATGATCGGCGAGTTCACCGCCCTCACCGAAAATGTTCAGAAGCTGCTCGGCGAAGCGAAGACGCCCGCGACAAAG
This sequence comes from Thermoanaerobaculia bacterium, assembly GCA_035999335.1. Classification (GTDB taxonomy): domain Bacteria; phylum Acidobacteriota; class Thermoanaerobaculia; order Gp7-AA8; family Gp7-AA8; genus QHVT01. Next base: position 6,563 of record DASYGV010000082.1, on the reverse strand, counting down.
AAGAAACTCGATGAGCTCTACAAGTCGCTGACGTCGACCCGCGAAGGCGGCTGGCTCTCCGGCGAAGAACAGCTCCGCGAGCGCCTCGGCATGCTCTACGGCGCGATCAACAGCTACGACGGCCGCCCGACGGAGTCGCAACTCGCGGAGATCGAAGTGTTAGCAGAGGAGTTGGCGAAGAAGAAGGCACAATTGCCGAAGTAAACGGTGCTGGGTGCTGAGTGCTGGGTGCTGAGACACACCCACCCCACTCAGCACTCAGCACCCAGCACTAAGCACTTCGTCATGCAGTCGCTCACAGAAAATCTCAAGTCCCTTCCCCGTCCCGCCTGGATTCTCTTCGGCGGGACGTTCATCAATCGCTTCGGCACCTTCGTGATGCCGTTCCTCGCCATCTACATGACGAGGAACGGTTTCACTCCCGCGCAAGCGGGGCTCGCGGTCAGCTCGTACGGCGCGGGCCACATCATCGCCTCCATGGTCGGCGGGCATCTCGCCGACCGCATCGGCCGCCGCTACACGATCGCGCTCTCGATGTTTTTCTCCGCGGGGTCGATGCTGGCGCTGTCGCAGGCACGAACGTTTCCGAACATCCTCCTGTTCTCGTTCATCGTTGGCATGGTCGGCGAGCTCTATCGCCCGGCCGCGACCGCACTCCTCGGCGATCTCGTTCCCGCGGAACAGCGCGTCGCCGCGTTCGGCATGTATCGCTTTGCGATCAACCTCGGATTCGCCGCCGGCCCCGCGACCGCGGGCTTTCTCGCGAACAAATCGTTCTTCTATGTCTTCGCCGGCGACGCCGTGACGTCGTTCGTCTACGGAATCGTGGCGCTGGTCGCGCTGCCGCACGGGAACCGCTCCAGCGGCGAAGGCGAGCGCACGGGCGAGGGATTGATCGTCGCGCTGCGACACCGGGCGTTCGTCTACTTCCTCGCCGGTACGCTCTGCATGGCCTGGGTCGAGTTCCAGTTCCACTCGACCTTCCCACTGCACGTCGCAAAACTCGGATATTCGCCGTCGACGTACGGAATGCTGCTCTCGATCAACGGAGTGCTGATCGTGCTCTTCGAGCTCGCGATCACCGCGTGGACGCAACGCCTGCCGCCGCAACCGCTGATCGCCCTCGGCTATGCGCTCACCGGAATCGGCTTCGCGATCACCGGACTCGCCGCGGGCATCCCGATGCTTGTCGCGATGATCGTGGTCACCACCGTCGGCGAGATGATCTTCGCGCCCGTCACCGGCGCCTACGTGAGCGGTCTCGCGCCCGAGCGCTACCGCGGCCGCTATATGGGTCTGTGGCACGCGATGTTTTCGTTCGGCATGGTCCTCGGTCCGGCGATGGGCACGTGGATCTACCAGCGGAACCCGACGGCGTTGTGGTGGACCTGCTTCGCGCTGGGGATCGCCGCCGGCGCGTTGGCGCTGGTGAAACCGCGACAACGCGAAACGTAAGGCGCGTGGGCCCTGCGTTATACTTATTCGCATGTCCCGCAAGATCGCCGTCCTCTCGCTCCTCCTCTTCTCGCTCTCCGCCTACGCCCGCTCACGCGCGCTCTCGCAGCGCGAGACGCACCCGCAGGGTGGCACCGTGAGCGGGATCGTCGAGAGCGTGCAGGGAAATCTCATCCGTCTCGCGGACGGGCTGGTCGTCGTCGATGCCAGCGACGCGAAGATCGTGATCGGCCGCGGGCGCGAGGCGACGGTCGGTCAGATCGAGCCGGGCATGCTCCTCTTCGCGACGATCGACACCAGCGGCAAAGCTTCGATGATCACGGCCACGCGCTTCGGGGACGCGACGTTGTTCGGCGCCGTCGACAGCGTCGACGTCGCGGCGCAAACGCTCACGCTTCTCGGATACACCGCCTCCGTCGACGACGAGACGAGCTTCGGCAGCTACCGCAAGGATCAAGACCTCGACCTCTCCGACATCGTCCGCAACCAGCTCGTGCAGGTGCAGGTGGACGCGGTGAACGGCCGCCTCATCGCGCGCGAGGTGCTCGTGCTCGCGCCCGTGCCGCCGCAGATCAGCGGCCTGCGGGGAACGGTGAAGAGCATCGGCACGGATTCGTGGGAGATCGAGTCCGGTCAAGAGACCGTCAGCGTGGTCGTGAACGCGCAGACGAAGATCGTCGGCTCGCCGAAAGTCGGCGACACGGTGGAAGTGCTCTACAGCGTCGACTCGGCCAACAACAAGGTCGCGATCTCGATCGTCAAGATCGTGCGCCTGCCGCCGGTGAAGGTCGTGCAGTTTCACGGAAAGGTGAAGTCGGTCACCGGTGCGACGTGGGTCGTGACCGTGGACGGCGAGGACAAGACCTTCACCGTGAACGACCACACGAAAATCACGACGGACACCGGCGTCGGCGATTTTGTGCAGGTGCTGGCGTCGCAGGCCGACGACGGGGCGCTCACCGCGCTCGTGGTGATGAAGCTGCGGTTCTAGCCCTTCGGTTGCTTCGCTTCAGTTTATCCCGCGCGTAGACGCGGGATCTCTGGTGATACCGCAACCGCGCGGGCCTCAGGCGCGATCCGCGCGGTGCCACCGGAGATCCCGCGTCTACGCGCGGGATAAACTTAGAGAACGCCCGCAAGCCTCACAGCGTGCCCAGGAAAAACGCCAGCCAGCGACGCGACGCCGAGGTGCTTCGTCAGCACCTCGCCGAACACGTCGCGGAAGTCGGTCGTCACCGCGAGGTCGCGTCCTTCGAACAACTGCTCGCGCTCGAGGCCGGGCCATTTGCCGTGCACCTGGCCGCCGCGCACGTTGCCGCCGAGGAGCATCATCACGCCGCCGTGTCCGTGATCGGTGCCGCGGTTGCCGTTCTCGCGCACCGTGCGGCCGAACTCCGACATCGTCACCAGCACGACGTCGCTCATGCGCGAGCCGAGGTCCTTCGCAAACGCCGCGATGTCTTCGGACAGACGACGCAGGTTGTTCGCGAGCGGCGTCTTCTGCGCCGCGTGTGTGTCCCAGCCGCCGACGTCCGTGAACGCCACCTCCACACCGACGTCGCTCTTGATCAGACTCGCGATCTGCTTCAGCGGACCGCCGCGCGCATCGACCTTGCCGAGGACGCGCGCCGCTTCGAACGCTTCCGGATACGCCGACGCGAACAGCGCGGACGCGCGCTCGTTGCGAAACTTCGCGAGGTCCGCGGACGCGATCGCGTCCGGTGCGCCGGAAAAGATTCGCGGAAGCGTCGAAGTGATCGCGACCGCGCGCGGCGTCATTGATTTCGACTGGGACTTCGGCTTGCCGATGGCGCGCGCGAGGAACCCGTCCTTCGTCGACTTCTCGCCGGGCGTCCCGCTCTCCATGAAATCCTGCGCGTCGAAATGCGAGCGCGTCGCGTCGGGACTCCCCGCCGCGTGTACGATCGCGAGCGAGCGGTCCTTCCAGAACGGCATTAGCGACTGCAGCGACGGGTGCGCGCCGAAGAAGCCGTCGAGATCGAGGACCTCGTTGCGCGGAATCGCGAGCGAAGGACGCGACGCCGCGTACGCGCGCTCGCCGTACGGAACGATCATGTTCAACCCGTCGACGGCGCCGCGTTGGAAGATCACCACCAGCACCTTCCCGCGCCGCGTCGCCGCGGTGAGCGGCAGCGTGGCGCCGAGGAGGCCGAGGCCCGTGGTGCGGAGAAAGAATCGGCGGTTCACTGCCTCGTGAACTCCTTTCCGCCGAGCGTGCGCGCCAGCGCATCCGCGTCACCGGCGCGCACGCGCACGCCCGGCATCTTGTTGTGGACCAGTGCCAGGACGAAATCGAGCCGCGCCAGCGTCGCGCCGCTGCCGGACCACGACTCCGCGTCGTCCGGATAGCCCGTCGGCGGCTGCGCGAGATAGAGCCCCTCGCCCATCTTCCGCAGCTCGCGCGCCAGCGGCAGCGGATCGTCGATCGTGCCGCCCGCGGCGCGGATCGCCGACACCGCGTACTCGAACGGCGACTTCACCTTCGCGCCGCGCGAGCTCCAGAACTCCGGACTGTCCAGGACCGCCTTCACCGTCGCGCGCAAGTCGCCGTTCGTGTCCCGGAACCGTTTCGCAACGCGCTCCACGAGCGCTGGCGAAGGCTCATCGCTGACCAGGCGGATGCAGAGCTTCGTGGCGATGTGCTTCGCCGTCGACGGATGGCGCGCGAGGAATCGGATCATCCGTTCGCCCTCGTCCATCCCGCCCTGCATGCGTACGCCGAGGACCGTCTTTGCGGCGTCGTCGTGGGCGAAGCGGCGGAAGCGGAACGCACCGGATTTGTCGATACTCCAACCCGTGAACACTCGCGCCAGCTCGGTGACGTCCTTCTGCGTGTATCCCGCGTCGACACCGATCGTGTGCAGCTCCATCAGCTCGCGCGCATAGTTCTCGTTGAGCGCGCCGGAGCGAGAGCGGAAGTTGTCGAGATAGAACAGCATCGCCGGCGATTTCGCCGTCGCCATCAGGAGATCTTCGAAACGTCCCCACACACGCGGGCGGATCGCCTCGCGCTCGTAGCTGCCGACGAGGTAACGATCGAGTCCTTTCGCGGCAAACACGTTGAAGTGGTTCATCCAGAAGTCGACCATCACCTCGTTGAGCTGCCGCTCCGACTCTGCGGCGCGGAGGATGCGTTGCGCCGAAACGTCGGCGACGGCCTTGCGCCCAGCGCGTCGCGCCTTTTGCTTGTCGTCACGGGACGGGATCTCCACGACCTTCTCGTAGCGCGCAACGCGCGCCGCGACCACGCGGTCGTCGATGCGCTCAGGATGGAGCTGCTCGTCGATCCAGCGGTCGACGCCGATGCGCGTTACGCGCTCGAGGTCTCCCGGCCGCGCACCGAACGACAGTCGGTTGAGGGCATGTTCCGCGCGCTCGCGTTCGCTCGGAGCGGCGGCAACGAACAGCAGCGCGAGCGCGGCGATCCACCGTTGCATGTCCTTCGGACGGACGCGCGAAAGAAGCGTTTACACGTGCGCGTCAGTAATTTCTTACGGCCTCACAACGCTCGCGATATGCGCAATCTATGAATTCCTGTCGGCCATAAACATCGCCTTCCATTTCTCCGCCTTGCCATCCCGCTCTATGGATCTTACATTGAGCTGTACGGTCAGCAATTCGGCAACCGATTACTCATAAGACGATTGTCCCCGTCTTGATCTACATAGGAGATCTCTATGCGAACCAATTTGTACGCCGTCGATCTCACGAGCCGTCTTTACACAGTAGACCCTGCAACCGGCTCTGTCGGCCTTGTTGGGCCATGCGGTATGGCCAGCGTCACAGACATTGCATTTCATGGTCCGACGCTGTACGGCGTGAGTTTCTCGCAATTGCTTCGTCTCAATGCGGACACAGGAGCGGCGACCGCCGTTGGCGCCATTGGTTTTTCAACAAATGGTCTGGCGGTGTCAGAGGAGGGGACGATTTACGCCGGCGCGGTCGGACAGCTGATTACCGTGAATCCTGTGACCGGCGCAGGAACGGCGGTCGGATCGTTCGGTGGCGGGATGACGTCCAGCGGCGACCTCGTCTTCGACGCGAACGGTGTGTTGTACGGAGCGCTGAACTCAGGTGGCGGCGTCGTTCTCGCGCGCATCAACCGCACTACGGGAGCAGCGACCGTCATCGGCTCGACCGGCGCCGTGACGGTCTTTGGGCTCGCGATTCACTGCTGCCACCTGTTCGGCGGTACGGCAACGGGCGACTTCTTATCACTGAACGCCGCAACTGGCGCGTCCACCGTAATAGGAAAAAACTCGATCAACATGGCCGGCATGGCGTCTCGTTGCTGCTGCTGCTCCTAGGCAGGCACAATCCACGTCCGCCCGCCCGTATTGACGGTCTCCGCCTCGAATCCGAACAGCGTGCGCATCACGTCGACGCGCATCACCTCGGACGGTGTCGCATCGAGCGCAAGCGCGCCGCGCTGCATCACCAGCATGCGGTCGCTGTGGGCGGCGGCCCAGTTGAGGTCGTGTGCGGCGAAGAGCACCGTGCAGCCGGTGCGATCGACGACGTCGCGCAACAATCGCGAGAACTGCTGGACGTGCGAGAGGTCCAGCGCGGCCAGCGGCTCGTCGAGGACGATCAGGCGCGGCGTTCCGGCAAGCACGCGCGCGAGGAAGACGCGCTTCCGCTCGCCGCCGCTCATCTCGTCGAGGTAGCGGTCGCGGAGGTGCGCGGCGTCACACAACTCGAGCGCGCGCTCCGCCTCCTCGAAATCGCGCGGCGACTCCCACGAAAAACGCCCGAGGTACGGGGCGCGGCCAGAGACGACGACGTCGAGCGCGCGCATCGGGAACGCGGGATCGGGATCCTGCGGCAGATAGCCGACGCGCTTCGCGTACTCCTTTGCCGGCCACTGCGCGAGCGGCGTGTCTTCGTACAGCACCTCGCCCTGCCGCGGCGCGAGCACGCGTGCGATCAATTTCAACAGCGTCGATTTTCCCGAACCGTTCGGGCCGGTGAGCGCGACGAGCTGGCGCTCACCGACGGCGAAGCTCACGTCGCGCACGGCGGTCGCGTCGGCATACGCGTAGGAGACGTTGCGCAAGTCCAGCAATTTGGAGTGCGGAGGCAACGCC
>DASYGV010000193.1:0-6118 GCA_035999335.1 Thermoanaerobaculia bacterium | reverse complement strand
TCATCCTGAGCCGCGCAGACGGCGAAGGACCCCCGGCGGTTTGCGACGCCCGCGCAAGAAACAGGGGGTCCTTCACCGTCTGCGCGGCTCAGGATGACAGAGCGGGCGAAGTCTTGCGATTTGGAACCGGACCGAATTTCGAGAGATAGTCCGCGCATGCTCAAGCGAACCGTGTTGGTCCTTCTCCTCCTCCTCACCCTCCCCGCCCGCGCCGACAAGCGCGAGCGTTGGATCGAGCAGAGCCTTCGCTCGATGTCGCTCGACGAGAAAGTCGGACAGGTGCTCATCGTCTCGGGGATCGGCGGTTTCAAGAATCAGCAGAGCGAGGCGTTCGAGAAGATCCGGCAGAACATCGTCGAGTACCACGTCGGCGGCTACAACGTCGCGCTGGGCGATCCCGCGGCCGCGGCGGTGATGATCAACTCCATGCAGCGGCTCTCGCGCTTGCCGCTGCTGATCAGCGGCGATCTCGAAGGAGGCGCGGGGTATGTCTTCCCCGGCTCCACGCGTCTGCCGCGCGGCATGGCCATTGCCGCGACGAACGACGAAGCATTCGCGTACGAGGCGGGGAAAATCGCGGCGAAGGAAGGTCGCGCGCTCGGATTTCACGTCAACTACTACCCGGTCGCGGACGTGAACAGCAATCCTCAGAATCCGATCATCAACATCCGCTCGTTCGGCGAGGACCCGGCGAAAGTCTCGGCGATGGTGCAGGCCTATGTCCGCGGCTGCCAGGACAACGGAATGCTCTGCACGGCGAAGCATTTCCCCGGACACGGCGATACCGCGACCGACTCGCATAGCGAAATGCCCGTCGTCACCGCAGATCGCAAGCGCCTCGACGCGATCGAGCTCGTGCCGTTCCGTGCGGCCATCGACGCCAACGTCGCGGCCATCATGACCGCGCACATCGCACTGCCCGAGATCGAGCCCGACACGCGATTGCCGGCCACGCTCTCGCCGAAGGTGCTCACCAAGCTCCTTCGCGAAGACCTTCGCTTCCCCGGCCTCATCTTCACCGACGCTCTCGACATGCAGGGAGTCCTCGGCACGTTCGGAGAGGGCGAGGTCGCGGTGCGCGCACTCGAAGCGGGCGCCGACGTTCTCCTCTTCGCGAAGCCGGACACGATGCATCCCGCCATCAAGGCGGCCGTCGAATCAGGACGACTCTCGACCGCGCGCCTCGAGCAGTCCGTACGGAGGATCCTCGACGCGAAATGGCGCAGCGGTCTCGCGAAGGAACGCCTCGTCGACCTCTCGCGGATCGACACCGTCGTCGGCAGCCGCGAGCATCGCGAAAAGGCGCAGGAGATGATGGACCGCGCGATCACGCTCGTGCGCAACCAGAACAACGCCGTCCCGCTCTCCCCTTCGACCGACTTGCGCGTGTTGCAACTCAATGTGCTCGACAACACGACCCGATGGATCAACAACCAGACGCCCGGACCGGTGTTCGCGGCCGAGTTGAAGAAGCGGTTTCCCAAAGCGACCGCGATTCAGATCGACGAGCGCAGCTCGCCGCAGGAGCTCGAGCTCGTGAGAAAAGCGGCCGAGCACGCGGACGCGATCGTCGTCGGCACGTTCGTGCTCACGCGGTGGGCGAAAGGCACGATCGAATTGCCGCAGCACCAGATCGCGCTTCTGCGCGACCTCGTGCGGATGAAGAAGCCGTTCGTCCTCGCTGCGTTCGGAAGCCCGTACGTGATCCGCTCGCTTCCCGAGACGCCGAGCTACCTCGCTGCGTACGAAACGCACGACGCCGCGCAGATCGCGGCGGCGAAGGCGATCGCGGGCGAGATCGAGATTCGGGGAGTGTTGCCGGTGAACGTGAATCCGTAGCATGGGGGGCGGGCTTCCAGCCCGCTTCCGCCGGGGCTTCCAGCCCGGCGGCATTGGCGTCAGGCACGCCATGCGTGCAAAATCCCGCGGGGCTGGAAGCCGCCGCGGACGCGGGCTGGAAGCCCGCCCCCCAGTTCCGTGCGAGAATCCCGCGCCAACGACGGAAGGGGAGCCAATGAATTCGCTGGTCGAAATTCGCGACGTACACAAGGTCTACAAACGGGACTCGTTCGACGTGCCGGTCCTCAACGGGATCTCGGTCACGGTTCCGAAGGGCGATTTCCTCGCGCTCATGGGTCCCTCCGGATCGGGCAAGACCACGCTCCTGAACCTCATCGCGGGCATCGACAAGCCGACGCGCGGGCAGGTGATCGTCGACAGCAAGGAGATCTCGGCGCTGAACGAGACCCGGCTCGCCACGTGGCGCGCGACGCACGTCGGATTCATCTTCCAGATGTACAACCTCATCCCCGTGCTCAACGCGTTCGACAACGTCGAGCTGCCGCTGCTGCTCACGCACCTGAAGAAGAGCGAGCGCCGCGAGCATGTCCAGTCCGCGCTGAACATCGTCGGTCTCGGCGACCGCATCCATCACTTCCCTCGCCAGCTCTCCGGCGGTCAGGAACAGCGCGTCGCCATCGCCCGCGCGATCGTCACCGATCCGACGATCCTCGTCGCCGACGAGCCGACCGGCGATCTCGACGCGAAGAGCGCGCACGAGATCCTCGACCTCCTCCAGCAGCTCAACGCCGACTATCAGAAGACCATCATCATGGTGACGCACGATCCGAAGGCCGCGGATCGCGCGAGACACGTGCTGCACCTCGACAAGGGGGTTCTCGTCGAATCACAGCGGGAGGAAGCGCGAGCATGAGATTCAGCAAGCTGGTCCTGCGCAATCTCTTCCGCAACAAGCTGCGGACTCTGCTCACGCTGGTGTTGATGGGCGCGATCTTCTTCTTCGTCACGACGCTGCTCTCGATCCTGGCGAATTTCGAAGCCGCGTCGAACGCGGGAGAAGGCCAGAACCGCCTTGGCGTGCAGTCGGCGATCTCGCTCGCCAATCCGCTGCCGCTCTCGCATGAAGCGAAGATCCAGAAGATTCCGGGAGTCGTCGACACCGCGAAGCTGCAGTGGATGGGTGCGTATTACAAGGAGCAGAAGAACTTCTTCGCAAACTTCGCCGTCGATCACGACAAGATGGAGACGGTGTGGGACGACTACTCGACGCCGAAGGATCAGCTCGAGGCGTTCAAAGCCGACCGCACCGGCGCCATCGTCGGGCCGGAGCTGATGAAGCGGTACGGCTGGAAGATCGGCGACAAGATCACGCTCATCGGAACGATCTTTCCGTTCAATCCCGAGGTGACGATCCGCGGCATCTACAAACACAAGTTCGATTCGTCGTCGTTCTTCATCCACTTCGATTACTTCTACGAGGCGACGAAGGAGATCACCCGGGGAACGGTCGGAACGTTCTGGGCCCGCGTGCGCGACCCGAAGGACATGGCCAAGATCAGCCAGCAGATCGACGACATGTTCAAGAATTCCGAATACCCGACCGAGACCTTCACCGAGAAAGAGTTCCAGCAACAGTTCATGGCCATGATCGGGAACATCAAGCTGCTCTTCACGGTCGTGTCGCTCTGCTCGATCTTCATGGTCGTGCTCCTCGCGGCGCTGACGATGAGCATGGCCGCGCGCGAGCGCGTGACCGAGGTCGCGGTGTTGAAGGCGATCGGATTCACGCGCGGCATGATCCTCACGCTCATGCTGATCGAGTTCATCACCCTCGGACTCCTCGGCGGCGCGCTCGGCACGTTCGGCGCGAAATTCTTCTACAAACTCGTCAACATGACCGAAGTGACGCAGGGATTCCTCGTGGCCTTCGGCGTCGACAACGAAACGGTGTTGACTTGTCTCGCCGCCGCGGCGATCGTCGGCTTCCTCGCCGGCGGGCTCCCGGCGCTGCGGTCCGCGCGACTCTCGGTCGTCGACGGACTCCGGAAGGTGTGGTGACGCGATGGCGATTCCGCTGAAGTACAACATCGGCAATCTCATGAGCCGCAAGGCGTCCGTCGCGATGACGGTCTTCGGCATCGGGCTCGTCATCGCGGTGATGGTGGCGATGATGGCGCTCTACAACGGAGTCAATCAGGCACTGGTCTCGTCGGGCTCGAAGGAGAACATGATGATCCTGCGCGAGGGCGCGCAGACCGAGTCGACGAGCTGGGTGACGCGCGACAAGTACCGCATCATCAGCTCGCTGCCGGGCATCGCAAAAGCGTCGGACGGCGCGCCGCTGATCTCGCCGGAGCTGGTGATCATCTTCAAGCTGCCGCGGCGAGACAACCCCACCGGCTCGAACGTGAACGTCCGAGGCGTCACGCCCAAAGCACTCGAGCTGCGTCCGTACATCGAGCTCACCGACGGGCGGATGTTCAAGTCCGGCCTGAATGAAGTGATCGTGTCGGAACGGATGCGCGACCGATTCGTGAATACGAACATCGGCGACACGTTCAAGTTCGGGACGCAGTCGTGGACGGTCGTGGGTGTGTTCGACGCGAAAGGGACGAGCTTCGATTCGGAGATCTGGGCGGACGTGGAGACGCTCGGCCGCGCTCAGAACCGGCCGGAGTATTCGTCGGTGCTGACCAAGCCGTCGAGTGTGGCCGACTTCCGCAAGATCGCCGACGCGATCCAGGCGGATCCGCGCCTGAAGCTGCTGACGAAGACGGAGTTCAAGTACTACGAGGATCAGACGTCCGGCCTGCTCGGCATCCGCATCCTGGTCTCGATCGTCGCGTTCTTCATGGTCCTCGGCGCCACTCTCGGCGCGATGAACACAATGTTCTCCGCGGTTGCTTCTCGCAAACGCGAGCTCGCGACGATGCGCGCCCTCGGCTTCAAGCGACGCGACATCCTGCTGTCCGTCGTCATCGAGGCGATCGTGCTCAGCGCGCTCGCGGGGATCGCGGGCGTGATCATGGCGTTGCCGGTGAACGGAATCGCCACGGGCACCGCGAACTTCGTGACGTTCTCCGAGGTCGCGTTCAACTTCACGATCTCGCCAGAAGTGGCGATGTTTGCGATCGGGCTGGCGATCGTAGCCGGCGTGATCGGCGGGCTACTGCCCGCGGTCAGCGCGGCAAGGATGCCGATCACGCGAGCGCTAAGAGAGATTTGAATAGGACGCATAGGACCGATAGGACGCATAGGACGTATATGCGTCCTATTCGTCCTAGCCGTCCTATTTGTCCTATTTCTTCCTCCCCGCCATGTCGAACCCTACCGCGGCCACCAGCACCGCGCCTTTGATGATGTACTGCGTCGCGTTCTCCACGCTCACCAACGACATCCCGTTGTCGAGGCTGGCCATGATCAGCGCGCCGAGGAGCGCGCCCCACACCGTCCCCCGCCCACCCATCAGGCTCGTACCGCCGATCACGCACGCGGCGATCGCGTCGAGCTCCATCAGGCCTCCCGCGTCCGGCGACGCGCTTCCCACGCGTGCGGTGTGCAGCAGCGACGCGATGCCGACGAGCGCGCCGAGGAGCGCGAACGCGCCAAGAATCGCGCGGCTCGAGTTGATGCCCGACAATCGCGCCGCATCGGGATTGCTCCCGATGGCGTAGAGATAGCGGCCGAACGTCGTCCGCTGCGTGAGGAACGCGCCCGCGGTGGCCACCGCCAGCAGCACGATCACCGGGATCGGGATTCCGCCCTGCAGGTTCATCACGTAAACGAAGACACCGATCAGCACCGCCGGCGCGACGATCCGCACCGCAAGCGCCGCCGGTCCCCACACCGTCAAGCCATGCAGACGGCGCGCGGCATTGCGACGCACCGTGATCCACGCCAGCACCGCGAACGCAATCACACCTAGCGCGATCCCGACCGGCGGCGCGAGCAGCGACACGCCGAGCGAACGAAACACCGGATTGCGCACGGGGATCGTCTCGCCCTTGCTCAGGTAGAGGATCACGCCGCGCCACGTGAGCAGGCCGCCGAGGGTCACGATGAACGACGGGATGCTCAGCCAGGCGACGAGACTCCCCTGCAGCGCGCCGATTACGAGTCCGATCACGATTGCCGAGGCCAGCGAGGGAACGAGTCCCCATCCCTGCGACATCGCCGCGATTCCGCCGGCGAGACCAACCACGGACCCGACCGAGAGATCGATCTGCCGGGCGACGATCACCAGCAACATGCCGACCGCGAGAATCCCCGTCACCGACATCTGCTTCAGCAGGTTCGCGAGATTCACGGGATGCAGGAA
>DASYGV010000112.1:0-18288 GCA_035999335.1 Thermoanaerobaculia bacterium | reverse complement strand
GCCGCCTCGCAGAACGCAGGCGCGGGACGCCTGCGGGCCAGCCGGCGAGGACGCCGGCGTTCCCCTTCACCGCCGCACGGAGCGTCGCCGCCCGCCCGGCATTTCGATCTTCGCCCACGACGTCGCCCAGGTTCCGTTCTTCGCGTGGATCTGCGTCGTCCAGAACGACGCGTCGTCGACCGGATCGACGAGCGTGGTCGTGTAGTCGCCCCAGCGGTCGTCGAACGTCACCGCCGTTTCCCCGGCGCGGATCGGTGCGACCGTGCTGACGCGGCCGAGGAAGTCGCGATAGATGTAGCCGGATGCGGCGTACTGCGTCGCGGAAAAATGTCCGAAGCCGATCAGCATCGAGCCATGACGGTTTACCGCGATGGACGGATAAGCGAAGACGCGTCCCTGCGGATCCGTCAGCGAGCCCCACTCCGCGTCACCCGTGTCCGGATCGAACTTGCACCACACGATGCGACGGCTGTCTCGAAGAATCCTTTCCCGAGTGCATGCAGAAACGTGGGAGTCAATGGATGCGCGCGTGTCCGCAATGCCATGCCGATCTCGATGTCGCGGCCGGAAGGTTCGTAGCCCTGTATCCCGAGCGCGAGGGCGACACCGAGCCGCACATTTCGTTTCGCATCTCTGCGCTCGCGATCTCGGCGATCGATGGCAACGCGATCATGAAGGCCTACCACGACGCCCTCGCCAGCGGCGATCCGGAGGACATGGCGATTTTCAATCGCTCGGTTCGCGCGATGGCCGATGCCGGATCGATGCAGCCGATCACGGACGTGGTCCTTCAGAAGATGGAGCGGCCGTACGTTCTCAAACTCGCACGCACGGAGAACCCCATCTTCTTCGGGATCGATCTCGGGAAGGCGTGCTGGTTCTGGGCCGAAGAGTGGATCGTCTCCGCGCAGCGCGCGCGCCTCATCTACGCTGAACGGAACACCGCCGTCTCTTCGGCAGTGGCATCGAGTACCTCGATGTCGTGACAGGTCATGTCGCCAACCATCGCTCGTTGGCAACCGAGCTAGCAAGCGTTTGTTGGTGCCGCTTCGAGACGCCGAGCTCCCGTAGACTTTTTTAGCGACGCTATCGGCAACCTTCTTGTCGTCGTCTCTTGCCTGTGCGCCCGGAGACTCGGTGTACGGCTGCACGTCCCACTCGGCACCGGCAACCGCCGAGACGCGATCAGTGGCGATCGAGAGGAAGTGCGCGTCGAGGTAGATGCGGTCGCACAGCGCGACCATCTCGGCGAGGTCCGCGGTGTAGCGGCAGGCTCGTACGAGCGTTTCGGGATTGATCTCGCGGATCTCTTTCGACGCCCATCTATCGTGGACGCGGCCGGTGTCCGCTTGATTGGAGGTGTCGAGCTTCGAAGGAAGCGTTAACACTTCTCCGTCATTGCTCCGCGGCTGCGTGCGTGCGTCGAACGCGGTGGTTGTTTGCGTGTGATCACCACCACTTACACCGGCTCGACCGAACGACGCGCGATCGAACACCTTCTGGAACTCGGCGCAGAAGTAAAGGTCTCGTATCAGACGGACATGACGCGGCTACACGCAAAGGCGTGGCTGTTTCAACGTGAGAGTGGATTCTCCACAGTCTTCATTGGCTCGTCGAACCTCTCCACGTCGGCCATGCTCGACGGAGTGGAATGGAACGTTCGATTATCGACCGTCGACGCGCCGACGATCATCGAGAAGTTCAGCGCCACGTTCGACTCGTATTGGGAACATCCCGACTTCGAGACCTACGTTCGCGGCCGCGACGAGAAACGGTTTGACGATGCCATCGCCTCGGCAATCAAGGACGAGCCGCTCTCCTTCGTCGGCGTTGAGGTCCAGCCTTGGCCGTATCAGCGGGACATGCTCGAACACCTCACCGTCGAGCGCTACCGACACAATCGCTGGCGGAACCTGATCGTCGCTGCTACCGGCACGGGCAAGACGGTCGTTGCCGCACTCGACTACCGACGACTGAATGACTCCGAGGAACCGCTGCCGTGGATCGCGAAACGACCGTTGTCGCTGCTGTTCATCGCGCACCGGCAGGAGATTCTTAAGCAGTCGTTAGCGATGTACCGCACAGTCATGCGCGACAGTTCCTTCGGCGAACTCTATGTCGATGGGCATCGTCCCGACGAGTGGCGGCACGTGTTTGCTTCGATTCAGTCGCTCAGCGCGATGGACGTCGCGACGATCGATCCGGACGCATTCGATGTCGTGATCGTTGACGAGTTTCACCACGCAGCCGCACCGACCTACCGGAAACTGCTCGACCATCTCCGCCCGAAAACGCTTCTCGGCCTCACCGCCACGCCGGAGCGAACGGACGGCGAGTCGATCCTGCACTGGTTCGACGGACGCATCGCCGTCGAGCTTCGCTTGTGGGACGCGCTGGACCGCGGCCTCCTCTCGCCGTTTCACTACTTCGGCGTTCATGACAACGTCGACCTGTCACAGGTCGCGTGGAAGCGTGGGCGTTATGACGAAACCGCCCTGGAGAAGGTCTACACCGGCAATGACACGCGCGTCGTGCAGATCCTTACGCAACTGCAGCAGAAGATCGGCAATCTCAGTCGCATGCGTGCGCTCGGCTTTTGCGTAGGAGTGCATCACGCGGAGTTTATGGCTGAGCGTTTTCGAGCCGCGGGCATCGCGTCCAAAGCGGTGCTCGGCACGACCGATAGCGTTGCGCGCGATCACGCTCTGCGGCAACTGCGTGACGGCACGATCCAGTGCCTCTTCGCCGTCGACATCTTCAACGAAGGCGTTGACGTGCCGCAGGTAGACACCGTGCTCTTCCTGCGTCCCACCGAAAGCGCATTGATCTTCCTTCAGCAACTCGGCCGCGGCCTTCGTCGAGCGCGGGACAAGCAATGTCTGACCGTGCTCGACTTCATCGGCAACGCCAATCGCAACTTCCGCTTTGATTTGCGTTATCGCGCACTGACCGGCGCGTCACGACGCGAAGTGGAGGAGCAGGTTAGTAACGGTTTCCCGTACCTCCCGGCAGGCTGCTCCATCCAGCTCGATCGCGAAAGTACGAAGATCGTTCTAGAAAACCTCCGTCACTCGATCGGCGCGAACTTCCGAAGCTTCGTCGGCGAGCTGAAGACGATGACGCCACCGGTGAGCCTCGCCCGTTTCCTGCACGATGCGGCCGTCGAGCCCGAAGAGCTGTATCGCAGCCGCGGCTGGTCGTGGACGCGCCTCAAGCGCGAGGCTGGACATACGAGCGACGGAACATCTGATTCCGGCGACGAGCAACAACTGCTGAACGCCTTCACCCGCCTCCTCCACATCGACGAGGAGCACCGCCTCACACTGCTGCAGCAACTCACTGCCAACGACGCGTTCTCGCTCGACACGCTCTCGACACGAGACCGCCGGATCGTCGAAGGCTTCATGCTAATGGTGTGGGGCGATCAGGAATACGATCTCGCGTCCGCCGTGGACCGTTTCCGCCACCAGCGCGCGGTGCGAGACGAGTTACGCGAACTGCTCGCTGTTCTCGACGACCGCGCCGCTCACCGCACTTACCCTATCGTCGATGAACTTCCGGAGCAGCAACGCGCACACTTCGTCGACGTCCCCCTTCAGGTCCACGCGCGTTACACTCGGGACGAAGTGCTCGCCGCGATCGGCCGCTCTACGTTGGCCAAACCATTCAGCCATCGCGAAGGCCCGCTCTGGCACGAGCCGACGAACACCGACTACTTCTTCATTACCCTGCAGAAAAGCGAGAAGTACTACTCACCGTCCACGCGCTATCGCGACTACGCTATCTCCCCCGAGCTCTTTCACTGGGAGTCGCAATCCACGACGCCGGAGCGGAGCCCGACTGGCCAGCGCTACATCCACCATGCAAATCGCGGCTCAAACGTGATGCTCTTCGTCCGATCGTCGAACAAAGATGCATACAACCGGACACCATCCTTCACCTTCCTCGGCCCGGTGAAGTATCAAAGCCACACCAGCGAACGCCCGATGGCCATCGTGTGGAGGCTCCACCGCGCCATGCCGCTGGATGTGTTCGGGGTCGCGCGAGTGGCGGCCGTATAGCGACTTGTCTGTCGCACACGAGCCTGGAAGCAACACGAAGGGCGACCTTTCGGCCGCCCTTACTACCACTTCACGAATGCTCCGCGATGGGACCAGCCATGCACCGTGACTACGAGCATCCGCTGGTGGAACCGCAGTTCAGACACTTGTAACAAGCCCCGTTCCTCACCATGATCTCCCCGCAATCGCTGCACGACGGCGCGTCCTGCTGATAGAGGAACGTTCCCGTCTTCGTCGGGTTCGCGCCGTCGGCGTTCTTCGCGGGCATCACGAAGCCCATGACCTTCGTCGCGTCGGCGGCGAGGGTTGCCGGGACGGCGGTGGTGACCTTGTCGATGAATGACAGGTCCGAGGCGGTTGGGGTGGTCACGTTTGCGGACGCCTTTGGAGTGGGAGGCGCAGGAACGGGCGCGATGTCGTCGCGGAGGATCACTCCCGCGTGCTCCTGGGCGTCGCGGCTGAGGAACTTGATCGCGAGCCACTTGAAGATGTAGTCCATGATGGACTTGGCCATCGGGATCTCAGGGTTCCGGGTGAAGCCGCTGGGCTCGAAGCGCGTGTGCGTGAACTTGTCGACCAGCAGCTGCAGCGGCACTCCGTGCTGCAGCGCGAGCGAGGTCATCGTCGCGAAGCTGTCCATCAGGCCCGAGATCGTCGAGCCTTCCTTGGCCATGGTGATGAAGATCTCGCCCGGCGCGCCGTCCTCGTATTTGCCGACGGTGATGTAGCCCTCGTGGCCGCCGATCGAGAACTTGTGGGTGATCGACTCGCGCTCGTCGGGGAGCTTGCGGCGCACGGCGGCGGGACCGACGCCCAGCTGCTCGAGCGCGACCTTGTCCCGGGCCGTCGACAGCGGCTGCGAGCGCTTGCAGCCGTCGCGGTACACGGCCACGGCCTTGAGCCCGAGCTTCCAGGCCTCGTAATACGCGCCCTCGATCTCCTCGGCGGTCGCGGTGGCGGGCATGTTGATGGTCTTGGAGATCGCTCCGCTGATGAACGGCTGGACGGCGCCCATCATCTTCAGGTGGCCGAGGTAGTGGATGGACCGCGTGCCGTTGGCGGGCTTGAAGGCGCAGTCGAACACGGTCAGGTGCTGGTCGATGAGATGCGGCGCACCTTCGATGGTGTCGTTCTCGGTGATGTACTCGACGATCTCCTTGACCTGCTTGGTGTCGTAGCCGAGGCGCTTGAGCGCAGTCGGGACGGTGTTGTTGACGATCTTCAGCATCCCGCCGCCGACGAGCTTCTTGTACTTCACGAGAGCGATGTCGGGCTCGATGCCGGTGGTGTCGCAATCCATCATGAAGGCGATCGTGCCGGTCGGCGCGAGCACGGAGATCTGCGCGTTCTTGTAGCCGTGCAGCTGGCCGAGGGCATAGGCCTCGTCCCAGACCTTGCACGCGGCGTCGGCGAGATCGGCCGGCAGCGAGCGCACGTCGAGGCGGTACGCACTGCGGCGATGTTTGTCGATCACGCGCAGGAACGGCTCCTGATTGACGGCGTAGCCCTCGAACGGACCGAGCTTCTCGGCGATGCGCGCGGACTGCGCGTACGACTCGCCGGAGAGGATCGACGTGATCGCGGCGGCGTAGTGGCGACCCTCTTCGCTGTCATAAGGAACGCCGCGGGCCATGAGCAGCGCGCCGAGGTTCGCGTAGCCGATGCCCAAGGGGCGGAACTTGTGCGAGTTCACCTCGATGGCCTTCGTCGGATACGACGCGTAGTCGACGACGATCTCCTGCGCGGTGATGACGATGCGCAGCGCAGCGCGATAGGCCTCGACGTCGAAGCCGCTGTTCTCGCTGTAGAACTTCATCAGGTTCAGCGACGCGAGATTGCACGCGGAGTCGTCGAGGAACATGTACTCCGAGCAGGGGTTGGAGGCATTGATGCGGGCGGTGTTCGGGCACGGGTGCCAATCGTTGACGGTCGTGTCGAACTGCAGACCCGGATCGCCGCACACCCACGCCGACTGGGCCATGCGCTTCATGAGGTCGCGGGCCTTGTAGGTGCCCATGACCCGGCCGTCGGTGACCGCGTGGGTCTGCCAGTCGCCGTCCTTCTCATACGCGCGCATGAACTCGTCGGTGACACGCACCGAATGGTTCGCGTTCTGGAAATGGACGGAGTCGTAGGCGCCGCCAGGCGCATTGAAGGCGCCGTCGTAGCCGGCCTCGATCAGCGCCCAGGCCTTGCGCTCTTCGGTCTCCTTCGACTGGATGAAGTCGACGACGTCGGGATGGTCGGCATTGAGGATGACCATCTTCGCGGCGCGGCGGGTCTTGCCGCCGGACTTGATCACGCCCGCGAACGAATCGTAGCCGCGCATGAACGACACCGGGCCCGAGGCCGTGCCGCCGCCGGCGAGGAGCTCCCTCGAGGAGCGGATGTTGGAGAGGTTCGACCCCGTCCCCGACCCATACTTGAAGAGCATCCCCTCGGTCTTCGCCAATCCGAGGATCGAGTCCATCGTGTCCTGGACGGAGTTGATGAAGCACGCCGAGCACTGCGGCCTCTCTTCGATGCCGACGTTGAACCACACCGGCGAGTTGAAGGAGGCCATCTGGTAGAGAAGGATGTGCGCGAGCTCGTCGCGGAAGGTGTCCCCGGCGGTCTCGGATGCGAAGTAGCCGCCCTCGCGTCCCCACTGGGTGATGGTGCGGACGACGCGGCCGATGAGCTGGCGCACCGAGGTCTCGCGGTCGGGGGTGTTGAGGTGGCCACGGAAGTACTTGGAGACGACGACGTTGGTCGCCATCTGCGACCAGAACTTCGGCATCTCCACGTCTTTCTGCTCGAACACGACGCCGCCGCTCTCGTTGGAGATGGCCGCGTTGCGGAGCTCCCACTCACACGTGTCGTAGACGTCGATGCCTGCTCTCGTGAAGTAGCGATCGATTTCGATCCCGCCTGTTTTGGTTTCTTTTTTGCCGGCCTTCCGAGGCGGAGCGGTACGCGAGCGGACCGGCAAATCGATGGACGTCATTGGAGCTCTCCTTCTCTCATCACACACGCACACGGCTGTAGAACAAAAAAAGTAGAGGAAGAGAGTTCGACGCCGTACGAAGGAAATCGGCCGGTGGAGCTCCGCGGATCCTTGTTCAGAACGCCGCCGGGACTCCGATGTCCCTCAATCGAACTTCCGTCCCCTACCTCCCCCAACACCGCCGCGAACGATCGCGTTCGCGGCGAAAAACGACTACCGAAACGCTGGGCGAACGAAACGAGTGGAAGGGGTTTTCGGCACCGACGACTTCACTTTCACCGTCACCTGATAGTCGCGAATCTGGAGCGACACCGAGCGGACGGGAGAGCGGTTTTCAGGACGCATCGATTGCTTCAAATCCTTCATGGTCCTCCCTCACTTCACCAAGTTGTTTCGATGGGAGACAACCTACGCTCGCAGCTCTGCCAAAGTCAAGGGGTGACCACAACATCTAGTGGTCGGTTGCACACGATGCACAACATCTCGGTGAACCCTATCATTTCCAAACAGTTACGCGGTTGAGTCGGCTATGGCTGACGGGGCTCTTTTCCGCCACCAGTCCACCGGTTATCCGGTGGTTTCCCGGAGGAATTCCACAGGCTTTTGCACAAGGTCGTTTTCACGGAATCCTCAGCAAATCCGCGGTTTTTTCACCTGTTTTGCACATCATTTCAGTGCAGATTACCAACAGACTTAGGACGTCAATTTTCATCAGCTTTTTCGTTCTTTTTCCTTTGGGAAAAAGGGCGAAAAGCAAGCGGAATCCATAATCTGTGGAAAAGCGGATTTAAGCGGACTCGACCACTACATATTGGGGTGCCGGAGCGGACTGCACACACAATGTGGCACGTGGAACAATTTACACGGTGCTGGGTGCTGAGTGCTGGGTGTTGAGTCAGTACTTGCCGGTTGCGCCTGCTCCGCCGAACTCACCACCCGATTCCGCTTTCGGCTCGAATTCTTGCTGGGGTAGAGCGACGGTGGCGGCGATTTCGAGCTCATCGTCGACGGATGTGAGTTTGGCGGGCGTGGCGACGATGCCGGTGGTGCGGTCTCGCAACGCGCGCGCGGCGATCCATGCGCCGGCGAGGAGCAGCGCGCCTCCGGCGGCGAGCTTCGCTTCGAGCGGGAGGTCGAGCGTGCGCGCGAATTCGATCGCGGCGATGGCAACGCCGATGCCGCCGGCGAGGAAGAGCGCGTGGTGGCGATAGCGGATAGCGAGGAAGATCGTCGCCGCGCCGAACGCGGCGTAGAGCGCGATCGTGGCGTTGCGCCAGACGGCATCTGCAGCGAAGTAGCCGGCGATCGGCAGCGTGACGGCGATGGCGATGCAGAGAAATTCGTTCGACGGGCGGCGCCAGGTGCGTAGCAACGCGAACGCCGCGACGAGCGCGATGATTAGCGCGGCCACGACGCCGAGGTCGAAGCGGCGCTCGAAGTAGTAGGCGAAGAAGCCCGCGGCGAGCGCGCCGAAGAGCGGATTGCGCACGCGCGCGCCGGCGATCGCCGCGGCACCGCCGAGGACGAGGTTGGACTCGGGTGTGCCCGTGCTCGGGAGCTCGCTGATGAGCGAGTAGATGCCGCCGATCCAGAGCGCTTCCTCGACGCCGGTCCAGAACCAGTGCCGCGCGTTGATGAGGATTTCGGCGACGAGGATGGCGAGGATGCCGGCGGCGATGCCCTGTCTCGGGACGTCGATCTGATCGAGGAAGAAGTTGAGACCGAGGACGCCGACGAGGGTCAGAACGAAGAGCGTAATTCGGAGGAGGATTCCGTGCGTGCGATGGGGGATCTTTGCGGCTTCGGCCAGGATAGCCGATGTGCGCGGGCTGGAAGCCCGCGCCCCATCCAGCATCAGAGCGCGTTCGTGCTCGAGTTTCATTTCAGGGCCTTGAAGCGCGCGTGGAGAAAGAGGAGGCCGGCGACGGCTGCGATCATCGCGATGAGGATGATCAGGGCCATGGCCGTGTCGCCTTCGAAGAAATCGACGAGCAATGCCACGGCACCGATCACTCCATAGACGAACGCGTAGAGGACGAACGGCTCGTGCCGCTTGCGGAAGCCCCACGCGATGACCGCGGCAGCGAGGGCGATCGTGACGAGACCGCCGATGGTCTGGTTGCGGTAGTAGTCCAGCAGCGACAGACCTCCGATCAGCACGGCGTTTGCCGCGAAGTGCTCGAAGGTGCGGGAGAAGGTCGTCCGCGGCGAGAGCGCACGATCGACAGCGCGCCAGGCGATGAGAAGCGCCGCGGTCTCGAACGCGGGCAACGCGACGTCGCTCAGGTTCTGGTTCTTGTCGAAGCCGAGCCACGCCGCGAACGAAGTAATCGCGAGCGAGAGCAGCATGCGCGAGCGATACGCGTAGGCCCCGGCGCCGTGGGCGATCGCCAGGAGCAGCAGGTGGCGCTTCCAGGCGTCGCCGAAAATGTGGAACTGCGACTCGACGAAAGCGACGTCGGCGCTGACGAGCAGCGCGCCGAGGAGGAGGATGTAGTCGTCGGCGACCGACGCACGATCGCGACGCCACCAGACCCACGCGTAACACGCGACGGCGGCTACGCCGATCATCACCGCGAGTGCGAGCGGGCCGATGCGGTCGAGGTTGCTCTTCAGCAGAACGCCCGCGGCCGCTGCGAGCAGAGTCGCGCCGAGCCAGGCGGCGATGCGCATCTCGGGATGGACGGAGAAGACCTCGCGGCGCTCGCGCGCGATCAGCGCGTCGGCGACGGCGTCACCGAGGAGCGGGCGGAGTGCCTGGAACTCGGGCTCGAGGGAGAACACCGGAGCATGATAGGGCTACACCACATACGCGACGGCGAAGCCGACTTGCGCGGCCATCATCATCAGGTACATGTGCCGCCAGCTGGGGTGGTTCTCGGTGGCCGTGAGCTCGTCGGGATTGCGGACGATCAGCCACACCGTGTACATGCCCCAGAGCGCGAGCGCGATGCCGAGGATGGAGATGAACGTCGCGTTGCCGGTGAGGATCCCGGTGGCCGCGCCGATCGGCATCAGCAGCCACGGGAGCACGAAGAAGGGCGAGATCATCCACGCCGCCTTGCGTACACCGAACGCGATCGGCAGCGTGCGGCAACCGCCTGCGGCGTCGCCTTTCATGTCGCTGAAGTCCTTCGTCGACGCGGCGCCAAGAAGGAAGAGCATGAAGACCAGGCCGATGTACCACGGCTCGGCGAAGGACGCGCGCGCGACCATCGTCCAGCCCGCGACCTTGAGCAGCAGTCCGCGCGGGATGGCGATCGTCAGGTTCGCGCCGATCGGATGGGCCTTGGTGCGGCCGAGCGCGGGGACGGAGTAGACGAACGTCGAGACCAGGGCGATGACGTAGATGAAGAAGCACTCGTGCCACGCGAGCGGCGCGAACAGCTTCTGCGTCCAGGTCGTGAAGGGGTAGACGACCACGAGCCAGGTCGGGATCGTGCCGAGGGCGTAGAGGATCCAGGTGAAGATCCAGGCGCCGCGGATCGACACCTCGCCCGTCACGAGCGGCCGGCTCGGTTTGTTGATGCGATCGATCTCGAGGTCGTAGATCTGATTGAGGGTGTTGTTCGCGGCGTTGAGGAACGCGGCGCACAGCGATCCGAGGGCAACGGTGAGGATGACCGACGCCGTAACGGCGCGCGCTGGATCGGGATTGTGCGCGGAGCCCCACGCGCAAATGGCGCCGGAGATGATCCCAAGAAGAGGCGGAAGCAGAGTGAAGGGGCGGGCAAGCGTCAAGTAGCGTTTCACTCGGCGCGTAGTGTACGGCGGAAGTAGTAAACTCCCTCGGTGCCAGCACCACGCAAACCAGTTTTTGACGCCAACTCCTCCGAGGAAGCCGGCGACTACGGCAAGCCTCCCTCCCAGCGCATGAGTGAAAGCAAGATCGCGCTCTTCATCGACTTCGAGAACATCGCCATCGGGGTGATGGACGCGAAATACAAGAAATTCGAGATCGGCCTGGTCCTCGAGCGCTTGCTCGAGAAGGGAAAGATCGTCGTCAAGCGCGCGTACTGCGACTGGGACAAGTTCCCGGACTACAAGCGCGAGCTGCACGAGGCGGCCATCGAGATGATCGAGATCCCCGGCCGCGGCTATTCGGGCAAGAACTCCGCGGACATCCGCATGGCCGTCGATGCGATGGACATGTGCTGGTCGAAGGAGCACATCGACCTGTTCGTGATCGCCTCGGGCGACAGCGATTTCTCGCCGCTCGTGTCGAAGCTGAAAGAGAACGACAAGTACGTCATCGGCTGCGGTGTGAAGAACTCGTCGAGCGATCTGTTGATCGACAACTGCGACGAGTTCATCTTCTACGAGGACCTCGTGCGCGGCGTGCAGAAGGCGCCGACGGTCGCGTTCCAGGACAAGAAGAAGGCCGAGGTGTTCAAGCTGCTCATCGACTCGATCAAGGCGTTGATGCGCGAGAACAAGGAGATCCTCTGGGGCTCGATGGTCAAGCAGACCATGCAGCGCAAGAAGCCAACGTTCAACGAGGAGTATTACGGCTACAACACCTTCAGCGACCTGCTGGAAGACGCACAGACCAACAACATCATCAAGATCAAGAAGGACCAGAAGTCGGGGTCTTACGTAATCACCGGCTTCGCGCAAAGCGCGGCATGATGTGGAGCGCCGGGCTTCCAGCCCGGCGGGTTCTGTCGGCCGCTACGCGGGCTTGTTGATGGGCCACGCGGCGTTCCTCCGGCTGAAGCCGGGGGCTAGGTTCTCTTGCCCGCGGTAGCGGGCTGCAGGACGCAGGATGAACAGTGTGAGAAGAACTCGCAACGCGTCATTAGAATACGCGGCGTGTCCGCACTCCAGAATCGTGCTCACTATCCCGCGCTGGTCATCGGCACCGGCATCGCCGGACTGACCACCGCCTTCACGCTGGCCGCTGCGGGCATCAAGGTGCTGCTGGTCACCAAGGCCACAGACCCCGCGGACTGCAACACGGCGTGGGCGCAGGGCGGGATCATCTACGAGGGCGAAGACGACACGCCGGCGAAGCTGATCAGCGACATCATCCGCGCCGGCGCGGGGATCTCGAACGAGGAGGCGGTGCGGTTCCTCGCCGTCGAAGGTCCGCGCGTGGTGAAGCAGCTCCTGCTCGACAAGGTGCACGTGCCCTTCTCGACGACGGACGAGGGCGAGCTCGATCTGACGCAAGAAGGTGCGCACTCGGTGCCGCGCATCATCCACGCCGGCGACGCGACCGGCCGCGCGATCGAGACCTCGCTCCTCAATCGCGTGAAGTCGGAACCGAACATCACCCTCGCCACCGGCGTCACGGCAGTCGATCTCCTCACCACGCACCACCACCCGCTCGACATCCAGGTGCGCTACCGCCTCGGCAACGAATGCGTCGGCGCGTATTTGCTCGACAACCGCACGAACGACGTCTACACGGTCTTCGCGGACTACACGGTCCTCGCGACGGGCGGCCTCGGGCAGATCTATCTGCACACGACGAACACGCGCAACTCGCTCGGCGACGGCGTGGTGATGGCGCATCGCGCGGGCGCGCGGATCATGAACGCGGAGTACGTGCAGTTCCACCCGACCGCGCTCGCGGACAAGAAAGCCAATCACTTCCTGATCTCCGAGGCTTTGCGCGGCGAGGGGGCGCGGCTGCGGAATCAGCGCGGCGAATACTTCATGGAGCGCTACTCGCCCGAGCTGAAGGACCTCGCGCCGCGCGACATCGTGGCCCGCGCGATCGTCGAGGAGATGACGCGCAACAAGGAGGAATTCGTCTACCTCGATCTCGCGAATCACTATCACGGCCCACAGCCGATCGCGGAGCGCTTCCCGAACATCCGCAAGGCCTGCTTCGACATCGGCATCGACATCGAGCGCGACCCGATCCCGGTCGTCCCCGCGGCACACTATTTCTGCGGCGGCGTGCTCGTGAACACGTTCGGACAGACGACGCTGGCGCGTCTCTACGCGGTCGGCGAGACGTCGTGCTCCGGGTTGCACGGCGCGAACCGTCTCGCGTCAACGTCGCTGCTCGAAGGACTCACGTGGGGCTACTACGCGGCGCAGTCGATCCGCGAGAAGATGACGACGCCGGCGACGAGCGCTTCCTCGTCGGCGCACCGCGCTTACTCTTCGCTACCTCCCGGCAACGGCTCGTTTCCCGACTCGCTCCTCGGTACGATTCCGGACTGGCAGCCGCCCGGCAGCGAGAACCTCGAGGACCCCGCGCTCATCCTGCAGGACTGGACGATCATCCAGCACACGATGTGGAACTACGTGGGTATCGTCCGCACGTACGAGCGTCTCAAGCGCGCGCTCGCGGACATGCACCACCTCGGCACGCGCCTCACGAAGTACTACCACGAGTCGGTGATCAGCAAGTCGATCGTGGAGCTTTTCCACGGGCAGCAGATGGCGACCATCGTCGCGAATGCGGCGATCCGGAATCCGAGATCCACAGGGGCGCACTTCCGAAAGGATTGAGTCGGCACGGCCGACAGCGCTGGTTAGCCCAAGGCCGATGCACGCACGGGCGCCAAGTCGGTTTGTGCCCCGCGAAAACTCAGAACAGATCGCGCTGATTGCGGGCGGCGCTGATGGGGTACTTGAGGTGCTCGTACGCCGTGCGGCTGGCGACGCGGCCGCGCGGCGTGCGCTGCAGGAACCCGATCTGGATCAGGTACGGCTCGAACAGGTCTTCGATCGTGCCGCGGTCTTCGCCCACCGATGACGCGAGCGCGTTCACGCCGACCGGGCCTCCGCCGAAACGCTCGATGATCGTCGTGAGGATCTTGCGATCGATCTCGTCGAGGCCGTAGTCGTCGACTTCGAGCATGTGCAGCGCTTCACGCGCGATCGCGACGTCGACGCGTCCTTCGTGCCGCACCTCCGCGAAGTCGCGCACGCGGCGCAGCAGGCGGTTCGCGATGCGCGGCGTGCCGCGCGAGCGGCGCGCGATCTCGACTGCGGCGGTCGGATCGATCGGAATGCCGAGGATGTCGGAGGAGCGGCGGACGATGATCGTCAGCGACTCGACGTCGTAGAAGTCGAGCCTGTGCACGATGCCGAAGCGCGCGCGCAGCGGAGCGGTGAGCAGACCCGCGCGCGTGGTCGCGCCGACAAGCGTGAAGCGCGGCAGCTCGACCTTCAGCGTGCGCGCCGCGGGACCCTGTCCGATCACGACGTCGACGTGAAAGTCTTCCATCGCGGAGTAAAGGACTTCCTCGACGATCGCGGGGAGGCGATGGATCTCATCGATGAACAACACGTCGCCGGCCTCGAGGTTCGTGACGATGGCAACGAGATCGCCCGGCTTCTCGAGCGCGGGACCGGAGGTCGTGCGCACGCTGGCGTTCATCTCGTTGGCGATGATGTTCGCGAGCGTCGTCTTGCCGAGGCCGGGAGGACCGAAGAGCAGCACGTGATCGAGGGCCTCGCGGCGATTGCGCGCCGCGGTCAGCGAGATCTCGAGGTTCGCCTTCACCTTGTGCTGCCCGATGTACTCGCGCAGCAGCTTCGGGCGAAGAGAGAGCTCGGTCTGGAGATCGTCCTGGTCGGGCGTGGGAGCGAGGATGCGGTCCGTCACTGGCGCTCAGTTTATCCCGAGCGCGAGAGACCTCTGCAGCGCCGGCAGCGTGATCGTGATCGCCGTCCCCTCCCCTTCGCTCGACGTCACGTCGATCTTGCCGCCGTGCTCCTGCACGATGCGGTAGGAGATGGCCATGCCGAGGCCGGTGCCGGAAGGGAAGTTCGTGCGGAAGGGCTGGAAGAGGCGCTGCAGATCCGCCTGCGACATGCCGCGTCCGCTGTCGACGAAGACGATGTGATACGACGAGTCGTCGACGCTCGTGCGCACGGTGAGCACGCCGCCCTTCGGCATCGCGGCGACGGCGTTGCGGGCGAGGTTCCAGAAAACCTGGCGGATCTGATCGGCGTCGCCGACGAGCTGAAACGACGGCGGCGCGATCTCGCGGCGGATCTCGTGACGCTCGTCGAGCTCGGGCGAGTTCGCGAGGAGGTCCAGCGTCTCGGAAAGACTCGCCGCGACGTCGAACTCCGCGGACCGCTTTTCCTGCGGGCGCACGAAGCGCAAGAAATCGGAGATCGACTTGTTCAGCCGCTCCGATTCCTTCAGCACGATCGACATCAACCGCTGCTCCTGCGGCGTCAGCGACTGCGACTTCTTCAGCACCTGGACCGAGCCGGCGATCGCGGCGAGCGGGTTGCGGATCTCGTGGGCGATGCCGGCCGACAACTCGCCCACCGCCGCCATCCTGTCCTTCAGCCGCACCTCGGCCTCGAGTTTCTTGACGTCGGTCAGATCCTGAAAGATCACCGTGTAGCCGGAGAAGTTCCCGTCGAGCGTGCTGAGAGGACTGACCGCAAATCCGATGCTGCGGTGCTCGCCGCCGGGACCGAAGTGATCGGTCTCCCTCCGCACGATCGATCCAGTGGCCAGTTCCTCGCGCGCGAAGTCCCACTGCTCCGGCGTCAAGAAGCCGAGCTCCGTCACATGGCGGCCGAGCATCGTCAGGGGCTCAGCGCGGAGGATGTTCGCGCCGGCGGGATTGACGAAGGACGCGGTGCCCGAGGAGGAGAGCGTAATCAGTCCGGACGGGATCGAGTCCACGACGTTCTGATTCAGCGCGCGAAGCTCGGCCAGGTTCTGGCGGTTCGCGTCGAGCTCGCGCGACATCCGCTGGAGCTGCTCGGAGAGATAGGACGTCAGGAGCGCCGTCGCGTAGAAGCCGGAGAAGTTCGCGGCCATGTTGAAGTAGAGCCGCGACGACGTCCAGACCACCGGCAGGAACATCGACTGGTCGGGCAGCGGCAGTACGCCGTAGTACATGAGGTCGACGAGCACGCCGTAAAAGATCGAGGCCGCGGACGCCGCGAACAGTCCACCGCGCCGGTACAGCAACATCGACGCGGTGATGATGGAGACGAGATAGAGAAATGAGAACGGCGAGTCGAGACCGCCGGTAAAGTAGACCAGCAGAGTCTCGACGCCGATGTCTCCGCCGATCTGAATGGCGAGATTGAGATTGCGCGAAGGGAAGGCGAACGCGAGACCGATATACGTGAGCGTGAGCGCGTAAGTCACGCCTGCCGCGACGTAGAGATAGTCGAGCGGCAGGACCTCGCGGATCGTGTACTGGATGATCAACGACGCCAGCAGGAGCGTGGTGACGACCACGACCCGGACGGCGATGAGCATGCGCACATCGTTGGACATAGTCAGCTGTTAGCTCTTAGCTGTTAGCTCTTAGGAGCTACGGTGACGGCTTTCCTGCTTTTCCTAAGAGCTAAGAGCTGCCTCTCCTACGAGCTGCCTCCTAAGAGCTAAGAGCTGGCTCTCCTAACAGCCGCTTCTAACCGATTTGTCCGATCAGCGTGAACATCGGCATGTACATCGCGATGACGATGCCGCCGATGGCGACGCCGAGGAAGGCGATGAGCACCGGCTCGAGGAGCTTCATCAGGCCGGTCACGGCGACGTCGACTTCTTCTTCATAGAAGTCGGCGATCTTCGAGAGCATGGTGTCGAGCGCGCCGGTCTGCTCGCCGACGGCGATCATCTGCACGACCATCGGCGGGAAGACTTCCGTGTCGCCGAGCGGCTCGCTGATGGTCTTGCCTTCCTCGACCGACTTGCGCGTGGCCATGATCGCGTCTTCGACGACCGAGTTGCCCGCGGTGCGCGCCGTGATCGCGAGCCCGTCGAGGATCGGGACGCCCGAGGACGTGAGCGTCGCCAGCGTGCGGCAGAAGCGGGCCACAGCGATCTTGCGCAGCAGGATGCCGATGATCGGCGCTTTCAGCAGCAGGCCGTCGAGAACGCGCTTGCCCTTGTAGGTCGAGTGGTACTTCCTGATTGCGAACCATCCCGCGATCAGCAGGATCGTGATCAGCCACCAGAAATCGGCGATGAAGTTCGAGAGGGCGATGACGACGCGCGTCGGCATCGGCAGCTCCGCGCCGAGGCTCTCGAACAGGGCGGCGAAGACGGGGATGACCTTCCAGAGAATGACCGCGACGACCATGCAAGCGATGCTGATGACGGCGACCGGATAGATCATCGCCGACTTGACCTGGCCGTTCAGTTTGACGGCCTTCTCGATGTAGGTCGCGAGACGCTGCAGGATCGTGTCGAGGATACCGCCGGCCTCGCCGGCAGCGACCATGTTCGTGTAGAGGTCGTTGAAGACCTTGGGGTGCTTGCGCATCGAGTCGGCCAGGTTCGAGCCCGACTCGACGTCCTGGCGGATCTGGATGAGCACCCGCTTGAAGGTCTTGTTGTCCTGCTGGTTGCCGAGGATCTCCAGGCATTGCACGAGCGGCAGACCGGCGTCGATCATGACCGAGAACTGGCGGGTGAAGACCGCGATCGCCTGAGGGTTGACGCCGCCGCCGAACTTCGGCAGGGCGATCTCCTTGCCCTTCTCCTTGACGGCGGTGACGACGATCTGCTGCCGCCGCATCATGTTGATGACGGAGTCTTTCGAGTCCGCCACCAGTACGCCGGTCTGGGTCTGCCCGTTCCTCGCTGTGCCCTTCCACTCGAATGTCGGCATATGTCCTCCGCAACATACGGCGGTTTCAGACCGCCCACACACCCCGGGCGGACTGAAGTCCGCCCTACATTATTACGCCGGCCTGCTCGGCCTCGAAGCGCTGATGGTATTCGTGGTGCCCTGTGCGAACAGCACACCCGCGCCTCGGGAGATCATCTCCTGCAGCTCGTCAGGATTCGAAGACCGCGACAGCGCGGTCTGCAACGTGATCAGCTTCTTGAAGTACAGCGTCGCCAACGACTGATTGAAAGTCTGCATTCCGTATTTGGCCTGGCCGGTCTGCATCATCGAATAGATCTGGTGGACCTTGTCCTCGCGGATCAGATTGCGGATCGCGGCGTTGGGGACGAGGATCTCCATCGCCATCACGCGGCCTTTGCCGTTGGCCTTGCCCAGGAGCGCCTGGCAGAGGATGCCCTCGAGCACGAACGAGAGCTGCGCGCGGATCTGCGGCTGCTGGTGCGCCGGGAAAACGTCGACGATACGGTTGATCGTCTGGGCCGCGGAATTGGTATGGAGAGTTCCAAAGGTGAGGTGGCCGGTCTCGGCGATTCGCAACGCGGACTCGATGGTCTCGAGGTCGCGCATCTCGCCGATGAGCACGACGTCGGGGTCCTGACGGAGCGCGCTCTTGAGTGAGTTACCGAACGAGTGCGTGTCCGCGTGCAGCTCGCGCTGGTTG
>DASYGV010000098.1:0-40348 GCA_035999335.1 Thermoanaerobaculia bacterium | reverse complement strand
GCGGTCTTCTGCATCGCGACATCTCGCCCGACAACGTGATGCTCTCGTTCGACTCCGACGACCGCTGCCTCGCGAAGATCATCGACCTCGGCATCGCGAAGGACGTCACCAGCGGCGTCTCCGCGGACGTGACCCAGGCCGGCGTGTTGATCGGCAATCCCAAGTACATGTCACCCGAGCAGCTCGGCCTCCTCGGCGACGGCGAACAGGTCGACGGCCGCGCAGACCTCTACTGCCTCGGCGTCGTGCTCTACGAGATGCTCCTCGGCGTTCCGCCGTTCGCGAGCGAGACGCCGCACGGCTACATCATGAAGCACCTCACGCAGACGCCGCGGCGCTTCGCCGACGCGAAGCCGAACATCGCGGTGCCGGACGGTGTGGAGAGCGTGATCTTCCGCGCGCTCGAGAAGGACCGCGCGAAGCGGTACGCGAGCGCGCGCGATTTTGCAGCCGCGCTTGCACCGTTCCTCGAGGCGCCGGCCGGGACGCTCACGCGCGAGGACGTCGATCGCGTGCGGCGCGGCCCCGAGGTGTCATCGCAGCCGATCCGACATGACGCGCCGACGGTCGCGGACGTGCCGTTGCCGAAGAATACGGAAGAGAAAGCGCACGAGTTCGAGCTCGAGCTGCTCGACGGCGTGTACGAGCGCGAGGGCACCGGCGATCGCGAGGGCCTGCAGCGTCTCGCGGAAGCGCATCCACCCGGCACCGCCGTCGGCGATGCAGCGCGCACGGCGCTCCTGCGCTTGCTGAAGTTGCAGGAGGCCGAGATCGCGTTTCAGCGCGCGTGGGAAGATGGACGCAGCGCTGCGTGGCGCGAGTACCTGGAGCACCACGGCGACTCCGCGCGCGCGGATGAAGCGCGGCGGCTCGTCGACGAAGCCGCGTCGTTCGAGGCCGCGGCGACGAGCGACTCCGAGACCGCGGTGCGGCAGTTCCTCGTCGCGTGGCCCGACACGCGTCATCACCTCGAGGCCGGGATTCTTCTCGCAAAGCTCAAGCAACGCGCCGCGGAAGTCCGCGCCTACGAAGACGCGCGCGCGATGAACTCTCCGTCCGGGTGGCGTCTCTACCTCACCGCGTATCCGAGCGGTGCGCACGCCGACGAAGCGCGCGAGCGCATGAGCGCGTTTGAAAAGGCGGCTGCAAAAGCGACCGCGGACGCCGTGCACGCGAAAGAGCCCGCGGACTGGGAGACGGCGTTCGAGACCGGCACCGCCGCCGCGTGGGACCGTTACCTCGCCGCACATCCGGAATCGCCGCGCATCGTCGAAGCGCGCGGTTGCCGCCAGGAAGCGCTCGACTTCGAGCTCGCGTCGGCGACGAACAAGCCCGCGATGTGGCGCGCCTTCATCAAGTCATGGCCCAACGGAAGACATCGGATGGAAGCCGAGATCCGGATAGGTAAAACTTAGCCGGCACGGCCTCCTGTCATCCCGAGCGTGAGTCGAGGGACTCGGGCGGGCGGGGCGACAAACGAGTCTTCGAGTCTTCGAGTCGACAAGTCTCACAGGCGCATAGCCTCATAGTCTCTTAGGCTCTATGAGACTGTGAGACCTGAACACTCGACGACTCGAAGACTCGTCGACTCATCGACTCTGAGCCCCACCCGCCCAGGTCCCTCGACTCCGCTCGGGATGACAGCCCGTAGTTTCGTCCCAACCCCTCCCCGCGTCCAACCATTGGCACTAGTTCGGCAAAGGCCGCGTTCGGCAAGCGGGGGCAAGACGATGTTTGACGACGTCCTCATCGAATCCGCGGGGAAACACAAACAAACAGTCAGCTGGATCACCGCGATGATCGCGGGCGTCATCCACGTCGTCATCATCGCCGCGATCGCGCGGATGTACGTCGAAGAGAACCCCCAGGTGATCGAGAAGCCGATCGGCGCGTTCATCGTTGCGTCGGCGCCGCCTCCACCGCCGCCGCCTCCACCCGCGAGCAGCGCCGGCCAGACGCCGCCGCAAACGCGCATCGAGCCTCAGCGCGAACAACCGCGCGAGCAGTTCCGTCAGCCGAGCGACATCCGCGAGACGCCCCAGATCGACACGCCGACTGAAGACAGCGGCGCGACCGCCGGCGTCGTCGCCGGAGGTCAGAAGGGTGGAAAGATCGGAGGGGTCATCGGCGGCGAGATCGGAGGAGAGATCGGAGGACAGCTCGGAGGGAAGATCGGCGGCCAGATCGGCGGCACCGGCGACATGCCCATCCGCGTCGGTGGTAACGTCAGGGCACCGGTCGCCGTCAAACGCGTGGACCCGGTCTACACGGAGGTCGCGCGCAAGGCCCGCGTCGAGGGAATCGTCATCATCGAAGCAGTGATCGACCGGCAGGGAAACGTCACCGAGGCGCGCGTGCTCAAGGGGCTGCCGTTCGGACTCGACCTCGCCGCGCTCAATGCGATCCGCCAGTGGAAATTTCAACCGGGCACGCTCAACGGCCAGCCGGTCCCGGTGTATTACAACCTCACCGTGAACTTCCGCATCGAATAGGAGACGTAGAGAGATGCAAGCAGACGTTCAAGCGCAATTCAGCATCGTCGGCATCTGGAACTCGATGACGCCCATCGGCAAGGGCGTGGTCGTGGTCCTGATCCTCATGTCGGCGTGGTCGCTGACGATCGCCATCGAGCGCCTCTGGCGCTTTCACCAGGCGAAGAAACAATCGCTGCAGGTGGCCAAAGGCATCACGCCGCTGCTCAAGCAGCACAAGCTCGAAGAGGCGATCGGCTTCGCGACGGACAAGCGTTTCAAGCAGAGCCACCTTGCGCGCGTGCTCGCCGCGGGACTGACGGAGTTTCAATACGAATCCTCACAGGAGCTGCCGCCCGACTTCGATCTCGTCGATTCCGGCAAGCGCGCCATCGAGCGCGAGGCGCTCATGACGTCCGCGGAGATGAAGAAAGGCCTCGGCAACCTCGCGACGATCTCGACGACCGCACCGTTCATCGGTCTCTTTGGAACGGTCATCGGCATCATCACCGCGTTCCAGGGCATGGCCCTCACCGGTTCCGGCGGCCTCGGCGCCGTCTCCGCCGGCATCGCCGAAGCCCTCGGCGCCACGGCGCTGGGCCTCATCGTCGCCGTGCCCGCGGTGTGGATGTACAACTACTTCCTCAGCAAGATCGAGCGCTTCAACGTCGAGATGTCGAACTCAGGCTCGCAGTTGATCGACTTCTTCATCAAGAACGAAGCGCGCGCGCGGGCGAGAGCGTAGAGAGGCGGATCCATGGCATTCGGCGCTGGCGGCGGCAGTCCCGACGAAGTGAAGGGCGACATCAACGTCACCCCTCTCGTCGACGTCTGCCTCGTGCTCCTCATCATCTTCATGGTCGTGACCCCGATGCTGCAGTCGGGCATCGACGTGCTCCTTCCCCAGGGCGCGCACTCGGAGAAGAAACCGGGGCAGGAGGGAGACCTGATCATCTCGATCAAGAACGACGGCACCGTGTTCGTCGGACAGAACTGGATTCCCGACAAAGACCTCACCACGTACCTGCGCGCCGAATATCAGAAGAACCCGGCGCGCGCGGTGCAGCTCAAGGCCGACAAGCGGATCAACTTCGGCAAAGTGCGGTTGGTGATGAAGGCGGCCAACGAGGCGGAGTTCACGCGGATCGCGATCATGACCGAGAACCAGCAGGCCGGAAAGCAGATCGCGCAGGGGAAGACGTAATGGCATTCGGAGGGAGCAGCGGAGGCAGCGTCCGCTCGGAGATCAACATCACGCCGCTCGTCGACGTCGTGCTCGTGCTGCTGATCATCTTCATGGTCGCGACGCCGATCCTGCAGATGGGCCTCGACGTCGAAGTGCCGCCGAAGGTCGAGCTGGCGACGCCGCCGCCGCAGAGCGAGCAAACGCAACTCGTGATCACGGTGAAGAGCGACGGCGTGTATCTCAACACCCAGAAGATGAACACGCTGCAAGGACTGCGCGACGCGATCGCGCGGCAGATGGTCTCGCGGCCGCCCGCGGAGCGCGTCGTGTTCATCAACTCCGAGGACAACCTGCAGTTCGAGCGGGCGGTGCAGGCGATGGATGCGGCGCATGAGGCGGGAGCGGCGAAAGTGGGCTTCCTGACGGACGCGCCGAAGTAGGTTTCAGTTTATCCCGCGCGCAGACGCGGGATCTTTGGTGCAGCCGGGTCCAGCGTGGCGTAAACGCGATTCGCGTGGCCGCACCGGAGATCCCGCGTCTTCGCGCGGGATAAACTGAAGAGTGCCGCCTGGCGGAGGCGTGTCGGAATCGAACCAACCTTTCGACGCTTCCGCGCCGAAACAACGGTTTTGAAGACCGCGGGAGCCACCAGACCCCATTCGCCTCCGAGCGGCGCGAGGCGCGGAAGATAACACGTGGCCACACCGAGAGCCTTCGCGGACGTCATAGAAGGACCCATTTCTTCGCCCACCGGTCATAGAACATCACCCGAATCCTGCCGCCGTCGCCCGAGGAGCGGACCAGCGCTGCTTCTCCGCCGGTGGAACTGAGATAGACGCTTCCAGGCGTCGAAGAGCCATCCGGCGCAAACGAACAGATCGAGGAGGCGTTGAATCGCACCGGGGACATCTCCGCGGTCATCCACGTGCCGTCGTCCGGATGAAGCACGCCTTCCGGCGGGATGCCGATGGACGCCATTCCGCGGAACAGACCGACATCCTCCGGTCCCGCCACGATCGGGTCGACACCGGAAGCGATGTCCGCGTTCAGCACCCCGTCATTGTCGCCGTCCGCGTACACGGCCCACGTCCAGCGGTTGTCCACGTGCGCGAACCGGATTCCGCGCTTGCAGTTCAAGGCCATCGCTTCCTCCTGCGTGAGGCGTAGGAGCAGCTGAACGCGGCCGGCGGCGGATCGCAGAGCGGCGCGCGACATTGCCTTGTTCAGTGCCGGAATGGCCGTGCCGGCGAGGGTCCCCACGATGGCCACGACGACTACCAATTCGATGAGAGACTGCCCCGATTCGCGGTGGCGAGAAGTCATCGCTTTCTCCTTCGGGAAGCAGGAGAAAGCGAACGCCCGGCCTTGCGAGCCGGGCGTTCAAGTCATTTCACTCGAGCAGCTTGCGTCAGACGACGCAAATCGCGGGCGTCAAAATTTTTTGCCGCGGTCAGCGCGGGGGCGGCGGATTTGTCTGAGTCGTCTGGATCTCGTTCGGAATCGTCGACAGGCGATGCTCGACTTGATCTTCCTCCACCTCACCGTACGGACCTTCGTCGGCCTCGTCGCGCATCCGCGCCTGTTCCTGCTGGAGCTCCTGGACGCGCTTCGCCGCTTCGGCCGCGCGATCCGGCTGGGCAGGAGCCGGCGCATCCGCGGCCGGGAGTCTCGAGGGGGCCGTCGGGCCATGGGCCGGACCGCTGGCGTAGGAGACGCGACCCTTCACGAGCGTGTTGTCGTTGACCTTGAACGCCGGCTTCGTTTGCGAAGTGCGCCGTTTTGCCAGCGTACGCTTGGCGGCGCGAACGAGCGGAGAATCGTCCGGGTTGATGGTCGTGTCTTCCACCAGCGACGGCACAGCGTCTGGCTGCTCCGCCGTCTTCTGCGCCGTCTGCTCCGGCGCTTGCTGCTGCGCAAACAGAGGCACGGCAGCGACTACGATTAGCATGACGGCCAGTCGTTTCACGATGGGTCTCCTTTTCGGGTTACTCCCGCTGCAACTCCCCGATCGGCGGCGGGATTCCACGCATCATGATATGCCTCTCGCGGCAATGACGAGTCCGGATTGGGAATCGATGCGACTTCCGCCGATCGTGTAGTTCCCGAGCATCACCAGCCGCGCCACCACCTGTTGGGCGCCGCCCGCGCCGATCACCTTGATCTCGAAGCCCGACGGGAAGCTCGGTTGGCCCGAGTCCGGCGCCGCGAAGTAGGGGATCGGGTGGCGGGTGTTCTGAATGGCGTCGAAGGGCACGCCGAAGCTCTGTTGATAGCCGACCGTATAGTCGATCTTCCCTGTGACGGAGCCGCCGCCGAGGCCCGACGTCATCGAGCTGGCCGAATAGACGTTCAACGTGGGATTGGCCTGGAGCGTCATCGCGCCGGTGCCGGTGTTGATCGTGTAGAACGCGGCCGTCGGCAGAAGGCCGCCGGTGGGGTCCCAGGCCCGCGTCAGTCCATTGACACCGAGTCCGTTCCCGATCTGCGTCCGCTGAGTCGCACTGAACGTGGACCCGGCACCCAGGCCGATCAACGGCCGCAGTTGAAAGTAGTCGGCGAAGTCGATCGTCCGCGCCCGCACGATATCGACCGAGTAATTCGACGTGAAGAACCGCTCGGTCGTTCGGCTGAGATAGAACAGCTCGAAGCGGTAGCGGTCGATCGGGAACGGCACTTGCGCCGTACCGGCATTGTTGTCATGGTCGTAGTTCACGTAGATCGGCGGCAATTGCCGTGAAATGAGGAGGCAATTGCCCGTCCGCCGGTTCGCACCCGTGCCGGTGTCGGGCGTGATGAGCGTGTCGATGCGCGGCAGCAGCGTGTTCGGGGCAGGAGCCATCCCGGCCGGAAGCTGCGTGCGGATGCGGTCGTAATACGCCAGGCCCGCGGCGTCGTCGATGAAGACCCTCTGGGCCTGGTAGATGGCGTTCTGAATGGCGTTCATGGGCCGCTGGGTGAGCGTGGTCAGCTCGTTCCGGCTTTCCAGAGCGAGGGTCGTGGCCATCGCGTCCTGCAGCAGGTCGTAAGCGATGATCATGACCACGGTGGAGATCGCCAGAACGATGAGGAGCTCGATGAGCGTCACCCCGCGCTGGGCCTCGGCTCGACGAATCACGACGTCCTCCGGATGTAGGTCATGAACTGATGATAGGAGTAATGCAGCGTGAAATTGTCACGGTAAGCCTCGACGCGGATCAGGTAGTTGCCGTCCGGGAAGTCAGCGGCCGGCGTGTCCCAGTCCCAATACAAGTCCGGGATGAGATAGGTCGGGTTTCGGACCTCCAGTTCTGCGACCGGCGCGTCGTCAGCCATCCATTGCCAAGTCACGCCGTTGTCGCGGCTGTACATGACCTGATAGCTGACGTTCTCGCCCTCGCCGAAATTGTCCGCATAGGCAGGGGTATATTCCTCGCCGTCCCATCGCCTCCAGGTCCTGGCCCACTCGACCCTGACCGTGTCGGGATCCACGAGCTCCGTCGTCTCGTTGGGCACTGTGATCGCCACGCGGGGCAGCTGGGTGACTCGGAACGGACAACCTGTGCAGCCCACCGCGTCGGTATACAGGCCGGCGTCCATATAGCTGTGGATCAGGCTGAGGAAGGACCAGCGGGCGATGAAGTTGCTTCCCGAATCGCCTGTTGGCGAAAGGCCGTTCACGACGATGAAGGAGACGCGGTTCGTCGTCCCGTTGCGCATCGAGACCAGGGCGCTGCCAGGCTGGTTGACCCCCGTCTGGCGGTAGAACTCCGCCTCGATGTTCGTGGGGAACACCGGGCCGTACATTCCGCTCCGGAAGTTCTCCGGATTGTCGAGGAGGGAGTTCACGTTGATGTTGAAGGGACGGTTGTTGGGGATCGGATCGAGCAGCGGGAATTTGTAACCGAACGTGGCGTGGGCCATAGTCAGGCCGTCCGCCGTGAGAACGCCGTTGCTGTTGTTGGACATGTGGTGGAACGTGGCGCTGTCCGCGTTGCCCGTCCAGAACAGGCTCGTCGAGCCCTGGCTGAGAGTTCGGCGAACAGCGTTGAAATCTCCGCCGGCGGCCAGGCCTCCGTTGAAGTCGGTGCCGACAGGCAGCCGGTTCGCGGCGGTTCCAGCCGTGGGCCCGACGAGGCCCCGCAACACCCGTCGAAAGTTGTTCGATCCCACGCCGGTGGGCAGGTTGCCGTTGTTCGTCCAATTGACCGCGTATTGATTGTCGGGATACAGCTCCCCGAGCCAGAACATCGACCACCAGTAGTCCGTGCCGGCACGCGCGTCGCGGACGTACTTCACGCCGCAGCCCTGGGGCAGGTCGCATGTGTCCGGGTTTCCCCAATCGACGAGGTCGTTGGTGATGGACTGCTCCGTGGTCGTCCCCCCCACGCCGCTGTAGAGCCTCGTCGAGAGCGGAATGCTCCTGGCGAACTGGTTGGCGGAGTCGTATCCGATCTCCCCTCCGATGCCCACGTAGTAATACGAATAGCCGGTCATCGTGGTGTAGATGGCTCGCGAGGCCGTGAGGCCGTTGCGTATGAGCTGGAACGCGCGGGGCATGTCGATCTCAAACTCGCCAAAAGGTCCGCAGCAGCTCGTGCCCGGCGTCCACCCGTCGTTCGTCACATTGCCGTCGTTTTTCACTCCGGCAACATTCATCCATCCCGGCCAAGAGGCGATGGCATTGACAGGACCCGGATTGGCCTGAAAATCGTCGAAATAGCGGTTGAATCCCATCGCCGCGGGGTAATTCCCCGCCGCCAGACCGTAGACCGCGGCGTTCCAGGGCAACTTCGCATCGGCATACGGATGATGACGCGGGTCGCCCAGGAACTGGAACCGCTCCGTCGGCGGAACGTTTGGCGGGTTCGTCTCCGTGCCGTCGCCCCAGAGCCACACATTCGATCCGCGCCAGACCCACGTCCGCGAGAGATTCGCGGGCTGGTCGCGGACCGGCTCGAGCCGGCCGGTCGTGGGGAGCGCGCCAACAGGAGGCGCTCCAATGCTGGTGCGCACTTCGAAGGCCTGGTTGAGACTCTGCCCGGTGCCGTTGAGATAGACGTCGAGAGCCGCGCTGTTGATGTTGATGATCCACCGCGCGGTGTTCTTCGGCACGTTGGCCGCACCTGCGGAGTTGTCGTCGAGGTCTCTCGTGAATGCGGTGGCGAGGTCCGCCTGCGTGGTAATGGTCTCCACGGGCGAGGGGATGTAGTCCATGTCGTAAAGACGCGCCGCGGCGTCGAGGCCCATGGTGGTATTGCCGCAATTGACGGGAGCGGCATTCATACACTCGGGCGTTCGATACGGCGTGTTGAACAGCTGGATCACCGTGTTATTGACTCCGCTGACGAACCGGTTCTCGATAGTGGCATACATGCGGTTGCCATTGGGCGCGGCCAGAGCCGGCGTCGTGGATCGATACAACTCGTTTCCGAAGACCGCCTGTGTCTGAGACGTTCCCCCTTCAATGGCCGTGATCTGGATCATTCCCGTGAGGTCCTGGCGGGGAATGACGATCGTGATCGGCTGCGCAATGTATGCGTTGTCGTCGACCACGAGGTTTTTCACGTCCCGCACCGTTTCATAGGCGTAAACGCGCAGGCGGACATTGTCCGCGGCCGCGGCGCCCTGCCTCGAATACGTCAGCCGCTCGGGATGCGTGACGGCCCGGACGTTCGCTAGAGCAAGGCCGCCGTCGGGCACCTTCGCCGGGTCGGAGTAATTGCGCACGGGAGGGAACGGAAAGAGCTCGCCGTGGAGGTTGATGAGAATCGCATTCGTATATTGCGCGGGGTTCAGGACCATGTCGTCGAGGAGCAACCGGTAGGTCGGCTCTTCGTTGGGATAAACAAGCTCGCCATCCGTATCGACGGCGGCGCGCCGGGCGTCGTACAGGGCCCGTTCCGCGTAATAGCGCATGGAGCTGTTGTATTGATCGGCCAGCGCATACGGAACAGGATTGTTGTCCGCGTCGTACCCGTTCACCGGGTTGTTGTCGCGCCACATGCGCGCCTGGAACTGCCGGCTCGGATAGTACTCGGAGAGATTCGGCGGATTGAGCACTGCGTCGTTTTGCGGAAGCGTACCGGGATAGAAATACACCTGGTTGATGTCATTCGTGGACGGAACGTTCGAGTTGACCAGGGGTCTGTACTCGATATCGCGTCCATAAGAGAGTTTCGTGATCCAGTGCACGCGGAATTCGAGTCCAGGATTGCGGGACTGCAGTTCCGCGACTGCGTTCTGTACGAACGGAACGAGGTTGGCGGTATAGACCCACCATCCGGGCACGTTCTCGACGGCGATGGCGTAGACGTCGTAGACCTGGGTCGGAGGAGACGTCGAGGCCAGGGTGCGGATGACGCTCGAGACTTCGGCCAGAGGACGCTCACCAGTCGGCTCGTTGATGAACACCGTCACGCGCACGAGCCGGACGCCGCCCGTGGTCGGACCGCCGAGCCGGGAGACGGAGACGCGCCGCGAATAGCGCCAGCCG
This sequence comes from Thermoanaerobaculia bacterium, assembly GCA_035999335.1. Taxonomy (GTDB): domain Bacteria; phylum Acidobacteriota; class Thermoanaerobaculia; order Gp7-AA8; family Gp7-AA8; genus QHVT01. Next base: position 30,219 of record DASYGV010000098.1, on the reverse strand, counting down.
GTGCCGTCCGGCACGGCCACGTTGCCGCTGACCCGGTCTCCGGGGGTGACTCCGGTCTGGATGCTCAATTCCGGCACCGTGTTCGTGCCGTTGTCGAAACTGTCCAGCACGGCCAGCGTCTGCCCCGCGGCGTTGACGTTGGCCGTGGCCACCGCCTTGAGCTCTTCCAGAATCGAAATGGCCTTCTGCGTCCCGAACTGGCGGTCGGAGTTCATCCGGGTCATATGACGGCTGCTTTCCGTCAACGAGAGGCTGGCAAACATGAGGATGCCGAGCATCGCCAGCGCCACGAGCACCTCGATCAACGTCAGGCCGTGTTGGTGCGTCTTCCTGTTCATCACGGTTCTCCCTAATTCTCAGCAAACTTCGAGTCGCACTTCGGATCCCCGGCCGGGCAGGGAATGAAGGCCGGTCTGGCGAACCGGAACTGGCCGAGCTGCGTGGCCACCTGCCTGCGCATGAACCGGTCGGAATAGACCTCGGCGAACTCCGTCGATCCACTGATGGTCACCGTCGAGTTGGCGCCGGAGACAACGATCGAGCCGTTTACGGTCGAGGGTCCGATTTGCGAGTAGTTTCCGGTCACATAGATGACCCCGTTGTACGACGACGGTCCCCCGTTGACCGTGAGGTTCCCGTTCACCACCAGGATGCCGCTGCCGCGAAGCGGGTGTGCGGCGTCGAACGTGTACGTGGTCCCTACCGCACCGTTGTCGAGCACGACCAGACGCATGGGCAGCTCGGCCGGCAGATCGGCAACCAACGTTGCATTGTGGTCCGCGATCGCGGCCAGATCGGTGATCGTCGAGAGATTGAAAATCCCGTTGATGGTCAGGTCCATCCCGGCGCTGAGCCCCGACCCCCCCGGAGTTCCGCTGAGAGTGGCGCCAGCCACCACCACCGGTACATTGCCCTTGGTCACGATGCCGGGTCCCACCGTACCGCCGACGACGCGGGCCCGCGTCGCGCCGGCGAGCCCCACCCGGTTGGCATTGACTTGGAGCACCGTCGCCGGCGACAGGATCGCCGCTTCGTTGGGTAGGTTCAGTCCGACCCGCTGGATCTCGGTCTGGACCAGCTTGCTGGAGATGACCAGGTTGGGGGACACGTTGTACGCCACGTTCGGATCATTCCGGACGTAGACGGAGCCCCGACTCTGCAGACGCCAGATGCTTCCTGAGCCGGCCGTCGATCCGCGCCGGTTCTGGGTGATGTCCGCCACGCCGACGTCGAGGTTCGCATTGCCTTGTACGAGCTCGTAGTGGCCCCACACCTTGCCGACGGAGCTGATGATGAAGTCCCGCTGGATCGACGGTGGAACGGTGACCAGATCCGTCTCGTCGATAGGAGGATTGGCGAGCAGATTTCGCTGCGGATTGAAAACATTCACCGGCGGGGTTTGCCGGCGGAAGTAGTCGAGTCCTTCGACCAGGCCTGCGTGTGCGGCATTCAGGGCCTGCCCCTGGTGCGTCAGGCGCAGATGCAACACGCGGGTCGTCGTCAGCGACTGCGTGGACGCGACCATCAGCAGCATGAACACGATGGCCATGATGATGATGACGAGCATCAGGACGTAGCCCTCGTCGCGCGTTCGTCGTTTCCTCATGCAATTACCCTCCAGCACGCCGGCCGCTTTCCGCAAGCGGCGTGCCCTGCCGTTCATTCAGGAACAAGTGTCAAAGATCGTGTAGTTTACGAATCTCGTCTCAACTCGCCGGCGGCGAGTGCCATTCGGAACTGGGACAAAAGGTAACAGATGTCATCCCGAGCGTCGAGTCGAGGGACCTGGGCGGGCGGGGAGAGTCGACAAGCCTTCGAGTCGGCGAGTCGCATAGGTTCACAGTCTCATAGTCTCAGAGGAGCTATGAGACTGTCAGACTGTGAGCCTTGCAGTTCGACCACTCGACGACCGCAGGTCCCTCGATTCAAGCAGGCAACTCGATCGAAGCCACCGCGCCTCCCCGTTCCCTCGGGACGACTTCCACCGAGCCGCCGTGAAGAAGCACGATCTTCCGCGTCAGCGAGAGACCGACGCCGAATCCGTTCGACTTCCCGGACTGGAACGGAACGAACATCCGCGCCGCCATCGCCGAGTCGAACCCCGCACCGTCGTCGGCGATCGTGATCCGCGGCGATGGCGCCGCCTCCACGCCGATCTCGATCGTTCCGCCCGATTCCCCCTTCTCGGCGATCGCGTCGTACGCGTTCCGAAGCAGGTTTTCCACCGCGCGCGAAAGAAGCGCCGCGTCGGCCGGCACGACCACCCGCTCCGCCTCGATCACCACCCGCACAGCCTCGTTCAGCTCCCGCAGACGTTCGGCCACGTTCGTCACCAGGTCGCTCAGATCGACCGGCTGCCGCTGCAGCGCCATCGGCCGGGCAAAGACCAGCAGCGATTCCACCGCCACCGCCAGTTCCCGCGCCTCCGCTTCCGCGCGTCCAATTCCATGCGCCATCCGGGGCGGGTCGCCGCTCTTCCTCGCCAATGCCAGATAGCCGAGGATCGTCGAGAGCGAATTGCGGAACTCGTGGGCGATGCCGGCCGACATCTCGCCCAGGTCCGCCAGCGACTGCGTCTCGCGCAGCCGCGTCTCCAGCTTCCGAACCGGCGTGAGATCGGCGAACAACGCCAGCATGCCGAAATAGCGGCCGCGCTCGTCGAGCAGCGGAACGCTGGTGAGACCGATGACCCGGCCGTCGTCTTCCGTGATCTCCACCCGCTGGAGGGCATCGCGGCGCGCCAGCGCTTCGGCGAGCGTCCGCGCGAACACTCCGGGACGGAGCGCATCGCCGACACTTCGTCCGGCGACGTCCACTTCCGTTTCGACGATCGAGCGCGCCGCCTGATTGAGATCCACGATCCGCCCGTCCGTGTCGAAGGCGATGAAGCCCGAGCTCAGACTCCGCACCAGCGTGGCCGTGATCGTGGCCAGTTCGTTCGCGCGCTCGCGCTCGCGGTCGTGCAAACGCCGCAGCTCCGACTCCCGGCCGCGCAGCATCCGGATCGACCCTTCCAGCACGTCGAAGAGCTGTTGCGACGGACGGTCCCCCGTCGTCCCCGATCGCAGCGAACGAAAGGCGCCGAAGAGATCGTATGCGGCGCGGGAGAGAAGAATGAGACCCGCGAGGGTCGCCGCGATCGCCGCCCAGGTCGCCTTGCGCAGAATCCCACGCACCTCGCGGATCCGAGCGTTCGGATACTCGAGCACGACCACATGCTCCCCGTGCGGCCGCACCAGCATCCCCGGTCCATTCGGAGTACGGCCGCCGGCTCCCCCGCCGGACCGATAGGCGCGCACGGTCACCCCCGTAGCCGAACGCACGGGCAGAGTGACGCGGTCCACCTCGCGGGGATCGTCGAGATTCGCGGACTGCAGCGCCGCCTCGATCCGATCCGCCACCGACTCGCGCCAGACCTGCTCCGCGCCGGCCGAGGCGAGGATCAATGGCGGAATACTGGCGGCGAGAACGACCGCGCCGACCAGATAAACCGCGAGCGTGACGAAAATCGAGCTGCGCATCCGCGCCGATCCCAGGCCGTTCGATTGTACGTGCGAACGCTCAGCGTTGGAGAAGCAGCGGCGCGATCCACACCAGCGACTCGCCGAAGAACACGATCGTCAAGAGAGCGATCCCGAGGAAGACCCCGAAGGGAAGCGCGTACTGCATTCCCTCCTTCTGGCGAAACGCCAGCGGCAGTCCGACGATCGCGCCGACGAACGCGCCGAACAGCAGCGCCAGAATCGCCAGTTGCCAGCCGGTGAAGGCGCCGATCATCGCCATCATCTTCACGTCTCCCCAGCCCATCCCCTGCACACGCCTCCAAAGCCAGTACACGCCGATGATCAGCACGATCGCCGACGCGCCGACCACCGCTCCGAGAACCGACTCCTTCCACGAGCGCGTCAGCCAGAAGGCGGGGAACAGATCTCCGATCAGCATCGCGCCGGCAATGACACCCACGACCGTGCCGGGGATCGTGATCACGTCTGGCAGAATCTGAACGTCCAGGTCGATGTAGATCAGCGCGATCGTGGCCGACACCATCGCCGCGACCGGAAGGAAGAACACCGTCGCGCCGGTGCGCTGCCACACCGCCACGTAAAACAGTGCGTTGACCAGCTCCACCACCGGGTAGCGAAACCCGATCGGCGCGCGGCAGGAGCGGCATCGGCCGCCGAGCCAGAGGAACGCGAGGATCGGAACATTGTCGAACGCGCGGATGGCCGCGCTGCACGAAGGACAGCGGCTCCCCGGCCAGACGATCGACTCCTCGCGCGGGATGCGATGGATCACGACGTTGAGGAAACTGCCGATGACCGCGCCGAGAGCGAAAGGAAGGAGTGCAAACAGGGACATTCGCGGCGAATTGTAGAGATCATCTCTAGCCACTGCTATGAGGATTTGGCGCGAACAGCTACGCGTCCTCACGTGTTACCCGCCGCACCGTAGCGTGCGGCGCCGCCCCGGCGGCCGTGTCGCCGGCGCGGAGAGCCGGCGGACGGTCAGCGACGGCGCTGGCCTCCCGGCAACCAGCAGCGGAGGTTCCCTGGCACCGCCAACGCGTCGAGCGTACTCTTGACCGCCAGAGGGAGCTCATGAGCATCGATTGCCCCGTCTATCCCGGCGGTCGTGTGGACCAGTCCGACCCGAAGCAGATCGAGACGATGTGGAAATCCCTCGAGCAGTGGGACCCGGACGACATCTTCCAACAAATAGTCGATCGAGCCTGCATAGCATGAAGCGGCGGCGCCACGACGGATTCCTTTCGTATAGCCACGCCGTCGACAGGAAACTCGCGCCGATGGTTCAGGACGCACTGCATCGACTCGCCAAGCCCTGGCACAAGCGCCGGGCAGTCGATGTTTTCCGCGACGAGACGAACCTCTCCGCGAATCCCGATCTCTGGCGCTCGATCGTGCGTGAGCTCGTCCGCTCGCGATATCTCCTGTTTCTCGCGTCGCCCGCGGCCGCGGCGTCGCCGTGGGTTCGCAAAGAGCTCGATTTCTGGTGCTCGTCGAAAGATCCGAACAAGCTGCTCATTCTGCTGACCGACGGCGACTTCGCCTGGGATGCCACACTGCAGAAAATCGACTGGGCGCGCACGACGTCGCTTCCGCAGGTGCCGGCTCTCGACCAAGCCATTGTGAGAGAGCCGTTCTGGGTAGACCTGCGTCCGTTTCGCAATCTTTCCCCGACTGACCAGAAATTGCAGAACGAGTTTCTCGGCAAGATTGCCGCGGTGGCCGCGCCGCTGCACGGCCTCGACAACAAGGACGAGATTTTCGGCGAGGACATCCGGCAGCGGCGCAAGGCCCTGACCCTGGCCTGGGGCGGCGCGGCGCTGCTGTCCGTTCTGTTCGTTCTCTCGCTCGTGTTCGCGGCGGGAACGCAAGCGGGACGCCTGCGCTCGCAATACAACCTAGTCTCCAGTTATCTCACGCTCGGCGACACCGCAGTGCGCGACGATCGCCGCGCGGAAGCGGCCTATTGGTATTGGCGGGCGTACGACGAGGGACCTCGCGGCGATCCGCGCTCCAATCTGGCTCGCCGCCTCGTTGCCGGATGGAGCGCGTCATGGATGCGCCTGCGAAATCCTTCGGCGGTCACGGCGCTCGCGCTCAGTCCGGACGGTACGACCATCGCGATCGGCGGTGCCGATGGAAGCATTCACGTGCGAGGTGTGAAGGACGACGTTCTGCGCCTTCGCATCGATGCCAGCAAGGATCCGGTTCGTTTCCTGCGGTTCAGCCGCGATGGAACCTTGCTCGCGGTCGTGCATCTTCGCGGCGCCTGCAGCGTGCATACGATGGGAAATCCGTCGCGCGTTCTGATGCGGATTCCTGGGGGAGTCCGCAAGATCACGTTCACAAACGATGATGCGTTCCTCGTCGGAATCGACAGCCGCGGAAGCGTCGGACGATGGAGTTTGAGGCCGCCATGTGCGCCGTGCGAAGCGCTGGCGGGCGGGGACATTTACGCCAAGACCGAATTGAGCGATGACGCCGGTTATACGAGCACGATCAGCGACCAAGCAATTGCATCGGTGCGCGATCCCGCCTCCGGCGAGACCGTGGGAACCTTTGAGCATACGGAGCTGCGCAATCTCGACGATCAGATCTCCCTCGTCCGATTCGACACCGCGCGACGCAGGCTTGCGACGGTCGGCATTGCGAACATCAGACTCTGGGACATCGCAAAACGCGCAGCGATCGGAGAGCCAATTGCGCACAAAGGGCAATTCTTCGATGCCGTGTTCCATCCGTTGACCGGATCCTTCATAACCGCGGGTCACGAAGGAATCCGGACCTGGAGTCCGATCGGCCGCGAAGAGTCGCAATGGCTCACGGGTGAAGGAACGATTCAGGCGGTGGCCGTCGGCGCGAAGGCAATGGTCACTGCGGCCGGTTCTGAAAGCGGATTGGTGGAGATCCGAGCTCTTGCTCCAAAGGAATTGACCTTTCGGGGCGGCGGATACCACCAGCTTGCGGCGATGCCGTCTGACGATGCGCTCTGGGTCTCGCGGGGTGGAAAAGAGATCTGGCGGGTCTTCCCGAATCGCGGAACCAGCCAGCTGCTCTTCAGAACGGAACATTCGATTCTCTCGCTCACGGTGGACGCAAGAGGCAGGATGGCTGCGATCGGCACACCAGACGACGTGTTCGTCCTGAATCTCGTTCACCCGAATCTGCCGCCCATGAAGTTGAACCATGAGTTCTCGTCCATCGTGCGCGACCTCGATTTCAGCCGCGACGGAAACCATCTGACGACGATCACGCAGCTGGGGACGGTGCGTCTCTGGAGGCTCGCGGGCGGCCGCGCAGCCGAAGTGTGGGAGTCCAGAGTGCGCAACGGAAATGGGTGGTGCGTGAAATTCTCGCCGGACGGCAAATCGATTGCGGCGTCGCGGGAATGGGAGCTCGACATCCTGAAGGTCGAGGATGGCAGTACGGGCGCAACGCTACCCGTGAAGACGACCGTCTACGGAATGGCCTTCAGTCCTGACGGCTCGGCTCTCCTCATGGGACGCTTCGACGACAAAGCCGAGGTGTGGGACGTGCGGACCATGCAAAAGATCGGTGCGTCGTTGGATCACCGCGAAACGGTGACTGCTGTTGCCTTCAGCTCCGACGGCTCGTTGATCGCCACCGCGAGTGTCGACGGTACGGCGCGATTGTGGGACGCAGCGACACACCGTCCATTGACTCCGCCCTGGCCGCACGCGGCCCGCGTCGATGCGGCAGTGTTCGGCCGCGGCGACAACACCGTCATCACCCAGAGCGGCGATGGAGTGCTCAGTGTGTGGGACGTCCCGGTGCCTTCCATCCGCGATCGCGAGCATCTCCGTCTCTCCGTCGAAGTGCGCTCCGGATATCGCCGCGACGCGGAGCGGCGGCAGCCGCTCACGTATGCCGAATGGGCATCGCGGCAGGCGATGCTCGGGACAAAGTATGGTGCTGCGGCAGACGTCCGAAGCTGGCGATCGGTCTCACCCGAGGCGCTGGCGTCGGAAGAGAGGGCGCACCAGCCAAACTGGTGGACGCGCCAATGGTTGCGCTATCTGCGGTGGCGGTGACGGCTCCCCTCACTGCATTGCGTGCTTGCAATGAATCATCGAGTAGTGGGAAGCGCTGGCGCAAGCCAGCGTTAGTTGCTCCGGCCAATCGCCAAGAACGCCGACGATGGGACGGTCTTGCGAATGTGTTGTTCGACGACTTCGGCTGGTCTCTGTTCGAGAGCAACATTCCATTCGAGCAGTTCCTCCGTTCTGCCTGTAATCCCGATGCCTTCACCGATGCTGATCAGAGTGTCGGCATCGGTGAAGCGCACGGAGACCGGTTTCCCCGTGTGACCCCGGAGCGCCTGCAGCACCACGCCGCGATCGACGTCCCACAATCGAACGCATTTGTCTGAGTCGGCTGTGGCCGCGCGGTGCCCATCCGGGCTGAGCGCCGCGTCGTAGATCGTCTCCGCATCGCCGCCGAGCATCCTGAGTCGTGCGCCGGACGACGCATCCCAGATGCAAGCCTCACCTGTGCTGATGGCGCCGATGATGCGCGATCCGTCTGGACTAAAGCGTACCGACGTGGCATTCCAGTCCGCCGTCCGCAGTGTCGTCACGGCCATTCCGTCGCTCGTTCTATGAACGACGGCGCGGAAGCTGCGCGTGGCGTCATACCGGAACACGACGATGCGAGTGCCATCGCCGGAGATCGTTCCCAGCCGGCCGGCCACAGATAGGATGGCTTTGTTGTCAATGGAACGGACAGTGACGAGGTCGGGTTTCTTATCGAGCGTGCCGTCGTGCGTAATGATGTACCGGTCCTGCCCCGGTACGACGTGGAGTGAGGAGATCGGGTGCTCGGGGCTTTGTCTCGGACCAGGACGTCCTTTCAGCCCATCCCACAGCAGGATCTGTTTCGCGTCGTAAGTTGCGAGCCATCGCCCGCCGGCAATGAAACGCGTATGGATCGTGCCGGCATCAACGCCCGTAGCGAAATCATCGTTTACACCGGGGTGCTTTAGTTCCTGCATCGCATCGGGCGGGATTGTGAACAGCTGCGCACCCGTGGCCACATCCGTCACAGTTAGGGTTCTGTAGTTCAACTTTACCTGTCGTTGGCCATCGGGACTCAGCTCCCGCCGCCGTCGTGCTCGAACGCGCGTGAGCAGGTCGAGCGCGGCATCCCAGAAGCGAATCCCGTATTCGTTCGTGCCAGCGATCCGTTGTCCATCGGGACTGAATGTCACGTCGTCCACCTCGTTGGGCGTGATCAGCGTACCGATGCGGGTGCCGAGGACCGGATTCCACAATGTCAACCGGTCTCCCACTGCGGCTAGTCGTTTGCCGTCGCGCGAAAAGACGAGCGTATTGATGAAATCGTCGGTCTGGATGATGTTTCGCGGCCGCGGGTCGAAGTCGCCAACGGACACTGGAACGTCCCATAGCAGAATGCGGCGGCCTTCGGCAGCGACGATCGTCGCACCGTCGGGAGAATACGTCAGCGCGTCGAATCGGTCTTCGCTGGAGATCAACGCGCCGGGGGGCTTTCGCAACCGCCGCACGTCGAAGATTTTGACAATTTCATGGTTCCACCGGCCATCTCCCTGGACCTCGTCGGTCGAAAGCTCGCACGCCAGCGTCTCTCCATCCGGTGATGCATGAACAGCGACGATCACGCGGTCCTTGATCGCAAGTTTTCCAGCTGGTGAGTCGCCCCTGCGTAGCTCGATGCCGCCGTTCGCCGACACGACCGCGATCCTGTCATTGCCAACGAAGTCGACAACGTCCGACTCCCCGCCGTATGAATCACCGCCGGTTGTCGTCTCGGTGAGCACGGAACGCGACTCGGGATCGACGAGAAAGACTCTCCGATCGGTTGCGACGAAGATGATCCGTTTGCCGTCGCGGCGTACTTTCATCGCATCGATCTCGACGTCGCGCAACGCCGGGATGTCGCCCAGCCACGCTCCGTCGCGTCCGCGGAAGATGCCGACGCCCCGGCCATACGACACGAATGCGTCCGAAGCCTTCCCCGCGAACCGACCGAATGCGGACGGCGGATCGGAGGCTGCGACCTTCACAGCGTAAGGTGCTGGCGGCTCGAGCTCCGCTAGCATCGCGCGCCCTTTCCCGTCCCACAGCGTCGCGATCCTGCCGTCGGTGAGAATCCTCGTGCCGTCGGCGTTCCAATCGACGGCTCCGAACTCGGAGCCGCGTGGCCCATCGTGTGGAAGCGCGCGCGCCGCGGCGTGCACGAGGAAGCGCAACGCTTCGTCCGCGGGACGATGCCGGTAGACGTCATTGAGATAAAGAAGCGCCTGCAGCGGCCGCCCGGCATTGAGCTCGAGACGTCCCTGCTCGAATCGGGTCTCCAGCAGGCGCTCATCGGCAAGCTTCGTAGCTTTCGCGGCCCGTTCCTGCTCAACGATCGCCTGCGCAGTCGCCCAATCCTTCCTGCACGTTGCAGCTTCTGCGCGTTTCTGCTCTTCCGAGGCGAGCAAGCGCGCCTTCTTTGCCGCACGCGTCGAGATGTCGAGCCTCGTTCTTTGCTGTTCGATCTCATCCGCCTGGCTTCGCATTTCGATGCGGCCCGCGAGAATCACCGCTCCTGCTATCACGGATCCCGTGAGGACGGCTAACACAGTTGTCATGACCATCGCGCGCACGCGCACGTTCCGCTTCGTGAGCGTGAACGATTTGTCGATTTCCGTAATGACGGTCGCGGACGGGCCGGGAGGTTTTCTTGTCAGTGCGTCGGGCGTCTCATTGATCCAGATGAGCTTTCTCTTGCGAAACGCCGGCCACGGTGCTCGTGACAGTGCATCGCCAACACCGATCGGCAGAATCGTTCGTCCGGGCTCGGCGAATTCCTCGACCTCGAAGGCGACGAACTCCGAGCCGACGGCATCCTTTGTCCCGACTACGAGCAGATACGCGCTATCCCGAAGACCTCTTCGCAGCGTGTCCGTGAGCGCCTGTCCGGAATGCATGTCTTCCGTGTCGCGGAAGCAACGAAAGTCGAGAGCCTCGAGCTGCTTACGAAGGGCAGCGGCGTAGTCTGCGTCCTCACGCGCGTAGGAGATGAAGAGATCGTATTTGTGCCGGAGCCGGAAAAAGAACGCGTAGAGGATATCGAAGATCGCTATGGCCCAGCGCGTGATCAGATTCATCGATTCACCGCGAAGCGGAGCCGGCGGCCGGACACACGAGCGCCGCAAGGACCCCCTACCGCATTTCGTGTATGCCCGGAAGAGTACCATTTGCGCCATGCGCATCCTCATCCTCATCGTCGACAACGAGCGTTCGTTGCGGGCGCGCTCATCGATCTGCCGCGGGCGGTTGAGGGGCTTGCGTCGTCTTCCTGGGAATGCGCTGATTACCGATCAGCCGAGCGCACCGCGCCTGGAAAGGTAGGAATTCTTTGCGAATGCCACTCCTAAAGCAGGCATGAAAACGGGTGGAAGCGACGTGGCCAACGGGGCTCGAACCCGCGACCTCCGGCGTGACACGCCTGTGGGAGGCGAGAGGTGCACCGCACAGGCGTCACGCCGACGGCGAATCCTTGGAGAGTCTCTACGTCTCCCCGCCCTCACCTGGCGCGGATAACTGCGCCTCCTCGCGCGTAACCCGTCGCACCGTCGCGTGCGTCGTGCGAACCAGATCCCGCGACGCCTGTCCCATCGCCGCCGCTTCGCGCAGCAGCGACAGGGCCGTGATGGCGTACGAAGTCATGCCTGCCTTCGTCAATTGCGCGATCACGTCGTGACAGATCATCGGCACCTGGTCCGGCTGCTCATTCGCCAGCAGAGCCTCGGCGAGATCGAGTGCTGCCAGCGCGCCGTCGACCATCATGCTCATCTCCGCGAACTCGTGCCACGCCAGCCGCAGAATTGGAATCGCTTCCCCTACCCGCCCGCAGACCATGAGCGCCGTTCCCAGCTTCCATCGGCTGCGCGAGCGTTCGGTCAGCATTCCCAGCGCTTCGAACTCGACGATACAACGCCGAAGCGGCTCGATCACCGCATCCACTTCCCGGCCAAGATCGATCCGGCAGATCGCGATGTTGTGTGCAAGGTGCACCGCCCCGGCAGGACCGAGATTGGGGTCGTGCTCGAGCGACTCCCAGATCTTCAGCGCCCGCTCCACAGCGGCACCTTCGTACAGCGCCGCCGCCTCGACCATCCGTGCCTGAAAGCTGAGCGGACGGTCATGGAAGCGCACGAAGGTTTCGCCAGCTTCGCGTGCGAGCTCCGCGGCTTCCTCGTTTCGGCTCAGGTTCAGCAACGCCACCGCTTTTGCGATCGCCAACCGGGCAAGGTCGAATTGTGCACACGGCACCTGTTCGAACACTCGGGCCGCACGCGTGACTGAATCGAGGCACTCGGGAAAGCGGCCCATGAACGACAGCACCATCGCCTCCTGTCGCAGTGCCTGTGCACGGGCGCGGAGGACATGACCATGCGGGTAGTCTTCGGGGTGCAGAGCCTCCGCGATCTCGATCGCCATCTGTGCCAGCTGCAGGGCATCGGCGGGCCGGTTCTCCACGATGCTTCGGGATCGCAGCGCGAGCTGCCTGGCCACGCCGGCCGTTTTCGCGCCCGGCGTTTTGTGCAGACGCTGCGGCCACCACGCGGACGGTCCGGTCAGAACTTCGTCGCACAGCGCGACGGCAGCCTCGTCTTCGTCGCACACCAGTTGTGCCATGGCCGCGATGTTTTTCCTCAGCCGACGCACAGACTCTTCTTTCGACGTCCGGGCGTCGATCAACGAGCGCACCACCGTTTTGGTCTCGTCGTGCATGCTTCGCTACTCTCGCCGCCGGAATCGCCGCCGCAGCGCCGCAACCTTCGTGACGGAGGTCGCGACGAGCCGTTCCGCGTAATGGACGGCGACGTCCAGCGTCGCGGCGATGTCGTCATACGACTTTCGCTCATGGAACTTCAGACGCACTGCTTCCCGAGCATTCTCCGGTAACGTTGCCAGCGCTCGGCGCGTGAGCTCCCGGTCGCGAGTATCGCGCGATGCTTCTGGCAAGGCCTCCTCGAATGCGCGAATCTGCTGAAGCGTCTCGGCCTCCTCGCAGACAGTAGAGATCAGCCATCCCTGGGCATCGCTGACCGCCGCCTTGCTCGTCATGTAAGCGCTGAACGTATCCTCGATCACGAATTCGGCATCCGGCACCGTCAGCCCGTACCTCTCCGTGAGCACGCCGAACAGAACTCCGCTCAGCGATTGGTAGAGGCGGTCGATCTCTTCGGCATCCGCCGAATGACGCAGCCCCACGGCTTCTTTGCCGGAGATGCTCATACGATGTCATTCAAAGCAGGAACTGCGGACCCTTGTAGACGAATCTCTCACTGACATGATCGGCCCGCGCTGAAAGAAACGCAAGGGTGTCAGGGCGAGCTGACAGCGAACATCGCTGAAAATTTGACACAACCAGCGCAGCGCGAAAAACTAGCGTGCGGTGAGGATCTTCTACTGCTGGCAATCAGACCGACCCGTTGATCGCAACTTCATCGAAACGGCTCTCGAGCGCGCTGCTCGCGAAATCTCCACGGATGAAGAGGTCACCGTCGAACCGGTGGTCGACAGAGATACCCTCGGCCTCCCTGGCTCACCTGACATCTCGCAGAGCATCTTCGAAAAGATCCGGTCCGCCGCCGTTGTAATCGCAGACGTAACGATCGTCGCCACCGCGGAAGGTCGAACGTTCTGCAACCCCAATGTCCTCGTCGAAGTTGGTTACGCGTACTCTGCTATCGCAGAATCCCGCGTGATTCTGGTCATGAACACAGCACATGGCGATCCGACCGCGCTGCCGTTCGACCTTAGATCCCGCCGAGTGCTGCATTACCACCTGGCGGAGGACAGTGACAGGGCGATGGTGCGCCGCCGGCTTGTGGCGCAGTTTGCAGACGCTATTCGTGTCGTGCTCGGCGCCATGCAGAATAGGCCCACGCTGCCAAACTTACGCACGATCGAAATCGCCATCAATGAATCGATGCAGAATGTGGAGCGCTGGCTGTCAACCACCCAGGAACGACGCATCATGATCGGTCTTCCAGCGCCCCGATTAGCCTCCCTTGTTCTTGACGTTGCGGTGAAGCACGCAGCAGAGTTGTCGCAGGAACTCTATGAGTCCCTGTCGACTGCGGCGGTTGATTTACGGAGAGTGGACGACTACTTGGCGCTGCCGTCGGATGATGCGAGCATCGCTTGGCGGTGGGTGGGGCATGGCAATTCAATTATCCGGGCGCAGAACGCAATAATCGCCTTGAGTGAGGCGTCACGCCTTCTCGACAGTCTGAAAGCAACGCTGCACTAGCGAAGCGGAGGCGGTGGGCGCGGCTTCGCGCACGCGGCGAGAGCCCCGATTGGAGATGGCTGGGCGGGCTCCCTCCAGGCTAACGCCCGGCCCCCCGACATCACGAAACAATACGAATTCCTGCCGCCTCCACCTTCGCGTACACCCAATCCGGCAGGAACAGGTCCAACTTGTCCGCGCGGCAATTCGAGTGACAGACGATCGTCGCGACACGGAAGCAACGTGGGAAGTCGAAAGTCGTCGACGGGTAATAGAACGACGGCTCGATCGAGTGACGTGTGCAAACGTCGAGCGTCAGCTCGATCGCCGCATCCACCTGCGGTTCGTCCAACTCCGCAAAGAATCTCTCGCCGCGCCACTCTCCCGCGAAGTGCAATCCCCCATACGCCGTGTCGGGCGTCTGCATCCCGAATGCGTAGAGACGATCGCCGTCGAGACGGAGCGCGAGCTCGTTCGCGAGCTCGATCGCTACCGAAGCGCGCTCATAACTGCCGCCCGTCCCCTTCAGTCCGAGGTGATAGATCCAGCCGGAGTCGTCGAACGTCTTGTAGATCGTGCCATCGCGGTCGACCAGATACGGCGCGCCGACTCGCTGCGCGTCGAGATTCCAGCCGTCGATCGACGTCGTCGCGCGGCCAGGGCGTCCTGACGCCGGCGTGTCGCGCGTGCGCCCGCCCGTGCCGTGCCAGACGACGTACTTCTTTTTTGTGAGCTGCGGAAACCACTGGCCCCGCTTCAGCGGGTAAGGTTTGATGTTCATCACAATCTCCGAAGTGGTGGAGCGCGCCCGAGGCGCGCCCCACCGGTTGGAACTACGTGGACCGCGATCGGCGGCCGTTCTGGTTCTCCTCCGTCAGGAAGCGAGGCGAGCGTCGGCGCTGGCGACCGCGGGACCGGACCGTGATGGTCTCGATGACCGAGGTGGCGCGTCGCCGGCGGGCGTCGCGGACGGAAATGAATCTGCCCGTCCGGGCGTCACGACCGATCTGGCGTGTGCATTTCGTCATGACGCGCCTCAGAGGTCTTTCCCGGCCTTGAACTCCCCGGCGACGTCGACCGCGGCGAGCGATTCGAGCACCTGGTTGAACATCACGATCGCAGCGCGCCAGTTCGACGGCAGGATCGGCAGGCTTGCGAGCACGGCGAACAGCGGCTTGATTCCGCGATAGACCTTCAGCACGCGCTGCACGCGGCTGTTCGCCGACTCGGCCAGGAGCGTGTTCTCGTGCTCCATATCGGCCATCAGCGTCCGGATGCTGCGGTCGACGGTCTTCTTGTCCTTCAGGATCACCTTCTCGGTGAGATCTCGTGGGTCGTTACTCATGGGGTCGTTCTCCTTCGAATTGTTTGGTTGTTCGAGAGGCGCTCAGCGGACGAGCCGCTCGGCGCCAGGACACGGGACGAGAGGAATGGACACGGGCAGGCCTACGTCCGCCCAGGCATCGGCGACGATCCGCTGGACCGCGCCGCCATTGCCGAACAGCTCACCGGCGATGTCGACCGTCGCACGCGTGAAATCGGCGAAGTCTGCCTCGGGCTTGAGGCGGTCCGTGAGGGCGACGTACCAGATCTGCCCAAGCACCTCCCACGACTTCCCGCCGACGGCCCTGGCCGCGAGGTGGAAAGCGTGATTGAGGATGCCGGAGTTGATGTGGACGCCGCCGTTGTCGTCGGTCGTGTGCACGTAATCGCGCATGTGCGACGGCTGTGGGTCAATGCCGAGGATCGGGTCGTCGTACGCGGCGCCGGGAAACGCGAGCGAACGAACGGCACTGCCGCGGACCGCGGGGCCGAACAACTCGGCGCCGATGAGCCAGTCGGACTCGTGGACGGACTGGTCGAGCGTGTACTGCTTGACCATGATCCCGAACGCGTCGGAGATGTGCTCGTTGAGGGCGCCGGTCTGACCGGAGTAGCCGAGAGCCGCGGCGTATTGAGTCACGCCGTGCGTCAGCTCGTGTCCGATGACGTCGACCGAGGCGGTAAAGCGGTGGAAGATGCGTCCGTCGCCGTTTCCGTAGACCATCTGACGGCCGTTCCACATGGCATTCTCGAACCGCGTGCCGTAATGCACGGTCGCGTCGAGACGCATGCCTTTGCCGTCGATGGAGCGACGTCCGAAGACCCGCTCGAAAAAATCGTAAGTCGCCCGGCTCCCCTTCCAGGCCTCTTGCACCTCGACGTCCGAACTGTCCTGCTGCTCGTCGCTCATGACGAGACGGCCGGGAAGCTCGTGCCGGTGACCGGCGTCGTAGACGCGCTGGCGGTCTTGGGAAGGCGCCGTTTCCAGCGCGGGTGCGGAGTTGCTGTCGATCAGCGTTTGAGCGCGTCCGGTCGCGAGCTCGCGCATGTGCTCGAGCGTCGCGCGGGCGTTCTCGCTGCCATCGACGGTCTGTCCGGCCACCCGCGTCAGGATGTGAGGCGGAATGACGCCGCAGACGACCTGCGGTATGTTGTGCATGACATTGCTCCTTCGTTTTAGCCGACAGGGGTGCGTGTCGTGGACGGGCCGCGGTGCACACGCGGCCCGGTCCGTTTACGCTGCTTTCACCTCCTTCTGCACCGCGGCGGTCTTCGCTTTTGCCGCCTTCAGGGCTTTGCGCTCGTCGCGTTCAGCCTTCGGCACTGTGCGGGCGAGGTCGCGCTTCATGTTCGCGACGTGCGCGGCCACGGTCCTGTTGTCACGCGCGATGCCCTTCGCGATGTCGTACGTGCGCAGCGACTGGGTAACCAGAAGGTCCTTGCGCACCATGAGAGCGAAGTGCAGCGTTTTGCCGAACGCCAGGATCTTGTCTTCGACCGGACGGAACGCGTCCAGGAACTGAAGCGTGTCGCGGCCGGCGATGACGTCGAGGCACTCGATGACCTGCAGTTCCGGAAGCTGTTCGACGGACACGAGAGTCGTGCCGCAGAACTCGTCCGGGATGATCATGTGAGCACGGATGGCCTTCATCGCGGAGCTCTGCACGGGCTCGGTCGGGGGGATGATCGCGGCGATCTGATCGAGCGCTTTCATGAGCTCCGTGGCGAGCTGCTGGTAGTGGGTGGTGGTGGGTGTCGTAGTCTCGGCCGAGGGCTCGGCCGTGACCTTGATTGTGGAAGCCAAGGGATTCCTTTCTCACCGCGGGCGGGCGCCACGCGCGCACGCATGCGGTGCGTTGAGGGTTACCCGTGCTCGCCTCGGCCGAGGCGCAACGGGCGATCGGCATCTGCAGTGCCGATGAAGAGGACCGGACCGATCCTCAATTCTGCACATGTTCAGCAAACTGTCAACTGTCAATTTAGTGTACAACGCGGCATGCACCAAGAGCGTCATCGCGTGCACTTGCCGGTTCTTCACGCAGGCATGAAGTTTTTTCACGTGCATGTGAAGCTCGATCAAGTTCAGTTGGGGTTCTTCTCGTGCTCGTGGAGTTTCCTCTCGTGAACGTGAAGGTCGTTTTAGAGAACGTGAAGATTCGTCTCATGAAGGTGAAGGTTCTCCTCATGAAAGTGAACTTCGATCACGAGCGCGCGAAACTGAAATGCGCACGCGCCTAGAATGTCCACTTTTGGACATTCGTGCCGGGCTACGGTGCGAGAAATCGCACGTTCGGCTGCTGCGGCAGATCTTCGAAGTAGCGGCGCACCAGCACGATGTCGTCGTGCGTGAGGCTCTCCGCCTCCGCCCGGGCGCGGAGCCAGGCGAACGCCTCGATGCCATTCGTCAGCATGCCGGCGTCGCAGAAGATGCGGACGAGCGTCATCGTGAAGGACCGCAATTCGTTGTCACGCCCGGCGAGCAGGAACAGGTCCAGGACGTCGGCCGAGGCGATGGCGGCGTCGTTCAGCGAGCCGCGTGCGACGAGCTCCGCGCGCACCTTGTGGTATTCGGAGATAGCCTCGTGCATGCGCCCTCGGGCCGCGGCCGCTTCGGCGAGATTCCAGCGGGCGCGCACGGCTTCCTCCGTGACCTCGGCGTTCGCAAGCAGTTCCACTGCGGCCGTCAGGAGGTGCGACGCCTTCTCCGCGTCGCCATGGCGCAACTCGAAGACGCCGAGCTTTGCCGCGACCTGACCCATGAGCTCCGTGTCTCCCCGCTCCGTCGCGGTTTTGTAGATCTCCGTCCACACCGCGGCGGCGGCTTCGGGAGCGCCGGACGACAACAGCATCCACGACTCGATCATCCGCGCCTCGAGATGACGCCCGTGGTCGCGCCGAAGCGCGAACTGCCGTGCTGCGCGTCGGACAATCGCGAGCGCTTCGCCGTGCTGTCCGCGATCGTGCAGCAGGGGAGCTTCGATGAGATCGACCGTCGCGAGGTGCCACTCGCTGGCCGGCGTCCGCCGCAGATAAGCACGCGCGATTGCGATCGCGGTCTCCGCCTTGTCGATCTGTCCGAGGTCGCGGAGCGTGAGCGCATGCTCCCGCCAGGCCTCCCCCTTCAGCGTCGATGCGACTGCTGCAAACGCGGGAGGGACGCGCATCGCGCCGACATACCGGACGACGGATAGCGTGAGCTCGTGTGCGCGCATCGGAAACCGTTCCCGCGCATCGCGCGCGACGGCCAGCAGGCGCCGCATCACACCCGGCGTGCGCAGTTCAGGACGCGTCCGCAGCTCGCGGCGCAACAGCGCGCCGGGCAGCTCGAGGAGACGGGGCAAAAGCGCCTCGGCCTCTGCCATGCTGGCGCTCAGCCATTCGTGCAGCTCACGGAGACTGCTTGGGAGCTGATGGCCCATGACCGTCTACCGCGCACGCCTCCGTGCGGCCGGCTTGACCGTTCCTGATTTTGGTCGAGCAGATCGCACGACAGCATCGGGCGTCTCGGCGAGGTTGCGCAGCGCACGGCGGGTTGTGGCTTGCTTTTCCACCGGCGTCGACGCGAGCCGCTCAACCGCTTGTTCGACCCCTGTCTCGGGCACCGGCTTCAGCGCGCGGTCGATGAGGGCGGACACCGAGACCGAGGCCGACGCAAGTTCGTCCGAAACCGCGGTCGCCTGGTCGACGACTCTCCGGGCCGCGGAGATGGCGTTGCCGGCCACGATGAGCATCGTGAGGTCCGGGGGCGAGGGCCGTAAGTTCAGATCCCCGATGCGGAGCTCGGTCAACTCCAGCGCTTTGGCGATCTTGATCAGGAACGTAAGGGAGATGTTCTCTCCATTCTCCAAGGCGATGAGCTGTCCACGGCTGACGCCGGCCATCTTGGCCAAGCGATCCTGCGTCAGACCTCGCTGCTCACGCCGAAGGCGGATCAAGCCTGGGAGAGGTTCGAACATGCTGCTGCCCCTTCGCACCCGCGGTGCCGTTGCTGATGTATTGTTTAATGACGGCTGACAGTATACCTCACATCTAGGCAAGGCCGACTTTGTCGACGCCACGGCGACGAGCAGCGCATGACGGAGGATCCCACTGATTAGTCAATTGCCCCTCGGGAGCATACGATGCGTTTATGACCAGAGACAGCGCGGGTATGGTGGCAAAGAGGTCGCTTGGCGATGTGGTGATCTTCCTTGCCCTGCTGCTCGCCGTCATAACGCCGCAGCGGTCACTCGCGCAATCCGACCCCACTGGGTCCGCGACTGGCCCTCTGATGTGTTACTACGGTCCGAATCAATACGTGCCTTGCAGCACGCCACTGCTGCCGGGCCATGACCCGCTCGAGTTGAGCGTCGCTCGATACGCGGCAGTGCTGGCACGGCTGCGGGCCTACCCTAGCGTCAGCTTCAACCTTCCCGAACCGTCCACAACCGGAACGGCGGAGGAGTTATCGCAAGACGCAGGCGCCCTCTTCGTCACGGTGGCCTTCCAACTCGATCGCCTCGTCATGGACAGCAACCGGCTGGCGCGGCGTACACAAGAGAACGAGTCCTTTCTCCAAACCCTCTACGCGCGAGAACGTGATCTGCAGGCGCGCGGCGAGGCTTTGCCGGCCGTCCTGCGCGAGGCGAACGCAAACCTCGCCCTTGAACAGGCGACAGCGGAGGCCAAGGAACGCCTCGTGAACTCGGTCGAGGCGGTCGCAGACCGCATGCATGCGCGCGCCGACGTCGCCGCGACAGAATCCATGCAGTGGCTGACCGTGGCCAGTCCACCGGGGGTTCCGCTCGTCACCGAAAAGATGGTCGCGAACCGCAACAGGTCGAAGCGCTACCCGCTCAGTGTGGCCATCGAGGTAGCCTACCCGCGTGCGTCGCCTAGGGTGATCGTCCCCCATGCGGAATTCCCGCCGGCGCACCGCCCCGCTCCAATCGGCACGGCGGACGACAAGATTGCGGCCACCGAAGCGCTGATCCCGCAGATCGCGGAGGTCTCGGCGCAGTACGAGGAACGGGGGAGTCGTTACGACAAACTGGAGAGGGTCCTGGAGAGCGTGACTCCGCGCGTCAAGGTACTCGAAACGGCGGTCGGCGGGGGTGAAGAGAGCCTCCAGGCCGTCGAACGACTCATGTCCCACGCCGAATCGCGCAACAGCATGGCGTACTTCAATCGCATCACCGCGGGCGGGAATGCGGCGCTGGCGATCGGCGAGGCTTACATCATGGAGACCTTCCGCGACAAGGTGGTCAAGCCGGAAGTCCTCCGCTTTCTGCGCGCCAACGGCATCATGCAGAAGATCGACAGCAACCTGGTGGTGCAGCTCTACGCGCAGCGCAAATCGCTCCTGCCGCCACTGGCGCCCAAACAGTGGGCGGCGCTCGGGCGTCTGGTCGAGGTCGAGAAGCGGGCGATCCAACTGATGCACGACATCGAGACCTACCTGTATGCCGCCATCGAATCAATCTCCTCGCCGAACGATAGGAACGCCGCGCCGCTTCTCGAAGAGGTTCGCGCGGGCACGGGCACGGCTGGACGGGAGCTCATCGAAAAGGCCGCGGATGACCCGGGCCTGGGGTACAAAATCGCTCATGCCATGTTCGGGCGTCGTTAAGCTTCGCGAGCGATGGCCGTGAGGGCTCACCCAGGATGCCATCGCTCAAGGAATTCTTCGAACTGCGCAGTAGTCAACAGCGATCTACAGGTCACGCTCCCACCGCGTAGTGACAGCCGCAACGCCGTCTTGGGCACACCACTGCAGACGCCCGCCTCTTAGAGATCGTCTGCATCGTTGTGTGGATAGAAATTGATGTCGATGTCAATACCGATCGCCGCCAGCTTCGCCAGCAGATCCGCTTTCAATTCTGCGACCTCCGGCTCCGACGCCGTGAAGAAACAATCT
This sequence comes from Thermoanaerobaculia bacterium, assembly GCA_035999335.1. Lineage (GTDB taxonomy): Bacteria > Acidobacteriota > Thermoanaerobaculia > Gp7-AA8 > Gp7-AA8 > QHVT01. The sequence continues at coordinate 9,189 of DASYGV010000098.1, read as the reverse complement.
AGTGTCGACGACCATCCGCGAGCCCTAAATGCGCGAATCGCATGCGCTTTAGACGCAAGCACGTTTGCCCAGTGGTCGAGTTGAACCTCGAGACAATCGTCAACGAGAACCGGGGGAATGAACTTTTTCCAGCCGCCCCATTCCGCTATTGCTGGACCCGGAATCCATCGGCCATCGGGCGTTTGTATTTGCGGGACGTCGCCTTTGCGCCAGTCCTGGTCTGGAAACATGCCTAATGCGCGCGTGATCTCGCCCGGCTCGAGGTCATCGCCAAGAACAATTAGGCTTACCGATGACAGTGTCGTTTGTTTAACAGCCATCACTCACATGCCCATCATTTAATTGAAATCGTCTTTGATGTATGACCAAGTCTTTGAATGACATGCGCGACAGTCCCTGCAGAGCATCGTGGATCAGTCGCCGCTTGCCGAAGTCGCGCTCGTGGCCGGTGAAGCGCGCGCCTTCGCGATCGTAGCCGTAGCACACCAACGGCCGGCGTGATCAATCTGCCGCTTGAACCAACCTCAGGCTCTTTTGGACCACTCCTTCGGGCAAACGATCTTCGGACCACTCTTCATACGAGGAGAGCCTCCGTCGTTGCACGAGGAGGGCTTCGAGGTCATGCTCATTCCGCGGTCCGCGCTACTGTCGTGCGCCGCCACAACGTGAGCGCCGCAGATGGATGCCAGCAGGCCTTCGCGAGTCAACCGGATCGTCTGCCCAACCATATGCTCAGACCGAACGTGCATTTCTCAGTCGTTGCGAACGTTGTTCAGTGGAGCATAGAATATGTTCCTGTCGCCTTCGAGCACAATTGTGGGCGGTGTTCCTTCCACAAAAGCCGACCAGTCAAGTACTCTTTCGCCTCTCGGTTGTAGCGAAGTAATTCCAGCATAGTCAGCCCAGTCGCGAAGCATCACTTTATCCCGAATGATTGCCCATCGGCCGGTGCTAGCACGAACAGATCCATTAGGTGCGCGGAACTCGTGCGTATATCTTCCGCCCGACTGAAGAACTAGTCTGTCGACCCCAATCTGGTGGGCATACTCCGGTGCAAAATATAGGCGGTATTCGCCAATGAGTTCTTGCTCTGAAGGTACTGTCCTGCCACCGCAGCCAAAGGCAAGCAACATCCAACAAACCAAAACTCCTTGCTTTAGTTGCATCCGCATGGCAAAGGCTCGATCCAAATGTAGTTCTTTCGGACGGTAGTCATGAAGCCGCTGGATACGTTATTGAGAACGGACTTCGGTGGCCAAACGCGTGATGCGCCATTAATCATGTCCTGAATACTGGGATTGCGCCTGTTGGATGGCGCACCGGGACCTCCCAATTCCTTGGGTAGTCGAGAAGCCGATTCCCGTCCCCAATAATTGAATGCGTACACGAGCATGTTGCCATCCCCTAGAGGTCGAACGTATGCGTTAAAGCCACCCACCAGGTGGCCCGTTCCGTTGCGCGTATTACCGAACTCGCCGTAGTTGTAGTCCCCGGAGAACGTCACGCGTTTACCGTTCTCGTCTGTTCCCTGGCATCCATTAGCTACAAATTCATCTCGAACGTTTTCCATACCCGGAGTCGCAGCTAAGTTTGCTGCCTCATCGGCTGTTCCGGCCGATTCGGCCGGTAGAGTGCCAGCAAGAAAGTGAGCGAGATCGACTCCCGTATCGACACTTCCCCAGAACGCTCTCCGAGCTCTGGCTACGGCAGCCGATATGCTGCTCCTGCCCGTGGGATCAATTCTATTGACCGGGTTATTGATGGCGTAGCTATAACGGTTGAACGATTGGGGTTGGGACACGTCGAAGCCCGCGGGATCGACGGACAAGAACCGTCCACTCTTCGTCGCATAGTAGCGCGCATGCATGTAGTCGATGTAAGAGCTGCTATCGTTCGGGTGAGTGTTGTCGAAGTCGCGTTCGTGGCTGGTGAAACGGAGCGGTTCTTCGCGATCGTAGCCGCGCGCCTGATGCTGGCCGATCGTCGTCCTTTCTTCGCCGAAGGGGAGAACGTCGTGCTCGGAGATCACTGAGCCGTTCGCGCCTGTGACCAACCGCGGCGAGCCGAGGTGGTCGAGGTGGTAGTGTCGGCGGCCACCTTGCCCGGCGACCCGCTCTGAGCCCAGCATCAGGCCGCCCCGGTAGACGAAGTCTTCGATCCAGACCCACGGCGCGCCCGGGTTCGTCGACGAGCTGCGGTACTGGCGAAGGACCAAGCCGTCCGCGCCTCGCAGGCTCCACGTCCAGTCCGTCCCTCGCAGCACTCCGATCCGCTCGTCGTTCGCCGTGTAGACGAACGTCTCCAGGTTGCTCCCGTCGAAGCGGTAGCTCGTGGCCATGTTGAAGCCATCATACGTGGCCGCCGTCGCAAGCTGCGCGGTCTGATTCCCCGATGCGTCGTAGGTGGCATTGGTCATACGATTGGTCGTGGAGCTCACCCCGATGTTGGTCCACACGCTGTTGACGCCGTAGCCGGTGCGGTTCCCGTACGCGTCGTAGTTGTACTCGTGCGTCGCAGCGGGAATCACTCCGCTGATCTCTGCTTTCTTGAGACGCATGACCGTGTCGTACCCGTAGGTTCGATAGCCCTGCGTCCCGGGAGCCGCCGCCGTGCCGATGGTGACGATGTTTCCGGCGCCGTCGTACGTGTGCTCGCCCGAGGTCCAGCTTTGAGCGTTGCTTTGGATGGGCGTGTGGTCCGCTGCCAGAGTCGGGCTCTGGGTCGCCAGGTTGAACGTTCTCACCAGAAGCGTGGACATCTGATCGCGCCGCACGGGATCGTTCGGGCAATAGTTGCCGTTGCCGCAACCGCTGGTGATGCCTCGGCGGGCCAGCTCTTCGATCCACGCGGCGAGGAGGTAACTCGCAGGGACGTCGCCGAACATGGTGCCCGTAGCCGGCGGCGGCTGGTAAGAGCCTCCTTCCTTCGCGCGCAGCAGAAAGACCGCCATCTGGGCGTGGGTGATCGGCGCCGACGGGCAGTACTGCAGAGGCGAGGCGACGCAACCCGCCGTGATTCCCCGATTGTAGAGGTCCTCGATCCATGGGGCGAAAAAACCCGACCGCCACGTCGCTGAAGATGTTCTGCGCGAGGCGGCGGCTCCTTCACATCTTTCACTTGTGTGCGGCCGCGCTCACCCCTCGGATACAACTCCGCTCCGCCGGATGAACTCCTCGAGCTCGGCGGATGATGATGTCCATAGAACTGCTTCGCCGGTTTCACCATAGTACACAGCTAGGCAGGTGATCCGTTCGATCTGGGCACAGAACGTGTCTGTGTTCCATGCCATCACCTTCTGAAACCACCGCGCTTCGCGCGGCCTGACGAATTCTCCCGTGCAACAACCGAGAACCCACTCTTCATACGAGGAGAGCCTCCGTCGTTGCGCGAGGAGGGCTTCGAGGTCATGCTCGTTCCGTGGCAGGTATCCTAGCCCAGAATCCGCTAATGAATCGGTCAGGCGCGATGTTACCTCCGGTGCTGCGCGAATCTCGCTGGTCAATGGAGTAATCGCAAAAAAGGGTGCGCCGGCGGATCCCAGAATCGCCAGGAGCACGAGTCGATCGAACGCGAGCGTCCCATCAGGATCCGCTGCGGGACCGGTCGGCTCATAATGCAGGGTCAAATACGAAGACGCTCTGCTGTCGTGCGCCGCAACCTGAGCGCCGCAGATGGATGCAAGCAGACCTTCGCGAGTCAACCGGATCATCTGCCCAACACCGTCAATCGCCAATGGTTCCACGTAGCCTGTCTCTGAGTACCGATGCGGAGCACGGGAATTCGGCCTTGTGTTCGTGGCCACTTACTGGGTCCAACGCGTAAGTAGCGATTGTTGTTGATGACGCGAAACGCCTTGAAGCGAGTGAGGTATGCCGCGCCGCGTAACGACCCGGCGCTCGAGCTGGCCGCGACACCAGTCCATATTCCAGCGGTGTACGAGAATGAGTCCATATCAATGTGCTGTTTATCTTCGTCATCGCGAAGTGCTGCAACGATTCCGAAACTCGCGCCGTCACCGACCCCGACCGCAAAATTCGCCGCTGCACTCGCCGTTTCACCGACCGTCATCCCGGTAAGCGGATTCCTGATGTCATCGACCGCATACCACCGCTCGTCCATCCATCGCAGCACTTCGTCCGACAGCGGGAGCTCGGGTGGAGGTGGCAGTGGCGGTGGGGGTTCCGGCGTCCACGTGTCCGAGCAAGTTACGGTTCCGTCCGGGTTCTCCGTGCACGTAGGATTGCCGTCTCGGAGCGCGCCTGCGCCATAGCTTCCCTGCGCAAGCATTCCGGTAGGGTCTACAAAATTCGTCGGGTTGTTGAGCACATACGCATAGCGATTCCAGCTCTGCGGTTCCAGCAGGTTCCCCAGTACCGGATCTGGAGACAGGAACCGGCCACTCTTCGTCGCGTAGTACCGCGCGTGCATGTAGTCGATGTACGAGCTGCTATCGTTCGGTTGCGCGTTGTCGAAGTCGCGCTCGTGGCTGGTGAAGCGCAGCGGCTCTTCGCGATCGTAGCCACGTGCCTGGTGCTGGCCTATCGTCGTACGCTCCTCGCCGAAGGGGAGGATGTCGTGCTCGGAGATCACCGAGCCGTTCGCGCCTGTGACCAACCGCGGCGAGCCGAGGTGGTCGAGGTGGTAGTGCCGGCGGCCTCCCTGACCAGCGACACGCTCTGAGCCCAACAGCAGGCCGCCCCGGTAGACGAAGTCTTCGATCCATACCCACGGAGCACTCGGGTTCGTCGACGAGCTGCGGTATTGGCGAAGCACCTTGCCGTCCGCGCCGCGCAGGCTCCACGTCCAATCCGTCCCCCGCAGCACCCCGATCCGCTCGTCGTTCGGCGTGTAGACGAACGTCTCCAGATTGCTGGCATCGAAGCGGTAGCTCGTGGCCATGTTGAAGCCATCATACGTGGCCGACGTCGCGAGTTGCGCAGTCTGATTCCCCGACGCGTCGTAGGAGGCATTGGTCAGACGATTGGTCGTGGAGCTCACCGGGATCGTGGTCCACTGGCCGTTGACGCCGTAGTTGGTGCGGTTCCCATATTCGTCGTAGCCGTACTCGTGCGTCGCCGCGGAACTCACTCCGCTGATCTGCGCTTTCGTGAGGCGCATGACCGTGTCATAGCCGTACGTTCGAAAGCCTTGCGTTCCGGGAACGGCCACCGTGCCGATCGTTGCGATGTTTCCGGCGCCGTCGTACTTGTACTCGCCCGAGGTCCAGGTCATGGCGTGGGTTTGGATGGGCGCGCGAATCGCTGACAGAGTCGGGCCCTGGGTCGCGAGGTTGAACGTTCTCACGAGCAACCTAGCCATCTGCTCGCGCAACACAGGATTGGTCGGGCAGTAGTTGCCGCCGCCGCACCCGCTGGTGATGCCTCGGCGGGCCAGCTCTTCGATCCACGCCGCGAAGGGGTAATCCACAGGGACGTCGGCGAACACGGTGCCCGTGGCCGGCGGCGGCTGGTAAGAGGACCCTTCCTTCGCGCGCAGCAGAAAGACCGCCATCTGGGCGTGGGTGATCGGATCTGATGGGCAATACCGCAGAGGGTTCGTGAGGCAACCCGTCGTGATTCCCCGGTTGTAGAGGTCCTCGATCCACGCCGCGAAAAAGTTCCCGGCCACCACCACGTCGCTGAAGATGCCCTGCGCAGTCGGGGGTGCGTACGTCGAGCCGAGCTTCGCCCTCAGCAGAAAGATCGCCATCTGGGCGCGGGTGACCGATGCGGTGGGACAGTAGTTGCCGGCGCTGCATCCGGCCGTGACGCCCCTTCGGAAGATCGTCTCGATGTCGTCGTGGAAAACGTTCCCTGCCGGGACGTCGAGAAAATCGGAAACGTACAGCAATTGGGTCGGCTGAGAGTTGACGGAGACCGGCACGAGCGAGCCCGCAGGCATCCCTGGCGTGGTTGCGGTGAGGTGCGTCGCATCGATGACGACGACATTCGATGCCTGAGCGCCATTGAACTGCACCTGGATTCCCTGCGAGAAACACGTTCCGGTGAGGGTGACCGTCGTGCCCCCGGCCGAAGGGCCGGAGTCCGGGGACACGGCGATCGCGGAGGGACCCGTATCGGCGCAGCTCAAGTATCCGGCGAACTGGATCGACTCCGGCCGCACTCCGGTTTCGTCCGGAGTGTAGGTATCGGTCACCGGACCGGCATGATCCACTTTCGAGACTGCCCCGGCCGCGACATAGCTGATGGAATCGGCAAACCCCTGCACGCCGGTCAGCATCCCGTTCGTGAATGTGGAGGTCGTACTGTTCCACGCCGCCGCGCCGCAGGAGATCGTCAGGCACGTGGGATAGGTAATCGTCTCCGGATTGCCGCCGGCCTCGTAGGTCTGGCTCTGCTCGAGCTTCTGGAGCAGCAAGCCATCCTTGTTGATCTCCGTCGTGGTTTTCTTCAGACGTCCGGCGGAGTCCGAGTAGTCGTAGCTTTCCTTCACCAGCAGCTGGCCGACGTTGTAGTTGTAACGGGTGGCGGTTTCCAGCTTGCCCTTTTTCATGTTCGCTCCCGCATTGGCCGATCCGAAGGTGAAGATCTTCCCCGATCGGTAGGAGCTCTGGCTGGGGTGGTGAGTCTGGATCTCCATGAGTCTCTCCGCCGAATCGTAGATGAAGTTCGCATTGCCTTCGGCCAGCGGGGCGCCGCTGATGGTCTTGGTCAGAATGTGACCGCGAGAGTCGTACGTGTAAGACGCGGTTCCGTTCTCCGGGTGTGCCTCGGACGTCAGGAATCCGCGGTTGTCGTAGGCAAAGGTCCGGGTCTGCCCGCAGCTGACTCCCTCGTTCGTGGTGTTCTGGCAGACCTTGACGACACGGCCGGCCAGATCGTTGGAATAGCGCGTCTTCGTGTCATTCGCCTCCTTGACCTGTGTTAGGCGACCCGAGGCGTCGTACGTCTCTTCAGTGGTGACGTTCGCCGGTCCGGTCGTGAGAGCGACTTCCACGGTTTTCCTGACCTCCCGTACGCCGTTGCCCTCGTAGGCGATAGTCGTGGTCTCGAGGTCGGGAGAGGTGATCGCAATCGGCCGGCCGAGGACGTCATAGCTCGTGATCGTGGAACGCGCGGGCGTAAAGGTCTCGTAGCTCGGGCTGGTGCGAAGCTCAGGGACGGACAGACTCGTACGGCGATTAAAGAGGTTGTACTTGCCGTTCGTCGTCGACCAGCGCGGCCCGCTGTCCGAGGGCATCAACCCCTTTTCCTGGACCAGACGACCGAGCCCGTCGTAATAGACGTAATCATCGGTCAATGGCGTTGCCGACGACGTCGTTCCGGCCGGTCTCGTCGTGAACCGGATACTTGCGGGAACCGTCGTCCCGCTGGCGTTCGAATATTCGTGGAGCGTCCACGCGGTTCCCGTTGGCCTGACCTCTTTCGGCCGCCCGAGGTTGTCAAAGGTGAACGCCGTCGAGATCCCGGAGACATCGCGCAATGTCGAGACCAGACCTGTGTTCACGTCCAGGTCCTCATCGGCAATGAAGAACGGCATGCCCGGATACGTCGCGGTGTGTTTCGTGGGTGCGCCGCTCGAGTTGAACGTAAAGGAGTGATTGATCTGAAACTCGGTGGCGGCCGGCGTCGCCGTACAGGGGTCGCCGGTAGGAATCAGCGCGGTCGACGCATCGCCGCCGAAGAATCGCTCCGAAGCGGGAAACCCGCGCGCGTCGCGGCAGGTGACCGCGAGCAGATCTCTCTTCGGATCGGTGACAATGGCGGCCGCGCTCGGGGCCGAGCCGACGAGCGTTCGGCGAGTTCGCATCACACCGTTGGCGTCGAAGGTGAACAGTTGCTTACTGGCAACACCACCCTCCTCCACCCAGGAGGAATCGTACGTGCCGAGGATCCAGGGAGTCGTTTGAGGAAGGAAGTTCGTGAACGTCGTGCGGGTCGGCCCGAAATTGGACGTGGTGATCGTTTTCCGGTAGTGGCCGAACCCGTCGTAGTCCGCCTCGGGCCGTTCTGTATCCACTCGGCAGGCGCCGCCGCATTCGGTGTCGCCGTCGTAGACCGTGAGGTTGCCCTGAACGCGGGGCCTCACGATGCCGGGGTGACCGAAGACCGGCGGATCAATCTTGTAGGTGAGGTAGGTCGAACCAACGAGCACGTCCGAGGCGTCGCGCCGCTCGGTCGAGAGAAACCGGTTGCTGTTGCTCGAATGCGACACGCGTCGCGTGAACGGCAACCCGTACTCCTGGGTGCTGTAGCCCGGGGGAGGCAGCCATCGAGCGCCGGAGAAGTAGTGCTTGGTCTTCCCGACCACCGTCAGCCCACTCTCGAGCGCTGTGACGGTCGTCGTCTCCTCTGTCGGCGGCGGACCCCACTGCCCCCAGACATGATTGGGGCCGCACATCACCAGCGTTCCTGGGTTGAGGTTGATGGTTGGCGCATACTGCCATTTGCCTACGATGCTGCCCTGGGCATCCTTGACCGTGCGCTGAAACACGCCTGGAGAGTCGACGACCCACCCGTGCTCCTCATCGCACTCCCCCTTGGAGCGCGCGTAAGGACCATGGGTCCATTCGATCGAGCCCATGGTGGGCAACTTGACCGCGTTGACGATCCCGGCCGCACACGTAGGCGGACTCGGGTCAAAGGTGAACGCGTATTTGCTGCCGTCTGGCAACCGGATCTCGGTCAAGAGAGGCACGGCGATATGCGTCGGATCGCCCCACAAGATGTCGCCGCATCCGTCCCAGCGAACGAGGTCGTCCACATAGACCAGCTCGTACCTCGAGGTGCCGCCATTGAAGGCCGGAACGTCGATGTATTGAATGACCTTCTGGAAGTTCGGGTTGTTCGCGTAGGTGTAGCCAGGGACCGCGGTTCTGTTCTGGAAATGGATCGTCGTCGTTCGAAACGCGTTCCCGCCGTTGTAGCGGTTCGTGATCACCCACTTCATCGAGTCGGAGTAATCGACGTCGATCGTATGCCCGACGCGGTCGCGAATCTGAACGAGATCGCCGGCGGGATTGAATTTGTGAATCGTTCCGTCGCCGAACTCGACCTCATAGTGGGTGACAGGACTCCCATAGCGTTTGATCCGAAGGAACGATCCATCGTATGTCAAAGCCTCGACCGAGCTTCCCTGGAAGAGGAAATCATGTTCGGCTCCGTCGGGAGCGCGATAGAACCAGCCGCGGTCAGGCGTTGCGACCTGAGGAGAGACGAGCTTTCCCAG
>DASYGV010000097.1:0-15835 GCA_035999335.1 Thermoanaerobaculia bacterium | reverse complement strand
GCGTAGCGGCCGGCTGGAAGCCGGCGCTCCGATGCTACGCCGGGATCTGCTCCGCGGCCTCCACCATCTTCTCCCGCCGCATCGGCAGCGGTCCTTTGTACGTCAACCGCCGCCATAGCCACTCCACCGGACCGAAGCGGTAGCGCGCCAGCCACCACGAGCTGGCGTACATCTGCGCGGCGAAGATGAGGACGGTGGGCAGAAGCAGCAGGGCCGGGCCGGCGCCGAAGAGGCCGAGGCCGTAGTTGTAGAAGATCAGCGTGCCGATGACCGACTGCAGCAGGTAATTCGTCAGCGCGGTGCGGCCGACGGCGCCGAAGCGGTGCAGGCGCGCGCGCCACCATGCATCCTGGCAGATGAGGATGACCAGGCAGATGAAGCCGAGGCTCAGCGCCGGCACGCAGATCGCGTGCACCAGCGCCATCGAGTACTTCAGCCATGTCGTCGGCATGGGCGACGGATTGACGGCGTGCACGAGAGTCATGCCCACGTTGCCGGCGACGCCCGCTCCGAGGCCCCACAGCATCGCGTTGCGGTAGCGGGGGAGGCACGCGGGGGAGGGATGGAAGAAGCGCTTGCGCCAGGCGAAAACGCCGAGCAGGAACACTCCCAGGATCTGAGGCGCGACGACCAGAAAGTAGCCCCAGTTGTACTTGACGGCATCCATCATGCGGTGCCTCTGGATCTCGATCCAGGTCCCGTTCGCGTAGGTGGCGGCCGCTTTCGCGATCTCCGCGGCGGGTGGCTTCATGTCCGGCATCTTCACTCCGACCTGCGAGGCGACGAAGGCCGCGGTCATGATCAGCGGGATGATCGAGAGGAGGATCGCCGCCCAGACCACCAGCGTCTTATCGCGGCGCTTCCGGAACAGCAGCAGCAGGAAGCCGTCGAGCGCGTACATCAGCAGGATGTCGCCGAACCAGATCAGCAGTCCGTGCACGAGTCCGAAGAGCAGCAGGATGAACAAGCGCCGCGAGTACGTCCAGCCGAACTTTCCGCTGCGAGCGCTCGCGCGATCGAACTGCACGGCGAAGCCAACCCCGAAGAGGAAGGCGAAGATGGTGATGAACTTCCCCTGGATGAACGTGTCGACGAAAGCCTGCGCGATCCGGTCGTGCAGCGCGGTCCAGTACAGGTGGGGCATGATGTACGTGATCGGCGGTCCGGCGAAGCCGCGGATGTTCGCGGCGAGAATGCCGAACAGCGCGAGGCCGCGCAGGATGTCGATCGTCTCGACACGCTCGGACAGGGAGACGGGGCGGAGCGGCTCGGGCGGCGGGGCCGGGGGCGCCTCCTCGGGAAGGGCGGCGGGCTCGACTGTCATGATGGCTGCAATCTTAGATCAACGGGGGAGCCTTTCGGCTCCCCCGAACTGCAGGATCATTTCTTGTTAGCCGCGACCGGGATGCTCTTCGGCGGGTTGCGGAAGTGCGCGCGGAGCGCATCGCGCGTGGCGGTCGTCGACGCGGTCTGCGGCATGTATGCATTGAGGAGCACGAACGTAAAGATCTGGTTCGTGCCCGTCATTTGCGACGGAGCGCCGTTGCCCGCGGCGGAGCCGTGGCAGTCCATGCACGTGCTGCTCTGGAAATAGCTCTCGATGCCCGTGTTGGCGAACGCCGTGAGGTTGATCTGATTGGAGGTGTCGTTGATCGGAGGGAAAGTGGCGCAGTCCGTACCGTCCGACGGACACGGATTCATCGTGTTGACCATCTGGTAGTACTGCCAGACCGTGCCGCTGAGGTTCTGCTGCCACGTCGTATTCGCCTGCTGCACGTTCGAAGGGATGTTGGTCACCTGACAGATGTCGTCCGCCGTGTTCGTGTTGTTCCACGGAATGTTGCCCGTGGCCTGCGTCGGTCCGTTGTTGTACGCGCTCGTGCAACTGCCGTTGGGAGTGTTCGCGGCAGCGAGCGTCGCCGGAGTCCCGGAGGGAGGCGACGTATTGTCGATCTGCTCGAAGCTCGCCCAGAACCACGTGCCTCCCATCGAAGTCGTGAGACGGAGGATGTGCAGTCCGATCAGGCCGAAGAGCGCCGGTCCCTGGCAGGTCACGCCGTCGGGCTGCATGAAGTAGCCCCATTGCGTGTAGTAGCGCGGGATGACGGCCTGGTCGGTGCTCGGGTCGAGCACGCGCCACGCGGCCTTGACCTCCAGCGCACCGTACTGCGCGTACGGAGGGAGCGTCGGATAGCCGCTCTCCGTTCCGGTCTTCGGAAACGCGGCGAGCTGGCCGTTGGTCTTGTATGCGTTGACCTGATTCGCGCCGAGGTAGTACTGGTTCTGGCGGATGAAGTTGTATTCGGATTCGTTGATGCGGATGTTGGTGAACGTGTACCAGCCCTTCTGATCCACGAGCGGATTGTTCGTCGCCTGGTTGATGTAGTCCTTCACGATCGTCGCGTTCGGGAACGTCGACGCGTTGACGAACATCGGTGTGAAGCCGGGTGCGACGGGGTTGCTGCCGATCGGCGCGCAGTTGCTGGGGATGGTGACCGCTTGCGTGTAGCTCGCGCCGGGATCGGTGCCGTTGTCGAGCATGACCGTGTCGAGATCGCGGAACGTGGCCCAGACCGTCGGCACGAACGCACCGTTGCTCGCCGTCGCGCCGATCGTCGAGCTCGTGTCCGGCTGTCCGTTCTGTCCTCCCGACGAGGGCGAGAGAGCGGGCCAGCTCAGAGCGACAAAGGTTTGCCAGCCGAGATCGGTGTAGGCGCTCTGCGGTACGGGCGGCGGCGGAGTGGGAGTGACGTCGGGCGGAACCTGCCAGGCATTCGTCCCGACGTTCACTTGCGCGCGGGCCTTCGGGACGGCCTCCGTTGTTGGTTCGGGGGCGGCGGCTTCCTTGCGACAACCCAGGATGGCGACGGCGATCAGTGCGGCAATCCAGACGAGTGGACGGAACTTCATCATGCGTGTGTCCTTTCTTCTCCAGGCGCGCGTTACGCTTTTTTCCGCAGTGGCATCGTCTCGCGCGTCGGTCCGAACAGCGACGTTGGTTGACCGCCTGCCTCCCGGCACATCAGCGACAGCTGTCCGCGGTGGTGAACGTTGTGGAGGAGGATGAAGTCCATGAGGATGTCGCGAACGGGCATGGCCTGGCCGTTGAAGAATACGATTGGCCGATCGAGATCCTCCGGTTTGAGCTTCCGCACGCTGGCCACCGCATCGGCATGGATGCGTGCAAAGCCGGGTGCGAGCTCTTCGATCGTGCGCGGCCGGGTAATCCCGTCCGGTCTCGCGTCGCGGGAAAACTCTCCGCGTTCGATGCCGAGCGCGCCGTAAGCCTCCGCTTCGACGAGGTGCCACGCCAGTTCGCCGAGGGAGCGGCCCTCGGGGTCGGGACGGAAATCGTAGCCGTCGCGCGGCAGCGCCTCGAGGAGCTTCTCCGTCTTCGCTGCTTCGCGTTCCCAGATCTCGATGAAACGTTCCAGCTCGGTTGTCATGATCCGGTCATTCTAGACCTGTGGCGGGGGCTCCTTCTTTCGTTTTCCCGTCGCTCCGTTTCTCCGTCCGAGGTGGCTGCGGATCGTTGCGACGTGTGCCGCGAGCTCGCCTTGCGATGCATCCTTCGCAAGACTGCATGCGATGTAGTAGGTCTGCATAGCCTGTGCGACGACCTCGGCCCACCGCGCTTCGGCCGTGTATTTGACGCGGGCTTGGAGCATGTCGAGACGCTCGGCGACGAGGCGATAACCGTCCGTCGAGTCGAGGACGTCGTGAGCGCGGTCGGCATCGAATGTGTCGAGGCGTTGCAGGTTCGGGAAGGCTTCCACCATGGCGATGATCGAGCTCACGGCCTCGCGTGAGACCGTTCGCGCTCCGCGCACGCGTTTCGAAGTCGCGGGATGAGGCGTCCGAAGATCCGGGATGATCGACGCGAGCAGGTCGAGCGCGGCCACGATCTTCGTGGACAATTCTTCGACCGTCACCGGCGCTGGACCGTCGTCCTTCGGAACGAGCCGAGTCTCTTCGTCCATGACCGCAAGAATACGCCTCTGAACGTGCCGTTCGATCGCACGCAGGCGACTTGTTTTCACGTGCAGCTCTGAAGGCCAGAGCCGTACGTGAAAAATTTCGGGCGCGGCGCTAAAGCGTCAGAGCTGCACGTGGTTCGCGAGCATGTGCATGAGAAGGATCTTCGTGCGTAGCTCTGAGCGTCAGAGCCACACGTGATGCACGATGACGTGCACGAGGAGAATCATGGCCTGTGGCTCTAGCCGTCAGAGCTGGAGGTGGTCCGTGACGGCGTGCGGCTCTGAGCGTCAGAGCCGCACGTGATACACGACCGCGTGCACGAGAAGAATTTTCACGTGCGGATCTGCGCGTCAGAGCCGCACGTGTCGCGCGGCCTTGTGCCGTCGGCAATTGACAGGGACGGTGTCAGGTTGCATTGTCTTACTATGGCGAAGACCGTAGAGATTCCTGACGAACTGCACGACGCACTGGTTGCTCGTGCCGAAGAGGAAGGTTTGTCACTGTCGGATTACGTCGTCCGTGAGCTCGAGAGTACAGAACAAACGGGCGTGGCGGCCGACTTGCTTGAGCGCATCCGCAGCCGCCCTCCGGTCGATCTTAAGATCACGGCGGCGGAGCTCATTCGTGAAGGCCGTGAAGAACGGGACCGCGAGCTTACCGACAGATGGTCGTCATCGACGCCTCGGCGCTGATCGAGCTGCTTCTGGACGCCGCGCGGTTCCCGCGCATCGAGGAGATCGTCCGCGATCACGAATTGCATGCGCCCCATCTCCTTGACATCGAGATCGTTCACAGTCTCCGCCACGCTGTGTTCGGGAATCGCCTCGCCGCGCCGCGCGCGTTCGCCGCACTTCAGGACTTCGCCGACTTGACCATCCGCCGCCATTCGCATGATCGGCTCGTCTTTCGGATCTGGGAGTTGCGGGACAACGTCACTGCCTATGATGCTGCATACGTCGCGCTCGCCGAGTCGCTGAACCTCCCCCTCATCACCCGCGATCGCCGCCTCGCACACTCCTCCGGCCACACCGCGCGCATCGAGTACATCGACTGAAGCAATGCATAATCCCTTGCATGGGTCTGGTGGAAGACCTGCGCGAGGAGCTCGCGCGGGGCGAGGTGCTGGTCGTCGTCGGGACCGGTGTGTCGATTCAGGCGACCGGCGGGGCGGAATGTGCAAAGTGGGATGGGTTGATCCGCGACGGCATCGAGCACGCGGTCGGGACGGGCCAGCTGACGGAAGCCGTCGCGAAAACGCTTCGCGGCCGGTTGAAGAAGAACAGCGTCAAGGACCTCCTCGCTGTCGCGCAGAAGGTTTCCGAGGCGCTCGGTGCGCCGGACGGCGGGGAGTTCCGGCGGTGGCTGCGCGAGAGCGTGGGCAACCTGGAACTGAAAGACGGCTCGATCATCGACGCCGTCCATGCTCTCGGCGCACCGATCGCGACGACGAACTACGATGACCTGCTCACGCGCGGACGCGGCACGGAGCACGTGCCATGGACGGATGTGCCGGCTGCGCAGGAGATCCATCGCGGAGACCGTGACAACGTCGTGCTTCATCTGCACGGCTGCTTCGATCATCCAGAGTCGGTCGTCCTCGGAGTGAAGTCGTACTCAACCATCCTGAAGAGCCGAGGCGCGCAGGCGATCCAGCAGGCGCTCGCCGCGCACAAGTCGCTCCTGTTCATCGGCTGCGGCGAGGGATTGTCGGACCCGAACTTCGGCGCACTGCTCAAATGGATTGGCGCGGCGTTCGGCAAAACGATCTATCGCAACTACCGCCTGTGCCTCACAAAGGAGCAGAAGCCGCCGGAGGGTCGACTGTTCTACGTGCCCTACGGCGACGACTTCAAGGATCTGGCGCCGTTCCTCCGCGACCTCGCGCCTCGGAAGGCGTCGTTCGCGTTGCCCAATCCCGGCTACTGCTTTGGCCGCGAGCGCGAGGTAGAAGAAGTGGTAACGGCGCTGCTCGCCGATCGTCCGCAACCTCTGCCGATCCTCGGCGGCCCGGGGATGGGAAAGACGACCATTGCGCTCACGGCGCTGCACGACGCGCGGGTGGCGGAGCGGTTTCGCGAGCGACGGTGGTTCGTCCGCTGCGACGGCGTGAACACGCGCACGGAACTCGCGGCGGCGATCGCACGCACCCTCGGGCTGGCGGTCACGCCAAACGTCGAGCCGGACGTCCTCGCCGTGCTCACCGCGAGGCCCGCCGCTCTGGTGCTCGACAACGGCGAAACGCCGCTCGACGCCGACGGCGCGCAGGTGGAGGAACTCCTGTCGGTGCTCGCGACGATCAACTCGCTGGCACTGGCTATTACAATCCGCGGCCACCGGCGCCCGCCGGGCGTTCCGTGGCGCGCCACAACGGAACCTGACGCACTTCCCGAGGGCCCGGCGATCGAGGCGTTCGTGGCAGCGTCCGGAAAGCCGCATTTCGCGGACGATCCTCATTTGCCGCGACTACTCGCCGTTCTCGACGGCGTGCCGCTGGCCATCACTCTGATGGCGCACTTCGCCGAGATGTTCAACGCGCTGGAGCCGGTGTGGTCGCGGTGGGAGAAGAAGCGGACGGCCATGCTCCGCGAAGGTGATACGCGCTTGACGAACCTCCGGGTATCGTATGAGTTGTCGATAGGCGTGCTGAGCGCCGCGGCGCGGCGCTTGCTGTCCGTGCTGGCGACGCTGCCGGACGGCGTCGCGCATCGTGACCTGGAAGGCATTTTCGCCGGTCCGGACGATTCTGCCGACGAGCTGAGACGGCGCGCGTTGGTGTTCGAAGAAGGACAGCGAATGCGTATGCGCGCGCCGCTGCGGGAGTATGTGGTCGCCGAATGTGCGCCGGATCCCGATGATGGGCAGAGGGTGGTGGCCTATTACTTGGCGTTGGCAGCTCGCCAGGGGCAGAAAGTCGGTGCAGCGGGAGGAGTGGATGCGGTGGCCCGGCTGGCGCCGGAGGTGGCGAACGTCGAGGCCATGCTCGAGAGGAGCCGTTCGGTGAGCGCCTACGATCTCGTGATCACTCTTGGCGGATGGGAAAGGCTGATGCGCTTCACGGGCCTTGGCTCGACTAGACCGATCGAGCGGATCGTGTCAAGCGGGGTCGACGCCAACCGTTCGCATCCTGTGCTGCAGGCTTCCGTATTCCTAACCCTCGGTAACATCGCTTTGGACCGCTGGAACCACGACGAGGCGCGGGCGCGTTACCAGCAGGCGCTAATGCTGTTTCGACAGGTTGAAGAAGTGGTGTCCGAGGCGTATTGCATCCGAGGTCTCGGCGACATTGCGCTGTTGCGCTCGGACTACGACGAGGCGCGGAGACTCTTCGAGCAAGCGCTGCGGCTGCTTCAGGAGGAAGCAGACGTGCATGCCACGGCGAATTGCATTCAAAGGCTCGGTGACGTTGCGTTGAAGTGTTCGGACAACGAGACGGCGCGAGTGCGCTACGAGGAGTCGCTGCCGCTCTATCGCCAGGTGAGCGACATGCAAGGCGAGGCCAATGTCATCTGGAGCCTCGGCGACCTTGCGCGGGTGCGTTCGGATCACAAGACGGCGCGAGCATGTTACGAGGAGGCGCTGCCGCTCTATCGCCAAGTAGGTGACTTGCTCGGCGAGGCAAATTGCAGCCTGTGCATAGGCATGCTTGCCAAGGCTCTGGGAACTCGGGACGAAGCCGAATTCCACTATCGCGCAGCGCTCCGTCTTTATGAGCGGATCGGTAATCGTTACTCCATCGGGCTCGCCCATCTTCGATTGGCGGAAGTAGTGGCCGACGCGGGTGCGCGAACTGCTCATGTAGGGGCGGCGCGCGAGGCCTGGCAGAGCATCAAACGCGACGACCTAATCGCGAAGTACCTGCACAATGAATTCGAGGTGGGCTGAAGCCCGCCCTACGTTCGTTGTTTACGCCGTCAACTCCTCCGCCGGCTGCGCCAACTGCACGGTCGTCTTGCTCGACGCTTTATGTCCCCGCGCGGCCGCGATGAACGCGCGGAACAGCGGGTGAGGAGCGGACGGCCGCGACTTGTACTCCGGGTGGAACTGGCAGCCCAAGAACCACGGATGCCCTTCGAGCTCGATGATCTCCACGAACTTCCCGTCCGGCGAGATGCCGGTCACGTGGAAGCCGCGCTCCTCGAGCTGCGGGATGTACTCGGGATTCACCTCGTAGCGATGGCGGTGGCGTTCTTCCACGAAACCCACTCCGTACGCCTCGCGCGCGAGTGAGCCTTCCTTCAGATTGCACGGGTACTTGCCGAGGCGCATCGTGCCGCCGAGGGCGTCGACGCCGATGAGGTCGCGCAGCTTGTAGATCACCTTGTACGGCGCCTCGTCATCGAACTCCGTCGAGTTCGCGCCGACCATCCCCACCATGTTGCGCGCGAACTCGATCGTCGCGCATTGCATGCCGAGGCAGATGCCGAAGAAGGGGATGCGCTTCTCGCGCGCGAAGCGGATCGCGCGCAGCTTGCCTTCCACGCCGCGCGAGCCGAAGCCCGGTCCGACGAGGATGCCGTCGACGCTCGCGAGCTCGCCGTGGTAGCCCTCTTCCTCCAGCGATTCCGAGTCGATGTAGACGATGCGCACCTTCACGTTGTTCGCGATGCCGCCGTGCACCAGCGCCTCGTTGAGCGACTTGTACGAATCGCCGAAGTCGACGTACTTGCCGACGAACCCGATCCGCACCTCGTCCTCGGGGTGCCGCATCTTGCGCACGATCTCTTCCCACTTCGTCAGCGAGCCGATCTCCTCATGCGGCAGATGGAGCTTGTCGAGGAGGATCTCGTCGAGGCCCTCGCGCGCGAACGCGAGCGGCACCTGATAGATGTAGTCGACGTCGTACGCCGGGATGACCGACTCTTCCTCGACATTGCAGAAGAGCCCGATCTTCTTCTTCATCTCCTCGGGGATCGTCCGCTCCGAGCGGCAGAGGAGAATGTCCGGCTGGATGCCGATCTCGCGCAGCTTCTGCACCGAGTGCTGCGTCGGCTTCGTCTTCAGCTCCTCGGAGGCCTTGATGTACGGCACGAGCGTGACGTGCACGTTGAGCGCGTTGCCGCGGCCCGCTTCCTGGCGGAACTGGCGGATGGCTTCGAGGAAGGGGAGCGACTCGATGTCGCCGACCGTGCCGCCGATCTCGATGATCACGACGTCGACGTCGGTGCCTTCGGAGACTTCCTTGATGCACTTCTTGATCTCGTCGGTGATGTGCGGGATGACCTGCACGGTCTTGCCGAGGTAGTCGCCGCGGCGCTCTTTCTCGATGACTTTCAGGTAGACGCGGCCGGTCGTGTAGTTGTTTTTCCGCGACGCGCGCATCGACGTGAAGCGCTCGTAGTGGCCGAGGTCGAGGTCCGCTTCAGCTCCGTCGTCGGTGACGAAGACCTCGCCGTGCTGGAACGGCGACATCGTGCCGGGGTCGACGTTGATGTAGGGATCGAACTTCTGCAGGGTGACCTTGAATCCGCGCGCCTCGAGCAGCGCTCCGATGGATGCCGCGGCGATCCCTTTGCCGAGGCCGGAAACCACACCACCGGTGATGAAGATGTACTTCGTGCTCATGGCGCCTCCTGAGATGCCGTGCTTCTGCCTGCTGTTTTGGGGAGAGAGAGGGGGTGCGTGGGGAGATGGTTGTGCAGTTGAGCCTTCCGGCTCACTCACATTCTCCGAGATCACGCGTGCAGTTTCGCAAGTTCACCCTCGACGCGCGCCACGTCCTCGGGTCGATCGACGCCGAGGTGTGGCTTGCTGGTTTGCAACACCGCAATTCTAAAGCCGTGCTGGAGCGCCCGCAACTGTTCGAGTGATTCCGCCCGTTCCAGGGGCGACGGCTCGAGGGCCACGAAGCGCTCGAGAGCCGCGCGGCGGTAGGCGTAGACGCCGATGTGCCGCATCGCCGTCTCGCGCGAGCCGATCGCCGCGCGCGAGAAGTAGAGGGCGTTGCCGATCGAGTCGCGCACGACCTTCACCACGTCTTTTGCGTGAAATTCTTCGTCGGTTTCGAGCGGACAGGCCAGTGTAGCTATCCCGCTCGGGGTCGTCTCGAGGCGCTCGATGAGCGCGTCGACCAGGGAAATGTCGATCATCGGCTCGTCGCCCTGCACGTTGACGATCACGTCGAACGGCTCCTTTTCCAGCAGCTCGATGATCGGCAGCGCCGCCGCGATGCGATCCGTCCCAGTCGCGAAATCCCCCTCGGGGCGCACGACCTTGCCGCCGAACTCGGCGACGTGTCCGAGGATGCGCTCGTCGTCCGTCGCGACATAGGTCGCGTTTGCCCGCTTCGATTGCACGGCGCGCTCGTAGACGCGCTGGATGAGGGACACGCCGGCGATCGGCGCGAGCGGCTTGCCCGGGAAGCGCGTCGACGCCCACCGCGCGGGAATTACAATCACGCTCCGCATGACGGCCGGCGATTCTATCAGTGCAGTGGACCGCGACCTGGTGAAGCGCTTGGGCGTCGTCCTGGCGTTCGTCTTCGTCTTTACCGCCGCGTTCTCGCACCTCGTCGGCGTCTACTCGCAGAAGTTCCACGATCGCACCGCGCCCGCGAAATTCATCTGGGCGCCGCACCGAATGAGCGCGAACGAGCCGGTGGCGTTTTTCGCCGCGCGCGAGATCACGCTCCCGCCGAATCGCGTGTACGCGCGCCTCAAAGTTCTCGGCGATCCGGAGTACACGTTGTACGTGAACGGCCGCGAGATCGCGGGGCGGCAAGTGGGGGAGGATCGCGCGCTCGATTACTTCGATCTCTCCGAGGTGATGCAGACGGGGCGCAACCGGATCGTCGTTGCGGTGCGCGCGCCGAAAGGCGCCGGCGCGTTGCTCGTCGCGCTCGACCTCGCGCCGGAGAGGGAGAACTGGATCGTCTCCGACGCGCAGTGGAAGATCTATCGCAGATGGGATCCGCTGATCCTTCTCTACGACGTCGCAGGAGCGTGGGAGCGGCCGATGATCGTCGGCGCGCCGCCGATCGGGCGCTGGAACTTTCTCGACATCGCGAAGCGCGAACCGGCTGCCTCATCAACGACGACACTCGCGCCGAAACAGACCTTCGAGCTCGTCGGCCTCATGCCCACCATTCGTACGCAGGGCGGCATCTCCATCGCGGGCAGCGAGCGGGCGAGAGCCAAGGCGTTCGACTTCGGCTTCACGAAGGGACGCGTGCGCGTGTCGATCGATCGTCCGCGTGGATTCAGCCGTCTCGTCCACGTGCGCTTCGCGAACCATCGCAACGAGCTCGGACTGCTGGAGCTGAACCCGCGCGCGATCGTCTTCGCGCCAGGCGAGACCGAGGTCACGACGCCGGAAGAACACACCTTCCGCTACGCGATGGCGTTCGGGCGGGATGTGGAGGTGGTCGTGCTCTCCCAGTTTATCCCGCGCGCAGACGCGGGATCTCTTCGTGCACTGGCTGCGCGCACTGCGAAGTAATGGGACCGCATCCGGGGACGCACTCACCCGCGACGCCGCAGTTCGTCCAACACTCTTTCGAGAGGAATGGTCTGTCCGCGCTCACATTGCGCGATCGATTCGAGGAGCATTCGCTCGGTTTCGGGGTCGGCCTCAAATGTCTGGTCGTCGACGGTAGTCACAGCGACACCTTCCGAAGGAGTAGCAACTCGCATTGTTCCTCGGCTTATCCCTCTTCGTGCACCGGCAACGCGCATGCGATGACCATCGCCGCTGCACGAGGAGATCCCGCGTCTACGCGCGGGATAAACTGGGAGAGAACCGCCAAAGGCCTAGTAAATGACCTTCCGGACGAAGTACTCCTGCTGCGAGATCGTCTGATTGTTGAGCGCTTCCGCGTCGGCGCGGCTCATCTGAAAGCGTCCCGCGGCGCCGCCGGTCGTGGTCTTCATGAACAGCTCGACCATCTCGATGCGCGTGTTGCCGACGCCGGCGTTGCGCACCATCAGGTACGACGTCGCGGAGATCGCGTTGAACACGCGGTCCTCGGTGTCGACGGTCATGTCCGCGCGGAGGCTGGTGGCGCTCGTGGAGGTGATTCGCTTTTCGAAGATGCCGATGTTCTCGAAGGCTCGGTCGAACTTTTCGAGCACCTGGTCCGAGATCTTGCCGGCGCCGGTGATCGGCGCGGGTGCCGAAGAGGTCGGAGCGGCGGGTGCCGTGGTCTGAGGCTGCGCCTGTTTCGGAGGCGTACGCAGCTTGATCTGATCCCCCAGGGACGGCTGCGACGGCTGTTGCGCCGAAGGGGCGCTCGTGTTCATGTCCATCACCGTCGCGCTCTCCATGCCGATCTTCGTGAGCTGCTCGGAGCGGGCGACGTCGATCAACGCCGGATCGAGTTGCAGCGACCCGCCGGTCTCGAGCTGCACGATGGCCTTTCCGTTCACGATCGTCCACTTCGCCTTCGCGGCATAGCGGGTGCCGTCCTTGAGAACGACGATGTACTTCGCGAACGAGGGGACGGCCACAAGGGCCATCAGGGCGAGAAGCGACAAGACCTTTTTCATCGGAGTCTCCGGAATCTGCAGCGTACGACGGTCGATTATACTGACGAGTCGCGAAACGCGGCGCGCCGCTGAACAGATTCCTCGCGCGACCGTCCAGGAGAAAGCACCCAATGCTCGTCGTCATGGAGGCCGCTGCGCGGCCGGAGCAAATCGAAGCCGTCGTCCGCCACATCGAGCGGATGGGCTTCCGGGCTCATCCGATTCCCGGTGCGACCCGCACCGCCATCGGCATCACCGGCCACAGCGGCAAAGCCAACCCGCAGGTCCTCGAGAACTTCCCTGGCGTCAAGGAAGTCATTCCCGTCTCGCATGCCTACAAACTGGTGAGCCGCGAGGCCAAGCCGGACGATTCGGTGATCAACATCGGAGGCGTGGACGTCGGTGGCCGGGGCGTCATCGTCATCGGCGGTCCGTGCGCGGTCGAGTCGCTCGACCAGACCCGCGCGATCGCGGAGCACGTCAAGCGCGCCGGAGGCCAGCTCTTCCGCGGCGGCGCGTACAAGCCGCGCACGTCGCCGTACTCGTTTCAGGGGCTGGGCGAGCAGGCGCTGGAGATCCTGGCGCGCGTGCGCGAGGAGTTCGACCTGCCGATCGTCACCGAGGCCGTCGATCACGAGTCGCTGCAGCTCGTCGAGCAGTACGCCGACTGCATCCAGATCGGCGCGCGCAACATGCAGAACTTCTCGTTGCTGAAGAGCGCCGGCCGCGCACGAAAACCGGTGCTGCTGAAGCGCGGCATGGCCGCGACGCTCGAGGAGCTCTTGCTGTCGGCCGAATATCTGATGTCCGAGGGGAACTACAACGTCGTTTTCTGCGAGCGGGGCGTGCGGACGTTCGCCGACCACACGCGCAACACGCTCGATCTGTCGGTCGTCCCCGCGATCAAGCGCATCAGCCACCTGCCGATCCTCGTCGATCCGAGCCACGGCACCGGGAAGCGCAACAAGGTCCTGCCGATGTCGCGCGCGGCGATCGCCGCAGGCGCGGACGGCGTGATCATCGAAGTGCACCACAAGCCGGAGGAAGCGCTGTCCGACGGACCGCAGGCGCTGTTGCCGGAGGCGTTCGAGGAAGTGGTGCGCCAGGTGGACGCGATCGCGCAGGTGCTCGGGAGAACGCTGCAACCAATGCTGGCGGTTTAACGGAACGCCACGTTCCGTTCGCGTTAGCTGTAGCCTGACATCTAATGCGGCCACGGTGCTGAACGCCGCGGGCTATCAAATCGGTCCGCGGACTCCTGGGTGAAACGGTGCTCACGAGCAACGATGAGCCGACCGACCCGCGTCGCGTCGAACGCGGGTACCACGGGATACGGTAGCCCGAGCACGTGCGCTCCGCGTCCACCTTCCTTGCCGCAATCGCCTCGCAAAACTCTTCGTCACACTAGGCTCCTTAGCGCCGCGGCGCGATAGCCGACGTGGCGAATAACACTCGATAAATTTCTTCCCTCCGCACGGAACTCCGGAACCGCGTCCGTCTAGGTCTTCATCGACCGGAAATACCAACAACGACAAGGAGGCTCACCGGATGACTACGCGATCCCAACCCCCAAATCATGACGATGCCACATCCAGCGACGCTGTCGGGATGCCGACGCGAGGGATGATCGACGCCCGCGGAGAGGCCGGCAGCGACGCCCGCGAAAACGCCGCACCCGTGACCGGCGAGATGCCGCGCGGCGAGATGAACGCCGCGGGTGCCGCACCCATGACCGGCAGCGACTCGATGCCCGGCGGCGCGATGACCACCTCTCAGGGCAGCGCGGCAACCGACGGGGGAGACATGCCTTCCGGCGCGATGGCGAGCGCCGCCCGTGCCGAACAGTCCGGAGTCATCACGCTGCCCGGAGTGTGGCGGCTGACATTCGTACGAAGCGAGGAATGACATGGCCACTACAACAGAGAAGCGAACCACAGTGACGTTGGAAGAGCTCGAGGTCCAGACGGCCGAGAAGCCATTCGTGCCGACGGCCGAGCTCGCGGAAGGAGACAAGGGAGAGCAGGTCAAGCGCCTGCAGCGCTACCTCGAGACCTTCGGCTATATGAAAAGCGAAGTGCTCTCCAGCTTCGGCGTACGAAGCGACGCAGCGGCCGAGGCGCCGCCGCGGCTCGGAACGTTCGACGCGAACACGGCGGAGGCACTGCGCCGCTTTCAGGAATTCAATCGACTCCCCGTGACAGGCGATCTCGACGAAGCCACGCTCGCCCTCATGCGAAGACCGCGCTGCGGATTCCCCGACGTGGAGTCTGACGCGTTCACGCTGCAGGGCAGCAAGTGGACCACCACGAATCTCAAATATGCGTACAGCGAGTTCTCGCCCGATCTGTCGCAGCCTCAGATTCGCGCGGCGCTTACACAGGCATTCAATCTCTGGGCAGCGGTGACGCCGTTGACGTTCACCGAAGTGGCGCTGGCCGCGAGTCCGGACATCGTCGTCCGCTTCGCCCCGGGGAATCACGGTGACGGGAACTCGTTCGACGGACCGAGCGGCGTGCTCGCTCATGCCTACTATCCCCCGCCGGGTGGCGGTTCGTTCGCGGGTGACACGCACTTTGACGAGGCGGAGACCTGGTCGGTGAATCTTCCGCCGTCCGGCGTGGACCTCGTCACGGTGGCCGCTCACGAATTTGGCCACGCGCTCGGCCTCGCGCACTCGACTGTGCCGGGTGCGCTGATGGCTCCGTACTACAACGGCGCGCACCGCAACCTCGAAGCGGACGATATTGCAGGGATCCGAGCGCTGTACGGCGCCAAAGCTACGAGTGGCTGGCAGTCGCTCAGCGGCGTCATCACGAGCCGCGTGGCGGTGGGACGGAATGCGGACGGCCGGCTGGAGATCTTCGCGCGCGGCACGGACAACGCGCTCTGGCACAAATGGCAGACTGCTCCGAGCGCCGGCCCCTGGTCGGCGTGGTATTCCCTGGGCGGCGTCATCACCAGCGACCCGGTCGCCGTATCAAACGGCGATGGCCGGCTGGAGGTCTTCGCGCGGGGCACCGACAACGCCGTGTGGCACCTGTGGCAGACCGCTCCGAGCGCTGGCCCCTGGTCCGGATGGTCGTCCCTCGGTGGCGTGATCACGAGCAACATCGCGGCAGCGCGGAACGCCGACGGCCGGCTGGAGATCTTTGCGCGCGGCACGGACAACGCGCTGTGGCACAAATGGCAGACTGCTCCGAGCGCCGGCCCCTGGTCGGCGTGGTATTCCCTCGGCGGCGTCATCACCAGCGATCCGGTGACTGCTCTCAATTGGAATGGCCGGCTGGAGGTCTTCGCGCGCGGCACCGACGGCGCCGTGTGGCACCTGTGGCAGACCGCTCCGAGCGCCGGTCCCTGGTCCGGATGGTCGTCGCTCGGCGGCGTCATCACGAGCAACA
>DASYGV010000068.1:0-45004 GCA_035999335.1 Thermoanaerobaculia bacterium | reverse complement strand
GATGGATATCGATCGGGATTCATCAATCCGATGTCGATGGATGGTTTTTCGTCGGAGAGTATCTCCGCCATCAGCTTGCCCGTGATCGGCGCGAGACTCACGCCCATCATGGAATGGCCGGTCGCGGCGGAGAGGTTCGCGTAGCGCCCGAAGCGGCCGAGGTACGGCAGGCCGTCGGGGGAGCAGGGGCGGAGACCCGACCAAACCGGCGCCTCGCGGAAGTCCTCGGCGCTGAAGTCGGGGAAGTATTCGGGGACGCTGCGCGTGATCCCGCGGACGCGCGCGGGATCGACGGCGTCGCTATTCGCGTCTGCGGCGAGGATCTCCATCGTGCCGCCGATGCGAAGAGCGCTCCCCATCGGCGTGATCGCAACGCGAGCCTCGGTGAGGATCGCGCAGATCGATGGCAGTCGCGGCGGCGCCTGCAACGTGATCGAGTAGCCTTTCCCTGCCTGCATCGGCAGATGCACGCCCAACTGTTCTGCGACGCCGGACGACGACACTCCTGCCGCGAGCACGAACTCGTCTCCGACGATCTCATCGCGATTCGTCTCGACCCGTTCCACTCGCGCGCCGCTCGTGTGCCATCGTGTCACCGTCGTCTCCCACAGCAGCTCCGCACCCACCCCGGACACCGCACGCGTGAGAGCAGCAATCAGCGGCTCGGGAGTCAGGTGGCAATCGCGCGGGTAGTAGACGGCGCCTGCGATGTCGAATCGCAGCGCCGGCTCGAGCGCTTCCGTCGCATTGCGGTCGAGCACTTCCGCCGGCACGCCGAGTTGGCGCGCAACGTCCGCGGTCTTCGCTTCTTCGCGCAAACCGTGCTCGGTCTTGCAGAGCATGAGCAGGCCTTTCCTGACCAGGCCGAACGCGTCGTGAAATTCGTCCGACCACTCTTCGTAGCACGCGCGACTGGCGAGATGAAGATCGCGCAACAGCGGCGCGGCGCGCGCGACATGCGCGGCATTTGCGGCGCGCATGAAGCGCCAACCCCATCGAAGCAGATCGAGGCTCGCGCGCGGCCGGATGTAAAACGGGCTCTCCGGTTGGAGCATCCACTTCAATCCGAGGGCGACCATGCCCGGCGCCGCGAGCGGAACGAAGTGACTCGGCACGATCATCCCGGAGCTCCCGAGTGCGCAACCGCCGCCGGGAGGCGCGGCGCGCTCGATGATCGTCACGCGGTGTCCGCGCCGCATGGCATACAGCGCCGTCGAGAGCCCGACGACGCCGCCACCGACGATGACGACTCTTTTCGCCGTCACGCGGATCGGATCCCCCAGCAAAACGGATCGCGTTCGTCGAGCAGCAGCGTCGCTTCCCCGGTGACGTGCGCGGTGCCGGTGATGCGCGGAATGATCCAGCCCTCGCGCGTGCGGTCGGACGTGTACGTGCCTTCGAAGACGCTGCCGATCACGCTCTCCTGTCGCCACACGGCGTCCGGCTGCAGCTTGTCGTCGGCGTGCAGGCATGCGAGCTTGGCGCTCGTCCCCGTGCCGCACGGCGAGCGATCGTAGGCCTTGCCGGGGCACAGGACGAAGTTGCGGCTGTCGAGTCCCGCGACGGGTGACGGCTCGAAAAGCTCGATGTGATCGATCTCCGCGCCATCTGCACCGCGAAGACCAGCATCCTCGAGACCCTGACGGATGCGCCAGGTCAGGTCGGTCAGCGCTTCGAGATTCGCCGGCGAGATCGGGAGGAGGTGTTCGCGCACGAGGAAAAACCAGTTGCCGCCCCAGGCGATGTCGCCATGTACACGGCCGTGGCCCGGAATGTCGACGGGGACGTTTGCGGCGAAGCGATAGCTCGGCACGTTCGTCACCGAGACGCGGCCATCGTCGTGCAACTCCGCACTGACGGTGCCGACGGGAGTCTCGATGAGGTGGACACCCGCGGCAATGCGACCCATGTGCGCGAGCGTGACGACGAGGCCGATCGTGCCGTGGCCGCACATGCCCAGGGAACCGACGTTGTTGAAGAAAATCACGCCCGCCGCACACGACGGATCGGTCGGCTCGCACAGCAGCGCGCCGACGATCACGTCCGAGCCGCGAGGCTCGTTGACGACGGCCGAGCGAAACCGATCGTGTTCCTTTCGGAAGCGCTCGCGTCGCTCGGCGAGCGAACCGTCGCCGAGGGACGGGCCGCCGTCGATGACGACGCGCGTCGGTTCCCCGCCTGTATGCGAGTCGATGACGCGAATGCGATGCATCCACGAAAGATACTCGGGCCGCGGCGTTTCGTCTTGCGCATTCGGGCAACGCCCAGTGCGGAATTCGGCATAATGACGCCATGGACGCTTTTGCGAATCCCCTCGCACTGCAAGCCACGTTTGATCAGATTCCCGACATCGTCTTCTTCGTGAAGGACGTCGAAGGACGCTACCGCATCGTCAATCGAACTCTGGCCGAGCGATGCGGAATTCCGCACAAGTCCATCGTCGGAAGGACGGCGGAGGATCTCTTTCCTTCGCCGCTCGGAAGCAGCTACCTCGCCCAGGATCAGCTCGTGCTGCGCACGGGAACCGAGATCCGCGACAAGCTCGAGCTTCATCTCTATCGCGGCCGCGCGTCCGGATGGTGCTTGACGTTCAAGACGCCGTTGCGCAACGCGGGCGGTGCGATCGTCGGTCTGATCGGCATCTCCCGCGACATTCACGACGCGGACGAGCGACACCCCGAGTATTCGCGTCTGGCGCAGGCGGTGCAGCTCCTCCGCGATCGCCATCACGAGCCGCTTCGCCTCGACGACGTCGCCCGCAGCGTGGATCTCTCGCTCGACCGCTTCGAGCGGCTCTGCAAACGGGTCTTTCACCTGACGCCGCGGCAATTGCTCGCGCGCGCCCGTCTCGACGAAGCGACGCGGCTTCTTCGCGAAACGGACGACAACATCGCTTCGATCGCCTACGCCTGCGGCTACAGCGACCACAGCGCGTTCACGCGGCAGTTCCGCGCAACCGTGGGCCTCGCCCCGAGCGCGTATCGGGCGGCGCAGTCCTTCAGTTCATCCCACGCGTAGACGCGGGATCTCCAGTGCCCTCACGCGAAACGTGCCAGGAGTGGTTCACGAGAGGGCGCCAGAGATCCCGCGTCTGCGCGCGGGATAAACTAAAAACGAGCCATGCGCAGACTTCTCGCGATCGTCCTCCTCACCGCGTGCACCACAACCATCCCGAAACCGGAGATGACAAACGAGACGCGCGCGAAGCGGGAACGCGAGCACGCCGACGCCATCGTCTGGCTCGGACGCCGCACCGCGTATCTCGGGAACTACCAGGAAGCGATCGACATCTTCACCGACGGGGCGAAGCGATATCCGCGCGACGCGCGCATGCTGCGCCATCGCGGGCATCGCTGGATCACGCTGCGGCAGTTCGATCGCGCGGTCGCGGACCTCACGAGCGCCGCGAATCTCATCCGCGGTACCGCGGACGAGATCGAGCCGGACGGTCTTCCGAACGCGCGCAACATTCCCACCAGCACGTTGCAGTCGAACATCTGGTACCACCTCGGCCTCGCGCACTACCTGCGCGGCGATTTCGAGAAGGCGCTCGACGCGTATCGCGAGTGCATGGCCGTCTCGAAGAATCCCGACGGCGTCGTCTCCACGTCGCACTGGCTCTACATGACGCTCCGCCGCCTCGGCCGTCCGCAGGAAGCGGAGAAAGTCCTCGAAGCAATTTCGTCCGACATGGACGTCATCGAGAATCAGGCGTATCACAAGCTCCTGCTCATGGATCGCGGCGAGATCGTTCCCGAAGAGATGCTCGAAGGCGATGCGACTACGTTGTATGGCGTCGGCAACTGGTATCTCTTCAACGGTCAGGACCAGAAAGCGCGCGCGATCTTCGAGCGCATCGTGGCCGGAAAGGAATGGTCGGCCTTTGGCTTTATCGCGGCCGAAGCAGACCTTCATCGTTTCTGAGTTCTGAGTTCACTGAGTTTATCCCGCGCGCAGACGCGGGATCTCTGGTGATCCCGCGACTTCGAGTGCCACAGGCGCGATCCACGCGGCGCCACCAAAGATCCCGCGTCTACGCGCGGGATAAACTGCTGACGCGGCAGCAGACCTCATCGTTTACACTGACGCTTCTCGGTCTCCCTACAACGTAGGTGCTCATGGCAGGCGTATACGCCTTTTCGCCGTCGTCCGTTCCCGTCGCCCTGACGGCGGTGCTCACCCTCGTCTTCGGCGCCCGCGTGCTGGCGCGTCGCGTGACCAGCGTCAGCTCCGCGTTCTTCACGCTGACGGTCGTCATCGCGATCTGGATGGCCGCGTTCGCGGGGATGTACTCCGCGGTCGACCCCGAGGTCGCCCTCGTCTGGTCACGGATGGCGTACTTCGGCGTGCCGTTCCTCGCGCCGGCGTTGTACTGGTTCACGATCGAGATCCTGCGGCTCGAGCGCCGCCGCCGTCTCGCGCACGTGGCCGCGTGGAGCATCGCCGCGTTCTTCAGCGCGATCGCCGTGACCACGGACCTGCTGATCCCGCGCCTCGAGACGTACTGGTGGGGCCACTATCCGCGCTACAGCAACGTCGTCGGCGGAGCGTTCTTCGCGTTCTTCTTCGCCTATCTCGTCGCGTCGCTCGTGGAGTTTCTCCGCGCGTGGCCGGCGGCGCAGAACCAGGAGCGCGAGCGCATCCGCCTGCTGGTCGGAGCGGTCGGCGTCGCGTATCTCGGGGTCGTCGATTTCCTCCCGAAATTCGGCATCCCGGTCTACGCCTTCGGTTTCCTTCCGATCCTCGGATTCATCGCGCTCGTCGCGCGGGTCGTACGGATGTACGACCTCTTCCCGCTGACGCCGGGCCTCGCGGCGCCGGAGATCATCGGCACGATGGCGGACGCGCTGTTCGTCTGCGACCGCCAAGGCCGCATCGAATTCGCCAATCGCGCCGCCGCGAAGCTCCTCGGCTACGAAGAGAGCGAGCTGGCCGGCAAACGCATCGACGACCTTCTCGCGCACGAGCGAAACCTCTCCGCGAAGCTCGGCCGCCGGTCGCTGCGCAACGACGAGTACGTGTTCGCCACGCGCAGTGGCGAGCGGGTCGAGCTCACTCTGTCGATCGCGCCCGTCGTGCACGACGGCGAGTCCGCGGGCGCCGTGATCATCGGCCGCGACATGCGCGACCGCAAGCGCGCCGAGCGTGAGGTTCTGCAGGCAGTGACGCTGCTGCAGTCGACGCTGGACTCGACCGCGGACGGCATCCTCGTCATCGGCGACGGCGCGGACATCGTTTCTTACAACCACCGTTTCGTGGAGATGTGGCACATCCCGCAGGCGGTGATGATGCGCGGCGACGACCGTGGCGTGCTGAAGTACATCGTCGGCCAGCTCACCGAGCCGGAAGCTTTCCTGGAGGCGTTCGATGCGCTGACGTCGCAGCCGCGCGCGGAGAGTTTCGATCTGCTCGAGCTGAAGGACGGCCGCCGCTTCGAGCGCTATTCGATCGGACGCTACGTCGAAGACGTCGCAAACATCCGCGTCTGGAGCTTCCGCGACGTCACCTCGCGCTTCGCCGCCGAGGCCGCGCTGCGCGAGTCGGAGAACCGCTATCGACTGCTCTTCGAACAGAACGCCGCCGGCGTCTGCGTGACGTCGATGGACGGCGTGATCGTCGACTGCAACGCGACCTTTGCCGCGCTGCTCAGGTCGACGCGCGACGCGCTGGTCGGCCAGAACGTCTCCCGCATCCACGCGACTCCGTCGGAAGCGGGGGAGATTGCCTCGATGCTGAAGAACGTCGGCACGCTGAACAGCGTCGAGGTCGAGCTCCGCCGCTCGGACGCCGAGCCGCTGTGGGTCCTGCAGAACGTGGTCCTCGTCGGCGACACGATCACCGGCGTGATTCACACGACGGTCGTCGACATCAGCGACCGAAAGCGCGCCGAGGAGCAGATCGAGTTCCACGCCTATCACGACGTGCTGACTGCGCTGCCGAACCGCAAGCTCTTCACCGATCGTCTCCGCCACGCTCTCACGCGCGCGAAACGGACCAGCAAAGCGCTGGCGGTGATGTTCATCGACATCGATCACTTCAAGACCATCAACGACACCCTCGGACACACCGCCGGCGACGAGCTGCTGCTGGAGATGGCGCGGCGGCTGCGCGCGTGCGTCCGCGACGACGACACCGTCGCGCGCATCGGCGGTGACGAGTTCACGATCATCCTTTCGGAGCTGCGGAATCCCGAAGACGCGATCGGCGTCGCGCAGAAGATTCTCGAAGCAGTGCAGGTGCCGCTGACGATCGGCAGCATGCCCATCGTCGTGACCGCGAGCGTCGGCATCTCGCTGTATCCCGCCGACGGGGCGGATCCCGAGGCGCTGCTGCGCAATGCGGATAGCGCGATGTACCGGGCGAAGGAAGCGGGACGGAACACGTACCAGCTCTGCACGGACGAGATGAAACAGCGCGCGATGGACCGCCTGTCGGTCGAGAGCCGTCTGCGCACGGCCGTGCGCGATCACCAGCTCATCCTCGCGTATCAGGCGCAGATCAATCTCGTCACCGGCCGCACGGTCGGCGTCGAGGCGCTCGTGCGCTGGAACGATCCTGAGCGCGGTGTGATGGAGCCGGCGGCGTTCATTCCGATCGCCGAGGAGTCGCGGCTCATCGTACCCCTCGGCGAGTGGGTGCTGCGCACCGCATGCAGGCAGACCAAGGAGTGGCACGACCGCGGCGCGGGTCCCGTGCGCGTGGCGGTGAATCTCTCCGCGCGTCAGTTTCAACAGCAGGACCTCGTGGAGATGGTGCAGAGCGCGCTCGAGGACGTCGACCTCAGTCCGTCGTCGCTCGAGCTCGAGATCACCGAGACGACGGCGATGCAGAACGCGGAGGTGACGGTCGAGGTGCTGCGCGCGCTACGCGAGCTCGGCGTCGGCATCTCCATCGACGACTTCGGGATGGGCTATTCGTCGCTCAACTACCTGCGGCGGTTCCCGATCACGGGCGTGAAGATCGATCGCGCGTTCGTGAGCGACGTGACGACGAACGACGGCGACGCGGCGATCGTCTCCGCGGTGATCGGGATGGCGCGCAGCTTGCGGCTACGCGTAATCGCCGAGGGCGTGGAGACCGCGGAACAGTTCGCTTTCCTCCGTTCGCACGATTGCGACGAAGCGCAGGGCTACTACTTCGGCCGCCCGGTGTTCTCGAACGAGATGACGCGCGCGCTGGTCGGAAACGGGCTCGTGGTCAAGTAGTCGGCGCGTGTTTTGCGCTTCTGCATGGCAGGAGGATTCAACATGAACACGCTGGCCATCGATCCGATGTGGATCTGGATCGCCCTCGGCGCCGTCGCGCTGCTGATCGTCGTCGGCTTGATCGCGCGCGGTGCGCGCCACGCTCGCACGGAGTCTCTGCGCGACAAGTTTGGGAACGAATACGACCACGCGGTGCACGAGCACGGCAGCCGCACGAAGGCCGAACGCGACCTCGTGGAGCGGACCGAGCAGGTGAAAAAGTATCGAATCGTGCCGCTGAACGCGGGCGACCGCGACCGTTTCCGCCGAGACTGGCAAAGGGTCGAGCAACGTTTCATCGAGCGCCCCGCGACCGCGGTGGTCGAGGCGGACGAGCTCGTCGCCGACATCATGCGCGCGCGTGGATATCCGATGGGCGACTTCGGCCGTCACGCATCGGATCTGTCGGTGACGCATCCGACGGTGATCGAGCACTACCGCGCCGGTCACGAGCTGATCTCCGTCGCGCCGGGTAGCGCCTCGACGGAAGACCTGCGGCAAGGGATGCTTCACTATCGCGCGTTGTTCGACGAGTTGATCGACGATCGCATCGGAAACGACGTCGTTAGCGATGTGCCGCGCGCGAACGAGGTTCCGGTGTCGCGTCGCCGCGATGTGGACGACCGCGACGAGCGGCGCGTTTAACTGGCCGGCTTCAGGTAGTTCCCGGTGAAGCACGCCGTGCAATAGAGCGAGCGCGGATCGTCGCCGTTGCGGACAGCCTCGAGGAGACCGTCCTCGCTGAGGTATCCGAGGGAATCGGCCTCGATGAAGTCGCGGATCTGCTCCGCGCTGTGCGACGAGCCGATGAGCTGCGTGCGCTCGGGCGTGTCGATGCCGTAGTAGCAGGGCCAGGACGTCGGTGGCGACGAGATGCGCATGTGCACCTCGGCCGCGCCGGCGTCTTTGAGCATGCGCACGATCTTCTTCGAGGTCGTGCCGCGCACGATGGAGTCGTCGATGAGCACGACCCGCTTGCCGTCGACGAGCCCGCGCACGGGATTCAGTTTGATCTTCACGCCGAAGCTGCGGATGGACTGCTTCGGCTCGATGAACGTGCGGCCGACGTAGTGATTGCGGACGAGTCCGTACTGGAACGGGATCTTCGACTCCAGCGCGTAGCCGAGAGCAGCGAAGACGCCGGAGTCGGGGACGGGGACGACGATGTCGGCGACCACCGGATGCTCGCGCGCGAGCTGCGCGCCGAAGCGCTGGCGGACGTCGGCGACGCTGTTGCCGAAGACGACCGAGTCGGGGCGCGCGAAGTAGACGTGCTCGAAGATGCAGCGCGCCTCGCGCTCGCCGTGTGCTTCTCTCACGACGCGTACGCCGCTGCTCTCGATGACGACCACCTCGCCCGCACCGATCTCGCGCAAGGTCTCGGCGGCGATGAGATCGAATGCGCAGGTCTCGGAGGAGACGGCGTACACATCGTCGAGCTTGCCGAGGACGAGGGGGCGGAAGCCGTAGGAATCGCGCGCGGCGAAGATTTTTCCGGGCGCCATGAGCGCGATTGCGTACGCGCCCTGCACGCGGCTCAGCGCGTCGAGGAACGCGCCTTCGAGATCGATCGCGCGGGAGCGCGCGATCAAGTGCACGATCACTTCGGAGTCCGCGGTGGAGTTGAAGATCGCCCCTTCGGCCTCGAGCTGCTTGCGCAGCTCGTTGCCGTTGGTGAGGTTCCCGTTGTGCGCCACGGCGATCGGGCCCTTGCTCGTGGACGCGACGATCGGCTGCGCATTGCAGAGCATGGACCCGCCCGCGGTGGAGTAACGCACGTGCCCGATGGCCATGTCTCCCGGCAACCGCGCCAGGCGCTCCTGCGTGAAGACGTCGGCGACGTAGCCCATCTCTTTCTCGGAGACGATCTTGCCGTCACCCGTGACCGCCGCGATCCCCGCACTCTCCTGCCCGCGATGCTGGAGCGCGTACAGGCCCAAGTAGACGAGGTTCGCCGCGTCGCCCCTGCCGAGGACGCCAAAGACACCGCATTCTTCGCGAAACTTGTCGAGCATGTCGGAGGTGAGCAACGGGGATTAGAGCACGGAAATTCGGGGATCAGGGGAGGAGGGGGAAGCCTTCGGCGCGGGCGGCGGCTGCGAGTTCTTCGTCCAGAGTGACAAACTCCATCCGCTCGCTACCTCCGTGCAGCGACATCGCACTTGCGAGTTGGATTGCATCCGCTGAACGCAGCGAGTGGACGGATGCCAGGCGCCGAGCGGTGGTCATGATCCGGGCGTAATCATCCGCGACGGTCCAGCCGCTCTGGAGCGCTGACAGAAACTCCAACGCGGTTTGCCTTGTATCGAGCTCGTGGGCTTTAAGGCGTCGAGCGATGGCGCTCTGCAGCTCCACGGAGGTGATGAATGACACCACGGCGTTGACGTCCGACATCATGACCTGACGTATCGTCCGGCTCCTCGGCTCCGCCAGCAAGAGCGGTACGAGAGCCGATGTATCCCAGAACCTCACCAGTCGTTCTTTCGACGATCCGCCAGTAACTGTTCCAAAACGCTGGCTTCTGCTTTCGGGAGCGGCCGCGTGAAAAACCAGTCCGGCAACTTGCCGGTACCTTTGGTGACCTTGCCCTGCGCTGCTAGCTCCTCGATGCGCTCCTCGAACGTCTGCTCGCGCGTCGGCACTACCTGCGCGACGACCTTGCCACTGTCGACAAGCTCGATGGTTTCGCCGCTCTTCAGCTCTTCCGGAAGACGGCTGAGGTCCGTCAGTTCGAGGGTCTTCATGCTTCCGAGTGTAACCCGGCGCGAGGCGGCACATTGCCTTGCATCGCGAAAATCAATCGTCCTCTTACCTCACGCCTGGCGGAGCTATTCAAGGCCATTGCGTGTTGCCGCATTCGGCGAAGCTAACCCCGCCATTCCGAAAACCATCGGGATTTCCCACCCTCAGTCACTCCAACCAACAAGCTGCTCCGAGCCATCGTCCATCCGGCGATGCTCATACAATGAGCCACTCACCGAAAACCAGGAGTCCCATGAACGACGCCGAAAAGCTCTACTCCGCGTTAGACGAAGCGTATCAGCCAACGCCGAGCGTCCCTGCGGCTGCCGCAGCAGCACACGAAGAAGCAGTCCCGATCGCCCTCGAAGAGCCCTATCCGGAAGCGCCCGAATCCACCGGCACCGGGCCGGCCGACCCCGGGCAGCTAACCCTCGTCGGCGCGATGCAGCTTCGGGCGCAGTTCGAGGCCAATCCGGAGGCGGTGCTGGCGATGGCCCGGCGCGCCTTCGACGAGACCCTCACCGTCGAACAACTCCGCATCCATCTCGATCAAACCGTGGCCGCGCTCGAGGCTCCTGCCGCGGCCGCGGCGATGATCAATGCGGCCCGCGCGTTCGGCGCCACGGCAGCAAGGCTTCCGCCGGACTTCGGTTTCGACGGCTATGATCCGGCGACCATCCGCGTCAATTTCGAGACCACTCAGTTCGAGTCCCAGGCCGACTGGCTTGCCTGGGTGATTCACTCCGGACCGACGTGGGTCCGGGAGGGGGTCGCGCCAAAACGTTACCCGTTCCGGTCACACGCCACGCACGCGAGCAAATTCCACTATCCGATCGCCGGCGACTCGACCATCGCGCTGTTCAGCGATTTCGGGACTCATCTCTACCATTCTCGATACATCGCCAAACACATTGCCAGCCTCCGTCCCCCGGTGGCGATCCATCTCGGCGACGTGTATTACGCCGGCAAGCGCGGAGAGCTCGAGCAGCGCTTCGCCAACGACCTCCGTTCCGTTCTCGCCAACACCGAGCTCTTCAACCTTGCCGGCAATCACGAGATGTATTCGGCCGGAATCCCCTTCATCGACTACATCGACCAACGGCGAGGCCCGACCCAGCGGCAGGAAGGAGGCTATTTCAGCCTCGTGAACAACTCCTGCCAGATTCTCGGAATCGACACTCAGTATTACGGCGGCGGCCGATACCGGAACAACGAGCTTCTCGGGTGGCTCAGGACGCGTTTGGCGGAAGGCCGCCAGAGCGGTCTGACGAACATCGTCGTGTCGAGCGACCACCCCTACAGCTACGGAAAGACGTCGACGGCCGACCTCTTCTTCGACGTCGCAAGTCTTGTGGCGGACATCGATCTGTGGTTCTGGGGGAACACGCATCATTGCGCGCTGTTCAGCCCCGGGCCCGCAATTCCCTTCATCGGCAGCTGTGTCGGCCATGGAGGCTATCCGTACGGAACGGAACAAAGCGGCGGGGCCACACCACCCGGCGTCCAGGTGCGTTTCCTCGAGACGCGGTCACGCTTTCACAAGTGGCCCTCGATTCGGCCGGATCGCGGCAACAACGGGTTCTGCATGCTCACGATGTCCGCCACCGCGCTCGAACTCAGCTACATCGACTGGATGAAAAACCTGCGTTGCACCGCAATCCTGATCCGCGGCAACGATGGTCGACTCACGATCGGGAGCGTGACCGAACATCCTTAGACGAGTTGAGAGCGATCGCCAGCTCGCGAACCCCGTGCCGGATCTCGCCCACGTCGACGGCGGCGAAGCCGAGCTGCAGTCCTTCGCGGGACATCGCGCCGCGGCTGTAGCGACTCAGCGGCGTCACCTCCACTCCCCGCTCTCCTGCCGCCTTCGCGGCGGCTTCTCCTTTGATCCCATCGCACAACCACCCGGCGGTCTGCAGTCCGGCTTCGACGTCGGAGATGTCCAGCAATCCCGCCAGCCGCTCGCGCGCGCTCTCGATCAGAACCGAGAGCCGTTCCGCATACACCTGCCGCATGCGTCGGAGATGCCGTGCGAAATGTCCCTCGGTGATGAAGTCGCACAACACCGCTTGATCGACCAGCGGCGCGTGGCGGCGCGTGATCGCGATCGCGGATTCGAAGTACGACACGAGGTCTCGAGGAAGCACAAGATAGCCGAGACGCAGCGCGGGAAAGAGGACCTTGCTGAATGTGCCGAAGAAGAGGACCTGCCCGCTCGGATCGAGTCCCTGCAGCGCGGGAACGGGACGGCCCGAATAGCGATACTCGCTGTCGTAATCGTCTTCGAAAATCAATGCACCGGATTTCCGGGCGCCAGATGTACGGATCAAAACGCACCATATACATTCAAAGGGCGCTCACTACAAAAAGACATTTCCACTTAAGTCAGTATCTCTTGACACCAAACAAGACGTCCCGCAGTATCTGCGACGCAAGAGATGAGAGAACTAGATGGATCTACATGTCTGTCTCTGCTGCAGTCGCTGCGTGTCGGAGCACCGATCGCCGAGGATGACAACCTGCTTTACGAGTCGCGTGTGGAGACGTCCGTGTTTTCTGACCTCATCGCGGATCACCTGGATATCATCCGTGGCACCAAAGGATCGGGAAAGAGTGCGCTGTACCAACTCGTCGCCAACTTCCTCTCGGACCACCTACTGACCGATCGCCGCACGGTAATCATCAAAGCCGTCGAAACGAAAGGCGATCCCGTCTTCCAGCAGTTTCAGGGGGACTTCGACCAGTTCAGCGAAACTGACTTTGAAAACTTCTGGCGTGTCTATTTCATCTCACTCATTACGTCGCAGTTTGTTTCAGAAGACCGGTTTAGCCATCTCATGGCGAGCGCGAAGGCCGAGTTGCGCGCGTTTAAGAAGCTGGCCAAGGAGCAAAACTTCCCCGTCAAAGAAACGAAGTTCTCCATCGTTTCGCTTGTCGCATGGGCAGTATCGAAGGTGCCGCGCATCAAGCGAGTTGAGGCCGGCGTGACACCTGAAGCAACGCCGCAAGTCGCCGTGGAATTTGCGCAAGCAGGCGAGGGCGCCCCAGCCTCGGCACCGATACCACTGTTCGTGTCAGCCCTGCACGATCAATTGATCGCGCTCCTGCAGCGCAGCGGTGTCCGTCTCTGGATCATGCTCGACCGTCTTGACGAAGCGTTCCCGAGGCGATCGGCCGTGGAGCGAAAGGCACTGCGCGCGCTACTTCGCACGACGCAGGCGTTCAAGAGCGACATCGTTCGACTGAAGATTTTTTTGCGCGACGACATCTTCGACTCCGTAACTGACGACGCGATCGGCTTTGTTGCCTTGAGTCACGTCATGTCTCGATGTTCGCCGGTGCTGCGCTGGAGCAAGGAGCAAATCCTGCAGCTCGTTACGAACCGAATTTTCAGCAGCGAGACACTGCGGAACTTCTTTGGGGTCGAGCAGCGAAAGCTGCGTCTGGATGAGCGGTATCGTGCGGAGGCGTTCTACAAAATCTTTCCTCGAACGCTGCGCGCCGGATCGCGCCAGTCTTCGACGCTGGACTGGATATACAAACACTGCGAGGATAGCAATGGCGTTGTCACTCCTCGCGACGTCATCGACCTCATCAACGCAGCAAAGCATAAGCAATGGGAGATGTTCCAGACACATCGCGGTGGCACGGCGGTGAGCCTCCTCTCCACGCAAGCGGTTCTCCAAGGACATATGGAAATGTCCAAGAAGAAGAAGGAGACGTACCTCAAAGCCGAGTTCAAACATTTCTGGCCGATGATCAAGCGCTTCGAAAACCAGAAAGCCGAGCACGATGATGCAAGCCTGCGCGCACTCTTGGGCAAGGATTACATTCGCCTGCAGGATTTGCGCTCCATCGGATTCCTCAAAGAGAATCCAGCAGCCGGCACACACTCCATCCCGTTTCTCTACCGCCCAGGCCTTAGCATTCGCCAGGGCAAGAGCATCGGCAGGAACGACCGGAAAAGCTAGTCGTGCTCAGCGAACTCACGTTGACGATCCAAGAGCTCCTCCAGCCGGGAACTCCCGAGGTACGTCGACGCGTGGTAACGGACCGAGTCGCTTGGGCCCACCGCTACTCCTGAACGGACGGCCGCCGTCGACTTGTCGATTTCGATGAAGTAGCGGAGTACGCCATGAAACCACAGCAACTCGTACCGCTGGTGGTCCTCGACGAGACGCAAGCCATGCTCTCGCGCATACGAATCGAGCCGGTCAGCCAATGACGCGAGTTGCTGGGCGATGGCGGCACCTTCGTGGGCGGAAACGTTAAACCTGCTCATAAACTTGCCGGTTCGGTACGTTGTTGCGGTCGCCACGACGCCTAGACCACCGCAAACTTAGTATAAGTCGAAAGATGCAACACGACCACGCGAGTATGGAATGTCGGCGCGGCGTCACCGATTGATTCTTAAACAACGCTCAGATAGGAGAGCCCCCTGCGTGCCAGTTCCCTACCCGGTGCAGGGTATACAGTTTTCGGGGACGCTACCAGCGTCATGCTGCCACCGCACCCCCGTTGGGTACGCAGAGAGCTGGCAAGCGCGGCGTCCCAGAGTTCTAGGCATCGCTTGAAACGGCAGGTCCACGCAGGCGTCAGACGAGGCCCAGCTGGTAAGTTGCTGCGAGTCGCCTGGCACTCGTCGGTGTATTGCAGATCGGGCGCAATTCGAGGCACATCCGGAAGCGGGTGCTTGCGATGGCCCGGCGCACCTTCGACGATATCCTCACCGTCGAACAACTTCCGAGCCATCTGAATCAAACGGTCGCCGCCGACTCGCGATCGACAGCGTCATCGAGCATCCATAGAACGCGGTCACCGTTTCAACGCACCTTCCAGCACGATCGCTAGCTCGCGAACCCCGCGCCGGATCTCGCCCGCATCGACGGCGGCGAAGCCGAGCTGCAGTCCTTCACGGGACATCGCGCCGCGGCTGTAGCGACTCAGCGGCGTCACCTCCACCCCCCGCTCTGCCGCCGCTTTCGCGGCGGACTCTCCGTTGATCCCGTCCCGCAACCACCCGGCGGTCTGCAGTCCGGCTTCGACGTCGGAAATGTCCAGCAATCCCGCCAGCCGCTCGCGCGCGCTCTCGAGCAGAACGGACAGCCGTTCCGCATAGATCTGCCGCATGCGTCGGAGATGCCGCGCGAAATGTCCCTCGGTGATGAAGTCGCACAACACCGCCTGATCGACCAGCGGCGCGTGGCGGCGCGTGATCGCGATCGCGGATTCGAAGTACGACACGAGGTCTCGAGGAAGCACGAGATAGCCGAGACGCAGCGCGGGAAAGAGGACCTTGCTGAATGTGCCGAAGAAGAGGACCTGTCCGCTCGGGTCGAGTCCCTGCAGCGCGGGAACGGGACGGCCCGAATAGCGATACTCGCTGTCGTAATCGTCTTCGAAAATCAACGCGCCGGATTTCCGCGCCCACTCCAACAGTTCCAGCCGCCGCGCGAGCGTCATCGTCGTTCCAACGGGAAACTGATGCGCGGGCGTGATGTAGACGAGCCGCGCGTCCTTCACACGCGGTAGCTTCATCCCCTCCTCATCCAAAGGCACGGCAAACACCTTCGCGCCGACGCCTTCGAACAAGATGGCCGCGCCCTGATAGCCCGGATCTTCGATGCACACGCGGTCATTCGGATTGAGAAACAGACGCGCGACGAGATCGAGCGCCTCCAGTACGCCCGACACGATCGCGACCTGCTCGGGCTCGCACTTCACTCCGCGCGAAGTCGTGAGGTAGTCGGCGACCGCGTTGCGCAGCGGACGGTGCCCCAGCGGTTCACATCCGAGAAGGAATCGCGTCGAGAGACGACGAAGGCGGCGCGCGGAGATTTGCGTCCACAGCGTCGTCGGAAAGAGATCGAGCGCGGGCAGGTCCGTCCGGAAAGCACGAGCGCGGCGATTGTCGAAGCCCGAGAAGGGATCGAGTCGCGCCGCATACTCGGAGATTCTGCGCTTCGGTTTCACGCGCGTCGCCGCTCGGGCACGTGACGCACGTGCGGCCTCGAGCAAATGATCGGGCAGCACCTTGCTCACGTACGTCCCCGACCCAACACTCCCTTCCACATACCCCTCGGACTTCAACTGCTCGAACGCGCTGACGATCGTCCCGCGCGACAGTCCGTATTGTTCGGCGAGATCGCGCGTGCCGGGAAGCCTCGCGCCGGGACGCAGGCGGCCTTCCAGGATCTCGGTGCGCAAGGCGCCGTAGAGCCATCGATACGCCGGCGCTCGCCGGTCTCGCACGGGCAGCATGAGCTCGAATGCGGTGGTCTGTTTGGCCATGAAAGTGGTCCAGTGCAAATAGCGTAAATGGATCTTCTCGATCGGACAACCAGAACTTAATTTGTATGTCATGAAGAACACGAAAGCACGCCTCAACTACGCCAGAGTCGCTCCCGGAATCTACGACGCGATGGATGCGCTGGACCAGTACGT
This sequence comes from Thermoanaerobaculia bacterium, assembly GCA_035999335.1. Lineage (GTDB taxonomy): Bacteria > Acidobacteriota > Thermoanaerobaculia > Gp7-AA8 > Gp7-AA8 > QHVT01. Next base: position 28,571 of record DASYGV010000068.1, on the reverse strand, counting down.
CAGCCAGTGCGGGCTCGAGGAATCGCTGCTGCACCTGGTGCGGCTCCGCGCCTCGCAGGTCAACGGCTGCGCCTACTGCATCGACATGCACTGGAAGGATCTGCGCGTGCTCGCCGAGCCCGAGCAGCGGCTCTACTCGCTGGACGCGTGGCGGGAATCTCCGTTCTATTCGGATCGGGAGCGCGCCGCGCTCGCGTGGACGGAAGCGATCACGGCGATCGGCGGTCACGTTCCTGATGCTGTCTACGACGAAGCGCGCGCGGCGTTCAGCGAGAAGGAGCTCTGCGATCTGACGCTCGCGGCCACGGCCATCAACGCATGGAACCGGCTCTCGATCGCGGCTCGACTGGTTCCCGGCAGCTATCAGCCCGCCGCTGTCGGAGGCCAGCGATGACCCGCGAACAGACCTCCGCCTCGGACTGGCTCTTCCTGGTCGTGCCGGGCGTGATCTGGGGCGCGTCGTATCTCTTCATCGCCGAGGGGTTGCGGGCGATCGGGCCGAACGGCGTGACTTTCGTGCGGATCCTGATCGGATTCGCCACGCTAGCGCTGTTCCCCGCGACGTGGCGTCCGATCCCGAGACGGGACTGGGGAGCGGCCGCGCTCCTCGGCGTGGTGTGGTTCGCGTTTCCGCTCAGCATGTTTCCGCACGCGGAGGAGCGCGTGTCGTCGGCGTTGACGGGGATGCTCAACGGGGCAACTCCGCTGTTCGTCGCGATCGTGACCTCCGCGCTGAGCCGTCGGCTTCCCTCGCGCGGCGTCGCGACGGGACTCGGCGTCGGCTTGATCGGAGCGGTGTTGATCGCGGTGCCGAGCATGAATGAAGGTCGTAGCAGCATGGTCGGTGTGCTTCTGATTCTCGCGGCGATGGTCTGCTATGGCTTCGCGCTCAGCATCGCGCATCCACTGGAACAGCGTTACGGAGCGCTGCCCGTGATCTGGCGCGCGCAGGCGGTGGCGCTCGCGTTCACAGCACCGCTGGGAATTCCCGATCTTCTCGCCGCGCGATGGACGCCCGCGCCGCTGTTGTCATTGATCGCCTTGGGCGCATTCGGAACCGGGATCGCGTTCGTCATGCACACCATCGTCGCGGGCCGCATCGGACCGACGCGCGCCTCGGCCACCGCATTCCTGATTCCGGGAGTCGCGCTCACGCTGGGCGTGCTCGTGCGCGGCGAGCGCGTAGCGTCACTGTCGGTGATCGGATGTTGCGTATGCGTCGCCGGCGCATGGCTGATGCGCCGAGCGCAGGTGAATCCGCAGTCGCGTGTCATGTATGGAGTGCGGCAGCGGAGTACTCGCACTGCGTTATCCCCTCGGTAGATCCCAGCTGCCGCTTTCCATTGCGTGGCAAATGAAAGCGGCAGCTGCGTTGTCCCGAGAGGCTATTGCAGCGCGAGTACTCCGCTGCCGCACTCCAAACGCTTCGCGTCAGAGCGGCGTCGCGATGTACCACTGATTCCCCCACGCGTCCGTCACTCCGCCCGAGCGTTCGCCGTACGGTTTGTCTTCGGGCACATAGAGAGACGTCGCGCCGGCGCGGAGCGCCTCGGCGTACACAGCGTCGCAATCCGACACGAACAGATGGAACGCGCCGCGCGTCGGGCCCCATTGGCCGTGCGCTTCGCTCAGCTCGATCATCGTCTCGCCGAGTCGGATCTCGGCGTGCTCCATCGATCCTGAGACGTGCACCGCTCCGAAGGCCTTCGTGAGGAACTCCACCATTCCCTTCGCGCCAGTCGCGCGGAATCCCGTCGTCACCGTGCCGAAGCCTTCGGGACGCGGACCTCCTTCCAGATGCGTGGCCAGGAACCATTCGATCCCGCGCTGGTCGACGACGCCTGCCTCGCGATCGCCGTACGGTTGATTCGTCGGCTCATACAACGACGTCGCTCCCGCGGCAATCGCACGCCGATACGCTTCGTCCACATCTTCGATGTACACGTGCAGCGGCGCCGCGAGCGGCTGCCACTGCTCGCCGGCATCGCCCATCTCGAGGAACGAATCGCCGACGCGCACTTCCGCGTGCATGACCTTATCGTCAGGCGTGGGCGCGCGGAGCACGAGCTCCGCGTCGAAGGTCTGCCGCAGGAATGCGATCAGATCGTCGGCGCCGCGGACGATGAGATAGGGCCGAACAGAATTCACAGTGACAACGGTTTCCATGACGTCCTCCTTGTTGGGAACGAGCTCGCTCTTCAGTCGAGCCTTGAATCGCGGATCGGGCAGATCGCGCAGATCGGATGCGATGACGGCGAGCATGGCCAGCTCCGGCTCGAGAGCGGGCGCGGATTTGCCGGCGACGATCGCATCGATCATCGCGGCGTCGATCAACGTGTTGAGCCGTTCGATCAGGTCTCGCTCAGCCATGACTCTGTCTCATCTTCGAGCGCATGGTTTCCAGCGCTCTCCATTGAAGTTGTTTGACCGCGCCCTCGCTGCGTCCGAGGTCCGCGGCGATCTCGCGGATGCTCCGTTCTTCCGCGAAGCGCATCACGATCACGCGCCGCTGATCGACGGGAAGATCGTCGACGAGGCGGAACAGGGTGGCTCGATGTTCGATCTTCTCCGTCTCGTCGTGCGACGGCTCGTGCGATGCGATCGATCCTTTTTCGCGCGCACGCTTCGCTACGTGATTGGCAATCTCGTTCGCCGCGATGCGATAGAGCCACGCCGCGAACGGCACGCCTCGCCACTCGAATCCACCGATCGCCGAAAGCGCGTGGCGGAACACCTCCGCGGTCAGATCCTCGGCGACGCTCCGATCGCGAACGCGCCGGGCCACGAACGCGTAGATGCGCTCGAAGTGCGCTTCGTACAGCGCGCCGAAGCGTGCGGGATCGTTCTTCGCCGCCTCGACCAGAGCTTGTTCGCTCGCGTCCATTCGTTCAGAAAGCTATAACCGCGGCGCAGGCGAAAGGTTACGGCACGACCAGAGAAAGTGCGCGAATGCCGACCTCGACGTATTCGGGCTTGCCGGTTTCGCGGCCGAACTTCACATCCGCAACGCCGCGGTATGCAGCCATGTACCGCGCGCGTGCGAGCTCGCGCGGCTCGAGCGCGTCGCCGTAGCCAGCCAGCACGGCCTGCATGAACTGGTCCCCACCCCAATGGAACACTCCGGCGAAGTCGGAAGCGCGGTCGCTGATTGCGGCGTCGCTCCAGTCAATGACACCGGTCAGCGTTCCCGCGTCGACAAGAACGTGCTCGGCCGCGAGATCGTGATGGGTCAGGACTCGCGGCGCACTCGAATCGGAGCCGACCCCCGCTCGCAGGTACGCAAACCAGCGATCGAGCGGCGCATCCGGCGCGACTTCGCGCACGAGGTCGAAGTCGTCGACGGCTTCCGTCCTGAGCTCGTGCAGATACGAATCGATCGGCCGCGAAGGCACACCGAGGCAGAGCGCGTCATCCACCGGAAACGAATGCAAGGCGCGCAGAAAACGACCGAGCGGTTTAGCGAGCGGAAGCAATGCGAGGTCCGGCAAACGGATCGCGGGTGTTCCGGCGAGCTTTCGATAACCGACGAACGATTGGCCGTGATACGAAAACGACGGCACCGGCAGCGGCAGGTGCGGAGCAAGCTCGGGAAGCAATCGCGCCTCGATCCGCATCTGCTCCTCGACGTCTTCGCGCTTCGGAAAACGGAACACCCACGCGCCGTTCACCTCGAAGGCACAGCTGTCGAACCCCTCTCCGAGGAAGACGACGGACGCAGGGGCCAGGTCAGGGAACTGCGTCTCGATGAGCGTCGTCGCGAGCTCGGCGTCCATGCGCGCAGAGGATAGCGAACGGCGGGTCGCGTTCCGGTGTTTAATCTTGCAATGACGAACAGCGAACGAGCAACGACCTTCCGGCGCCTCCACGCGCCCGGTGAATTTCTCATCCTCCCGAACGCGTGGGACGCGGGGAGCGCGCGACTGATCGAGTCGTGCGGCGCGCCGGCGATCGCGACGTCGAGCGCGGTGGTGGCGTGGGCGAACGGCTATCCCGACGGCGACGCGCTTCCGCCGCACGTTCTGACGCGGAGCATCGAAGCGATCACGCGCGTAATCGGCGTCCCGTTGTCGTTGGACAGCGAAGGCGGTTATTCGAGCGATCCAGCGAAGGTCGGCGAGCACATCTTCGCCTTCGTGAGCGCGGGCGCCGTTGGGATCAACATCGAGGACGGGACCGAGTCTCCCGACCTGCTTTGCGCGAAGATCGAAGCGGCGAAACGCGCGGGCGAAAAGGCGGGCGTGAATCTGTTCGTGAACGCGCGCGTCGACGTTCTGCTGAAGCACCTCGTGCCGCGTGAGCAGGCCATCGACGAAGCCGTCAAACGCGCCGCGCGATACCGCGACGCGGGATGCGACGGCATCTTTCTGCCGCTGCTCTCCGATCCGGACGAGATCCGCGTGGTGGCGAAAGCGATCGATCCGCTGCCGCTCAACGTGATGGCCATCCCCGGCCTCGCACCCGCCGCCGAACTGCGGCAATTCGGCGCGCGCCGATTGAGCGCCGGCCCCGCGATCGCGCGGGCAGCGATCAGTCTGACGAAGCAGCTCGCAACGGAATTTCTAGCGGAGGGCAACTCGGACGCGGTCTACAGCCACGTCAAAGACAAGACCGACATGAACGCGCTCTTCCCGCGGGAGTGAACGTCGCCAACGCCTGACTCTCCCACCGTCAAGGTTCGCGAAATGCCTCGTCGCCACGAAGCGCGATCGTCCCCGCGGCGGGTTCCACGATCCGTTCGATGTCGTCCACGAAACCAAGCGTGCGCACGAGCGCGAATGCGATCACCTTCGCTTGCGGATACGTCTCATGGAGACGGCTCGCTGCCGCGAGTAGGGTCGCTCCCTTCGTGATCACACGTCTGCGAGACGTCGAGCCGCGTAGTCCGAAGGCGACTGCGGAGGCCTGCCGATGGGCCGCTCTTCCTTCAGCGCACGCACGAACCGGTTCGCTTTGCGCGACACTTCACTCGTTCCGCGTGGAGCGTAGACGAGGAACGAGCCGAACCGGATCTCAGAAAGCAACTTCTTCCAGCGGCGGAAGACCGAGCGGCAACACCTGGAGAATCTGCTCGGGATCTTCGAGCACACGCGCGCCGTACTCGACCATCTCCTCCGGCCACGTGAGTCCGGTGTTCTCGAACACCGACTTCAGGATGAAGAGCGGACGGTTGAGGCGCAACGCTTCCCATCCCTGCGAGAGCGTCCCGCTCGATTCGCCGGCCTCCACGATCACCGAGGCGTGACAGAGAAGGGCCATCGTTCGATTGCGTCGAGGAAAGTTCGAGCGCAGCGTCGGATGGCCGGCCGGGAACTGCGATACGACCAGATGCTCCTCCATGAGGCGACGCTGCAGCGGCGCGTTCGACGGTGGATGCGCCTCATCTAGCGGCGTTCCGAGAACGGCGATCGTTCGACCGCCGCGCTCGAGCGCCACTTCGTGAGCGGCCGTATCGATTCCCGCGGCGAGCCCGCTGACGATCACGACATCACGGTCGACTAGTGCTCCGACGAGCCTCGCGACGCGCTTTCGTCCCGGAAGCGAGGCGTTCCGCGAGCCGACCACGGCGACGCGAGCAGCAGCGTCCAGGAAAGAGACGTCGCCGCACGCATAGAGCTTTTCGGGAGCATGACGTTTCTCGAACTCGTTGAGACCACCCATCACACGCGCAGGGTCGAGCGTCACCGTCGCAGACGGGAAAAGCACTCGCGCGTTACCGGTCGCCATGTGTGAAGGCAGTTTACAACGTGCGCGCCGATCTACGTGCCGTGAGCGTTCTCGTCATCTCCGTCAGAAACGCTCCGGCGGCGGCGCGGTTTCGGTCGTCGTTGCAGGTCGCACGTCGACGCGCAATCCATCTGCATCGCCGGTGATGACAGTCCTTCCGCCGCGCTGCCGTGTTGTCTTCAACGTCGAGATCGGCTGTTCCGGGGGTGGGACGTACCGCGGCAGCGGGCGGGCGGGCTCGGCGAGGCTCGGAGTTGCGAAGCCGTCGTGAGAGCTCCGGCGCCCTTCCTCGATCACTTCCGCTGGTTTCCGGACCGTCGTCGTCACCGACCCTGCGCTGCCTCGCTCGTACAGTCGTCCTCGCGACGCGTTTCGGGGACGCATTTCGTTGTACGCCGAATAGGCGATGAACAGCGCCAGCAGTCCGCCGAAGATCCACGCCGCGTTCTTCAGCGTCAGGAACCGTGTACTGTGTCGCCGCTCCGGGAACTTTCTCCAACCACGGGCGAGCATCATGGTCATGGGCTCACCCTTTGCTGGACGCATGCCCGAACCGTTGCCACGAGCGCCGATCCGTCGAATGGCTTGTGGACGACCGCGAAGACGAGGTGGGACCAGCGATCCGTGATCGCGCTTCCGCTTGCAGTCAGCAGAATCACTCGTCCCAGCAGCGCCGGATGGTGCTCGCGGAGGTTGTTCAATACAGTCAAACCTCCCTCGTGGGGCATCATCAGGTCGAGCAGCAGTCCGTCGTACCGCCCACGCTTCGCCGCGATTCTGGCGATCACAGCGCGCCCGTTGCCAAAGAGCTCGACTCGGACGCGAAGCGACTTCAAGAGCTTGGAAACGAGCCTCTGCATCGACGTGTCGTCTTCGAGCAGCAGGATGCGTTTGCGGCCGAACGGCCGCGCGACGTGATGCAACAGGTTGACGAACCGACGCAGCGGCCGACGCACGATCTTGTTCACGCGGCCACCGAGGTAGGAACGTGTGGGGGCTCCTCGAGGCAGGTTGTGACGATCGCCAATAGCGCGTCGAGATCGAACGGCTTCGCAATCACGGCCCGGATGTCTTGGCCGAGGACGGCGGCCGTCACTTCCCGTCTGACGTTTGCGGAGACGACGATCACCGGGATCTGCCGGAGTGAAGTGTCAGCGGCTCGCTCGCACAGGACGTCCATGCCGGAGACCTCGGGCATCATCAGATCCAGGATCACGAGATCGGCGTTGCCGGCGCGCATTTCCTCGAGCGCCTGCCGCCCGTTGCAGGCCTCGAGCATTTGAAAGCCCTCACGCCGCAAATACGCGACCAGCAAGCATCGAATCCCTGGATCATCATCCACGATCAAGATGCGGTGTTTCTGGGGAAGGTCCATTTCTCATCCCTCATCTCCTGAAGGCAGTCGGACCTGATTGAGGAAGGAGGCCGCTGAAGGCAGGCAATGAACGACAGACGCGACTCTCGTGCCAACGAAAGCCGCGAGGTTCAAACGATCGGGTTCATTGTTCGGTACGCGGGAGCGACGACAAAACGATCCATCGCTTGCGAAGATCGAGTTTATCCATGTCCGCCGGCCAGATTTCGAGCGGCAGATAGAAGCAGCCGTCGCCGGAGATGCGCGCTTTTCTGGCCAACTCGGTCAGGCTTTTGCAGCAACCGGCGCTGCGGCGGACGGTGCTCCGTTCAAAGCGGACACCGGTGCGCTCGGCAATGCCGGCAAAGACGCGGACCTCATCAAAAGTCTGGGTTGAGAGCATGTTCCTCCACATTGCAAGATAGCGGCCTCATTCGCGGGGTGTGCATCAATAGATCACGACCTCGTCCCCAACGTTCGCAATGGAATAGAGAGTGGCGATGTCCTGGTCGCCGAGACGAATACAGCCGTGGGAAGCCGAGCGGCCGAGTTGCGCGGTCTGCAGGGTGCCATGCAACGCGTATCCGTCGCCGAGGTTCAGGCGATGGCTTCCGAGGACCTTGTCGAACCTGCGCTGCTTCACACCGAGGGGCGGAATGACCACGCTGTCCCCCGCGCGGATCATCGTTCCCGGCGGTAGCTCGCGCTCGACGCCGTTCGCGATCTCCACGATCGTGTCGCCTTTCACTTTCAGGACCGGGCCGGAAGCGGGCTGTTCCTTCTCGCCGTCGAGCCAGCTCCAGACACCTGTTTCACGAACAAGTGCGGTCGCGTTCCCGGTCGTCGCGTCGATGGAATCGCCGCGCTCGAGACGAACGACGCGAAGGCCGTTCTTGCGAGCTTCTTCCACGTAATGCCAATCCGGCGGGACCCAGACCGGATTCTCTTCCTTCGACACAATTCGGAATTTGCCGATCGGCGTGGAGAACACCATCGTTCGGCCCTTGTCCACCAGTGTGGTCCCTTTTCCCGTCGAGCAAACGGCCTCGAAGATGACCTCGCGGTCCTTGCGCACGTACACCTTGTTCTCCGCGGTGGAGACGAGGATCGTCTGATCGGCATCCTCGAAATCCCTCAACGCGGTTTGCGCATCCGCGAGCTTCGAGCCAGCAGCGTCGATGGCGGCCTGACGGCTCACTCCCTCGGCGCGCAGTGAGTCGAGCGTGGCGCTCTTCTTCGCCTCGATCAACTCGTCGACGACGTCGTAACGGCGAAAGCGCTGCACCTCGCGCAAGTTCATCGTTTCGGCGGCGATGGCGAGCGAGCAGACGGCGAGGCCGACGATCAGCAGCGCCCATGATGCGAGGAATCCCAACAATCGTTTCATGTCCTCTTTCTCAATAGATGTAGACGCGCGTCGCGTCGCTGACTCGCGGCCAGATGGCACGCATCTGGTCCTCGGCGATCATGAACGAGCCCGGTTTCGCGCCGGCGAGCGGACTTTCCGGCGAGGGCGGCGAATGAATCACGTACCCGTTCGGCAGCAGGATCACGTACTTCCCGAGACCGCCGGCCACAGGCGATGGAGCGTCCGGAACGGGAGCATTCCGCATTGCATACGCCCACGGCGGAACGTCCCACGGTTGATCGACGAGCTTCCCGATCACGGTGAGCCCGCCTTTCAAAGAGACGAATCGCCAGCTCTTTCCTTCCGCCGTCACGACGCGCGGCTCGCCGATGACGACGTCCGTCTCGCGGACGATCTCCGGTCCGAAGTGAAGCCGCAGCTTGCGGCCGGAGGTATCGATGGCGAGGTAGAACTCCGCGGCATCGAAGCTCCGCGCCATCTCCAGACGATCGACCAGCTCCCGATCGAGAGACTCCCGCGTCAATTCCATCGACGCGAGATCGCTTCGGATGTTCGCCAGTTGATACGGCGAGCTGACCTGCGTCCGGACGATCCGCGCGAACCTCGTGTCGAGACGGCGGCGATGCATGTGAGCTCCGACCAGAGCCGCGAGCCCGGCGCATAGCACGAGGAGATTGAGCCACAACGCCGGACGGCGGACGCTGCGCCGCGACGGCGACTGCGGCCGTTCTTCATTCCGGCGATCCGAGGTGACCATCCCCTAGAACCTGACTTCCTGGCTGGCGGCTCTCACATCGCACGACTCGCAGAGCCATCCGTGAGGGACGAGCTTGAACGGGCTGTCGTTCTCGTCGCGGAAGAGGGTTCGGGTCTCATGGCACCAGGGGCATCGGACCACGTGAGGGTTCCCGAGATCGGGGTTCGCCCGGAGAATGCCCGCGGCTACTTCTTTTTCATCGGCGATCAAGTCCTCGCTGCGAAGGACTTTCCCTGCCGTCGTTCGAACGACCTGCCTGGTCATGAAGGCTCCTCTGATTTGACTACCGCAGGCCGTCCATCGGCTCGGCGGTTCTTGCCTGACCGACGCCCGAATCGGGGGCTCGCGTGATCAGACGCTGTGGACGAGAGCGGCAGCGTGACAACGAACGTCGATCCGTGACCAAGGCCTGCGCTTTCGACGCGCACCGCTCCTCCGTGGAGCTTCACGATCTGCGTGACGATCGCGAGGCCGATCCCGAGTCCCGGTTTGTGTCTGGCGCTCTGATCCGCCTGGCGGTACAGCTCGAACACGTGCGGCGCGAAGTCGGCGTCGATGCCGACGCCGGTATCGATGACCGACAACCGCGCATCGTTGCCGTAGCGGTCGAGCCGAACGTCGATCTGGCCTCCGGGCGGCGTGAACTTGATGGCGTTGCTCAGCAGGTTCCACACGACTTGCAGCAACCGCACGCTGTCGCCGCGCAACGGCGCGGGGTCGAGCATGAGATCCAAACGGATCTGAACCTCGCGGGCGCTGGCACTGAGGGCGGTCATCTCCAGCGCCGACCGGACGACGGCCGCCATGTCGACGTCCGCCATGTCCATGCTCAACTTCTGCTCGCGAATGCGAGCGACGTCGAGCAGGTCTTCGATGAAAAGACGCAGGAGGCTGGCACCCTCATCGACGCGAACGAGCGCTTCCCCGTACATGTCTGGACTGTGCTTCGCCAATTGCACCCATCCGATGATCGACGTCAGCGGCGTGCGCAGCTCGTGAGCGACCGTTCCGAGGAATGCGTCCTTGTATCGGTTCGCGCTCTCGGCTTCGCGGAAGAGCATGGCCGTATCGATGGCCACCGCGGCGCGTTGCGACAACTCCTCGGCGAGTTGCAGGTCGAGGTCGTCGTAGCGGCGCCGCGATGAGGAGAACGTCGTCGTACCGAGCACCTTGTCGCGGACGATCAACGGAACGCTGATCAACGACCGCACGCCGAGCGCGCCGATGAGCTGCATGATCTTCGCCTCGGGCTGGATGCCGGTCAGGTCCGTCTCGGCGATGTCGGTGAGCAGCACCGACTTGCGCAGCAGCAGCGCCTGAGGTGCGCCCGGCGCGTGCTCCGGCTCTTTGAAGACGATCTCCTGGAACTGCAAGGCCAGGTCGCGCAACACGGGATTGGCATGCGAGACGGTGAGGTGGCGGATCGACCCGTCCGGGTTGACGAGATCCACGGCGCACCAGTCGGCGAACGCCGCCGTCGAAAGGCGCGTGAGCGATTCCAGCGTCGTCTCGTAGTCGAGCGACGACGACAGCAGCGCGCTCGCCTCGGACAGCATGTTAGCGGCACGCGTCGCCTCCTCGGCCACGAGGACGCTTCGCTTGAGAACGTTGATGTCGAGGACGGCGACGATCGCGCCGTCGATCTTTCCCTCGCTCGTGCGGTAAGCGCGAATGCGCAACAGCCGCCAGTCGCCGACTGCATCCTGCACCTCGACGTCGGCGGCGGTGGCGGTCTCGATGACCGCGCCCACGAGCTTCTCGAGGTGAGAAACGTCGAGCGCTGATTTCGCCTCGCTGAGAGGCCGTCCGATCGCATCCGGACGGAGGTTGAGCAGAAGTCCAGCGGTGACGTTGAACCGGCGCACGGTCAGGTCGATGCCGACGAAGAGAATCGGGATCTCCACGGCGCCGAGGAGGTTCTCGATGTCGTCGTTGAACTTCACCAGCGCGGTGTTGCGAAGCCGGAGCTCGTCGTTGAGTGTGCTCAATTCCTCGTTCGCCGACTGAAGCTCCTCTTTGGCTGTCTCCAGTTCCTCGTTCGTGCTGCGCAGCTCCTCATCGCTCGACTGCGCTTCCTCGGCCGCCGCTGAAGCTTCATCCGCGAGAAGCTCGCGATCGTCGATCGCGGCGGCGAGCGCGTGCCGCAGACCGTCGATCTCCGTTCGTGCGCCAGCCGACTGCGTCCTGCGTTTCGCCGGCGCCGGGCTGCTGCGGAACACGATCCAGCAACGGTCGTGGCCAGGTGGCGGGATGGCATACGGAATCACTTCGAACGCGGCGCAACTGCGAACGCCGCCGTCGACCACGAGAATGTCTTCCCGGGTCACGCGGATCTGTTCCCGGAACGCGCGGCGGACCGCGGGCCGCAGCACCGCCAGGACCTCGTGATGCCGGATCAGGCTGAAGAGATCGAGGGAAGCGTCTCCCGGTTCGAGCGCGATGAACGGAGAAACATCGCCGCGAATGCGCGTGATCTCCATCTGTTCGTTGACGAGCACACCGCACGGAGCGAGATGCGCGGCGAGGAAGGCGTCGCCCTCGTGCGCTTCTCCGTCGCCGCTGGCAACGCGGCGCGCGATCGGCGCGGCCGCGGCGGCACTCGAATGCGGCGCGCGGCGCGCGAGCTCGAAGGTGGCCAGCGCGCCCGGGACTCGGACTTTGCGATAGATCAGAGGTTTCGCGGAGACCGCGGTGAGCTGATTCGGCGTGCCGCGGAGACTCTCAGAGCTTCCCAGCATCAGGAACCCGCCCGGCGCGAGCGCGTATTGAAGGAGGCCGACCGCTTTCTTCTGCAGCTCCGGATCGAAGTAGATCAGGACGTTGCAGCAGGTCGCGAGGTCGATCCGCGAGTACGGCGGATCGCGCGTCAGGTCGTGCGCGGCGAAGACGCAGAGCTCGCGCAGCGCCCTCGCAATCTTGTATCCGCCCGGTGCGGGCGTGAAGAACCGCGCCAGGCGCTCCGGCGACACGCCGCTCAGTGCACGCTGCGTGAACACCGCGGCCCGCGCCTTCGTCAGCGATTTCTCATTGATGTCCGTTCCATAGATCGCGACGCGCGGCGCGTCGGGGCGGCCGTCGAGAAACTCCAGGAGAGTGATTGCGAGCGAGTACACCTCTTCGCCCGTCGAGCAGCCCGCGACCCAGATACGCACGCTCTCCTCGGCCTTGCGGCCTTCGACGACCGCCGGAAAGACGACCGTCTTGAGTGCCTCGAAGCGTGCCGGCTCGCGGAAGAACGAGGTCACACCGATCAGAAGATCCTCGTACAGAGTCTCGACGGCGCCGCCGTCCTGCTCGAGAGAATCGGCGTAGCTGCTCAAGCTGTCGTGGTTTCCGAGGAGAACGCGCCTGAGAATGCGCCGCTCGACGCTGGCGCGTTTGAAGTGGCTGAAGTCGACCGGATGATGGGCCCGCAGCAACTCGTGAACGCGATCGAAATCCGCCGCGGACGCCGGTTCACGCGGCTCCGAGCTGTCGCCACGGGCGATGCTCACCAGTCGTTCCGCGATACCCACAGGCGGCAGCACGAAATCCGCCGCGACGGCGGCTGCCCGCGGCATCACGTCGAACTTCGCGCTCTCAGGATCCTGAGCGAAGGTGATCCCGCCGACGTCGTGAATGGCCTGCAGTCCGCGAGCTCCGTCCGCGTCGTTGCCGGAAAGCACCACGCCGATCGCGGCGTTCTTCCGGTCCTCCGCCAACGAAAAGAAGAATGTGTCCAGCGGACGATGGGGCACCTTCAGCGTACGGGGCGCCAGCCGGAGGACGTCGTCCTGGATGGTCATCTGCGTATCGGGCGGGATCACGTAGACGTGGTCGCATTCGATGGCCATGCCGTCGATCACTTCCCGGACGGGAATCGCGGTTGCACCCGCGAGGATGTCGACAAGCATGCTCTCGTGGCGCGGATCGAGGTGCTGGATCAGTACGAACGCCAGTCCCGTCCCGGCCGGCATGGCGGAGATGAGCTCGAGGAACGCGTCGAGACCTCCGGCCGAGGCGCCGATACCGACCACGGGGACTGCCATTGATTTCCATCCTTTCGGGAGATCCGTCTGAGGATGAAGGCGGTTTGCGGAACGCGCATGGGGCATGCCGAGGTGGCAAACCGACTCGTGCGCGCCTGTCGCGACCGACTGGATCAGGCGTGTACCGGGTGTAACGCACCCACTATACGCGCCATTTCCGAACTGGCAACGAATTCGGACATTATTGCCTGATTGGCGAGGCTCGTGCATGGCCAGTCGTCATGTACGGCCGGATCCTCAGACAGCTCCGCGAATCGAAAGGCCGGGGGCAGGCCGAGGTGGCCAGGAGCGTGGGCATCTCGCCGGCACAGCTCGCCAGGCTCGAGTCGAATCAGCGCGGACTGTATGTCGAGGATTTCGTCCGCATCATCGAAGCCCTCGGAGAAAAACCGGGCAATCTGCTTCCCAACGACATCGGCGACATCGGCCATCTCAAGCCGCTCATCGATCGCCTGGCGGCCATCCGGCCCGAGTTTCTCAAGCGCGTCTCGACGATCATCGAGAAAATCGTGCTGCTCACAGACGACCTTACCGCCGCTACGCATCTGTCGTCACAGAAGCTGAGCGTCAAATCTCCACGCAAATCGCGATGACTCATTTCAGAAAAGAGGATTCCATGGATATTTGGCGGAGGTTGTGGTCATGAGCGCGCTCAAAATCGTTGCGATCGTCCTGATTCTTGCCGGTATCGCGGGGCTGCTCTATGGCAAATTCACGTATACGAAAGACACGCACGAGGTGAACCTCGGTCCGGTCGAACTGTCCGTGAAGGAAAAGAAGACGGTCAACATCCCGCTCTGGGCGGGGATCGCCGCAATTGCCGCCGGTGCAGTGTTGCTCTTCGTGCCCTCGAAGGGCGGAGGCTCATCATGAATCGCAAGGCAACACCACTCACCTATCTCAATGAGATCGTCGTCATGTCCTCGCGACACGGCGGCGAGCTCGCTGTGGCGATTGGCGTCAGCGTCCTCGTTGGCCTGACTGCTCTCGTGACCCGCGCGCTCCTGCACTTCCAGCCATTGAACGGCTGGCGCGTGCTCTACGTGCTCATCCCGCTGATCGGCATGGTCCTCATGTTCATGGCCACAGTGGCCGCGTGGCGCCTGCATCAAAAGCAGACGGTTGCGCTGGCAACGACCCGCACACTGCTCGACCTCAATGCCGACGATCGCGCGGACCTCGAGCGGGATCTTCGGACGCGCTTTCGTCGCCGTGAGGCTGATACCGAATTGCGCCACACGGCCCGGATCGATCGACTTTCCGGCGAGATTACAGCGCTACAAACCTTACACGCGGCCAGCCCAACCACGGGAAAGGCGGGCTGAAGCCGCGCCCTACGCTGCGCTCCCGTGCCGATCGAGCCAGGCCAGGATGGAGCGGATACTGCCTGTCGCCATGGCGATACACGTATCGGCGGCGCCGTAATACAGATTCAGAGTATCGCCGTCGGGCCCCACTGTCGTGCCGCACGGAAACGCGACGTATGCGACGTCTCCCTGAGTTTCATACGGCGTTTCCGGTCCGAAGATCCATTCGTCGCCGCGCAGCAGCAGCCGCTCCGGCTCTTCGAGGTCGAACAGCGCCACGCCGAGGCGATAGAGACTGCCGGCGGCGTTCTGGCGGACGCCGTGATAGAGCATCAGCCATCCGCGCTCCGTCTCGATGAGAGGAGGCGAGAGGCCGACCTTGTTCGCATCCCACCATCCGCCCCGTCTGGCCTGCAGCATCATCCGGTGACCGCCCCAGCTGCGCAGATCCGGCGAATACGAGATCCAGACATGCGCTCCCGATTCGGCGATGGGACGATGCACCAGCGCGAACATGCCATCGATGCGGCGCGGCAGCAGCGCGGCATCCTTGTCGTCCGGCTGCATCACCAGGCCACATCGGTCGAAATGGACGAAGTCTTCCGTCAGAGCAAGTGAGACCCCGGGGCCGCCTTTTCCGAACGCGGTATAGGCGATCGCGTATTTGCCGAGCTCCGGCACAAACGTGATGCGCGGGTCTTCGATCCCCCAAAGCTCTTCAGGACGATTCTCGGGATCGGCGAGTAGAGTCGGTTCCCGATCGACGACCCAGCCACCCACGCCATCGGCCGATCGGGCCGCACAGAGGTGGGAGTGTCCGCGGCGATCTTCGACGCGACATAGCAGCAGCGTCGTTCCGTCCGGAAGCACCGTCGCGCCGGCATTGAAGACCGTATGGACGGGATACGGCCAATCGGCCGCGGTGAGGATGGGATTGTTGTCATTGCGAAGGAAAAGTGTTTCGTATCGATCGCCGCTGATCATCGCGTCGGTCCCGCGCTCACGGCCACGAGAGTTTCGGCTGGTGCGCTGACCGGAATCTGCATCGCGTTCCACCGCACCTCGTCGGCGCGCATGTCCATCAGCGCGAGCAGGAACGAGAGCGTCGACTCCGCCCCTTCGTTCTGGTTCATCCGGTCGGCGTGCAGAGCGTCGCGGCAGCCGCCGGACAGAGGATCGTAAAGCGCCTGCTGCAATTGGTTCTGGCCGAGAAACCAGGTGAACGCGCGCCGCGCGTGCTCGGTCCAGCGATGATCTCCCGTCGCACGGAACGCTTGCATGCACGCGGAGACCGTGCCGCAGGCCTCGACCGGCTGTTGATCGAACACCGCCGCGGTCATGCCGCGATCGAAAAATCCGTTCGTTCCCACGGGAGCGAAATACCCGTCCGGGGTCCGCTGGATCGTCATCAGCCATTCGAGCGATTGCACGCCGGTCGCCGTCATCCCTTCATCTCCGATCCATGCACCGCTGGCGATGAGCGCCTGCGGCAACCGCGCGTTGCAGTACGTGACGCGGTCTTCGCACCACGGCCAGTCCGGTTGATCGGTACGGCGGAAAAGAGCGAGCAGGCGTTCAGCGAGCACTCTGCCCGCCGCCTGCACATTGCGATCGCCTTCGAACGCGTCGAGATATCTCTCGATCCCCAGCAGCGCAAAGGCCCACGCGCGAGGGCTGCTGAAGCCGGACACAGCGGGGAGCGCGGCATGAAACAGTTCGCCGGCAAGGCTGTGTCGTCCCGGATCGGCGGACAATCCCACGACCGTGCCGAGAGCCCACAGCGCGCGGCCATGGCTATCTTCGGAGCCCTGCTCTTCGCTCCAGACGCGGGAGTGCGACATGAAGTTCCGGAACCGTCCCAACGGACTGTTGAACGCATGGCTGACGAACGCCAGATAGCGCGACGCCAGCGTGCGCACCATTTTCGGATCGTCCGATCCGGCATCCTCGAGGAGCGTCATCAACAGCAACGCCCGCGCGTTGTCGTCGACGCAGTAGCCTTCGTCGTAGCGCGGCACGTTGAACATCGCGTGCTGCAGCATGCCGGTATCGTCGGTCATGATCTCGACGTGATCGAGGTTCACATGCGGCAGCTCGGCCGGCCGGTTGGCCAGGGTGTGAGCCCGGAAGGCCGTGTGGCGCCGTTCCGCGCGCTCCGAGCGTGCGCGCTCGAATGTGCGCAGATACGAATGCGCGACTGCGGGCCACAACATGGCCCGGCCATGCTCCGCGCCGCGCAGACGCAGTTCGAGACGCTTTTCAGGATCGTCGAGCAGTCCCACGATCTCCGTTGCGATCGCCGACGCATCCCTCCACGGAACGAGGATCCCTCGGCCCTCCGCGAGCAGCTCCCGCGCATACGCGTACGGCGTGGAGATCACGGCCTTCCCGGCGCCGAGCGCGTAGGCCAGAGTGCCCGACGTGATCTGCTCTGGATTGAGATAGGGCGTGATGTAGATGTCGGCGGCAGCCAGGAACTCGCACAACTCCGCCAGACTGACGAAGCGGTTGTGAAAGATCACGTTTCCATCGACGCCCAGCCGTTTCGCCCGATCCTCGAGCGATAGCCGGTAGGTCTCGCCGTGACGTTCGATGATGTGCGGATGGGTTGCGCCGAGGACGATGTACACCGCGTCGGGATAGTGGGAGAGGATCGTCGGAAGCGCGTCGATGACGTACTCGATGCCCTTGTCGGGCGAGAGCAGGCCGAAGGTGAGGATCAGCGGCCGCCCTTCCACGCCGAGGCGGTTCTTGCTGCCGGCGAACGGAACGTTCGGAATCCCGTGCGGGATGATGTCGATCTTCTCCTCGTCGACGCCGTGCACTTCGCGGAGAAGATCCGCACCGCCCTGGGTCATGACCACGAGGCGATCCGAGAGCGCGGTGATCTCGTCCATCACCCGGCGCTGATGAAGATTGGGCGTGGCCAGAATGGTGTGCAGCGTCGTCACGATCGGCATGCGCAGTGCGCGAAGAAGCGGCAGGAGATGGCTCCCGGCCTTTCCGCCGAAGATCCCGTACTCGTGCTGCACGCTGATCACGTCGACGGCGTTGACGTTCAGATAGTCGGCCGCACGCGTGTACGCGCCGGCATCGTTGTCGGTCAGCTCGAAGCGGACGCGTCCCGGATAGGCGTGCTGGTGCCGGCCGTCGTTCATCGCCAGAACGAAGCAGTCCAGATCCGGACCGACCGCGGCGATGGCGTCGCTCAGGTCTGTCGTGAACGTCGCGATGCCGCACTGGCGCGGCAAGTGATTGCCGAGCACCGCCACGCGGCGAATACTTTTTTCATCCGGAGCGGAGCTCATGTCGATCAGCGCTGCACCGGCCCGGCTTCTTTGCGCTTGGCTTCGTTGACCTTGAGCGCCTGTCCGTTGACGTCGCGTCCGTCGAGACCGGTCATCGCCGCACGCCCTTCGTCGGCATTGCTGTATTCGATGAAGCCGAAGCCCTTCGACTCGCCGCTCTTGCGCTCGGTGGCGACATTCGCCGCGACGAGCTTCCCGTAAGGCACCGCGAGGTCGTTGAGCTGCGCATCGCTGATTTGCTTGGACAGATTTCCCACATACAGTTTCATTGGAGCTCCTGGCCGGTCGTGCCGGCCTTCCTCCCGTCGCCGACGCAAGACACACGAAGGCCCGGAAGAATGGAGGCTAAGAGGGGTGAGTCCAGAGGATCTGACTTAGTTCAGACGGACTGAAGAGGCGAGGAAGGTTCCTCGACGTGAGCCCACCATACGCGCATTGCCGGGCAATGTATAGCGAGCTCGAACGCCTTTCCGAGGAGGCTGTCTACATCCTTCGGCACTGTTCGTATACACGAGCGAAGGAGATCGCTTCACCATGACCTTGACCACCCGACTGATCCTCATCCTGACGCTGATCCTCACGATCGCGATCGGAGTGTCCGCCCAAGAGACCTCGACGACTTCCACGGCGACGGACACCGTCGCGACGACGACCGCGGCTTCCACTTCCGAGACTGAGACCTCAACCGAAACAATAAGCAGCTACGAGCTCCGAAACACGTTCACCCGGATCGTTCGCGAGCATCCGGATGATGTCGCGACGATCCTGGCGCTCGACCCGACGCTTCTCTCGAATGAGCAGTTCCTTGCGGGATACCCGCGGATCGGGAAGTTCCTCACCGATCACCCGGAGGTCCGCCGCAATCCACGCTTCTTCCTCGGGGAATTCAGTTTTCAACGCGAAAGAAGCCGCGGATTGGTCGAAGAGATCCTTGAAGGACTGTTCGTCCTCTTGATCTTTGCGTTCATCGCCTTCGCCCTCGCGTGGTTCATCCGCACGGTGATCGAGCAGAAGCGGTGGAACCGGCTCTCGCGAACGCAGACCGAGGTCCACAACAAGATCCTCGACCGCTTCGGGTCGAGCGAGGAGCTCCTCACCTACATCAAGACCGACGCCGGAACGAAGTTCCTCGAGTCCGCACCGATCCCGCTTCGCTCGGAGCCGGTGACACCGAATGCGCCGCTCACTCGCATCATGTGGTCGATTCAGGTGGGCGTAGTCGTCGCCGCGGGCGCGCTCGGCATGCTCCTCGTCAGCGGCCGCTTCGAGAAAGAAGCCGCACAGGAAATGTTTGCGATGGGGATGATCGGCTTCTCGATCGGCGCCGGCTTCATCGTCTCCGCGGTCGTGTCCATCATCCTGTCGAAGCGCCTCGGGTTGTGGAAGGACCCCAACCCGGCTGAATCGGAACTCGTGAGATGATCGGAAGGATGGACTTTTCACTCGTGATCCACGAAGCCACGATGCCCGAGAGTCGCGATGGGGTCGCCCTCTCGGTCATGGGCGAGGAAGAGTTCCGTGCGTTTTACGAGCGAACCGCTCGCCCGCTATGGTCGTATCTGGCGCGGATCACGGGCGACCCGCATCAGGCCGACGATCTTCTCCAGGAAGCGTACTACCGGTTCTATCGCGCGGCGGCGCGGCATGAGAGCGATGCCCACCGCCGCAATTCCCTCTTTCAGATCGCCACGAACCTCGTCCGCGACGCGGCGCGACGCGCCAGCCGCCGCCAGGACGTTCCGCTGGAGGACGAAGAGGAGTCGCCGGGCACGGTCCCGACGAGCGGCGCTCCGGTTCCCGAGCATCAGGCAACGATTCGAACCGATCTCTCACGCGCGTTGCAGAAGCTCGAGCCGGTGCAGCGGGAGATGTTGTGGCTCGCATACGCGCAGGGCTCGTCTCACGAAGAGATCGCGGAGGTCCTCGGGCTGAAAGCAGTGAGCATCCGCACACTGCTCCTCCGCGCGCGAAGGAAGCTCGCGGGGATTCTCACCGGCGCTCAGGAGGTACCGCGATGAACGCCGAACGTTGTTCCCGTGAAGACGAGCTGCTCGACGCACTCACACGAGGATTCGTCGGTGCGGAGCTCGGTGCACATGCTGCGACCTGCGCGTCGTGCGGTGAGCTTCGTCTCGTTGCGGGGGCGCTGCTCGAGGATCGATCCGAGGCGATGGCGAATGCCGCGGTTCCGAGCGCGGGGACGATGTGGTGGCGCATGCAGTTGCGCCAGCGCCAGGAGGCGCAGGCGCTCGCGCGGCGCTCGCTGCTGGTCGGTCAGGCCGTAACGCTCGTGGTCGCGACGGCGTTGGTGGTCACGCTTTTCGGCACGGATATCGCCGTCGGAGTCCGGGAAGCGATTGCCGCGGTGCGGCTCAGCACTCCACTGCTACTTGCGATCGCGACTTCGGTGTTCGTGGTGCCGATCGGACTCGGTGTCATCCTGAGCCGCGCAGACGGCGAAGGACCTTCTGCTTAGAACGCTTCTCGTGCTATCGGCGGGGGTTCCTTCGCCGTCTTCGCGGCTTCAGGATGACAGTTATTCTTCCGGCTCGCGCGCGACCACGACGAACGTGATGAGGAAAAAGGCGAGAATTCCGATGGCTTCCATGGGCTGCTGTGCTCTCCTTCATACATACGTCGAATGAAGAGTTGCGGATTCGACAGCCCGGCAATTATTTTTCCTGCTGTTCCTCGGTGAGCCGTTGCCGGAGATTGGGGCCGTACTCCTCGAAGAACGATCCCTTGCGCGGCGGAATCGGCCCGAGGAAGATCATCCGCTCGACGTTCTCCGGATGGCGAATCGCGTAAAGCGCGGCAATCGCCGGACCGAACGAATGAGCGAGCAGCGTCACTTTCTTCAGGCCGAGGTGCCGGCGCAGCGCTTCGAGATCGCGGACGTGATGGTCGATCGTGAGAAGCGTCTCATCCGCCGGCAGCGTCGAGCGGCCTCCACCGCGCTGGTCGTAGTAAATGACGCGGTGGCGCCGCTCGAGCGGCGCGAGATCGGCCGCGAGCGTCGCGTGGTCCATCCCCGGACCACCGTGAATCACGATCAGCGGCGAGCCGTGACCGCGCTCGGCATACCAGAGGCGAATGCCGTTGCCGGCGTCGACGAACGCGTCCGCGGCAAAGGCGGTCGACGCAAGAGCGAAAAGAACCGCGAGCGTCAGTTTCTGCATCATTGACCCAAAGCGGCTCGCAGTGTGCACCGCGCCGTTTCAGCCCGTCAACGAATCATGGCATCCTGTGTCCTCGCTCACAGACGGTTTCGCGACTTGGCACGATCGTGGGATGCTGAAACAATCCGGAGGGATGTCATGACCACCACCACGAAATCGAATTTCCCCGCGTTTCTCTTTACTTTCATCGGGGGTGCCCTCGCGGGTGCCGCGGTCGCGCTGCTTTACGCTCCGATGAGCGGACGGAGACTGCAGAGGAAAGTCGCCGACGTCGCCGACAAGGTCGTCGACACGGTCGATGATCTGCAGGACCGGGTTCGCCGACTGACGTCGGTGTAATCCGGAAGGGGCGGCGGGCTTTCAGCCCGCCGTTTCATTTCGGCACGTCACAATTTCATCGTCCACGGATTGACCACCGGCACATGAGCGATTTCGTACTCGCTCGTGTCGCGGGACACGATCGTGAGCCCATAGTGTTGAGCGGTTGCCGCGATGATGAGGTCCGGCTGCGAGAAGGTGTGACCGCTCTTTCGTCCTTCTTCGACGAGCAACCGCCACTTCAGCATGACGTCCTCGGTGATTTCGAGTACTCGATCGTCGAACATCGGACGCAGCTTGTGGTCCAGCCAGTCGTTCAGTTCCATCCTCCGGCTGACGTCTTTCACCAGCTCGATCCCAAAGCGAATCTCGGCAAGGGTCACGACGCTGACGTACAGAAGGCCGAGCGATTGACCGGATACGAACTGAACAACCTTCGCCTCCGGCTTCGGACGGCGCAACTCCGACAACACGTTCGTATCGAGCAGCCAGCCGGTCACAGCTCGACACCGCGAACGCTGCTGCGAGTGCGCAACCGATCGAGGTTGACGTCGCGAAGGGGCGACTCCTGAAGCACCTTCACCAGCGCGTTGCCCGTCTGCTCACCATTCACGCGCCGATACTCCTCGACCGAAACGACGACGACCTCTTCACGTCCGTGCACCGTGATGCGCTGAGGCCCTTCCGTCTTTGCCTTCCGGACAAGCTCGCTGAAGCGTGCCTTCGCGTCCTGAAGCGCCCATCGGCCCGTTCGTGCGGTGGCTTTCAAGCGCGGTCGTCTAGTTCTGGTCATTCTGACTAGTATAGACCGATCGACATTTTTCTTGCCGCGAGGGAATCATGCATGGTTTGTAAGTCGAACTTACAATCCATGCATTGTTACCTGAGCACCTTCCGCATGTCGGCCAGCAACTTCTCCGCTTCCTCCACCTGCCGGAGCAGATCTGCGTCGCCGCGTTTGTCGACCAGTGTCGTCCATGGATGTCGCTTGAGGGCCTGCGTCAGCTCCCCGATCTCGGCGGCGAGCGTGCCTTTTTTCGGCTCCGGCGGCTCGAGCGTGTCCATCACCGTCTCGAGACTCTGACCGTCGACGAACTTCTGCTTCGCCACCGGATCGCGCAGCACGACGCGCAGCTTGCGGATCTCTTTCGAGTTCGTGATTTCGTTGTCGTTCACCTTGCGCACGATCGTGTCGAGGACCGTCGGCGTGAGGAGACTCTTGTTGATGTTCTTGATCTCCCGCGCCCAGGTGATCGACGAGCCGGGCTCGGGAAGGTTCGTGAGTTTTTCCGAGAGCTCGTAGACGTCGACGAGCTTGTCGAGCTCGCGCACGGTGACGCCGAGGATGTTCGCGGCGCTGGCGCGGCCGACGATGTCGACCAGGCCGTATGCGACCATCTCCTTTTCCTTCGCGTCCCACTCCTTGCGCTGGCGATGGATGTAGATCCAGACGCGCAGGCGCTCGTCGTCGGTGAGCGTGCGGTCCGTGATCTCGAGCGGGATGCGCCGGTACTCCTCTTTCTTCTGCACCTCGACCAGCACCTTCGAGTTCGTCCAGCGGCGGTCGCCGTCGATGATGCGCAGCTTCCCATCGAGGTCGGGATGCGGCTCGACGAGCAGCGGCTCGAAGATGCCCTCGTTCGCCTCGATCTGCCGCTGGAGCTCGAGGTCTTCCTTCGGGCCCAGGCGCGGCTGGCGCTCGTTCGGAATGACGTCGTAGAGATCGCGCGTGTCGCGATAGGTGCGAAGGATCGTGCGGCCGAGGCGGCGCTCCTGCCACTGTTGCGCGGACGTCATTCCTTCACCCGGAACGCCGCGGGACGCAGCACGTTGGGCGGCGGCTCGTCTCGCGACTCGATGATCGCGCTGACGTCGGTGTCGATCTCGCGCAGCACGTTCTTGATGCGCGTCAGCACCGTGCCGCGTTTCTTCCAGACGTTGTCGTGCGCGCGTTTCTCGTCGACGTCGATCTGCAGCGCTTCTCCGGCAAGATCCGAAGCCTCGGCGAGCTTGCGCTTGAATCCCGTCGAGGAGATGAACTTGAAGAGGCGGCTCACTTTGTCCGCCCGCTCGGCCTCGCTCAGCTTCGCGATGTGCATCGCGATCAGGGTCTTGCGCAACACTTCGACGATCGCCCGCACGCGCGCGGGCGCCACGACGATCACGCCGGAGTCGACGAACAGCTCTTTCTTCCCCGAGGGGAACATCGGCGTCGCGAGAATGACGTGGTCGGCACCCACGTCGTTCTGTTCCTGGCGAAGACGCGTGACGAATGCCTGCTGCCATGCCGCGCGCGGTCTCGAGTCGACCAGGATCCTGCCGGCGGATTTGCCTTTGTAGCGGACGTCGTGCAGGAGGTTCGCGCCCCCCTTCGTTTTCACGCGCGCGATCTGGTCCTCGGGGAACGCACCGCGCAGCTCATCGTACAGATCGATCTCCGCGCCTTCGCCGATCTCGCCGGCGCCCTTCTTCACGCGCCGGCTCATGTCGGAGATCTTCTTCTGCAGCGCATCGCGCTCGCGCGCGAACTCCGCGTCCTTTTTCAGCAGCGCCGTCTCGCGATCCTTCTGCAGGATCTGGCGCACTTGAGCAACTTCTTCCTTGATCTGCTTCTTCATCTTCGCCTTCTCGGCGTCGATGGCCTGCCGCTCCTTCATCAGCTTCTGCGCCTGCACGGCGACCTCTTTTTCGAGCTGGACGCGGAGCGTTTTCTCGACGGCGGCGAGCTTCTTCAGCTCGTCCTCGCGGATCGCGGCCTGGACCTGGACGAACTTCGCGTGGGTGATCGTGCTTCCGCACCAGGGACACTTTTCAGTCGCTGCAGCCATAAACTTGCTCGATGTCCTTGTAGTTACTTTTGCGTACTTGTACGTCCTTCATCGGCTTTCTGTCAAACCCGACCGGCGTGCTCTTATCCTTGTGTGTCCTTTTAAGTCCCTCTGGACGCCAACGAAGCCTTCTGCTACTCTCCGCGAACTGAAAGGCACAGGAGAACGACCATGGATCTCGTACTCAAACTTCGTGAACTTCGGCGCTTGCGCGGTCTTTCCCAGAAGGACGTCGCCCGCCTTTCCGGTATCGGACCAAAAACCATCAGCTCCTTCGAGACAGGCGAACGGATCGCGTCGCTCAAACTCGAGCAACTCGAACGCCTCCTTGCGGTGTATGGCTTGACCAAGGCGGATTTCTTCGGCGGACGAATCGAGAAAGAGATCGCGCCGTGGGAGCTCGACGAAGAGGAAATGGCGACGAAACGCCTGCTCGACAACCTCCACGCGCTGTCGAAGACGGCTCAGCTCAACCTGCTCGCCAAATTCCAGCTCATGGTCGAGACGGTGGCGGAAGTGTACGGCAGCGACGAGAAGAAGCGGTTCCCGCTGGAGCCGGCGGCTTTCTTCGAACGCGAGCTTTCGCACAGCACGAGATTATTGAGGTAGAGGCAGCGGACCTTCACCACTCCTTTACGGAAAAGCTCGCTTCCGTCTGAAACGTTTTTCCACCACAATTCACTACTCCCTGAGATCGGAGCGGCCCGACGAGGCAGGGTCTGTCGCTCCTCTGCGCAAGGAGTGTGGGTCTTGGACACTCGGGTGAGGTTGGTCGTCCAGTTTCTCGAGGAGTGCTGGAGCTCGAACGTGCGCGTGACCGAGCTCGCGAACCGCGTCGGCCTCGGCGCGTCCCGGCTCGAGCACCTCTTCAAGCAGGAAGCGCGGATCTCGATCCGCGACTTCATCCGCGAGCGCCGCCTGGCCGCCGCGGCCCAGCTCCTGGCGAGCTCCGTCGAGCGCGTTTCGGTGATCAGCTTCCGCGTCGGCTTTCAGCACGTCGCGAATTTCAATCACGCCTTCAAGAAGCGTTTCGGCGTCTCGCCGCGGCAATACCGAGCCCAGCGCGCCGACTCCGTTCTCGCCGCTCATTCCGGAAACGGCAACGGGAACGGCCATGGAAACGGCAACGGCCACGAATAGCAGAACGCACCAAGTGAATGCAGAAAAAACCAAGCATTTTGGATTGCCGGACCTCCTTCCATTCGGCATGATCGCCGTCACCCATAAGGCCCTGAACGACATCTGACTCCGAATTGCCGGCGTACACGCCGGAGCTCCCCTCAATGTCGTCCCGCCCACACGGATCAGCGATCCGAAAGGAGAACGTATGCCTCCAACCCTGACCTATCCCGGGGTTTACGTCGAGGAGATTCCCAGCGGCGTCCGAACGATTACCGGAGTGGCCACCTCGATCGCGGCCTTCTGCGGGTTTGCGCCACGCGGTCCGATCGACAAGGCCGTAACCATCACCAGCTGGGCCGATTACGAGCGGATCTTCGGCGGTCTCGTCTCCGACTATCCGCTCAGCTACGCCGTGCGCGACTTCTACGAGAACGGCGGCGCGACCGCGATCATCGTCCGCACGTACAAATCCGCGGCGGGCGAGCTCGGAACGATCACGAAGGACGACTTCAAGGTCGAGGCGGCGTCTCCCGGCATGTGGGCGAAGAACCTGCGCATGCGTGTGGAGTCCGGCACCGTCGCCGGCATCACCGATCAGACGGCGACCGACGTCGGCGTCACCGACAAGGCACACCTCTACAACCTCACTTTCCGCGACACCGCCTCGGGCGAGACCGAGACGTTCAATCTCGTGACCAGCGAGGACACGCCGCGCCGCGTCGACCGCGTGCTCGCGAGCTCGCGCCTCGTGAAGCTGGTCAGCACCGTCGACAAGATTCCCACCACGCACGTGGCGATCACCGATCCCGCCCAGACCTGGACGGACGACACGCTCTCGTCCAAGCTCGACAACCCCGGCGATCTGAAAGACAGCGACGCGTTCTGGTCAGGCGGCATCGGAACCGCGAATCCGCGCACCGGCCTCTACCTGCTCGACCGCGTCGATCTGTTCAACATCCTCTGTCTTCTGCCGGAGAAGCGCGGCGACAGCGTCGACAACAACGTCTGGGATGACGCGCTGAACTACTGCGTGAAACGCCGGGCGATGCTGATCGTCGATCCGCGCCACGACTGGGACTCGGTCGACGACGTCACCATGCCGGCATTCAACATCAGCGGCACCGCCGCGCGCAACGCCGCGATCTACTTCCCGCGCGTGCTGCAGGCCGACGCGATGAAAGGCGGAATGATCGACGCCTTCCCGCCCTGCGGGATGGTCGCCGGCATCATGGCCCGCACCGATGAGACGCGCGGCGTGTGGAAAGCGCCGGCGGGCATCGACGCGGGACTCTACGGAGCGGCCGGTCTCTCCGTTCCGCTCAACGACGGCGAGAACGGACAGCTCAATCCCCTCGGCGTGAACTGCCTGCGCACGTTCCCGATCATCGGGAACGTCGTCTGGGGCGCGCGCACGATGCGCGGAGCGAATCTGCTGGCGG
The DNA here is from genome assembly GCA_035999335.1 of Thermoanaerobaculia bacterium. Lineage (GTDB taxonomy): Bacteria > Acidobacteriota > Thermoanaerobaculia > Gp7-AA8 > Gp7-AA8 > QHVT01. The sequence continues at coordinate 1,838 of DASYGV010000068.1, read as the reverse complement.
ACGAATACAAGTACGTGCCGGTCCGCCGCCTGGCGTTGTTCCTCGAGGAGAGTCTCTTCCGCGGACTGCAGTGGGTGGTCTTCGAGCCGAACGACGAGCCGTTGTGGTCGCAGATCCGACTCAACGTCGGCGCGTTCATGCACACGCTCTTCCGCCAGGGAGCGTTCCAGGGCGGCTCGCCGCGCGACGCGTACTTCGTCGCCTGCGACAAGACCACCACCACGCAGAACGACATCAACCTCGGCATCGTGAACATCATCGTCGGCTTCGCGCCGCTCAAGCCGGCCGAGTTCGTGGTCCTCAAGATCCAGCAGATGGCTGGACAGATCCAGACCTAAGGAGAGAAGCGACATGGCCGCAGCGAAGCGTTTCGATCCCTACAAGAACTTCAAATTCGTCGTGAAGTTCGGCAACAACATCGTCGCCGGCGCGAGCAAGGTCGGAGGTCTGAAGAAGACCACCGAGGTGGTGAAGCATCGCGAAGGGGCGGACCCGAGCACCAGCAGAAAGTCGCCCGGGCGCACCGAGTTCGAGGCCATCACTCTCGAACGCGGCATCACCGCCGACCGCGAGTTCGAGAAGTGGGCGAATCAGGTCTGGTTCTTCCAGGCCCAGGCGCCCGGCGAATCCGCGCTCGGTAATTTCCGCCGCGACATCACCATCGAGCTCCGCAACGAAGCGGGCCAGACGGTGCTGCGCTACTTCGTCTTCCGCTGCTGGGTCTCGGAGTACCAGGCGATGCCGGACCTCGACGCCAACGCGAACGCGGTGGCGATCGAGAACATCAAGATCGAGAACGAAGGTTGGAAGCGCGACCCGGCGTTGTCGATCGAGCCGGAGCCGGAATTTGCGGGTGAAACGGTGTGATCGACCGGACGCTGACGCAGGCGGAGCTGCTGTCGGTCTGGGAGCGCGGCGAGGGGCAGCGCCCGTCGCGTCGTGCGCTCGCTCTCGCTCCTGATGCCGCAACGCTCCCGATCGGACGCCGCGATGCGTCTCTGCTCGATCTGCGCGTCGCAATGTTCGGCAGCGACTTCACCGGCGTGACGTCGTGTCCCGCATGCGGTGAGGAGATCGAGCTGACGTTCGGCGCGGATGAAGTGCGCCGCGAGGCGCCTCTCCATGATCCATCGCTGCGGTTGCCTACAACCGAAGATCTCATCGCGATCGAGCACATGACAGACCTCGCATCCGCGCGCGCGATGCTTCTCGAGCGCTGCGGTGCTTCCGAAGAAGCGGTGGCGCTGATGGCGGAAGCCGACCCGCAGGCGGACGTGCAGATCGACGCCGATTGTCCCGCGTGCGAGCACCGCTGGCGCGAGCCATTCGACATCGCGGCTTTCCTCTGGACGGAGATCTCCGTGCTCGCGCGGCGTCTGTTGCTCGAAGTGCACGAGCTCGCGAGCGCGTACGGATGGAGCGAGCGCGAGATCCTCGATCTCTCGCCCGCGCGCAGGAATGCCTACCTCGAGATGGTGCGATGAGCGACTTCCTCACCAACCTCGCCGCCCGCGCGATCGCGCAGCCGAGTCTTCGGCCGCGGACGAGATCGCGGTTCGAGCCGGCAAGTGCGGAGGAGCCCGCGCCCGAGTGGCCGACGGTGGCGTCCTCGGAGCGCCGGCTTCCAGCCGGCCGGTCCGCCGGCATCCCTGCCGGCCGGATTGATTTGCACGAGCACGAAGAGGGACCGGCCGCCTGGAAGGCGGCGGAGCGGCCGGCTGGAAGCCAGCGCTCCGCGGACGCGGCGGAGCCGCGCACCGAGGTCCAGATTGAGGCCGACATCCATCGCGAAATCGAGCGCGACGTGCAGCGCGTAGTCGAGACGAACGAGCGCGTCA
>DASYGV010000053.1:0-69687 GCA_035999335.1 Thermoanaerobaculia bacterium | reverse complement strand
GGCCTTCACGACATGAAGATCATCACGACCACCAGCGGGACGCACACGTTTCCCGCGGCGGTGTACTACCACGCACCGGGAGCGGCGCCCGATCCCGCAATCTTCGAGCGCGTGCTCTTCCCGGTGTTGTTCGAAGGCGGGGGCCAACAAGGATCGCAGTGGCGCAGCGAGGCCGTGATCTCGAATCCGACTCCGTACACGATCGAGCTCGCGAACGCGATCGCCGGACCACGGCTCGAGCTTCGCGAGCGGCGCGTGCTGGAAGGCGAGCAGTATCCGCACGGCATCGCGCTGCTCGTGCCGCGCGCGGAAGCGGACAACCTCGCGTTCAGCCTTCGCGCGCGAGACGTCTCGCGCGAGTCGGACAACTTCGGCACGGAGGTTCCGGTGGTGCGCGAGTCGCAGATGTTCCGCGACTCGGTGCTCACGCTGCTCGACGTTCCGCTCGATCCGCGCTACCGCACAAAGGTCCGTGCCTACGCCTTCTCCGATCCGATTTTTCTCGGCCTGGTGAACAACAACGACGTGAAGCTGACGGTGCGGCGCGCCAACGGCGAAACGATTCAACAGTTCTGGACTCGAAGCCCCGTGTGTGAAGGCGCCTCGTGTACAGCGACACCCGGGTATCTCGAATTCGATCTCGCGCCCATCGGCGCCGGCGAGCGCGGTGACGTCTACATCCAATTCACCGACGGAGCTCTCGGATGGGCCTTCGCTTCCGTCACGAACAACGAAACACAGCAGGTCACGATCATCTCTCCGAATGGAAGGGGAGGGCAGCCGTGAGAAGAGTCGTTTGGCGTTGCTTCGCCGTTTGTCTTTTCTTCGCCGCGCCGCTCCTGGCACAGGACGGGCGCATCACGCTCGATCCGCCCGCACCGACGTCGCTCACGCCCATCGATGCGCACGTCTTCGTCCTTTGCGGCGAAAAGAGCCACACGGTCACCCGCGTCGGCAACGTCATCAAGATTCACGTCGAGCCGGGCGTGCAGGTGGAGCTCTGCGATCCGCCGGTTCCCTACCTCGTGAGGGTATCGATTGGGACGCTTCCGGTCGGCGAGTACCGCATTGAGGTGACGGTCGGCGCGCTCGACTCGATTCCTGCATCGCGAGCGTTCGTCGTACGCGATGCAGCTCAGCGCGATTTCGAGATTCATCCGTTTGCGGTTCCCACGAATCCGTTCGGATTGCGACTGCACCTCTCATCGACTCATGATGCAGAGGTCGATCGCGTGTTCGTCGGCGATGTCGAGATTTCTCAGGCGAATCTGACTCGGGAGAACGGTGCGTACACGTTTCCCGCGCCGACGCGCGGGCGCGGTCTCGTCGATGTGCGGATCGTTCCGAAGGCGGGCGACTCCGTCACACTGCCGGGCGCGCTCTACTACTACGATTTCGGCGCGCCCATCGACAACTCGGTGTTCGAGCGCATCCTGTTCCCCGTGCTCTTCCAAGGCGCTGGTGCACACGGCTCGCAGTGGGTGAGCGAAGCGGCCATCGCGAATCCGCAGCCCTGGGCTGTCGAGACGGTGAATCACGTCTTCCCGTTCGTGTGCATCTTCTATCCATGTGGAGAAAGGCTCGACCCCGAGTTCTTCATCTCATTCAGCGGCCACGGATATCCGCACGGGATTGCGCTGATCGCGCCTCGCGCGGAAGCGGACGGCCTTTCGTTCTCGCTCCGCGTGCGCGATACCGCGAGGTCCGCGGAAGGCTACGGAACGCAAGTGCCGGTCGTGCGCGAGGGGCAGATGTTCCGCAACACCGACCTCACGCTGCTCGACATCCCGATCGATCCCCGCTATCGCACGAAGTTGCGCATGTACGCGTTCGACTACGGCGAGCACGGCGCGTACGTGACGATCGATCGCGCGGGCTCCGCTCCGTCGGAGAGTTTCTTCGTGCCGGTGCGGCGCACGTGCGACTTCAACCTGTGCGAGGCGATCCCCTGGTACGGCGAGCTCGATCTGCCGTCGGGGAACGTCGACGAGCGCGTGAATGTCTACGTCACGATCGGCGACGCCGACTCTCCCGCATGGGCGTTCGCGTCGATCACGAACAACGAAACGCAACAGGTCACGATCGTGACCGCCGATGGGGAAGGCGGACGCCCGTGAAAATCGCGACCACTCTCCTCACGCTCCTCCTCCCGTCGGCGGCACTCGCGTCGCAGATTCACGTCGTTCCGTTCAGCCCCACGTCCGCCACTCCGATCGAAGTGCACTATCTGTCGAGCTGTCGCGCGCGCACACACTCGATCGCGCGCGACGGCCGCGAGATCGTCATCACCGCGCTCGATCCACAGTGTCCGGCCGTGCTGCCGATCCCGATCGTCGAGAAGGTGAAGCTGCCGGAGGTGCTGCCGATCGGCGTGTACCACGTCACCATTCAGGAGGTCGGCGGGATGGACTTCGCGGTGCGCAACGCGGGCCCGAAACCGTTCGAGCTGCATCCGTCCGCGATGTATCCGAACGACGGACTTCCCGTTCGCATGAGTGGCGTCCGGTGTGGCAAAGCGGATTGCTCCGACGTCACCGTACGCGTCGAAAACGAGCCGGTCGCGATCACGGTTGGTGACGATGGCGCGATCTGGTTCACCGCTCCGGATCACGAGCAGGGTCTGGTGGACGTGACAGTGCAGAAGGCGGACTTCGTCACGATTTCGCCGGGCGCGCTCTACTACTTCGGGCGTCAAGACTACCTCGCCGCGTACGAACCCATCCTCTTTCCGGTGCTCTTCGCCGCCGACGGTGCATACGGCTCGCGGTGGCGGGCCGAGGCGACGGTGTCGAATCCGGCGCCGTGGACGGTGCATGCCGACTACACGCTGCACAACATCGGCCCGTGCATCCAGGATTGCGATCCTCCTTTTGAGCCGAAGTCCTTCGAGAAGTTTTTGGGCGCTGCCTATCCGCGCGGAACGGTGTTGTGGGCGCCGCGGTCCGAGGCGTCGCATCTTGCGGTAGCGCTGCGGATTCGGGATGTCTCGCGGCAGGAAGTGGGATACGGAACGGAAGTCCCGGTCGTGCGCGAGCGCGACTTCGTCCACGGCTCGAACATTCACCTGCTCGACGTGCCGCTCGATCCGCGGTATCGCGTGAAGGTGCGCATCTACATGATCGAGCCGGTGCTCGCGCCGTCGACGGGCGGTGCGGTGCGCATTCGTCGTGGCACCGAGGTGCTGGAGCTGCCGTTCACGTTGACGCATCGACAGGTCTTTGCCATCGAGCCGTACTACGCCGAAGTCGATCTGCCGCAGGGCGTGGCAGGCGAGCGGGTGAACCTCGACATCTCGATGCCGCTCGATGCAATTGGCTGGGCATTTGCCTCGGTCACGAACAACGAGACGCAGCAAGTGACGATCATCGCGCCGCAGTAGAATCCGCGGTCCCATGACCGCGTCGCGTCAGTTTGCCCACGACCTCGTCGACCTGCTCTTCGATCACGTCGAGCAGATCGAGTCGCGGCCGGTGGTGGAGTGGACGCCATTCGCGGAGCTGCGTGACATGGTGCGCATTGACGGCACGACGTCGGAGCCATTGGAGCTCGCGCGGCTCGTCGCGCGGTATTCGAATCAGCTCCATCACCCGTCGTACATGGGTCATCAGGTCTGTCCGCCGCTGTACGACTCCGCGACCGCGGATCTGCTGATCTCGTTCACCAACAACTCCACCGCGGTGTTCGAGATGAGCCCGATCGGGACGGTGATCGAAAAAGAGATCGTCCGCTGGCTCGCGGACCTCGCGGGCTATCCCGAAACCGCCGAAGGCACCGCCGTCTCCGGTGGCTCCGCGGCGAACCTCACCGGACTCATGGCCGCCCGTGCGCGCTGGAACGCGGACGCGGCCTCGGCCGGCAAACGCGCGATCGTGATCGCCTCCGCGGACGCGCACTACTCGATCGCGCGCGCTGCCGCGATCATGGGCATTCCGGCCGCGGACGTCGTGAAAGTCGCGACCGACGACGCGCATCGAATGGACGTCGGAGCGTTGGAAGAAGCACTAGCCGCGATCGAGGTGCGCGAGGACGCGGGCGCGCTGGCGATCGTCGCGACCGCGGGCTCCACGGCCACTGGCGCGTTCGATCGCCTCGACGAGATCGCGCTGCTGCGCGACCGCTACCGCACCTGGCTGCACGTCGACGCCGCGCACGGCGCGTCGGTGCTGCTCAGTCCTTCACTCGCCCCTCTCGTGCGCGGCCTCGAGCGGGCGGACTCGTTCTCCTGGGACCCGCACAAGATGATGTGGATGCCGCTCTCCCTCGGCACGATCCTCGTCCGCGACGGCATCTGGCTCCGGCGCGCATTCGAGGCCGACGCGCCCTATCTCTTCCACGGCGGCAGCGAGAACCTCGGCGAGATGACCATCCAGTGCTCGAAGCGCGCGGATGCGATCAAGCTCTGGCTCATCCTCCGCGCTCACGGCACCGCGCCGATCGTCGACGCGCTGGAGCGCGTGACGGCGCTGACACGCTACCTCTACGAGCGCGTCGCCGCCTCCGACGACTTCGAGCCCGTGCACGAGCCGGAGCTGAACATCCTCTGCTTCCGCCGCCGCGGATTCGACGACGAACAAACGGCGGAATTACGCGAGCGACTCATCCGCAGCGGCCGCGCGTGGATCACGTCGACGGTCCTTCGCGGCGAGCGAGTTTTGAGAGTGACGATGATGAATCCGCGCACGACGGAGGCGCACATCGACGCGATGCTCGATGCGCTGCGCGAGGTCTGATGCCGCGTCTGCGGATCGTGCTCGTCGAGCCCCGCGAGTCCGGCAACGTCGGCGCGGTCGCGCGGGCGATGAAGAACTTCGGCTTCGACGAGCTGTGGATCGTCGGCGAGCATCCCGAACTGCTGCCGGTGGCGGGATGGTGGGCCAGCGGCGCGGACGACCTGCTCGCGGAGGCGCGGTTCGCGGCCACACTCGGCGATGCAATTGGCGACGCGCACCTCACCGTCGCGACGACCTCGATGCGAGGGCGGACGACGCCGGTCACGTTTTCGCCGAAGACGCTCGCGGAAAAATTTGCGTCGCTCGCAAACGATCAGATCCTTGCGCTCGTCTTCGGACGGGAGGACAGCGGCCTCACGCGCGAGGAGCTCGTCCTCTGCCAGCACACCGCGGCCATCCCCGCGAACGAGCGCTTTCCGACGATGAACCTCGCGCAGTCGGCGTGCGTGTTCTGCTACGAGCTTGCGAGCCGGCGAGGCGCCGGCGGTACGGCCGCCGAGGCGGCGGCCCCCCAATTGCCCGACGCGGCGACGCTCGAGCGAATCCACCAGCGCGCGCGGGAACTCTTGCTGGAAGTTGGATTCCTGCACGAGAGCAATCCCGACCGCATCTACGACGACCTGCGCGCCATCGTCGCCCGCGCGGAGCTCGACGCCCGCGAGGCCACGGTCGTGCTCGGCATCATCCGGCAGATCGAGTGGAAGATTCGGAGCTCGTCTCGTGCTGGCGATGCACGCAATCCGTGATGATCTCGATGAACGTGTCCAGGTCGAACGGTTTGAGGATCGAGTTGCAGACGGCGTTCGGCGGGATCTTGTCGACGCCGCGCTTGCCGGCGGCGGTGAAAACGACGATGTGCGGGCGGTCGTCGGGATAAAGCTGGCTGATCTGTTCGATGAACTCGTAGCCGTTCAGCCGAGGCATCATGAGGTCGAGGAGGATCAGGTCGTATTTGCTGCCGCCCTGGAGCTTCTCCAGCCCCGCCGCGCCGTCCTCGGCCAGCTCGACGTCGAATTTCATCCGTCGGAGCACGGCCTGGAGGAGAACGCGGATCGCCAGGTCGTCGTCGATGACCAGAATCCGCCGTCCGCTGCCATCGAGTTTCTGTACAGACATGTCGCTGAGTGCAACAGCTCAGGCCGTGTTTTGCGAATTGCATACCGGCCTGAGGCATCGCCAGTGTAGGCTCTCCCCGCCACGGTTTCAATGCAGCGTTTCCATGAACTTACGCAGGATGCAAAAACGCTCCGGTTCGACTTTCGGCCGTGGGTGCGCAAAGCGGGAGTGTCGATCGTGCTCGTGGCCGGCGCCGTTTCGATAGTCATCGCGGCCACGCTGATCACCGTGCCGTCCGCGCGTTACGGATGGATCGGCGAGCCGTTCGTCTGGGTCTACATCGGTACGCTCTGGCTCGGCGGGCTCAAGGTCTGGCTCGGTGCGCGCCGGCCGATCGCCGAGATCGCCGCGGAAACGCTCACCCTCCGCCCGATCCACCAGTTCCGCACCCGCGTCATGGCCTGGGACGCGATCTCCGGCACCGAACAGATGATCGGCGGCGACAGGATGATCGTCTACTTCGATACCCCGCGTGGAATGCGCTTTGTCGCGCTGAACCTCAATCTGGTCAAAGGACGCCGCGATTTTCTCGCCGCAGTGGACGGAAGACTAAAAGCATCCGGCTACGTGGAGAAGATCGTCGAACGGTCGCGGTATCTTTCGCGCGGAACATGAGCAAGAGAGAGATCGCCCGACTCCGCGTCGCCCTCGAGCGCCACAACCGTCTCTACTACGAAGGCAGCCCGGAGATCTCCGACTTCGAGTTCGATCAGATGCTGCGGCGGCTGCAGGAGCTCGAGGAGAAGCACGGCGATCACGATCCCAACTCGCCCACGCAACGCGTCGGCGGCGCGCCGCTCGAGGGCGATTTCCAGACCGTCATCCACGAGCCGCCGATGCTCTCGATCGAGAACGCGTACTCGCTCGACGAGCTGCGCGAGTGGCACGACCGCGTCCTTCGCGGCCTCGGACAGGAAAGCGTCGAGTACGAGGCGGAGCTGAAGATCGACGGTGTCTCCATCTCGCTGCTCTACGAAAACGGCGAGTTCGTCCGCGGCGCCACGCGCGGCGACGGCGTGCGCGGCGACGACGTCACGATCAACGTCCGCACCGTGCGCCGCCTGCCGCTGAAGATCGACGCGAAGGTAAAGCGCCTCGAGGTCCGCGGCGAGATTTACATCTCCAAGCGTGATTTCGAGAAGCTCAACGAAGGCCTTGACGAAGAGGAGAAGCTCGCCAACCCGCGCAACGCCGCCGCGGGCGGGCTGCGGCAGAAGGACCCGCGGCTCGTCGCGCAACGGCGCCTGAGCGCGTACGTCTACCACGTGCCCGCCGTCGACGGCCGCCAGGTGGAATCGCAGTGGGCCGCGTACGCGATCCTCGACCGCCTCGGTTTTCCGACGAACCCGAAGCGCGCTTTGTGCGCATCGCTCGACGACGTGATCGCGTTCATCGGGCAGTGGCACGAACATCGGCACGAGCTCGACTTCGAGATCGACGGCATCGTCGTCAAAGTGAACCGCCGCCAGGACCAGCTCGAGCTCGGTGCGACGTCGAAGGCGCCGCGATGGGCGATCGCGTACAAATACCCGCCCGAGGCGGCGCAGACCGTGGTGCGGAACATTCGATTCGATGTTGGGCGAACCGGGTCGGTGACCCCCGTGGCGGAATTCGCCCCGGTCCGACTCGGCGGGACGAAAGTCGTCAATGCGTCGCTGCACAACTTCGACGAGATCGCACGCAAGGACTTGCGGATCGGAGACACCATCGTCGTCGAAAAGGGCGGCGACATCATTCCGAAGGTCGTCGACGTCCTCAAGGACAAGCGCCCCGCGGGGGCGGTGGAGGTCGTGCCGCCGACGCACTGTCCCGTGTGCGGCGAGCCGGTGCATCGCTTCGAAGGCGAAGTTGCGGTCCGTTGCATCAACCAGGGCTGTCCCGCAATCGTGCTGCAATCGATCACGCACTTCGCCTCGCGCAAGGCGATGGACATCGAAGGCCTCGGATGGCAGACCGTCGAGGCGCTCCTGAAGACCGGACTGATCACCGACACCGCGTCGATCTACGAGCTGACGGTCGAGCAGGTCGCGGAGCTGGAGCGCAAGGGCGAGAAGTCGGCCAAGAAGCTGATCGACAACATCGATCGCTCGAAAACGAACGAGCTCTCCCGCCTCATCTTCGGCCTCGGCATCCGCATGGTCGGCGAGCGCGCTGCGAAGATCCTCGCCGAGCATTGCAAGACCATCGACGCGCTGATGGATGCGACGTCCGAGGAGCTCGTGGAGATCCATGAGATCGGGCCGAAGGTCGCGGAATCGATCACGTTCTACTTCTCTGTCCCCGCGAACCGCGAGCGCATCGAGAAGATGCAGCGTCTCGGCGTGAAGCCGACGCACGTGGACACGGCGACCGGCGATCGTCTCGCGGGGAAAACCGTCGTCGTCACGGGAACGCTTTCGCGTTATTCGCGCGACGAAATCCACAAAATCATCGAGCGCGAGGGCGGCAAAGCCTCGGGGTCGGTATCCTCCAAGACCAGCTATCTCGTCGCCGGCGAAGCGGCCGGCTCGAAGCTCGAAAAGGCAAGATCGCTCGGCGTGGAGGTCGTGAGTGAAGACGAGTTTCTCGCTCTCGTCGGCTTGTAGCGGTGTGCCGCCCCTCCGGGGCGGGGATGTTCGCGACCGCGCGCGTCGTTCCGGTGGCGGCGCATTGGCGCTCGCCACGCGTTCCGGTGGCAGCGCATTCGCGCTTCGCCACCGGCTACCGTCTGGGGCGCCTCCGGCGCCACGGAATCTTTGGCGCCGGAGGCGCGGTCGAGGATAGCCGGTGGCGTGCGCGAATGCGCCGCCACCGGAAACGGGTGGCGTCGAAAACATCCGCCCCGGAGGGGCGGCAGACCTCACCACAAGAACCGTTCGTCGTATTCAATCTCCATCTTCTCGAGGAGCTCCAGGTATTCCTCCTGGAACGTCCGTTTCCGATGGTGTTCCTCCTGCTTTCGCACGTACTCCCGAACGTTCAGCAGGCTGGACTTGCTCACAGTGAACGCGCCGTAGCCTTCCTGCCACGCGAAGTCGATTCCCAGCTCCGAGTGAATCCATTTTGACGAGTCGCCCTTCAACACACGCAGAACATCCGCGAGTACGTGCGTGGGCTTGAGACCGATCAACAGATGTACGTGATCGGCGATCCCGCCGACCTCCAACGGCGTGCCGCCGATTCCGCGGATCACACCTCCGAGATAGGCGTGAACTCTTTCGCGTATGTCCACGTGGATCAACGGGCGGCGTTCCTTCGTGCTGAACACGAGATGGTAATGAAGGCTCGCGTGAGTGGATGGCATATGTTGGTTCCTCCTCCGGGGGCGGCGTTCCGCATGCCACCGGCTACCCTCTCAGGCGCCTCCGGCGCGCCGCCGATTACGACGAAGTCGGGGATGGACATCAGAACGCGAACGGGATCTCGGGTGAGTCGACGGGGACCCGCCAGTGATCGGGGTCTTCGTAATCGTAGGCGCGGTCGACGACGTTGATGAGGATTGCCGGCCCGTGCGAGACGTTTTGCACGCCGTGCCAGACGCGCGGGGGGACGTGGACCAGCGCTGGGCGGATCGTTCCGAAGCGAAACTCGTTGATCGTGCCGTGTGTCGACGAATCCGTGCGCGCGTCGTAGAGCACGATGCGGATCAGGCCGTAGCTGGCGAACAGGCGGTCGGTCGTCGCCGCGTGCGCGTGCCACGCCGAGATCGCGCCCGGCTCGAGGACGACCTGGAAGATCTGATCGACCTCGCCGTGCGCTTCCGGCCACTCGCGGCGGAAGATCTCCGTGAGGTATCCGGTCGACTTCGGGACGTGCAGCACTTCCCGGATCGCCACTCCTTCGATCAGGCGCATCGCGGCCGGCGTCCAGCGCGCCGTGATCGTCTGGGCGTCTTTCGCGGCGCCGGCGATGCGCCATTCGTTAGCCATGATCATTCCTGCGCGGCAGAGGCGGCAGTCCACGAATGCGGTGGAGCCGGTCGATGAACCCACCTCGGCGGCGGTATCGGACCAAATGGTAAAGCGTTGTGGGATGTTCGCCGAAAACCAGCGAGGCGCGTTCCAGCAAGATCCTCACCGCACGCTTCAGGCGGGCGTACCCGCCGGGTGCCGGCTCCGGGCCCCGCTCGGCGACCTGCGTCATCAGGCGGGCAACCAGTTCCGGATCGTCGCGCAACAGCTTTGCGTATTGTTCGTTCTCTTCCACGGTGCGGTTCGCATACGAGTTTCTGCGCGGCCCCGAGTGCAGGGCGATCACGGTCGGTTTCCCGACGGCCACGAGCCGATGCCCCTGCTTGCGGGCGCGGAAGAGCCACTCCTGCGAGGGCGTGGCGAAGATCTCCTTTGCACGCCGCCAGGGACCGACGGCCTCCGCCACCGTGCGCCGCATCAGCCAACTCGAAGCCGGAACGAATCCGCGAGGCTCGTAGCTTCCGTTCGAGCTCATGCCCATCAGCAGCGGTCTGCCGTCGAGATGATGGATGACGATCGTGATCGTGAAGACCAGATCGGCCTGCGACTCCCGGAGCGCGGCCAGCGCCGTGGCGAGGTGATCGCGGGTCCAGAGGTCGTCGTGATTCAGGATCGCGAGGTACTCCCCGCGCGCCAGGCGCGCACCGTGGTTGTTCGGGACCGCCTGGTCGCCGCTGTTGTGCGGCAGGTTCACGAACCGCATGCGCGGATCGCGGAAAGAAGCGACGACATCCTCCGTGTCGTCCGTGCAGGCGTCGCCCACCACGATCAGCTCCCAGTCGGTGAATGTCTGCGCGCGCAGAGAATCGATCGACAGGCGCAGGACATTCGCGCGGTTGTAGGTAGCCGTGACGACGGAGATCAGCGCCATGCGTACACGTCGACGTTCGCCCGCGCGCGCAACTGCGAAGTCCAGCGGTCGATCTCGACCTGCAGCCGCGACAGCCTCAGCGCGGTGCGAACTTCCTCGCGCACCTCGTTCAGCGGCGGCACGGGAAGACCGCGCTCGCGGCGCTGCACGCGCCATGTGTCGCGGTAGTAGTCGTCGATCTCTTCGTTCGTCACGAACACCAGCGGCGCGAAGCGCTCCTGGATGTACGCCTCGACCTGCAGTTGCCGCTTGATGAGCGCGCGCAGCTCGTCGAGCGTGAGCTCCGAGCGCGTGAGCGCCGCCGTGAACTCCGTCTCGGATGGGAAACGGCGCTGGATCTCGAGCAAGCGTGCGTCGATCGTGTCCGCGGGGATGTCCTGCGCGCCGAAGCGCTCGACGTCTCGGTAACGCAGCGCCTGTGCGATCAGCGCGTCGAGCGCGTCGCGGCGGTATTCCTCGTCCGTGTTGCCGAGGCGGGGGAAGAAACGGAGCTCGACCATCTGCGTGATCTCGCTGACCGTGAGGACCTGCCCGTCGACGACCGCGGCGATGCGGTCGACCGTGACGGCGCCAGCCGGCAGAGCCAGAACGAGCGCGAGAGCGGCGGCGTAGGGGCGCATCCGACCGAGATACTAACCTCGCAAGCCCTGCGCCGTATCTTTGGATCATGCGCAACAAACTGCTCGCCCTCACACTCCTCGTCGTTGCCGCGACCGCGATGGCCGGCTCGCGCGACCGCTTCAGCTACGTCTACCAACGCGGCAATCAATCGATCATCCGCGGCAGCGGCACGATCGAGAACTACAAACGGATCGCGAAACGCTGGAGCGGCGAATACGTCTGGATCCACCGAAACGGCCGCGAGTACCTGATCCGCGATGCCGGCGTCCTCGCCGCCGTGCGCGGCGCGTTCGCGCACATGGAGGCGCTGGAGCCGAAGATGCGCGAAGTCGAGGCGCGCCTGCGGCCGGTCGAGAAACGGTTCGAGGAGATCGAGGAGCGGATGGACGAGCTCAGCGACCGGAATGAAGAGGATCCAGCGCTCGAGCGCGCGATGCGCGCCGTGGAGGTCGAGTACGAAAAGGCGGAGCGCGCGGTCGAGCTCGTCGAGCAGGAGATGGAGCGGCGCGAGGAGATCGCGGAGAAGAAGTTCGAGGAGATCGTGATCCGCGCCATCGATCAAGGGAAAGCCCAGCGCGTGGATTAGCCGGCACGGCCGGCTGCGCTGGTTGGCCTAGCCTTGGGCACGTGCGGTCGCTCCGAGGCTAATTCTGCCGCGCAGGCTCCTATGGCCAAGAATCTTGACACCACCTCTCCGTGTTCCTACCCTCTGACTGGCACTCTCTCCACCGGAGTGCCAGTCGAGGGACATGCCCACCAGACCAGAATTCGATCTCGATCCCCGCGCGCGCGAAGTTCTGCGCGAGATCGTTCTTCAGTACATCGACTCTGGCGAAGCCATCGGTTCGCGGACGCTCTCGAAGTGCGGCAAGTTCCAGCTTTCGCCCGCCAGCCTCCGCAATGTCATGTCCGATCTCGAGGAGCTCGGCTTTCTCGCGCAGCCTCACACATCGGCCGGGCGCATCCCCACCGACCGCGGCTACCGCTTCTTCATCAACCACCTCATGAAGTCGCGCTCGCTCTCGACGCGCGAGCGGGAGGTCATCGACGAAGAAGTCGGCGTCGCCAGCGAGATCGACGAAGTCCTGCACCACGCTTCGTCCCTGCTCTCGAAGCTCAGCGATCAAGTCGGCCTGGTGTTCATGCCGACGCTCCTGCAGTTCGCCATTCGCTCGATGGACTTCATCGGCGTCGCGGACAGCAGGATCATGTGTGTGATCGTCGGCACGAACGGCGTCGTCGTGAACAAAGTCATCGAGACCCGTTTCATGTTCACGCGGGACGAGCTCGAGAAGATCGGCCGCTACATCACCGCCGAGTTCGCCGGCCTCACCCTCGACCGCATCCGCCGCCGCCTCATCCGCATGACGGAAGAGGAGCGTGCCCAACACGATGCGATGATGCAGAAGACGATCTCCCTCGGCATCGACGCCGTGAACGCGCCGTTCGAGCACGAGCTCTACGTCGAGGGCGCCACGTCGATCCTCAACAAGCCCGAATACTCCGACGCCGCCTCCCTGCGGAAGACCTTCCTCGCTCTGCAGGAGAAGGAGAAGCTCGTCGATCTGCTGGAGATGTGCCTGCGGGAAGAAGGTTTGCAGATCCTCGTCGGATCAGAGAGCGACTTCACACAAGTGCACAACTTCAGTATCGTCGCGCGGCGTTACGGGTCCGGCTCCGCGCCCCTCGGGATGGTCGGCATCATCGGCCCGATGCGCATGGAGTACGCGCGCATGGCGCCGCTGGTCGATTACCTGAGCCGCGCGTTGAGCCGCAAAATCGAGGAAGAGGAGCATCACGATCATGGATGAGAACAACGGGCGGCCCGACGACTCGGACGACGCCTACGTCATCGAAGATACCGAAGGTTCGGTCGAAGAGATCGAGCGCGAGATGCGCGAGACCGCCGAGGAGGCGGCCAGCGAGGAAGTAGCCAGCGAGGCGCCGTCCGCGGATCCCGCGCCGGCTGCGCAGGACGACTACAGGAACCGCTACGTCCGTGCCGTTGCGGACTTCGACAACTTCCGCAAGCGCACCGAGCGCGAGAAGGCGGACTTCTCCCGCTACGCAACGGCGTCCGTGCTCAGGGACATCCTCCCGGTGCTCGACAACTTCGACCGCGCGCTCGAGCACGCGGAAGAGGGCGACGACTTTCACAAGGGCGTCCTGCTGATCTACAAGCAGCTCTTCGACGTCCTGCAGCGGCACGGCCTCAAGCCGATCGACGCGGCGGACGTGCCGTTCGACCCGAACATCCACGAGGCGGTCGTACGCGACGAAGACCCGTCGGTGCCGAACCAGACTGTCGCGGCCATTCTGCAGAAAGGCTATACCCTGCACGACCGGCTGTTGCGGCCGGCGCTCGTGAAGGTTGCCGTCGGCGGGCCGGAGCGGGCATAGTTCCGGAAACTGAATGGCGAAAATCCTGGGCATCGATCTAGGC
Source organism: Thermoanaerobaculia bacterium (assembly GCA_035999335.1). GTDB lineage: Bacteria > Acidobacteriota > Thermoanaerobaculia > Gp7-AA8 > Gp7-AA8 > QHVT01. The sequence continues at coordinate 55,956 of DASYGV010000053.1, read as the reverse complement.
ACGACCAACTCGTGCGTGGCCGTCGTCGACGTGACGACGCCGCAAGTCATCTCGAACCGGGAGGGCAGTCGCACGACCCCGTCCGTAGTCGGGTTCACCGAGGACGGCGAGCGGCTGGTCGGACAGATCGCCAAACGCCAGGCCATCACCAACCCGTTCAACACCGTCTTCGCCATCAAGCGCCTCATCGGCCGCAAGTTCGAGTCCGACGAAGTCGCGCACGCGAAGAGCGTCCTGCCGTACAACGTCGTGGCCGCGAGCAACGGGGACGTGAAAGTGCGGATCCGCGACCGCGAGTTCTCGCCGGAAGAGATCAGCGCGTTCGTGCTGATGGAGATCAAGGCCTTCGCCGAAGACTTCCTCGGCGAGGAGATTACCGAGGCCATCATCACCGTGCCGGCGTACTTCAACGACTCGCAGCGCCAGGCCACCCGCGACGCCGGCAAGATCGCCGGTCTGGAAGTCCTGCGCATCATCAACGAGCCGACTGCGGCCGCGCTCGCGTACGGACTCGACAACCGCCAGAATCAGCTCATCGCGGTATACGACCTCGGCGGCGGCACGTTCGATATCAGCATCCTCAAGCTCGAGGACGGCCTGTTCGAAGTGCTCTCGACTTCGGGCGACACCTACCTCGGCGGCGAAGACTTCGACAAGCGGATCATGGACCGTCTGCTCGATTTCTTCGTGAAAGAGAGCGGCATCGACCTTCGCGAAGACCGCATGGCGCTGCAGCGTCTCAAGGAAGCCGCGGAGAAGGCGAAGTGCGAGCTGTCGATGGAGATGGAGTCGCGCATCACGCTGCCGTTCATCTCCCAGGACGCGGGCGGTCCGAAGCACCTCAACTACGTTCTCACGCGCCGCGAGTTTGAAGGACTCGTGGAAGACCTCATCCAGAAAACGATCGATCCGGTGAACGACGCGTTGCGCGCCGCGGGCGTGTCCGCGAAGGAGGTCGACGAGGTAGTGCTCGTCGGCGGGCAGACCCGCACGCCGAAGGTCGTCGAATCCGTCCGCCGGGTCTTCGGGAAGGACCCGAACCGCAACATCAATCCCGACGAGGTCGTGGCCGTCGGCGCGGCGATTCAGGGCGGCATCCTCCGCGGCGACATCAAGGACATGGTCCTCCTCGACGTCACGCCGCTCTCGCTGGGGCTGGAGACGCGCGGAGGTCTGTTCCAGAAGCTGATCGAGCGCAACTCCACGATCCCGACCAAGAACTCGCTCGTCTTCACGACCGTCTCCGACAACCAAACTCGCGTGACCGTGCACGTGCTGCAGGGCGAGCGCGAGTTCGCGAATGAGAACAAGTCCCTCGGCAAGTTCGACCTGGTCGGCATCCCGCCGTCGCCGCGCGGCGTGCCGCAGATCGAAGTCACGTTTTCGATCGACTCGAACGGCATCGTCAACGTGACCGCGCGCGACCAGGCGACCGGGCAGTCGCAGGGCGTGCAGATCAACCCTGCCGGCGGCCTGTCGAAGGACGAGATCGACCGCATCATCAACGACGCCTCCGCGCACCAGCGCGCCGACGCCGCCCGCCGCGAGCTGCGGCTGCTCGCAAACAAGCTCGACGGAATGATCTATACCAACGAGAAGGTTTTCCGTGAGTTCGGCAAGCTCCTCAAAGAGGACGAGCGCAACCGCGTGCAAGGGATCATCACCAAGGCGCGGGAGGCGGTCGGGGCCGAGGACAAACAGCGCATCAATGACGCCATCTTCGAGTTGCAGGCAGCATCGCGCATCCTTACCGGCGTCATGCTGTACAACCCGATGAAGAGCTCCGCGCCGTCCACGGATACGTAATGGCAACCACGGAAAAACGCGACTACTACGAAGTGCTGGGTCTGCAGCGCGGCGTCTCGATCGACGAGATCAAGAAGGCCTACCGCAAGCTCGCGGTGAAGTACCACCCCGACAAGAACCCGGGCAACGCCGAGGCGGAAGAGCGGTTCAAGGAAGCCGCGGAGGCGTACGGGGTGCTCTCGGATGACGAGAAGCGCGCGCGCTACGATCGCTACGGCCATCAGGGCCTCGGCGGGATGGGCGGCTTCGATCCGAATCAGTTCGCCGACTTCGGCGACATCCTCGGCGATCTGTTCGGCTTCGGCGATTTCTTCGGCACGCGCGGCGGACGCCGCGGCAGCCGTCCGGCGCGCGGCAACGATCTTCGGTACGACCTGCAGATCGATTTCATGGACGCGGTGTTCGGCAAGGAAGTCACCTTGCTCGTGCCGCGGGTCATCACCTGCGCGACCTGCAGCGGGCAGGGCGCAAAGCCGGGCACGCAGCCGGTGACGTGTACGGGCTGCGCCGGACGCGGACAGATCCGCTATTCGCAGGGCTTCTTCGCGGTGGCGCGCACGTGCCCGCAGTGCGGCGGGCAGGGGAAGGTCATCAAGGACCCGTGCTCGACGTGCGGCGGCGCCGGACGCGTGCGCGAGGAGAAGAAGATCCAGGTGAAGATCCCGCCCGGCGTCGACGACGGCTCGCGTCTGCGCGTCGCCGGCGAAGGGGAGTCGGGCTTCAATGGCGGGCCGGCCGGCGATCTGTACGTGTTCATCAGCGTGAACGATCACCCGCGCTTCACGCGCCGCGACTACGACATCCACTCCGAGCACACGGTGCATTACACGCAGGCCGCCCTCGGCGGCGATGTGAACGTGGAGACCATCGACGGCCACGAGTCGCTGAAGATCTCCGCCGGCACGCAGCCCAATCAGGTCTTCCGCCTGCGCAACAAAGGCGTCCCGTTCCTCGACGGCACCGGCCGCGGCGACCACTACGTGCACGTGGCCGTGCGCATCCCGACGTCGCTCAATGACGAGCAGCGCGCCCTCCTCGAGCAACTCGCGTCCCTGCACGGCGACTCGATCCCGCAGGACAAGAACGTGTTCGAGAAGGTGAAGGACTTCTTCTCGAACTGAAGAGATCAGCTGCGCGGCCACCGCGCCTGGCTAGCCGGTAGGGAAGTTCGCCGTCGCGTCACTCCTTATCGGAGGAGCTTCTCATGAAGAACGACGAGGGAATGACGACAGCCATGGAGCCGATGCTGAGCAAATCCCGGGATCACGGACATGAGCCGGCGCTCTATGGCCATTGCACGCAGTGTTCGTGCCCCGGGTTTCAAGGTTCCGGCTACACGTGTACGCGCGGCGGTTGCGACCATCACTACGACGAACATTCCTCGTAAGCGGCACGACCGCGAAGATTGGGCGATCCGATCTCGAACTGAGGATCGAGTGAGCCGACTCGTGGTCGTGGAATGGGCCGTGGTTGCGCCCCGCACGTCTCGCGTGTCTCACCGCCATGGAGATTTCGGGGACTCACGTGTCTCCCTCGACCGCACTGAAGGTCATCGCGCTCTTCTGCATGGTCTGGCCTTTTCTCGCGATGGCCTCCGTTCCGAGGCGTGGACGTTCCTCCGCGCCGATCGCCGCGATGCTGGTTGTTCTCGCAGTGATCCTCTGCGGCGTCTGGCTCGAGTTGTCGAACGTCGCCGGCGCAGCGGCGCTCGACACGTTCAAGACGGGATTGGCGGTCGCCGTGTGGCCGACCGGTTGGATCGCGATTCTGACGCTCGTGCTGCGACACCGGCCGGTCATTGATCGCATGGTCATCATCCTCGGCGCGCTGTTGTGCGTGAGCGTCTTCGCTGCGGTGGTTTCGCCGCCCGTCGCGTCCGTCTTCTTCGCGCGCGGGGCCGCGGCGATGACGCTGGCGATCGCGATCGCGGCGGCGGTGCGATTGTTCCTCGTTACTCGCGCGTCGAAGACGTCAAAAGCGGATCCCGCTCTTCTCCGCGATGGTGTGTAACGCGGCCTCGGTTTCATCCCACGGGATGTCGGGTTCGTACTCCTCGAAATACGACGCGTACTCGGAACGCCAGGTCTCGTGTTGTTGGCGAAGCGAAGGGACGCTCACTCCAACCTGAGGTCGCATGGTCCCAGCTTCGATTCCTGCGATGCGCTCGTCCATCGCTGTGAGAAGGCGCGTTGCGAAATCCCGGCTTTCGGCGAGAAAAGTTTCTACGGGCAAGACGTGAACGCCTTGCCTCGCCGTCCAGACCGGCAGGCCGTCGACCAGTTTCTCGCGGTTGTCCCAGTGAATGTGCACGTCGTCGCCGATTCGGACGAAGGAGATGTTCGGATTCGCAACCAAGTACGAAGTCCAGGGAGAGCGCTCTCCGAGCCAACGCCACGCCGTGTAGCTCAGGTCCTCCGCCGCGTCGTCGTCTTTGAACGCGGCGGATTCTTTCCGCAGCCGCGCGAGCAATTCCCAATCGGATGCAAGCCGCGCGATGCTCTCCGGAAGAGGCGCCGCGCCCGGCCCGACGCTTCCGAGGATGTCCCGCGCGAGAGCGGCGATCATGTAGGAGGCGTTCCGTGTCTTCGTTCCCCAATGGGACAGGATCTCGTCCGAGTATCGAAAGAGCACCTGCTCGCCGGCGGGGATACGAAAGAGCCCATCGGTCAGTGCGAACCAGCTCAGGCCCTGGCTGCCGGCCTGGTCCCACGGCGTAATGTCTTCCACCGCTGCGAGCTCGAATTCGAAAAGCGCCATCCTCGTCATTGCAACACCTTTTCGACGCGAACGGTAAACGTGCCCACTCGCTTCGGCCACCGCGAGTAGCAGCGAGCAGTAGAATCGCGGCCGCGATGGCCGAACAAACATTCTCCCGCTGGCGTCCGCACCCATGGCACGGTCTCACGGTCGGGGACGACGCGCCTCGCATCGTGAACGTCTTCGTCGAGATCACGCCTTTCGATCTGATCAAGTACGAGGTCGACAAACCGAGCGGCTATCTCAAAGTCGACCGGCCGCAGCGCACGTCGTCGCAGCCGCCCGCGCTGTACGGGTTCGTCCCGCAGACGTATTGTGCGGAGCGCGTGACGGCGCTCTCCTCCGGTGCGACGAAAGGGGACGGCGACCCGCTCGACATCTGCGTATTGAGCGAGCGCCCGATCTCGAAGTCGGAGATCCTCGTCGCCGCGCGGGTGATCGGCGGTCTGCAGCTCATCGACCGCGGCGAAGCGGACGACAAGATCATCGCCGTGCTGCAGGGCGACTACGTCTGGGGGGAAGCGCAGGACATCGCGGACGTCCCTCCCGTGCTCGTCGAACGACTCGAGCATTACTTCTCGACGTACAAGCTCGTGCCCGGCGAGGCGCAGCGGATCCGCGTAGCCGGCACGTACGGCTACGACCACGCCGCCGCGGTCGTGCAGGCAGCGATGGAGGACTATCGCGCGCACTTCGGAAGCGGCGGCGCGTGACCGACTACCTTCTCGAGATCTCGTTCGACGACCCGTCGGACGAGGAACTGATCCTGTCCAAACTTTTCCTCACCGCGTCGACCGGGAGCACTTCGACCGAGGACACGGTCCTCGCGTATTTCGACTCGCCCGCGGATCGGGATGCGGCCGCCGACCTCCTTCGCGATTTCGACACGCGCGCGTTCGAGCGCGAGCGGGTCGACTGGCTGCAGAAGTATCAGCAGTCGCTCGAGCCGCTCTTCATCGGGCAACGCTTCGTCGTCGTTCCTGATCCTTCGCTGATTCCCGAGAGCGCGGAGCTGACCATCATCGTGCCGCAGGAGCAGGCCTTCGGGACGGGCTCGCACGAGACGACGTCGCTCTGCATCGAGTTGCTGGAGTCGCTCGAGCAGCACGACAAACTGCAGGGCAAGCGCGGTCTCGACATCGGCGCGGGCAGCGGAATCCTCGCCCTCGCGATGCACCGCCTCGGCGCAAGAAAGGCCATCGCCTTCGACAACGACACCGATTCTTACGGCGCGCTGCGCGACAACCGCATCCGCAACAGCGTTCCCGACTCCGCGATGCCGCTCTTCATCGGGAGCGTGGAAGCACTACGCGCGGGAAAGTTCGACGTCGTGACGATGAACATCATCCCCGAGGTGATCGTGCCGTTGCTCGGCGACGTCATGCCGCGTCTCGATGCGAGCTCGCGTCTCGTTCTCAGCGGCATCCTCATCGTGAAGCGCGACGACGTCGTGGCCTCTGCGCGCACGCACGGGCTCACGCTGGTGGATGAGCGGGAGCGGGGAGAGTGGTGGGCAGGGGTGTTCCGGCCAGCTCGATCGTGACGCACAACCCGCCCTCGGGCGAGCGTCCGAGGACGAGAGTCGCGCGTCCGCCGTACATGCGGTCGAGGCGCTGACGCACGAGATCGAGTCCGCGGCCGTTCGACTCGCGCAGCGCATCGGGCGCGAGACCGGGACCGTCGTCGGAGACAGTGATGCGCACGTGGTCGTCGTGACGCTTCGCGTGTATGTCCACGCGTCCGCCCGCGCCGCGCGGCGCGATCGCGTGACGCACCGCGTTTTCCACGAGCGGCTGGAGTGTGAGCACGGGCAGCGGCACTGCCGCGACGTCGGCATCGAGCGACGCGGTCACGCGTAGGCGGCCGCCGAGGCGGAGACGCTCGAGGGCGAGGTAGTTGTCGACGAGCTGCCATTCCTGCTGCAGCGTGCGCTCCTCGCTGCCGTCGCTCGCGGAAAAGGTGTAGCGGAGGATGTCTCCGAACTGCTCGATGGCTTCTTCCGCGCGTCCGGGATCCTGGCGCACGAGCGCCAGGAGCGTATGCAGCGTGTTGAAGAGGAAGTGCGGATCGATGCGCGCGCGCAACGCCGAAAGTTCCGCCTTCGCGCGCGACGCCTCGGCCGCGGCAGCGCGCTCGCGCTCGTGAGTGAGGTCGGCCTGCACGCGTTGCAGATGCGCCGTCGACGCGATGATGACAAACAGCAACGCCGCGATGAGCCATCCCCAGACCAGTCCCTCGAGGGTGAACATCCACGGCTTGAGTCCGAGGATGGCCAGACTGGTGAGATGCGTGCCGAAGACGGAGGCGGACGCAAACAGCGCGGCGAGCGCAATGTGCATCGGCCACGCCCAGCGACGCCGCGCGCCATAGAAACGCACGATGCCGATGCCGAGGAGAGAAGGCGGGACCGTGTTCGCGATCGCCCACGCGGCCACCTCGGGGCTCGGCAGGTTCATGATCTTCATCACGACTGCATTGATGCAGAAGTAGAGCAGGCACCCGAGCGCGTACTGTCGCCACCAGACCATCGACCATACGGTAGCGCCAAATCGCGCGGCTTTTGGCGTGTTCGTCGACTCATTCGCCGGGTTGAGCGAGATGCGCGCGATCTCGGAGTCGCAAAGTCGCAAAGTCTCAAAGTCGCAAAGGAGAGACCATGCACCTTCTCGCACTCGTTCTTACGCTTACCCTCGAACAGCAGCACGCCGTGCGGATGCTCACTGACGCCGCGTTTCGCGGCGATACCGTCGGAACGGAGCTGGCGCGCAAGCGTGCCGGCGATGGATCCGAGGCGCGGATGCAGTACTACGTCGCGTTTTCGGAGTGGATGGATGCGCAGACCGTCGGCGGCGACGCCGCGGCGGCGACGGCCAAGGCGAAACAGGCGATGGCGAGCGTCGACCGGGCCATCGGACTCGATCCGAAGCTCGTCGAAGCGCATGTGCTGCGAAGCCGCATCGTTTTCCTTCTGATGTTCCACGGCGCGATGCCATTCGACGAAGCGCGCGCGTCGATGACGGAGTCCTTCACCAACGCGAAGAAGCTCGCGCCGGAGCATCCGCTCGTGACGAGCCTCGAAGCGGCATTTGTCTATTACGGCGGCAACGGCCGTGAGAAAGGACGCGCGCTATTGCGCCAATCGATCGACAGGATGGCCGCGAGTGATGATGAGAGCTCCAAGCTCTGGCTCCCCGTCGTCTGGTCGTGGTACGGCGTGATGCTCCTCGGCGAAGCGGAGATGGAGCAGGCGCGCACGGCATTCGAGTCGGCGCTCGCAGCGCGCCCGGACTACGAGTACGTGAAGAGCGCGATGCTGCCTATGACCGACCTCGTCGAGGCCGGAACGCTTCCGAAGTTTTCGCGGACGGGATGGAAGCCGGTCGTCTCCGACGAAGAAGGCGACGGGAAATCGAAGAGCATGCCCGACCTGCGCAACGTCGCGTGGCGCGCGGACGGCGACCGCGTGTGGTTCCTGTTCAGCCTCGCCGCGGCGCCGGATCCATCGCGGATCGGGATGAATCTGGCGATGGACCTCGACGGGGATCCGGACAACGGCCCGAACTGGTGGGCGGGGAACCGCGGATTTCGCTACGATCGCCTAGTGACGGTGTGGGTCGCGCGCGGTAAGGACGGGAAGTATCGCGGCAGCGTCGGAGTCGCGGACGCGGCGGACATCGTCGCGGAGCGCTTCACGACGTCGCCCGCGGGGACGGTGTCGTTTGCGGTCGACGCCGAGAACGAGGCGTTGCTCGTCGGCGTGAAAAGGAGCGCGTTGGTCGATCAGATGCGCGTGGTGGCAACGGTGGGCTCGAACACGGACTGGAATGACGTGGCGCCTGGCGAGGGCTCGGCGCTGCTCGATCTCGACTGATGCAGGAGACTCGCATGCGCGCGGTCATCGCCGAAGACGAAGAGCTGGCGCGCGCCTCTCTGCGCCAGCTCGTGTCGGAGGTGGATTGGGTGGAGCTGGTCGGCGAGGCTGCGGACGGTCACGCGGCCGTGGAGACGATCGATCGGCTCCGCCCGGACCTCGTGTTCCTCGACGTGATGCTGCCGGAGCTCACCGGACTCGAGGTGCTGCAGCGCGTCAAGCATCATCCGATGATCGTCTTCACGACCGCGTACGAGCGTTTCGCCGTGACCGCGTTCGAGCTCGAGGCGCTCGACTATCTAGTCAAGCCATTCGGTTCGCGCCGCTTCCACGAGACGATGAGTCGCGTGCGGCGACGGTTTACTCAGGACGCAGGAGGCAGAGCGCAGGGCGCAGGAGCAGGGGAGTTGCCGGCGGGTCCGTTGGAGCGTTTGTTTGCGCGCGTCGGCTCGCGCATCGTGCCGATTCCGGTGCGCGAGGTGTCGCACTTTCAAGCCGAGGGTGATTACGTTCGCGCGTTCAGCGGCGCTGCTTCGCATCTGCTCTATGTGTCGCTGACGCAACTCGAAGAACGACTCCAGCTCCCGTTCCTCCGCATCCACCGCTCGCACATGATCAACGTCGACTATGTGCAGCGCGTGGAGCGCCACGACGAACGGCGCTACGTGGTGTTTCTCAAGGATGGAAGCCGAATCGTGGCCAGCAGATCGGGGACGGGGGCGTTGAAGAAGATGATGCGGTGAGGGAACGAGTGCTGAGTGCTGGGTGCTGGGTGCTGGGTAGGGAGGGCGGGACTCAGCACCCAGCACTCAGCACTCAGCACCGTCCCTGCGTCATCGCTTCGCGATGTCCACGTAGTCGCGCCTGGTCGCTCCCGTATAAACCTGCCGCGGCCTCGCGATCTTCTGATCCGAGTCGTTCAGCATCTCCTGCCACTGCGCGAGCCAGCCGGAGACGCGGGGGATGGCGAAGAGCACGGTGAACATGGCAGTGGGGAAGCGCATGGCCTGGTAGATCAGGCCGGAGTAGAAGTCCACGTTCGGGTAGAGCTTGCGCTTGACGAAGTAATCGTCCTCGAGGGCGATGCGCTCGAGCTCGAGGGCGATGTCGAGCAGCGGATTGCGGCCCGTCACCTCGAATACCTCGTCCGCGACCTGCTTGATGATCTTCGCGCGCGGGTCGTAATTCTTGTAGACGCGGTGACCGAAGCCCATCAGCCGGCCGCCTTCGCCGCTCTTCACGCCCTTGATGAAGTCGGGGACGTTCTTCACATCGCCGATCTCGGTCAGCATCTGCAGCACGGCCTCGTTCGCACCGCCGTGCAGCGGACCGTAGAGCGCGGCGGCTGCAGCCGCAACGGACGAATACGGATCGACGTGCGAGCTGCCGACGGCGCGCATGGCGTTGGTCGAACAATTCTGCTCATGGTCTGCGTGGAGGATGAACAGGACGTCCAGCGCATGCTCGAGCACGGGGCTCGGCGTGTACTTCACCTCCGTCATCCGATACATCATGTTGAGGAAGTTGCCGGTGTACGACAGTTCGTTGTCCGGATACGCGTAAGGCATCCCGACCGTGCTGCGATGATTGAATGCCGCGATGGTGATGATCTTGGCGATGATGCGCTCGATCTGTTTTGCGCGGACGGCAGGATCGAAGATCTCTTTCGACTCCGGATAGAACGTCCCCAGTGCCGCCATCGACGAGATCAGCCGCCCCATCGGATGCGCGTTGTAGCGGAAGGCGTCGATGAGATGGCGAAAGTTCTCGTTGAGGATCGTGTGGTGGGTGATGGTGTGCTGCCATACCGCCAGCTCGTCGGAGGTCGGGAGCTCGCCGTGAAGCAGGAGGTACGCGACTTCGAGATAGGTGCTTTTCTCCGCGAGCTGCTCGATCGGATAGCCGCGGTACTCGAGGATTCCTTTGTCGCCGTCGATGAAGGTGATGGAGCTGCGGCAGGACGCGGTGTTCATGAACGCCGGGTCGTAGGTCATGAGCCCGAAGTCTTCGGCGTCGACTTTGATTTTGCGGAGATCGATTGCCTTGATCGTGCCGTCGGCGATGGGGACTTCGTAGGATTGTCCCGTGCGATTGTCGGTAATGGTGAGGGTGTCGGCCACGAAGAGGAACCTCCCGAATTTCGGAGGCGTAATCTACTACAGATCCCCAAAGCGCGAAGCGACGACCGACACTGCGGCGATAGCCGCGGTCTCCGCGCGCAATCGACGCGGTCCGAGGCGTTGGAACAGGACGCCGTGCTCGTGCGCGACGCGCAGCTCGTCCTCGCTCCAGCCACCCTCGGGACCGATGAAGATGGTGAGATCGGTTGGCGGTTGGCGGTTGGCGGTTGGCGGGAGAGCGTCGGCGTCGAAGAGGATTTTGTCGCCGCTTCGTGCGATTACGTCGTCGAATGGCGTCGGCGCTTCGATTTTCGGGACCATCGTGCGGCCGCATTGCTTCACTGCCTCGAAGACGATCTTGTTCCAGCGCTCGATCTTTCCCGAATAGCGCTCCGGACGCAGCTCCACGCGCTCGGTGACGAGCGGGATGATCGTCTTCACACCGAGCTCCGTCGCCTTCTGCAGCACGAGCTCGAATTTCTCGAGCTGGATGACGGCCATCGCGAGATGGATCGCCAGCGGCGACTCGCGCGAGGGCAGCGATTCGCCCACGGCCACGATCGCGTGATCGCGGTCGATCGATTCGACGACGCCTCGCGCAGCGTTCCCCGCGCGATCGAAGAGCTCCACTTCTTCACCGACCCGCGCGCGCACCACCCGGATCGAGTGATGGAACTCGTCACCCTCGATCTTGAGACGAGGCGTGATCGCGTCGACGTGGATTCTGTGGCGCATATCTTGGTTGCTTGTTCAGTTTATCCCGCGCGTAGACGCGGGATCTTCGGTGCACCCGCGTAGCCCGTGGTCGCGTGCGCTGCCGGTACAACCAGAGATCCCGCGTCTACGCGCGGGATAAACTGAGGAACGTGCGCGCGCCCGGCGAGTCGCCGAGCGCGCGCGTGTTGCGGCTGTGGAAGGCAGTTACTGAATAGTCGTCGGTGATTGACTCACCGTCACCCAGTAATTCCACGCTCCCGACGGCAGTCCGTTGATCGACACCGTCTCGGCCGGATGGTTCGGGCAGGTCGGATGCGTCGCCTCCATGTAGCGCAGCGGCATGTTGAGCAGCGCCGTGCCGTTGCAGATCCCGTTCTTGAACGCCGTGTTGCCGGGGACCCACAGGCCCTGCCACGGATAGAGGAAGTGCGCTTCGCGTCCGCTCGCGAACTTCGGTGAGGTGAAGTACGCGACGCCGAACGTCGGCGAGGTGTTGTTGTTGATGTTCTCCTCCATCAGCGTCGCCTTCACGCCCGGCCAGGCGACGATGTGATAGCGCGCATACGTGCGGAGATTGGCGCCGAGGTACGTCGAGACGAGATTCGGCGGCAGCGTGCCGCTGTTCACCGCGGCGGCGAGTTGCGACTTCTCGGTCGCCGTGAAGGGATAGACGCCGCTCCAGTCGTCGACGAACGTCCTCACGTTCGACTGCGCATTCGATTCTCCGGCGTTGTTCGTCGCGAGACCGATGGCATTCGCGAGGAGGATGTTGCGGTCGGGATCCATCCAGAAGCCCCACGACGAACGTTCGCCCGCGGTGCCGATCCACGGTCCGCTGTAATTCCCGGTCGGCGTGTCCATCTGTCCTTTTGCGTGAAGCGTGAGCGGCACCTGCGGCATCGCGGAGATCGCCTGCAACGCGAACGTCGCTCGCAGCCAGCGCCGCGCGAGATCGCGGATGGTCGTGTTGCCGACTGCGTTCGCGCGGTAGTGCACTGCGAGGACCGAGGTGATGTTGTACGCGTGATAGTTGTACGAGTGGAGCTCCTTGCCGCCGTAGAACCAGACCGCGCCGCGGTCTCCGAGCTCGCCCTGAAGATAGTTCGTCCACCACGAGTTCATGTCCCACACGCCGGGGCGCACGGGCTCTTTGATGTACGCCACCGCCGCTGCGAGCACGGGGATGTTGTAGCTCCCGGCGAAGGAGAGACTGTTCCCGAAGCCCGTATTGATCTCCGCCGGCCAGTCGCAAAGTTGTCCCTGCGAGCGCAATGCGCGGCTGATGTCTTCTTCGATCCAGCCGGGCTTCGTCGGATTGCCGCAGCGGACGCGCAGCGTCGCGGCGGTCGACGTGACCGTGCCGCAACTGTTCGTCGCGCGGACCGAGTACTGACCGCCGTCTTTGCCTTGCTCGACGTTGGTGAGGGTCAGCGTCGCGGAGGTCTGGCCGGGAATCGCCACACCGTTCTTGAGCCACTGCAGCGTCGGGGAGCCCGTCGTCGTCACAGTCCACGAGACCGTGATTCCCGGATCGTTCGCGGTCTTGTTCGCGGGGTTCGACACGGTCGGTGCCGTGCAAGATGTGAACTGCAGATAGTCGGGATTCCAGAAGCCGGTCTCGAAGTCGATGCGCAGGATGTGCGCGCCGGCCGTGAGATTGGCGTTGAACGTCTTTGTCGTGAATGTCTGCCAGCTGCCCGTCGAGTTGACGGTTTGCGTGCCGGAGACATCCACGCCGTCCTGGCGGAGGCGGAAGGTCGTGCTGCCGGCATACGCGGATGCCCATCGCAACGTCACGGTGTAACTGGCGGTCGTGGCGACGTTCACGCTGTATTCGGCCCACTCGCCCGCTTCGAGCGCGCCGATGTGATGGCCGCCGCCGGTGATCGCGCCGACGTCCATGTCGTGCGTGCGATAGACGCCGAAGGCGTTGCCGGGAGAGGTGTCGTGCCACGCGATGCCCTCGCCGCCGAGGTCGTAGTTTTCGGCCTGCACGGTACCGGGAATCGCGATGACGCCCGCAAACGGAGAGTTGCTTTGTGCTGCAAGAGGAATCGTGAGAATGCAGAGGAGAGCGAAAAACCATCGGTATGTGGATCTCATGAATGCAACGTCGCTACGTTGCGCGAAGAAGGCAATCCACCTTTCCGCAAGCTCACCAATCCATCGAAGGTCCGTTACGCCGCGGGTGAAGTTTCGTAACTCGCGGCCAGTCGAGCTCGGATCAGCGGCAGCAACAACAGACCCGGCAGCGCAAACGCAGCGGTGAGCCAGTAGTAGTTCGCGAATCCGAGATCCTTGGCGAGATAGCCGCTGATTGCGATGGCGAACGTGCGGCCGATGGCGAAGAGCGCGCTGAGCATCGCGTACTCCGTCGCGGCGTTGGCTTTGTCGCAGATGAACATGAGGAATGCGAGGAACGCGGCCGTGCCGAGTCCGCCGCAGAAGGTCTCGACGATTGCGGCACCGTACATCGCCGGGCGGCCGGCGTTCGTCATGGCGACGCCCGCGTACGTGAGGTTCGACAACATCTGCACGATGCCGAGGACCAACAGCGAGCGGTAGATGCCGTAGCGTGCGACGAACCATCCTCCCGCGATCGCGCCGAGGATCGTGCAGATCATGCCGAGGGTCGTCGTCACGTTCCCCACCTCGGTCGGCGTGAATCCGCGCGAGACCCAGTAAGGGCGGATCATCGCCATCATCGTGTTGTCGCCCATGCGGTAGAGAAGGATCACCGCGGCGAGGTAGAGCGCGCCGGGCCGCGCGATCCACTGGAGGAGTCCGCGCAGCGGATTCTCGTGGCGCTCGCGCACGTCGCTCTCGGACGTCGAGCTGAAGCCGATCGCGGCGAAGACGATCAGCGGCAGGATCGCCATGGCCATGAACGCCCCTGGCCAGCCGAGGTGGTCCGCGAGCATCGCCAGCGCGGCGCCGGCGATGAGCATCGCCACGCGATATGCAGCTACGCGCGCGGAGTTGACGACGCCGAGGAGATCGGCGGGCGTGGTGCGGATGACGAGCGCATCGATGGCGATGTCCTGCGTCGCCGATGCGAACACGAGCGCGATGAGGATCGCCCAGAACGCCTTGCTGCCTGGCGGAACGGTCCCGAGCGCGGCGATCGTGAGGGAGAGCGCGATCAATGCGCCGTAGATCCACAGACGATACGTGCCGATCGCATCGACCGCAGGCGCCCAGAGAAACTTCAGCGTCCAGAGGATCCCCACGCTGCCGACGAGGCCGATCGTCGCGAGATCGACCTTCGCGAAGGAGAGATACGTGTTTACGCCCTCATTGACGATGCCGAAGGGAAAGCCTTGCGAGAAATAGAGGACGGCCGCGAAGGCGGGAAGGGCGTAGCGGTTGCGCAAACGCGAGGCATTCTAACGAGTCTAGGAGTGCGGTGGCGGCGAGCCACCGCTCTGGTAGGGCGGGGGAACGTACCAGAGCGGTGGCTCCCGTCCACCACCCATCCTCGCCGCCGCACTCCTAGAACTACCGCGTCGAGAACACCGTCACCGGGAACTTCAACCTTCCGACCGGTGTGTCGTAATACGCATTGCCTCGGAGCTCGTAGCGGGCGCGCTGGCGGCCGCGCGCGATGTCGACGATCTCGTTCCACAGCGATCGGACGTTCTGGTAGCCGATGCGGGTGCGGAGCTGGACGTCGCCGACGCCGTTCGCGGGGATGCGGAGGTCCTGGCGGCTCTTGGACTCGAGGACCCGAGTGTCGTTGATGAAGAGGTTGAAATCGAGCTGATCCAGGCGGAGACCCACGGAGTTGGGGTTGTCCACTTCGACGTTGAAGTCGATATCGATCGAGGACGCCGACAAAGGGATGGCGATGTCGACCCGCGGGCGGATGTCGCGGATGGAGTACCGGGGGTTCTCGATATCCAGCGCGTTTTGGACGGCGGCGCAGCCGGAGAGGAAAGTGAGCGCAAGCGCAAGAGAGAGCAACCGTTTCATGGCATTGGCCGTATTTGCAAAGGGCGTGTCAGCCCCTGAAGTAGAATCCGTGGTCTGCCGGTTGCAGAGCAGTTGCCCGGGAAACGCCTGAGTCCGAGGAGTATGGTTTGAAGACGACCGCAGTAGTCGCGGCTTACAACGAAGAGGGGACGATCGCCGACGTCCTGCGCGCTCTCACGAAGAGTCCCCTCATCGGCGAGGTGATCGTCGTCAGCGACGGCTCCGAAGACGCGACGGTGGAGATCGCCCGGACCTTTGAAGGCGTCCGGACCGTGGCCCTTCGGGAGAACCACGGGAAAGGCTACGCGATGGCCGTCGGCGTCGCCAACGCCACGAACGACACGCTCTTCTTCTGCGACGGCGACATGTACAACGTCACCGAGGAGCACATCCGGTCGCTGATCCTGCCGGTGCTCGATGGCGAGTGCGACATGAACGTCGGCGTCCGCGACCGCGGCGCCATCTCGAACTTCTGCCACCTGAAGATGAAATGGGGTCCGGTGCTATCCGGCATCCGGGTCATGCGCCGCGCGGTCTTCGAGACCGTACCGGTGCAGTATCAGTCGCACTTCAAGATCGAGGCGGCGCTGAACTTCTTCTGCGCGCGCGCGGGCTATCGCCAGCAGCAGACGATCATCTACGGTCTCAATCACGTCCTGAAGGAATCGAAGCGCGGCCTGCGCGATGGCCTGCACGCGCGGTGGCGCATGACCCGCGAAGTCGTCCTGCTCCTGTTCGATCTGTATGTGTTCGAGACGTGGCGGTGGACGGAACCGGCGGAGCTGCCGGTCGTGGAATACGATCTCTTCGAGTAGCAAGGGCGGCGCGGCGAGTTAGCCTCGGAGCGACCGTACGTGCCCAAGGCTAGTAGGCCAACCAGCGCAGCCGGCCGGGCCGGCTACCGTGGACCGCCCAGCGGTCCTGTCTGCTCCAGCATCTGCGTGAGCACGTTGCGGAATCCGCCGGCGGGGGACGAGAAGAACACCACCGCGCGCACGGTGACCGGCGCCCTCGCGTCGTTCGCCATCCCGTCGCTTTCCGCGACGGCTTTGGCCCAGAACGTCACATCCTCGAACTTTTCGGGCTGGATCACTCGCTCGAAGAAGTACGTCCGGGTCTGCAGACGATACGGGCCGCCGAGGCCGACGCTGCGGAGCTGGATGCGGCGGAGCGTGATCGGCTCGGACGAGCGGTTGGCGATGCGGATGCCGTACTGCACCTCGATGTCGCCGGTGGGATAGTTCTGCTCCGCGGGACCTTTGAGCTGCACGAACTGCAGCTCGGGGTGAATGATCTTCGCGTTGCCTCCGCTCGAGCAGGCAAGAAGCGCGCAACAGACCGCGGCGACGAGCGGATTTTTCATGTCAGGATGGTAACGCCAATGCATCAACACGACGCGATCGACCGCATCAGCCCCACCCTCGAGCCCGATGAGCAGGTGCTGATGCATCAGAACTGGCATCACCTCTTGTTTTTGCATTGGGAGATCCCGCCACAGGAACTGCAGGCATTGATCCCGCCGCGCCTGACGATCGATACGTTCGAAGGGAAGGCGTACATCGGCCTCGTGCCGTTCACGATGACCGGTGTGCGTCCGATTCTCACGCCGTCGCTGCCGTGGATCTCGTCGTTCCATGAAGTGAACGTGCGTACGTACGTGCATCTCGAGGGACGCGATCCCGGCGTCTGGTTCTTCAGCCTCGATGCGTCGAGCAGGATCGCGGTCGCAGCGGCGCGCGCGGCGTATCACCTCGCGTACTTCGCGGCGGAGATGGACTTTCGCGTGGGCGAAGGGGCGCTGCCCACGATCGAATTCGACTCGCGCCGCGACGACGCGCGCGGGACGATGCCGGCAAACGCGCACATTCGCTATCGCGCGAGCGAGGGCCCCACGAAGCCCGCGGCCCCGGGAACGCTCGAGCACTTCCTCATCGAGCGCTACATCCTCTACGCGCAGGACGACGATCGCCGGCTCTTTCGCGCGCGCGTGCACCATCAGCCGTATCCCGTTCAGCGCGCGGAGGTGCTGGCGCTGGACGAGACCCTTGTCTGGGCGTCGCGTGTGCGTCGTACGGAGAACGTGGATCTGCGGCACTACGCGCGCGAGGTGAACGTGAAGGTGTACCCGCTGAAGAAGGTTTAACGACCTTGACGCCGTGCTGCACGACGGCTAACGTCATTCCTCTCTCAATCGGCTGATAGACACGGAGGAAACGACTCAATGCTTCGTTCGCGGCGGTCTTCTGTCCTGTGGGTCCTCGTCCTCGTCGCTCTCACCACTCCACTCTCCGCCCAGACCGTGACCGGCACGATGACCGGCACCGTCACCGATGCTTCGGCGGCGGCGCTGCCGGGCGTCACCGTCACCATCCGCAATGCCGGCACCGGTCTCGAACGCGTGGTGGTCACGGACCACGTGGGTTTCTTCAGCGCGCCGTTTCTCCCCGCGGGACGCTACAACGTGCAGGCCGAGCTCTCCGGCTTCGGCGTCGTGCAGCGGCAGAACGTGCGCGTGGAGCTGAACCAGACCACGGTGCAGGACATCACACTGGCGCCGGCGGTCTCCGACACCGTCACCGTCACCGCGGACGCGCCGCGGATCAACGTCACCGACGGCGAGATCAAGCAGACCCTTCGCTCCGAAGAGATCATGTCCATTCCGCAACCGAACCAGACCAGCTTCCTCGGACTGGCATCGACGCTGGCCGGCTATCAGGAGACGAACCCCGGCGGCGGCATGGACAACCCGACGCTCTCCTCCGGCTCGTCGGCGAACTTCAACGGCGCGGGCACGCGCGGCACGACGTTCCAGATCAACGGCGTGAACAACGACGACTCGTCCGAGAACCAGCATCGCCAGGGCGTGGCGCTGGCGACGATCCAGTCGATGCAGGTCCTCACGAACAGCTACAGCGCGGAGTTCGGCCGCGGCTACGGCGCGGTCGTGCTGGTGCAGACGAAGTCGGGCACGAACCAGGTCGCCGGAGAGTTGTACGGCTACGCGCAGGACGGCGAGTGGAACGAGAAGCGCTACTTCGACCGCACGTCGCCGAAGCCGGACAACTATCGCCGCCAGTACGGCGCGACGGCGGGATTCCCGATCATCCAGGACCGGCTCTTCGGCTTCGTCAGTTACGACTCCGTTGAGTTCAAGGGGAACACGATCGTCAGCCGCCCGCTGATCCTCCCGTCCGACATGGCGTTGCCGCGTCTGACGCTCAACAACGACACCGCCGCGAACCGCGCCTGGCAGGACTCGATCCTTGCGCGCTTTCCCTCCGGCGTCTCACCGAACGCGCCGCAGCTTTCGAACCGCGCGTATCAGTATCCGCAGTTCGCGAACTTTCCCGATCGCGACTATTCCGCGCGCATCGACTGGAACGCGGGCGCGAGTAACAGCATGAACGCGCGTTATCAGCGCAGCGGACAGAAACGCGAGAACGGGGAGTTGATCGTCGGCGAGCAGACGCTGCAGGACAACCGGCAGTCGAACTTCGGCATTACCTGGACCAACGTCCTCGGCGCGACGACCGTGCAGGAAGGGCGCTACGGCCTCGGACTCCGCAGCACGAACGTCAACATCCTCGCCGGCAACGACACGCCGGTCGTGCGGTGGGCGGCGGTCACGCCCGGCCATATCATCGGCAACGCGGGCGCGTTTCCGATCAACCGCGATCAGCGCGATCATCAATTCGTCTACAACATCTCGACCGCGCGCTGGGCGCGGCACACGCTGAAGGCGGGCACGGACATCCGCCGGTCGGAGCTCAACGACCGCGCGTCGAACTTCAACCGCGGCTTCTGGAACTTCACCGCGGCCTGCGGCGGCGTCACGTATCCGTCCGGATTGCACGCGTTTTTCGCCGGCTGCGTGGCGACGTACCAGGAGGCGTTTGGGCCGGACCGTCTGGAGAACGAGCTCAATGAGGTCAATCTCTATTTCGAGGACGACTGGCGGCCGTTCGACAACCTGACGCTGAACCTTGGAGTCCGCCACGAGCGCGTCAACGTGCCGCGGGAGACCGAAAATCGCATCGACTATCTCTACGACGACGGGGCCTACACCGATCCGCGCCTTGGATTCGCGTACACGCCGAACTGGGGCCGGAATCGCATGCTGCACGCGATCACCGGAGGCAGCGGACGCTTCTCCATCCGCGGCGGCTACGGCATCTACCACGGACGCGTGTTCCAGTCGATCTTCTCGCAGGGTGGTGCGAACGTCCGCTACAACCCGCCGTTCGCGACGTTCCTCAGCATCGCCAACAGCACGAACATCTCCGACCCGACGAACGGCTTCGTGTTCCAGCCGGGAGTGCCGCCTACGGTGCGGGTCGCGCTCACGCTGATCGATCCCGACCTGCAGATGCCCGAGACGCGGCAGTGGAATCTGACGCTCGAGCGCCAGGTGCTGCGCGAGTCGCGCCTGCGCCTCAGCTACATCGGCACGCAAGGCAGGAACCTGCTGCAGTATCGCTTCGACAACCTTCCGCTGCGTCCCGATGCGGCGGGCTCGCAGTACGTGGTCGCGGCGGATTGGCGTTGCGCGGGCACGGGCGGTGCGGGCTTGCCGACGAACGCCACCTGTCCGGCGGCGGTGCCGATCGCCGCGAACGAGATCAGCCTGCGCGTGCCGCGCACGAATGAGCGCCGCCCCGATGCGCGCTACACGACGAACCTCATCGTCGACAACGTCGCCGATAGTTCGTATCACGCGGGCCAGTTGGAGTTCGAGACCGGCCTGATCCGCGATTTCCAGGGCCGCATCACGTACACGTTCAGCAAGGCGCTCGATTCGGGCTCCGAGGCGACTGCGTCAGGCGCGGGGGACATCAATATCTTTCCGCCGGAGTACGAGCGGTACAAGTCCGGTCTCTCGCGGTTCGATACGCGCCATCGGTTCACCATGACGGGGAGCTATGCACTGCCGTTCTATCGCGATCGCGAGGGATTTCTCGGCGCGCTCCTCGGCGGATGGCAGATCTCGACGGTCCTTCGCATGGCGTCGGGAACGCCGTTCACGATCATCGACACCGGCGCGGTGGACATCGACTTCGACGGCGTCGCGAATCAGCGTCCGGTCGTCGTCGATTCCAAATACGCCGGCGGCTGGCATGTGAACAATCCCAACACGTCGCAGCAGGAGATGCCGGCCAGCGCATTCCGCCGCGCGGTCATTACCGACAACGTCAACGACCTGATCGGCCGTAACACGTATTACACCGACGGCCGCGAGCAACTCGACCTCGGGTTGTCGAAGAGCATCAAGGCGATCGGCAGCACGCTGGTCCTCCGTCTCGACGTGTTCAACGTGACGGACCGGGTGACGTGGGGCGTGCCGGTGAACGATTTCGCAAGCGCGAATTTCGGCCGGATTCTCACGACGCATCCGGACTACATCCCCCGCACGTTCCAACTAGGTTTGCGCTTCCTGTATTAGTGTGGAGGCGGCAGCATCGCGAAGCGATGCTGCCGCTTTCCACCAATGACCGCCCGCCGCCAGCACGATGTGCTCGTCGACCTCGCGCGGCGTCCCTCGCTGCACGCCGGACGTCTGGGCGCCGCATTGCGCGAGATCACGGAAGCGGCCGCCGATACGCTCGCTGTCGAGCGCGTAGGGGTGTGGTTCTTCACGCCCGATCGCCAGGCCATCCGCTGCAGTGAACTGTACGAGCGCACGCCGGCGCTGCATTCGGAGGGCGGCGAGCTGACGGCGATGCGCTACCCGGTGTATTTCAAGGCGCTCGAGAGCGAGCGCACCATCGCCGCGGTCGACGCGCGCCTCGATCCGCGGACGAGCGCGTTCACGACCTCGTACCTCGACCCGTTCGGCGTCACGTCCATGCTCGACGCGCCGATCCGCCGCCTCGGAAGCATCTACGGCGTGGTCTGCTTCGAGCACACCGGCGCGCCGCGCGCGTGGTCGTCCGACGATGAACATTTCGCGAGCTCGATCGCGGACCTCGTGGCGATGGCCATCGACGCCAGCGATCGCAGGCATGCGCAGGAAGCGCTGCGGCACCGCGTCGAGTTCGAGAAGCTCGTCGCTGGAATGTCCACCCGTTTCGCGAACGCGACCGACGACGAGATCGACGGTGCGATCCGCGATGCGCTCGGCGACATCGGCAGGTTCGTCGGCGCCGAGCGCAGTCACGTGATCATCCTCGACGACGACGGCCTGGGCGGCCGCATGACGCACGAGTGGAGCGCGTCCGTGGGAGACGTCCGCGCGGAGCGCTACGGCGAGCTCTCGGCGGCGGCATTCCCCTGGTGGACCGATCTCATGCAGCGCCGCGGCTCCGTTTCGTTCGCCAGTCTCGACGAGCTGCCGCCGCAGGCCGTGAACGAACGGCGGATGTTCGAGCGCCAGGGCGTGCGCAGCGCCGTGTTCGTGCCGATGCTGCTGAAGAAGCACTTCATCGGCAGCGTCGGCTGCAGCACGCTCGCGCGTGAGGTGCAGTGGACGGAAGAGACACTGGCGCTGTTGCGCATCACGGGCGAGATGCTCGTCAGCGCGCTGGAGCGGCGGCGGTCGTACTCGGCCCTGCGCGAGAGCGAGCGCCGGCACCGCCTGCTGTTCGAGCGCAACCTGGCCGGCGTGTATCGCAACGCGGTCGACGGCCGGATGCTCGAGTGCAACGACGCGATGGCGCGCATCCTCGGCTACGCGTCGCGCGAGGAGTTGATGGCGACGAGCGCAGCCGAGCTCTACTTCAGCTCCGCGGAGCGCGATCGATTCATCGACGGAGTCCGCGTCGAAGGTGGTGTGCGCGGTGTGGAGGTGCGCCTCCGGCGCAAGGATGGGATGCCGGTGTGGGTGCTGGAGAGCGCGCATCTCGTCGGCGACGCGCTCGAAGGGACGATCGTCGACATCACCGACCGCAAGCTCGCCGAGACCGCGCTGCGCGACAGCGAGGGCCGGTACCGCTTGATGGCGGAGAACTCGACGGACCTCATCGCGCGCACCACGCCGAACGGGATCTTCGTCTATGCATCCGACGCGCTGCGCAGTCTCCTCGGATACGAGCCGGCGGAAGTGATCGGCACGCCCATCCGTGCGCTCATTCATCCCGACGACCGTCCGTTGCTGCGGGCCATCATCCCGGATGCGGTCGGCCGTACGTTCAGCTATCGCGCGCAGCGCAAGGACGGCTCGTTCGTCTGGTTCGAGTCGACCAGCCGCGCTCTCGTCGACGCGGGCGGTCAGATTTCGGAGATCATTTCCGTCTCGCGCGACATCACCGAGCGACGCCGCGCTGAAGAGCAGATCGAATATCAGGCCTACCACGACGCGCTCACGGGTCTTCCGAACCGGCTGCTGTTCCGCGACCGGTTGACGATCGCGCTTGCGCACGCGAAGCGGCAGCAGACCGCGCTGGTGGTGATGTTCCTCGACCTGGACCGCTTCAAGATCGTGAACGACACGCTCGGCCACAGCCTCGGCGACGGGCTGCTGCGCGTGATCGCGGAGCGGCTTAGGTCGGTGCTGCGCGAGGGCGACACGATCGCCCGCATGGGCGGCGACGAGTTCACGGTGCTGCTGAGCGATCTGAAGCGCACCAGCGACGCGGCGAAGATCGCCCAGAAGCTGCTCGAATCGATCGCGCAGCCGGTGCGCGTGGAAGGACACGAACTTTACGTCACGACGAGCATCGGCCTCGCGGTGTACCCGAACGACGGCGACACGGCGGAGCTGCTGCTGAAGAACGCGGACAGCGCGATGTACCGCGCGAAGGAGATGGGCAGGAACTCGTATCAGCTCTGTACGCCGGTGATGAACACGCGCGCGGCGGAGCGGCTCTCGGTGGAGAACGCGCTGCGGCGCGCGATCGAGCGGGAGGAGCTGGTGCTGTATTTCCAGCCGCTGGTGCGCCTCGACACGCGCGAGACCGCGGGGATGGAGGCGCTGCTGCGCTGGAATCGGCCGGGGCACGGCATCGTCCCGCCGGCGACGTTCATCGGCATCGCCGAAGAGTCGCGCTTGATCGTGCCGATCGGCGAGTGGGTGCTGCGCGAGGCCTGCCGGGAGGCGCGCACGCGGAACCTGCTGCGCGTGGCGGTGAACCTCTCGCCGCGGCAATTCCAGCAGTCGGACCTACGCGAAGTCGTCGCGCGCGCGCTCGACGAAAGCGGTCTCGATCCGCGCCGGCTCGAGCTGGAGATCACGGAGAGCACGGCAATGTTCAATACCGAGCGCTCGATCGCGACGCTCGCGGAGCTGCGCGAGCTCGGTGTGAGCATCGCCCTGGACGACTTCGGCACCGGCCACTCGTCGCTGAGCTACCTGCGGCGTTTCCCCATCGACCGCGTGAAGATCGACCGCGAGTTCGTCGCCGAGATCGACAAGAGCCGCAGCAACCGCGCGATCGTCTCCGCCATCGTCGCCATGGCCCACGGCCTCGACCTCGCGGTGACGGCGGAAGGTGTAGAGACGGAGGCGCAGGTGGAGTTCCTCCGCGAACAGAAATGCGAGGAAGTGCAAGGTTTCCTGTTCGGCCGCCCGGCGCCTATGAACTGACCGAGGTACACTATTTCTATGGCGGAATTGAGAGAAGTCCTGACGGCACCTCGACCAGGCACGCGGTTCACTCGCGCGCAGGCACTCGCAGCCGCGAAGAAGGTCATAGCGGAGCGGCTTGCACGTGAAGCGGCTGAAGCCTCGGCGAAGCGGGCCGCACGCAGAGCGGCTGCGAGCCGCAAACAGCGTTCATGACGGAGCGGCAGTATGAGAGAGATGTATTCGTAAACTGTCCGCTGGATGCGGAGTACCGTCCGCTGTTCGAAGCGATCGTCTTCGCGATTCACGATTGCCGTTTTGCTGCTCGCTCCGCCCTCGAAGTAACGGATACGAGTGAAGTACGCATCGAGAAGATCGGCAACATCATCGCGTCTTGCAAGCTGGGACTTCACGACATCTCGCGGACCGAGCTGGATCCGCTCACGGGTCTTCCACGCTTCAACATGGCTCTCGAGTTGGGCATGTTCCTCGGCGCGAAGCGATATGGTGTCGGCAAGCAGAAGCTGAAGAACTGCCTCGTCCTTGATCGGGAACGCTACCGGTACCAGAAGTTCATCTCGGACATCGCCGGTCAGGACATCGTGGCCCACGGTGGCGACCCGGCTCAGGCGATTCGAGTGGTGCGTGACTGGCTGGCGGACATGCAGCCCGCAACGCTGAAGCCACGCGGCGGAGCCGCGATCGTGCAGCGGTACGACACCTTTCGCCAGGACCTTCGGGGGATGTGCTTGATCTTCGGGCTGATCGTCGAAGAACTCACCTTCAACGAGTATCTGTTGTACGTCGAGAGCTGGCTCTCTGCTCAGGTTCCCAACCCCACCTAAATCCCGCCACAATCCCTCCATCACAAAGCGCGATCCTCGTCACTGCATTTGACGAACCCGGCTTTACACTTCACCGCGTCATGAAAAGAAGCGTCGTTGGGCTGCTGGTTCTTCTCGCGTCGTTCTCCGCCTTTGCCGCGAACGGTCTGCGCATCATCAGCGCGGGGCCGGTTGGGGAGACCGCGACGCTCGCGGAGGCGAACGAGATCCGGGTCGTCTTCTCCGAGCCGATGGTCGTCCTCGGCAAGATCCCCGATCCCGTCACCGCGCCGTTCTTCAAGATCGCGCTGGCGGTGAAAGGCAAGTTCCGCTGGTCCGGCACTACGACGCTCATCTTCACACCCGACAAGCAACTCCCCTTCGCGAGCCAGTACACCGTCACCATCGACAAATCCGCGAAATCGATCGCCGGCAAGACCCTCGATCAGCCGTACGAGTGGACGTTCTCCACGCCCACGATCCGCTTGCGCAGCACGGACTGGTACCGCAAGAAAAGCGGCGCGATCGTGATCGGCCTCCGCTTCAACCAACCCATCGATCCGCAGATCCTCGTCCAGCATCTCCAGCTCCGCACCGTCGCTCACACCATCACCTTGCCCGAACATCCGAAGGGCGAGCCGGCGTTCGAGGCGAAGAAGGCGAAGGCGATCGCGAGCGCGCAGTCGGACGGACAGCCGGTGCTGGCGTTCCTCGCCACCGACTGGGACAAGCAGCGCTTCAAGCCCGGCAACGACCTGGTCGTCCTCGAGACCAAGCCCGGTCTCCTTCCCGACACCAACATCGAGCTCCTCATCGACGACAAGCTCGCGCAATCGCCGCGTCACGTGCGCACCGGCACGCCGCAGACGTTCACGATCGAGCTCGGTCCGACGCTCTTCGTCAATGGGATGGACTGCGTCGTCGAGTGCGATCCCGAGATGCGCAACGGGATCAACTTCCGCTCCGGACCGGGCCTGATGTTCGCGAACGTGCAGGCGCACGTCACCGTCATCGACATCACCGATCCCAAAAACGAGAAGGCGCTGAAGGCGAAGACCGTCGAGCGCGAATACGATTATCCCTCCTGGAACTACGGCCTCGACGAGCTCGGATACACGCTGCAGCCGGGACGCCGCTACCGCGTGCGCGTTGGACCGGACATCACCGCCACTGACGATCAGAAGCTCGGCTATCCGTTCACCGCCGTCGTCGAGAACTGGAACAAGTCCGCGTTCGTGAGCTTCGGCTCCGGCCACGGAGTGTGGGAGGCGACCGGCGGACCGGTCCTGCCGTTCCACGCGCGCAACTTCCGCAGCGTGCGGCAGTGGCTCGCGCCGCTGAGCGTCGACAAGCTGATGCCGACGATGCTCCAGCTGCGAGAGGGCGGCTTCAACGTCGCTCCCGACGCCAAACCGACGTCGCGCAAGCTTACCCTCGGCATCAACAAGATCTCTGCGATCGGCTTCGACCTCACCCCGGCGATCGGCGAAGACAACCTCGGCATCGCCTGGGTCGCGGTCGAGCCGGGCGATGCGATGGCGAAGTCGAAGGTCAACGACCCGAGCATTCTCTCCACCCTCGTCCAGTCGACGAACCTCGGCATCAGCGTCAAGGACAGCCCGCAGAACACCGTGATCCTGGTGACGCGGCTCGAGGACGCGAAGCCGGTCGCGGGCGCGAACGTCTCCATCCGCGACAAGCAGAACAAGGTCTTCTGGAGCGGCACCACCGACGCAAGCGGCATCGCCGTCGCGCCGAACACGGACCTGCGCCTCGAACGAAAGAATCTGACCGAAGACGAATGGGAAGACTACTGGTCGGCGATGAACGGCCTCCACTTCATCGTCATCGCCGAGAAGGACGGCGACGTTGCGTACGTCGGCAGCGACTGGAACGAAGGCCTAACGCCGTGGGAGTTCGACACGAACTTCAATCTCGCCGAGGCCGATCCGCAGTTCCGCGGGACGATCTTCGCCGACCGCGGCGTCTACAAGCTCGGCGAGGAAGTGCACTTCAAGCTGATCGCGCGCGCGGACACGCCGAATGGCATGCAGCTCCTGCCCGGCGGCACGAAGGTCGACATCACCCTGCGCGACAGCCAGGCGAAAGAGCTCGACACGCGCACGATCGAGTTGAACGCGTGGTCCAGCGCGGAGTGGACGTTCAAGGTCCCGTCCGAAGCGCCGCTCGGCACGTACAGCGTCACCGCGAAATCCGCGAACCATCGCGGCACGCTCTACGGCGACATCCTCGTCGCCGCGTACCGCCGTCCCGATTTCCGCGTCGACGTCACTCTCGACGCCGACAGCACCATCGCCGGCACGAATCTCCGTGGCCGCGTCAACGGCCGCTATCTCTTCGGCGCGCCGATGAACGGCGCCGCGGCCAACTACACGTATTCGAAACTCGAGCTCGTCGACGTGCCGTCGAAGATCACCGACCGCTGGCCGGAAGACCGCTACTCATTCCTCGGCCGCGACTGGGAGATGGGCTCGCCGTCCTGGGCGATCATCGAGCAGAAGGAAGGCGCGCTCGATGCGAAAGGAATCCTCGACCTCTCGCTCGAGACGCAGAAAGACGCGGGCGCGCCGTACGAGTACAAGCTCGAAGGCGTCGTCACCGACGTCACGCGGCAGGAAATCGCGGGACGCGCGTCGTTCCGCGTCGATCCGATGCCGTTCTACGTGGGCGTGAAGAGGCCTCCGTTCTTCGCCGATACGGACAAAGGCGTCGACACCGACATCGTCGCCGCGGGTCTCGACGGACTCGCCGTCGCGGGCGCGGAGGTGACCGTCTCGCTCAAGCGATTGCAGTGGACAAGCGTTCGCCAGTCCGAGGGCGAGGGCTTCTACAACTGGGAAAGCGAGCGAAAAGAAATCGACGCGGGGGAGTGGACCATCATCACGAAGGCCGAGCCCGTGCCGCTGCACGTCCCGCTCACCGAGGGCGGCGAGTATCTGCTGATCGCCACGTCAGGCGACGATGAAGGTCGATCGACCACCACGCGCATCTGGTTCTACGCCGTCGGCGGCGGGTACACCGCGTGGGAACGCTACGATCACAACCGGATCGACCTCATCCCCGAGAAGACGAACTACAAACCGGGCGAGACCGCGCGCATCATGATCAAGTCGCCGTGGGAGAGCGCGACCGCGCTGCTCACCACCGAGCGCGAAGGCGTGCGTACGTGGAAGCAGTTCCAGCTCACGTCCACGCAGCAGACCATCACCGTTCCGATCACCGAAAAAGAGATCCCGAACTTCTTCGTGTCGGTGATGCTCGTGAAAGGGCGCACGCAGCAGGACCCGGGCAAGGACGGCAGCGATCCCGGCAAGCCCGCTTTCCGCCTCGGCTATGTCGAGCTGAAAGTCACGGACGAATCGAAGCGCCTCAACGTCGACGTGAAAGCGAACCGGGACGAGTTCCGTCCCGCGACGAAGGCGAAGATCGACGTAAGCGTGAAGGACGCGGCCGGCAAGCCGTCGCAGTCCGAGGTGACGCTGTGGGCCGTCGATTACGGCGTGCTCTCGCTCACCGGCTACCAGACGCCGGACGTACTCGAGGACATCTACCTCGACAAAGCGCTGCAGGTCCTCAACGAAGACTCGCGCCAGCGCATCGTCAGCCGCCGCGTGCTCACGCCGAAGGGCGCGACCGACGGCGGCGGCGGCGGACGCGATAGCGGCGCCGGGACGATCCGCAAGGACTTCCGCGTGCTCGCGTTCTGGCTCGGCTCCGTCGTCACCGACGCGAAGGGCCGCGCGACGCGCGAGATCACGCTCCCCGAATCGCTGACGACGTATCGCATCATGGCCGTCGCGGGCGACAAGCAGTCGCGCTTCGGCTGGGACAACGCCGAGATCCGCATCAACAAGCCGCTGATGCTCACGCCCGCGTGGCCGCGCTTCCTCGCCGTCGGCGACAAGGCGCACTTCGGCGCCGTCGTGCACAACCAAGGCAAGTCGGGCGGGAAGGCGAACGTGTCGATCGAGTCACTCGATCCGAGCGTGCTGTCGTTCAGCAACGCGAAACAGACCATTCAAGTCGGCGCTGGCTCCGCGACCGAGGTGCGCTTCGACGCCGAGGCAAAATCGATCGGCGTCGCACGTGTCCGGATGCGCGTGCAGATGGGCCGCGAGAACGACGGCTTCGAAGACGTGATCCCGGTGCGCGTGCTCGTGTCGCCGGAGACGGTCGCCGCGTACGGCGAAGCGAAGCCACGCGCGGAAGAGCGCATCGAGATTCCGTCGGACGTCGTGCCCAACTTCGGCGGACTGCGCGTCGACCTCTCCTCGACCCTGATGGTCGGCCTCGCGGAAGGCGCGCAGTATCTCGTCGAATATCCGTACGGCTGTGCGGAGCAACGTTCCTCGCGCGCCCTCGGACTCATGCTCGCCGCCGATCTCGGCGAAGCGTTCAACTTGCCGGGCATCGATGCCGCCGACGCGAAGCGGAGAGTTCAGACCACGCTCGACGAGCTGCACAAGTATCAGTGCGGCGATGGAGGCTTCGCGTTCTGGCCGGGCGACTGCTACTCGACGTCGCCCTATCTCACGAGCTACGTATTGCATGTCTTCCAGCGCGCGAAGAAGCTGAACTACACCGTCGATCAGTCGCTGCTCGACCGCGGCTACCAGTATCTCGAGACGAAGCTCGCCGAGACGCCGCCGACGAATGAAGGATGGCGTCCCGCGTACAACGCCTGGCAGGCGTTCGCGATCAAAGTGCTCGCCGAAGGCGGGCGCAACGTGGACAGCCACCTCGAGCGCGTGTACGGCTATCGCGATCGCATGCCGGTATTCGGCCTCGCGTATCTCCTCGACGCGTTGCAGGCAAAGGGCGAGACCGGTCCGCGTGTGACGGACCTGCGCCGGCGCATCTCGAACTCCATCCTCCCCGAGGGCCGGAACGCGTTCGTCAACGAGCTCAATGATCCGTACCTGCTGTGGTTCTGGAACTCGAACGTCCGCTCGACCGCGATCACGCTGGGTACTTTGGTTCGCGGCGGTCATGACGAAGAGATGGTGAAGCGCATGGTCCGCTGGATGATGATGGTGCGGAAGCACGGACGCTGGGGCAACACGCAGGAGAACGCGTGGGCGCTGGAGTCGTTCGTCGACTACTACCGCAAATACGAGAACGCCGTACCGGACTTCGTCGCGACGGTCACTCTCGGGACGGAGACGCTCAGTACGACGCCGTTCCAGGGACGCTCCACCGAGGCGAAGTCGCAGCAGTTCACGATGCCGCAGTTGCTCGCGAAGGCTCCCGCGGGGCAGCAGCTTCCGGTCGTCTTCACGCGCGAGGGCACCGGCACGCTCTTCTACATGTTGCGGTTGCGGTACGCGTCAAACGTCATGCGCCTGAACGCGCTCGACCGCGGCTTCAAGGTCGAGCGCTCGTACTCGTTGCAGAACAGCGACGAAGACAAAACGTCGTTCCAGGCCGGCGATCTCATCGAGATCACGCTGCGTGTCACCAACACGAAGGAACGCCGCTACGTCGCCGTGACCGATCCGATTCCCGCGGGCACGGAGCCGGTGGAGGCGTGGTTCGCGACGACTGCATCCGCGCTCGTCGAAACGCAGAATGCGTCGATCAGCAGCGGTTGGTCGTGGTGGGAGCGCGGCGGCTGGGATCACACCGAGCGCCACGACGACCGCGTGAACGTCTTCGCCACCCGCCTCGGCACGGGCGAGCACGTGTTCGTCTACCTCGTGCGCGCAACCACCGCCGGCACGTTCGTCGCCGCGCCAACGTTCGTCGAAGAGATGTACGAGCCCGAGGTGTTCGGCCGCACTGGTACAACGGTCGTGGAGATCAAGAAGTGAGTCGACAAGTCGACGAGGAGTCGAGTCGTCGAGGAACTGAGCCTCGACGACTTGTCGGCTCGAAGACTCGACGACTCCTCCTCGCGATCGGCGCGGCGCTCGTGCTGTTCGCGGCATGGGCGCGCTTCACGCCCATCGATCCCGCTCTGCTCGACCGTACCCAACACGACTCCTTCACCATCACCGACCGCCACGGCGAAGTCCTCTACGAATCGCTCGCGCAATCCGGCGCGCGCGCGGAAAGGCTGACCGCGGACAAGCTCCCTCCGCACATCGTCGCAGCGACGCTCGCCGCCGAGGATCGGCGGTTCGAGCTGCATCCGGGCGTCGATCCGATCGCCATCGCGCGCGCGATGGTTCACAACGTCAACGCGATGCGCGTCGTCGAAGGCGGCTCGACGATCACGCAGCAGGTCGCGAAGCTGTTGCTGCAGTCGAAGAGCCGGTCGATGAAGGAAAAAGCGCGCGAAGCGATCCTCGCGGCGCGACTCGAACAGCGCTACACGAAGAACGAGATCCTCGCGCTGTACCTCAACCTCGCGCCCTACGGCAATCGCATCCACGGCGTCGCGCGCGCGAGTCGCGCGTACTTCGGCTGCGCGCCGGACCAGCTCACGCCAGCGCAGGCGGCGTTTCTCGCGTCGCTCCCGCAGCGCCCGAGCGCGTTCAATCCGCTGCGCGATCCGCACGCGGCGCGTGCGCGGCAGCAGCGCATCCTCGCGCGGATGAAGCTTCCAGCCGAAGAGCTGCAGCGCGCGCAACGCGAACAGTTGCGGTTCACGCCGAGTGCGCAGCCGGTGTTGGCGATGCATTTCGTGGAGCGATTTGGCAAGAAATCAGGACGCACCACGCTCGACGCACGTCTCCAGCGCACGGTCCTCGGCATCATCTCCGCGCAGCGCGCGAGCCTCCTCGATCACGGCGCGCACAGCGTTGCGGTGGCGGTGCTCGACAACGCGACCGGCGAATGGCTGGCGTGGGAAGGCTCCGGCGACTACTTCGGCGAAGGATTCGGCGGCGCGATCGACGGCGTGATCACACCGCGGCAGCCCGGCTCGACGCTCAAGCCCTTCACGTACGCGCTCGCGTTCGAGAGCGGCCGCACGCCCGCGACCGTGCTCGCGGACGTACCGTCGCACTTTCCCACCGGCGAAGACGGCGTCGTCTACACACCGCGCAACTACGACGGCCGGTATCGCGGACCGCTGCGTGTGCGCGCTGCGCTCGCGGGATCGGAGAACGTTCCCGCCGTCGCGATGCTCCACCAGGTCGGCACGGAGTCGTACCTGCGCCTCCTCCGCAACGCCGGCTTCACCGGACTCGATCGCACCGCGAGCTACTACGGCCTCGGCCTGACGCTCGGCAACGCTGAGGTCACGCTCGAACAGTTGATCGAGGCTTATGCGATGTTCGCGCGCGGCGGCAGACCGATCCGCAGCCGTCAGCAACTCGTTTCGCCTCGCACCGCGTTCTGGATCACCGACATCCTCAGCGACTCCGACGCGCGTGAATACGCATTCGGCTCCGGCGGCAGTCTCGATTTCCCGTTCCCTGTCGCGGTGAAGACCGGAACGTCGCAGGCGTACCGCGACAACTGGACGATCGGCTACACGCGCGAGGTGACCGTGGGCGTGTGGGTCGGCAACTTCGGTCGCGAGCCGCTACGGGGCTCGAGCGGCGTCACCGGCGCCGCGCCGATCTTCAACGCGGTGATGCTCGCCGCGGTGAAACACGTGCGCGGCTCGCTGCCGATCGGCGACACGACGCCGATCCTCGCGCCGCCGCGCAATGTCGAGGAGCTCGAGATCTGTGCGCTCTCCGGCTCGCGCCCGTCGACGTATTGCCCGGCGATGCAGAAGGAGTGGATCGCGACCGACGCGCCCGCACGATTCTGTTCATGGCACCACGATGGCACCATCGACTGGCCTGCGGAGTACCGCACATGGGCGAAGGCGACGCAATCCGCGCCGCCCGCGCCGACCACGCGCCACGCGAGCATCTTCCGCATCGCGAACCCGCCCGACGGCGCAACCTACCTCATCGACCCGACGCTGCGCATGCAGTATCAGACGCTGCGTTTCCGCGCCGAAGCCGCGTCGCGTGTGAGATGGCGTGTGAACGATCGACCGCTCGCGAGCGCGGAATGGTCGCTCGTGCCGGGCGAGCACACGATCACCGCCATTGACGATCGCGGTCGGCGGGACTCGGTGCGAATTGTCGTGAAATAGGACAAATAGGACGAATAAGACCTATAGGTCCTATCCGTCCTGTTCGTCTTATCCGGCACGGGACGAGCATTCCTGGAGGTAGGAGGAAACTCGTGGCCGCACGCGCAATGTGGAAAGGCGTAGTGCACGTCGGCACGCTCACCGTGCCCGTGAAACTCTATTCAGCGGTGCAGGATCACTCCGTCCGGTTCCGCCTGCTGCACAAGACCGACAAGCAGCCCGTCAAGCAACAGCTCGTCAGCTCCGACTCGCGGGAGGTGATCGAGTACTCGGAAGTCCGCAAGGCGTTTCCGATCGCGCGCGGACGGCTGGTGTTGCTGGAGAAGGAAGAGCTCGAAGAGCTCGAGCCCGAGGATTCGCGGGACATCGAGATCACGCGCTTCGTGAACATCGGCGACATCGATCATCGCTGGTACGAGCGCGCCTACTACCTCGGGCCCGACAACAGTACCAAGCAGTACTTCGCCGTCGTTGCGGCGCTCGAAAAGAAGAAGAAGGAAGGCATTGCGCGCTGGGTCATGCGCGACAAGTCGTACGTCGGCTCGCTGCGCGTGGAAGACGGCTATCTGATGCTGGTCACGCTCCGCCACGCCGAGGAGATCATCGCCGCCGACGCGCTGCAGGCGCCGGAAGGGCGCGCGCTGCAGAAACGCGAGATCGAGATGGCGGAGCAGCTCATCGAAGCTCTGCATGCCGAGTTCGATCCGACGCAGTTCCGCGACGACTATCGCGATCGCGTGATGGAGCTGATCGAGACCAAGGCGGCCGGGAAGAAGCCGAAGGTCGTGAAGTTCCGGCCGAAGCTGAAAGAAACCGACAACGTCACCGACGCGCTGGCGGCGAGTCTCGCCGGCATGAAGAAGAAGGCAGGTAGCCGTGGCTGAAGAAGCGGAAGAACTCGAACAACCAAGCGGCAGCCGCTCGTTCTGGACCGGCTCGATCACCTTCGGCCTCGTCACCGTTCCGGTCGCGCTCTACCCCGCAACGCGCTCGCACGGCATCGGGTTGAAGATGATCGGCCCCGACGAAGCGCCCGTGCAGCGGCGCTACGTCTGTCCGAAGGACGAAAAAGTCCTCGACGCCGACGACATCGTGCGCGGCTACGAGGTCGAGAAAGGGAAGTTCATCGTCGTCACCGACGACGAGCTCGAGGCCATCGAGCCGCGCAAGTCACGCGAGATCGATCTGAAGGTCTTCGTCGACGCCGACCAGATCGACCCGATCTACTTCGAGCGTGCCTACTTCCTCGTTCCCGGCGGCGGTACGAACAAGGCCTATCGTCTCTTGGCCGAGGTGATGGAGAAGAAAAAGCAGGCCGGGATTGCGACGTTCGTCATGCGCGCGAAGGAGTACCTCGTGGCGATCCTCGCGGAGGACGGCATCCTCCGGGCGGAGACGCTGCGCTTCGCGGACGAGATCCGCAAGCCGGAGGACGTCGGTCTGCCGAAGATCGCGAAGCCGGCGCCCGCCGACGTGAAGAAGTTCGAGACGCAGATCGCGAAGCACGCGAAGAAAGTGAACTTCCACGATTTCCTCGACGGCTACACCGAACGGCTCGAGAAGCTCGTCGCCGCGAAGGAGCGGAAGAAAGAGGACATCGTGAACGTGCCCGAGGAGGCGGCGGAAGCCGAGGAGGGTGGCGGCGAGGTGGTGGACCTGCTCGAGGTGCTCAGCCGGAGTCTCGGAGGGAAGACGGGGGGCCGCCGCCCCGGCGGCCGTACCGTCGGCGCCTCGCCGGCAAAAACGCGGCGTCCGCCGCGCAAGGCCGCAGCGCGCAAGACGAAAACGAAGAAGCGCGCTTAGGCGCTCCCTAAGCCTTCCGCCAGCTCTCGATCATCCACCGCGAAAGCGAGATCGGCGAGGACAGCATCGCGTCGTCGAGCTCCTCGCGCGAGAACCAGCGCGCCTCGGCGAGCTCGTTTTCGTCGATCGTGATCGCGTCGCTGTCTACTTCGATCGTGAAACCGATCATCAGCGACGCCGGCAGCGGCCATGGTTGCGAGCCGAAGTAGCGCAGCTCGCGCGCGACGAGTCCCGTTTCCTCGAACAGCTCGCGCCGCACCGCGTCCTCGAGCGACTCGCCCGGCTCGACGAATCCCGCCAGCGTCGACCAGAACTTCGTCGCGCGCCCCTTGTGCTGCGCGAGAAGCAACCGGTCCTGATGCGTGACCATCATCATCACCGCCGGATCAGTGCGCGGATAGACCTCCGTCTCGCACGACGTGCAGAAGCGCACGTGTCCGCCCTGACGCACTTCCAGCGCATTGCCGCACGTGGAGCAGAACCGCGCGCGCCGCGTCCACTCCAGCATCCCTTTCGCGTACGACAGCAGCAGCACGTGCTCCGCGCAAAGCGCTGCCGCGGCGGCCCGGAAGTCGAGCATCGTTTCGGTCTGACCCTCGACGAGAAACAGCGGCGCCCCGTCGAGCCGCCCGAGAAAGATCGCGCCGTCACTGGCGACCGTAGCGAGACAGTCACCATTGACGCCGAAGCGATCGCCGTCGACGACGACGGAAAGCGCGTTCTCGCGGGGAGGGGAGGAGCGCTCGTGCACGGAGCGATCGAACATGGCGGCGCAAGAGTGTACATGGGTGAAACCTCTGAGAAGAAAAGCGATAGGTGATCTCCATGCAGATTGAAAGCGAAAGTTTCAATCTGCATGGCTGCACGCACCCCAGCGCGCGAGAGCGTTCCGCTTACTTCCGTGCGGCGACTGTGGGGTAGCCGCTGACAACCGCGCGGATTATCACATCAGACCGAGTCTGACGCGGTACTCCAGGCCCGAAACACTTCGTCAATCTCCTTGCGCACCGCGGCCCGGGCGAATTCGCGATCGGAGCCTTTGGCGAGGATCGCGTCGTAGCGGGTGAAGCAATGGCGGATGTGGGCGCGGACGGCGAGCTCGATCGTCTCGGGGTCCAGGTCCTTTGCGGCGGCGGTCCGGCCGATGCGGCCGGAGTGTTTCTCGCACGCGTGCTCGGCGATTCTCGTCTCAACGCCTTTGGGTGCAGCCGGGAACCGCTTGCGTGTCTCTTCCGCGAAGCGCTGGATGTAGCCGGCGTCGAGCCGGTCGCGCCGCATCGCTGCGGACAGCTGCCGCCGCTCGCGCACTTCGACGTCCCCCAGGCACTCCTCCTCGGCGCGATCCATCGCTTCGCCGGTGACGAGCAGACCTTGCCGCTCGTAGCGCTTCCGCGCGCGGCTCCAGCGGAGCACGACCACCGCGATGGGTGAGTACTTCCGCGCACGCCGCGTGACACAGGCATCACCCGCGCCGAGGAAGAGGAGGTGGCCCAGGTCGGCGCAATCGAGGCACAGACCTTTCTCGCCCTCCTTGCGCAGCATCCGCCCGCGCCAGAGCTCTTCACCGCATTCCGAGCACTTCGAGTCGTCACTCGTGATCTGAAAGACGACGATGTCTTCGCCGGGCATGGGGCGAATTATCAGCGCCGAGCGGCGACCGTGCTAGATCCCCGCGTGCCGCTGGCCGGCTCCTCCGTCGCGCCCCAGCGCGCGACGTAGCCGCGCGCGTCGACGTGGATGTATGGGCCGTGCGCAGCGTTCGCGTGGTACACGCCCGCGCCGCCCTTCAGCCAGCTCCACTCCTCCGACTCGTCGATCTTCTCCGCAGCGCGAAGCAGGAAGCGTGCGTCCGCGGTGTCGATGCGGCCGTCGCGGTTCACGTCGTCCATCTTCCCGTCGCGGTTCTGGTCGATGTAGATGTCCATCGCGTCGCCGTAGAGGTGGCGCGAGTAGCTGGTCTCGTTGCCGATCTTCGAGTTGTAATACGGCGTGCGGTAGCCGGACATGATCGTGAAACGGTCGAACGCGAGAGCGTGCTGCGACTTCAGCTCGTGCTGCAGGATCTCCAGCTTCACCAGCGCGTCCGTGCGCACGATCAGGTACTTCGTCGTCCCGTCGAGCTTGCACTGGAAATCGCGCATCCGGTAGTGGTCCGACACCCAGAGGTCGTCGTTGACGTCGTTCAGCCGGATGAAGCCCTTCGGACGCTCGTACTGCTCGAGACCCTTCAGCGGCGCGGCGTTGTACTCACCGACGCGATAACCGTCGAGCGATCCGTTGCGCATCGCGCCGTAGGGCACCACTGTCACCAGCGTGAGCGTGAGGTTGCGTCCGCCCATGCGCACCTTCGCGTAGCCCGCGGCGTCCCCGCCGTCCGAATACGCGACGATCGCGCCGTTGCGGACGCGCACGTCGAACCCTTTGGGCACCTCGATGACCTTGTCAGCGGCGAGAGTCGCGATCTGCAGCGTGTTCTCCGCCTGTGGTACGACCGGCACGAACACGCGATCGACGTACGATGGCAGCGCCTTCAATTGAATGCGGGTGCCGGGATTCGTGGAGGCGCGAAGAGCGGGCGCGAGCGTGAGCGCGGTGAGCAACAGAACGGCGATTCTCGTCAGCGACTGGGTCATCGGATTGGATGTTTCCTTTTTTGGACTTGCGGAACTCGTCGTGAAACAGACTCGTGACGCGGCGCAATTTCGCATAGAGTAAATTGGAATAGGAGAGGAATTTGAACAAGCCCATCATTGGAATCGGATCGGACATCCAGAGCCCGGCAGGCAAGCGCGAGCGAGCCTTCACGTACCTCACGTACGTCGAGGCCGTGCGGCGCGCGGGCGCGATTCCGGTCCTCGTCCCGCCACAGCCCGAGAACGCCGATCAGCTGATGCAGGAGCTCGACGGCTTCCTCCTCGCCGGCGGCGACGACTGCGATCCAGCGGTCTACGGAGAAAACCGACATCCCACCGTCGAGCCGATGGATGCTCGCCGGCAGTCGAACGATCTCGCGCTCGCGGAAGCCGCGCGCAAGCACGGGGTCCCGATGCTCGGCATCTGCCTCGGACTGCAGGTGATGAACGTCGCCGCCGGCGGCACGCTGATCCAGGACATCGATACGCAGCACGACACCGAGATCCGCCACGCGAGCGAGCCCGAGGACCGGGGGCGCCACGACGTGATCATCGAGCAGGGGACCCACCTCGCGAGCGTGCTCCCGGCGAACGAGTTGAACGTGAACTCGTCGCATCACCAGGCCATCCGCAAGGTCGGTGAGGGACTGCGGGTCACCGCGCTCGCGCCGGACGGGATCGTCGAAGGACTCGAGGACCCGCGCCATCCTTTCTACCTCGGCGTGCAGTGGCATCCCGAGGACATGAGCGGCGAGGAGAGCGCGTCGACGCTGTTCGCGGCGTTCATCGAGGCGGCGCGGAAACACGCGGCCAGGAAACGGGAGGCCGCGGAATTGTCACCCGTCGGTGCGAAGCCATCGGAATAGGGTTTCCGGAGGTGTCGTTTCGAGCCGCGGAGGCCCTCTCTTGACCCGACGATTTGCTCTTGCCGCTGTGCTGGCGCTCGCGATTGCTCCACAGACGTTCGCCGGAACGTGGCTGAAGAACGTCGCCGCGGCGCAGAAAGCCGCGAAGGCGAAGAACCAGCTCATCCTCGTGGACATGTTCGCCGAGTGGTGTGGCTGGTGCCATCGCTTCGAGCGCGAAGTCTTCCCGTCCGAGGCTTTCCAGAAAGCCAGCGACGACCTCATCCTGCTGCGCCTCGACACCGAGGACCAGGGCGAGGGGTCGATGATGCAGCGGAAGTATCAGGTGAACTCGCTGCCGACGTTCCTGCTGCTCACGTCCGATCTCTCGCTTGCGGGCTCGATCCGCGGATACGCGCCGGCGCCGCAATTCGCGCAGATGCTCGGCGAAGCCCGCGCGAAACACGAGGCGTTCGAGAAGAAAGTGAAGAACGAGCCGGCGATGGCGAAGGACTACCCGGGCCGTCTCGAACTCGCGAAGGAGTTCGTCACCCGCAACGCGTACGACAAGAGCGAAGCGCGCCTGAAGAAGCTGACGACGGAGAAGGGCGTTCCCGGCTCGATCCGCGACGAGGCCTTCTACCAACTCGCGTTCGTGTACGCGCTTCAGAACAAGTTCGACGACGGGTTGAAGACCGTCAAGGCGTTGACGGCCGTGAGCAACCGCGGCGACTCCGTGGAGCGCGCGAAGCTGCTCGCCGGACAGATCTACGTCGCGCAGGGCAATCTCCTCGGCGCGGTCAACGAGCTGCGCGCGTTCAAGAAAAGCTATCCGAACTCTCCGCACGTCCACACTGTCGATGCGGTGCTGCCGGACATCGAGCGGCGCCTCGCAGGTAATTCGAATTGAGAAAGTACTCTTCCGTCCTCGCCCTCGTCCTTCTCACAGCCACCTCATCCTTCGCGCAGCTCGGCTTCGGCGACACCTCGCCGAAAGCGACGATCGAAGGCTCGCTGCACAAGCGCGACGGCGATAACGTCGAGGGCACGGTCACCGCGAAGATCGCGGAAGGGTGGCACGTCAACTCGAACAAGCCGACCGAGGACTTCGCGATCCCGACCGCGCTCACGCTCGATGCGGATTGGGTCGAGGCGAGCTTTCCGCCGCACGCGATGAAGGCGTTCCAGTTCACCGGCGGCAAGACGCTCCCGGTATTCGACGGAACGTTTTCGATCCCCTTCCGCGCGAAGCTGAGGCCGGGCGCGACGACACTCACCGCGAAGCTGCGCTATCAGGCGTGCAGCGACAGGGTGTGCCTTGCGCCGAACGAGGCGACCGCGCAGATCGATCTCGCGAAAATCACGGCGGCGCCGGTGGTCACGGCGACAGGCGCGAGCCCGGATGCATCCGCGGGTGGCGGCTCGGGCGCGTTCACGCCGCTGTCCGCCGCACCGAAGGACGCGCAGAAGTCGTCGCTGCTGTCGAGCGACGTCGGCGGTACGTTCGCTGCGCGCGGTCTGCCGCTCACACTCCTCGCGATCTTCATCCTCGGACTGGCGCTGAATCTCACGCCGTGCGTCTATCCGCTCATCCCCATCACGATCGGCTACTTCTCGCAGCAGTCCGGCTCGAGCAAGGGACGGCGCGTCGCGCTGTCAACGCTGTACGTCCTCGGCATCGCCATCACGTACTCCGCGCTGGGTGTGTTCTCCGCCTTGTCGGGCAAGTTGTTCGGCGCGTGGCTGCAGCATCCGGGCGTGCTGGTTTTCTTCGCGGCGCTGATGCTGATCATGGCGTCGTCGATGTTCGGCGCGTTCGAGTTGCGGGTGCCGCAGTTCATCTCCAACCGCTCCGGCGGTCAGAGCGGTCTCGGCGGAGCGCTCACGATGGGGCTCGTGATCGGCATCGTGGCGGCGCCGTGCGTCGGCCCGTTCGTGATCTCGCTGATCGCGCTCGTCAGCTCGCTGCAGGATCCCTTCCTCGGATTCCTGATGTTCTTCGTCCTGGCCCTCGGGCTCGGACTGCCGTACCTCTTCCTCGGCATCTTCTCGTCTTCGGCGTCGGCGCTCCCGCGCTCGGGGATGTGGATGGTGCAGGTGAAGCGAGCGATGGGCTTCATTCTCATCGCGATGGCGTTCTACTTCCT
Source organism: Thermoanaerobaculia bacterium (assembly GCA_035999335.1). Classification (GTDB taxonomy): domain Bacteria; phylum Acidobacteriota; class Thermoanaerobaculia; order Gp7-AA8; family Gp7-AA8; genus QHVT01. Next base: position 15,905 of record DASYGV010000053.1, on the reverse strand, counting down.
GCGTCCGTTGATCGGCGATCTCGCGTTCCAGTACGGCGTCGCGGGGAGCCTGCTCGTCGGCGCGGCGTTCCTCTTCTTCTTCTCGCGCTCTCAAGGCGCAACGGTCTGGCGCATCGCGATCGCGATGCTGCTGCTCGTATCGGGCGTTGCGTTCGCGATTCCGCGAAGTCACGGCGACGGAGTGCAGTGGGCGAAGTACGACGCGAAGGCGCTCGCCGACGCACGTGCGGCCGGCAAGCCGGTGGTGATCGACTTCTACGCGGACTGGTGCCTGCCGTGTAAGGAGCTCGATGAGAAGACGTTTTCGGATCCGAAGGTCGTCGCGGAGTTGGATCGTTTCGTTCGCGTGAAGGCAGACCTGACGGTGCCGAGCGACGAGAAGACGAAGGCGCTGACGAAGCAGTACGGAATCGTCGGCGTTCCGACGATTGTCTTCCTCGACTCGAACGGAGCTGAGGTAGAAGACGTGCGCCTTTTCGGGTTCAAGCCGGCGGACGAGTTCCTGCAGCACGCTCAGGCGGTGAAATGATGGTCGCTCTCACGGGCAAGCAGAAGCAGTACCTGAAGGGACTCGCGCACTCGCTCTCGCCGATCGTTCGCGTCGGCAAGGGCGGCGTGTCGGAATCGTTGATCGAGGAGACGAAGAAGTCTCTCGACGTGCACGAGCTGATCAAAGTGCGGATCGACATCGAAGACAGCACCGATCGCCGTGGCGCGGCCGAAGAGCTCGCGCACGCCGCGGACGCGCATCTCGCGGGAGGGATCGGCAAAATCGCGATCCTCTATCGCGAGCGCGTAGAAGAGCCCGCGATCAAATTGCCGGTGTGAGTTGAGGATTTACTCACCGCTTGGGCGAGCCGCCCAGCGGCGCCGCGACGGCGCTCGCCGCCACCACTCCCGCGGGCGCGGCCTGCGCGGGTGAAGCGGGCGGTCTCGCGGGATCCGGCAGGCGGAACACCCACGTCGCTTCCACGCGCTTGCCGGTCTTCACGTCCGTGCCCCACACCACCGCCCGGTGATAGCGCGACTTCAGCGCCGCGATGCCGTCGCGGACCGCGAGGCTGACCGCACCGTTCTTTGCGTCGTACGAATACGGCACGGTGTTGCCGAGGCTGAGGAGGGCCATGCCGACCGACTTCGGGTCGAGGTTCTCGTAGTCCGCGATCTTTGCCGACACCGTCGTCACGCCGGTATCGACGACGCCCGGCTTCGGCGTCCGGTCCGCGAGCCGCAGCGGCGTCGCGCCGAGGTACCTCCGGAACGCGGCGAAGTCCATACGGTCGTCGATGACGAAGCGTTTCATCCGCAGCGGGTCGCTGCCCTTTTTTACGCTTCCGAACTCGCACGTCAGCGCGGCCGCGTATCCCGCGCGCGCCGAAGCCTTCGCGACCCGGTCATCGAAATCGCCGTAGGGATAGGCGAGGAACTGCACCTTCCGGCCGGTCTCCTTCTCGAGGATCTTCCGGCTCTGCGCGAGCTCCTTCACCAGCCATTCGCTGTAGTCCTTGTCGTTCTTCGAGCGGTGGTGGCGCTTGGTCAGGTACGGATGGGTGAGCGAATGGCTCTGAATGTCGACGCCCGCGTCGGCCATCTCGCGGATCTGTGCCCACGAGAGCGCGTTCGAGGTCTTGCCGATGATGTTCGGATAAATGAATATCGTGAACGGAAATTTGCGCTTCTGCAGCTCGGGGAAGGCCTCGGTGTAGGTGCTCCGCCAGCCGTCGTCGATGGTGATGACCACGGAGTTCTTCGGGATCGAAGCGCGCTGGCCGGCGACGTATTCGTAGAGGTGGCGCAGCGGGATGACGTTGTAGCCGGTCATCTCGAGGTAGCGCAGATGCTGGCGGAAGGTGTCGCGATCGATGTGCATCCGCGGCGCGGCCGGGGCTTCCACGATGTGATAGCAGAGGACCGTTGCCGCGGGAGGCTCGGCATCGGTGCGCTTCGGGGCGGCGAGCGCAGGGATGGAGAAAAGGACGAGAATCGAGGCCGTTAACGCGCGCCGCGCGGTCATGCTGCTCCCGTTCTGCAAAGAAATTGAACTCGTGATTTCGCCTCAGTGCAACATCAATGCCCCTGTTCAGTGCGCTGAGAAGGATCCGAGCGCATTGTAATCGCGGACGCGGGAATCCACCGCCGTGTTTGACGGTTGCCCGCGCCTGAACTAGAGTCTCCCCCTCATTTCGGAGGCATTTTCTCTCCATGGATCGTCAACACAGACATGATTTGAAACACGACAGGTTCGTCGACGAAGTCGGCGCGCTATCGGTGCGGGCCCGTGCGAACCAGAGGGTGCTGCTGACCATCGGCCTCGCGGTGGTTGCCGTTGCGGTGATCGCCTTCGGCACTTATTTCTTCCTCTCGAACCGCGAAGGGAAGGCGCAGCAGGCGCTGGCCACGGCCATCGACACCGCCGAGGCGTCGGTGGGCGAAACGAAGCCCGAGGGTTCGACCGGACCGCACTTCAAGACCGAGGCGGAGCGCAGCGCCGCCGCGGAAAAGCTGTTCAAGGACGTGCAGGGGAAGTTCACCAGCACCGACGCCGCTGACGTAGCCGGTCTCTACATCGCCCGCATGGCCGCGGCGCGCGGCGACGTGAAAACGGCGCGGACGCAGCTCGAGGAGTTCGTGGGCGACCACGGCGACAACATCCTCGTCGGCACGGCCCGCTTCAGCCTCTATCAGCTCCGCATCGAGAACGGCGAGGCCGCGCAGGTGGCAACCGAGCTGAACGCCGAGCTCGACAAGACCGAGCCGGTGCTGCCGGGCGATTCGCTGCTGGTGCTTCTCGCGCAGGCGTACGAGGTCCAGGGCAACACGGTCAAGTCAAAGGAAGCGTACCGCCGTATCACCACCGAGTTCCCCGAGTCGCCGTACGTCGTCGAAGCGGCGCGCCGGGGTGGAACGGCGTAGCATCGAAGTGCTGAGTGCTGAGTGCTGAGTGCTGAGCGGGTGGCTCTCAGCACCCAGCACTCAGCACCCAGCACCATGCGTCTTCTCTCCTACGCGATCCTCGCCTTCTGGCTCCTCGCCCTCGGCAGGACGATCCTCAACCTGTTGCTGACGCCGCGTCTCGTGGCGCGCGTGCCGCGACGCTTTCCCCGCGTCTCGGTGATCATCCCGGCGCGTGATGAGGAGCGAACGATCGAGCGCACGGTGCGCGCTTTTCTCGCGCAGACGTATCCCGCGCTGGAGATCATCGTCGTCAACGACCGCTCCGTTGATCGAACGGGGGAGATCCTCGCGGAGATCGGAAGGATCCACGTCGTCAACAACGAGGAGCCGCCGGCCGGATGGCTCGGAAAACCGTGGGCCCTGCATCAGGGCAGCCGCCGTGCGACGGGCGAACTGCTCCTCTTCGTCGATGCCGATGTGATCTACGCGCCTGATACGGTGATGGCCGCGGTGGCGCGGCTGGAGACGAGCGAGGTCGCGCTGCTGGCGCTCTTCCCGCGCCTCGAGATGCGCGGTTTCTGGGAGCACGTGGTGATGCCCAACCTCGCTGTGTTTGCGTTCACGTTCCTTCCGCTCTGGCTCGTGAACCGGACGCGCATCCGGCTGCTAGCGATCGGCGGCGGTACGGGCAATCTCGTCCGCTGCGAGGACTACGAGGCGGTGAACGGACACGAGTCGCTGAAGGACGCGGTCGTCGATGACGTCGCGCTCGCGCGTCTCATGCGCAGAAGCGGGCGCACCGAGGCGGTGCGCGCGGAGCAGTGGGTGACGGTTCGTATGTACCACGGCCTCGGAGAGATCGTCCGCGGCTTCACGAAAAATGCGTTCGCGATCTTCGGCTACAACTACTTCGTCGCCGCGCTGTTCCTCGCGCTCGGGTTCGTGTTCCACCTGCTCCCGTTCGCGTTGGCCTTGACGGGCAACGTGATCGCAATCGTGACCGTCGCGCTGATCGCACTCTCTCGCGTGATCCTCTTCGCCGCGATCGGCTATCGCCTCGACAACGCCGTCCTCGGGCATCCGCTGATGATCGCCACTTGGTGTTGGATCGTCCTCCGCTCGATCTGGATCACCGGGATTCGGCGGCAACTCCACTGGCGCGGGCGAACGTATGACGCCGGCCGCACCAAATTCGGCGCGGATTAGCCGGCACGGCCGGCGGCGCTGGTTGGCCAAGCCTTGTGCACGTGCGGTCGCTCCGAGGCTAACTTTGCCGCGCAGGCTCCAAGTGGAACGCCGGCGTCTCGCCGGCTGGCCGGGCGCCGTCTCGGCGCCCCGCAGAACGCAGGCGCGGGACGCCTACGGGCCAGCCGGCGAGGACGCCAGCGTTCCTACGCCACAAACCCCGCCTTCAACTGCGCGATGAACGTGAACTTCGTGGATGTGGCACGACCAGTCAGCCCTCGGAAATATGGTAGATTTCTCGTGGTTGTACGGCTGCCTATGTCCAAACCCGCCGAGCGTTATGCCCAGCTCCTCGACCAGATCGTCGGGCCCTTCGACCTGAGCCACGACTTCGGCCGCAAAGGTGCCTATGAGGCCGCGATCGAGTACGCGCGGCAGCATCTGACCGAGGATCCGCACTGCAACGAGTTCCTCCTCGCCGCGGCCAAACGCCTCGACTTCGCTCCCATCACCCGCGAGACGCTCGAGGGCCGCATCAAGCTTCCGAAGGAAGCATGGCTCGACCTTTGGATCTCGGACGAGGACGACGAAGTTGCCCTCACCGGGACGCGCGAGGGCATCCAGTACCTGATCGACCTCCTCACGCAGCTCCGCGACGCCACCGATCCCGAGCAGCACATCCATCTCGACCGCGGCGCGCTGCCGATGACCGAGAACTCGGCGAATCTCGTCCTGTTCAAGGAGGACGAGAGCTGGTTCACGGGTGTCGGTGCCGAGGGCGTGCAGGACTATCCGCAGCGCGAGATCGATCCGAAGACCATCTACGCGATCCAGTTCATCCACTATCCGCCGGACGACCTGCCCATCAGCGCGCATCGCCTCTACCGCGTGCTGAAGGTGGAGGAGGACAGCGGCACCGGCTCGACGAACATCAAGGAGTTCGGCGAGGGCACGGAGAACCGCTATCACCGGTTCACGTTCATCGCCGACACGGACGAGCGGTTCACGTACACGTTCCACCTCGACGACCCGGCCGTGAACTACTTCACCCACCGCGAGATCCTCTCGCTGGCGATGAAATCGGTGTGACGAAGCGCGGACTCCGGTTCGCCTTATTCCTCGCGGTGGCGACGACGGCTGTCGCACTGCACGCCGACGAGCTGTTTCCGATCTACAAGAGCTATCAGAAAGCGATCGCGCAGGGCGATGCCGCCGGCGCGAAGTTCTATCTCTCCGCCGGCCGCCGCGAGCAGCTCGCCAAGAAGTCGAACGATGAGGCGCTCTCGGAGATGAACGTGCTCTCGCCGAAGGAAAAGCTGCGCCTGCACGAGGAGATCATCGACGGCGACGATGCCACGCTGATCGTACGCGCGGTCGTGGCCGACAATGACTCGACCGGCCGCATTCAATTCCTGAAGGAGCAGGGCACCTGGAAGATCCTCAGCGAGATGTGGGACCTCGGCGGATCGCCGGAGGATGAACCGACCGCCGACAAGGTTCGCCAGCCGGAGAACGACGCGCAACGCAACGCGCTGCGCAAGCTGCGCGAGATGGGTTACCCCGAGCCCACGGGCGACTTTCTCACCGGAGCGGCCGTCGAAGGCAACCTCGAAGTCGTGAAGCTCTTCATCGCTGCCGGATACTCGCCGGATACGAAGGCCGACGGGACGCCGCCGATCGTCAGCGCCGCAATGTTTGGCCGTCCGCACGTCGTGCAGTACCTCATCGAAGCGGGCGCGGACGTGAACGCCGTCGACGAGGTCAACACGACGGCGCTCATCCGGATCGGCACGGACTGCGACAAGACCGAGATCGTACGACTGCTCGTGAAAGCGGGCGCGCGCGCCGACATCAAGTCCGCCGGCGGGATGAACGCGATCGAGCTCGCCGAGGCGGTAGGCTGCGCAGAAAACGCCAAGGCGATGCGCGCGAAGCGTTAACCACGAGCGATCACACCGCCACCCCGCAGTACCGGCACCGCTTCGCCTCCAGCGGAATCTCCGACAGGCACTCCGGACACGCGCGCGTCGTCGGCGCGGCCGGCGCTTCCGTCCGCTTCGCGGCGTTGATGCGTTTCACGATCATGAAGATGGCGATCGCGACGATGATGAACGTCACCAGCGTGTTCAGGAACAAGCCGTAGTTCAGCGTCACCGCACCCGCCGCCTGCGCCTCGGCGAGCGTCGCGAATCGTTCGCCTTTGAGCGTCACGAAGTGATTCGCGAAATCGGCGCCGCCGAGCAGCAGGCCGATGGGCGGCATGAGGATGTCCTTCACCAATGAGTCGACGATCTTGGCGAACGCGGCGCCGATCACCACCGCGACCGCGAGGTCGATGACGTTCCCTTTGATCGCGAACTGCTTGAACTCCTTCACGAATCCCATGGCCTACCTCCTGCTATACACTCGACCCATGATCCGCCAGATCTCGATTCTCGGCACAGGAACGATGGGCCGGGGCATCGCCTATCTCTCCGCCGTCGCCGGGTACGACACGGTGATGTTCGACGCCGATCCCGCCGCGCTCGACGGCGCGCGCGCGTCGATCGACTCGATTCTGAAGAAGGGTGTCGAGAAGGGCAAGATCGCCGAGGGAGCAGCGGCCGAGGCGAGTGGGCGTTTGCAGCTCATCCCCGACCTCGAGCCGGCCGTCAATACCGCGGACCTGATCATCGAAGCGGTTCCCGAGAGCCTCGAGCTCAAGACCGATCTCTTCGGGCAGGCCGACCTCTTCTGCGCCGCCGAAACGATCCTGGCGACGAACACGTCCTCGATCTCCATCACCGAGCTCGCGGGGCACGTCGAGCGCCGCGACCGCTTCGTCGGCATGCACTTCTTCAATCCGCCGCACGCGATGAAGCTGATCGAGATCGTGCGCGGCGAGCGCACCTCGGACGAAACGATCGAGCAGGTGCGCGCGGTCGCGGAGAAGATGGGCAAGACGCCGATCGTCGTCCGCGACAGCCCCGGCTTCGCGACCTCGCGCCTCGGCGTGGTGATCGGGCTCGAGGCGATCCGCATGCTCGAAGAAGGAGTCGCGTCGGCCGAGGACATCGATCGCGCCATGGAGCTCGGCTACAACCATCCGATGGGACCGTTGCGCCTCACCGATCTGGTCGGTCTCGACGTCCGCCTCGGCATCGCCGAGTATCTTGCCGCGAACCTCGACCCGCGCTTCGAGCCGCCGCAGCTCCTGCGCGACATGGTGCGCGACGGGAAGCTCGGGAAGAAGAGCGGCCAGGGCTTCTACCGCTGGGACGAATGAAGTCGGAGGCGTACGACGCATTTGCGTATGCGTACGACCGCGCGCTCGGCGAGCGGTTCTTCAAGGCCGCGAGCCGGATGCTCGACGAGTCGCTCGAGCGTCATCCGACGCCGAAGCGCACGCACCTCGACGTCGCCTGCGGCACGGGGATGACCGTGCGCTGGTTCCGCGAGCGCGGCTGGAGATCGACCGGCGTCGACGCGTCGCTGCCGATGCTGCAGATCGCTGGACAAGGTGTGGCGGGAGACATGCGACAACTTCCGTTCCGACGAAAGTTCGCGCGTGTGACCTGCCTCTACGACAGCCTCAATCATCTGCTCGAGGCGGAGGACCTCGCGGCCGCTTTCCGTTCGATTCGCGGCGTCATGGACGACGACTCGCTGTTTCTGTTCGACGTGAATCATCCGGAGATCTATCCGGAGGTGTGGGGCCTGTCCGAGCCGTATGTGGCGCGCGGACGCGACTATCACCTCGAGATCGCGACGACCTACCGGAAACGCGAGAAGCTCGGACGCGCGACGGTGACGGGATGGGCGAAAGTCCGCGGGGAGAGAGTCGAGATCCGCGAGCAGCACCTGCAGCGCGCCTACAGCCAACGCGAGATCACGAGAGCGCTGAACGACGCCGGCCTCGCGCCGGTCGACGTCCTCGACTTCGATCCTTACGGAGAAGCCGACGCCGTCGACGCGACGACGGTGAAGTTGTTTTTCATCGCGCGTACGGCGCGATGAAGAATCAGTTCTTTGGTGCCTGGATCATGCCGCTGCCAACATCCTGGGGGTCGAAGCCGACGCGGAATCCGTCGAGCGTCGTCGAGCCGAGAACGCGGTTCGCGAATTGCGGGCTGCGGAACTGATTCGCTTTCGTCATCTTGTCCGCCCACAGCGCCGCGACGCCGGCCACGTGCGGTGTGGCCATGCTCGTGCCGCTCTTCGGCGTCAGGCCGCCGCCGCGCTGTGCGGACAGGACGCCGACGCCGGGACCGCCCAGGATCGCGCCCGTGTTCGAGAACCTCGCGATCGTCAGTCCCTGCGGATCATCGTTGCCGAACGCCGCGACGGACACGATCCCCTCCGAAACCGCCGGCGGACTGACTGCGATCTCGAAGTCCGGATCCACCTGCCGCTGGCTCTCGTTCCCTGCCGCCGCCACCACGATGCAGGGCTTGCCCGTGGTCAGCGTCCGCGCGCTGATGAGTGAGGCCAGCCGCTCGAAGAGCAGCACGTTGGCGCGATAGGCCTCCAGCGCCATCGTCGTGGCCAGTTCCGGCGGAACATTGTGTGTGTTCTGCAGGAACGCCACGAATCCCGGGAAATCGATTCCCAGCGACATCGAGATGACGCTTGCTCCTTCGCCGATGGCCCATTCGATCGCGTCGAGGAGCACGTCGCTGCCGCCGCCGCCCGGTCCGAGGACCTTGCCGATCACGGCCTTCGACACTCCGCGGGCGACACCGATGCGCGTGCCGTTCACGTCGCGGCCGAAGATCGTCCCGGCGCAATGCGTACCGTGTCCCTGCACGTCGTCGTCCGGACCGGCCGTGAAGTTCCGGCGGACGAGGGTCACGCCCGCAAAGGCGTCATGCCCCGGATCGATGCCGGTATCGAGCACCGCCACCACGATGTTCTCGCCCGTGAACGGGCTCTGGTCCGCGCCGACGGCCTTGATTCCCCAGGTGCTTCCGTTCGTGAGCGGATCGTCGGCTGCAGGGATGGCAACCGGTTCGATCAGCCGCAGAGAGATCACGGGTGCCGCGGCGACGACGTCGTTGTTCGGAGAAGCAACGATCTCGGCGGCTTTCTTCGGCGTGAGCTCGTCGACTTCGACGATTGGTCCCGGGACCACGGCGTCCTCGCCCATCGCTTCCAACCCGAAGTCTTCCGGCGCTCGCGGCTGGCGAAGCATCACATGCTTGAGTTTCATTGCGTCCTCCTTCCGGATAGTGCATCCGAAGAAGGATACGTTTCAACAATCTCGCGGCGAGGACGCCGCCTGCTCAGCCGCCCAGCGCTCGTGCCGGCCTAGTAGCACGAGCAGGCGACGGTGGTTCCCCAGCTGTCGCTCACCTTCTCGTTCCAGCTGAAGTTGGCCGCGCCCTTCAGCTGGCCCTCGGTGAGAGATTGCCGCGAGGTCTCGCTCTGGAGGTTCACGAGATCCTGGCCGGTGATGTTGTATCCGTTCGCCTGGGCGACCGTGGCCACTTCGTCCGCGGTGTTTGCGGAAGCCACTTTTGCCTGCAGATCAGGGGATGCCATGAGTGCCTTGCCGAAGTCTTCCGCTGCGTTTGCCATCTGTCTCTCCTTCTCAATTCTCGGGGGATGGATGCTATCAGAGATCCAACAACGCGCGCTCCGCGGCAGTGAGCTCAGCGAGCTGTGCAGGCGTGAAGTTCGGTCTCCTTCGCGGGGTGACTGGCATGTCGCGGCGGTAGTAGTGCGCAAGGAGAGAGCGCCGCGGTCCGCTGCTGCGGTTGTTCCGCCCACCGTGCCACGCGTGCGCATTGATGACGATCGCGTCGCCGGCTTCTCCTTCGACAATCGTCTCCTCGGGATGCGCGCCGTAGATGTCGGCGAGCACTTCCTCCGGCTGGCGGCCGATGCGATGCGACCGCGGCACGATGCGCGGCGCGCCGTTGGCGCGGTCGAACGGATCGAGCGCCCAGATGATCGTGAGCGCGCGAAACCCGCGCGCGTCGGGATTCCGGCCGTCGCTGTCGCAGTGCAGCGGTTGTCCGTCGCAGAGCGCCGTGATTCCCGCGAGCGGCGAAGAGGGTGCGACGCCGCGAACATCGCGCGCCGCCAGCGCGGCCGGGAGAGGATCGCGCGCGTTGAGCATGACCAGCCGGTAGTCGTCGACGCCGAGGACCAGATTCGCGGCATCGAGCGCGACGGGATGCAGCATGAGACTGCGAAAGACAGGGTCCTTGGCGACGAGATTCGCGAGCCGCCGCACGCCGCGCTCGATGTAGTTCTCGCTACCCGCGTCGTCTCCCTCGATCCGCCACAACGCCTCGGCCGCATCGACGAGCGCGCGCACATCAACGGCGGAGAGCGCGTTGCGGATCACGACGAAGCCCTGTTCGTCGAGGTGCTGCCGCTCTTCGATCGTCATGCGTCTCATCGTCGATCACTCCAACGCGATGAGCGAGGGATACGCGTCGGGCCGCATCAGACGCAACAGCTGGTAACCGATGCCGCTCATTCCCTGAAAGAAGACGGGATCGAAGAAGACACTGCCGCCGCCGGCGCGCGAGCTGGTGCGGTAGCTGCCTTCGCGCGCCGCACGCGATACGAGAGCGCCGGCGCGCGATGCCGCCTCCACGCGCAGCCCGGGACGCGCGCGCGAGGCGACGAGCAGCACCTCGACGCGGCCGAAGTTGCCGCAGCACAGGTGGTCGAACGTCTCCGTCCCGCAATCGAGCGTCGTGTCGAGCGCGGCGTCGAGGCGCTCGTCGTCGATTCCGGCTGCGATCCGCGAAAGCGCGATCCCCGGCGCGCCGTGGCACCAGCTCGTCATGGTTGCGCCCTTGCCGTCGCGAATGTTGCCGCGAAGATCGCGCCAGTTGCGATGTTCTTCGAGGTAGTGCGAGGTTTCCCAAGCGACGCAGCGGCGCATTGCCGACGCGAACGTTTCGTCGCCGGTGATCGACGCCGCGCGGTGAAGCGCGAGCGCGATGCCCGCCGCACCATGCGAGAAGCCCGTCAGACGGAGAGGCGCATCGACGAGCTTGCGTGCGCAGGCGGCGATGCGCGCGGCGAGCTCGCGCGAAGGCGCCGCACCATGCAAAACCGAGAGCGCGAGCAATGCGCCGGCGCATCCGCCCATCACGTCGTACGACTCGTCGGCGGCGATCACATCCTCGGTGATCGAATCGGCGGCGCGCCGCGCGTCTTCCAGCAACGCTTCGTCGCCGAGCAGCCCGGCCATGCGCGTAAACGCGTAAACGGCGGAAGCAGTATTGCCGTCGATGCCGAGCGAATCGGAGCCACGCCCGGCATAACGCGCGGCGGCGCGCGCCGCATCCGCGTAATGGCTTTCGCCAGTCTCCGCCGCGAGCGCCGCGAGGAATAACGCGATCCCGCGGCGTCCCTTGTAGAAACTGCCGCCGAGGAGATCGAGCTGGCGGACGTCGCCGTGCTCGAACGAGAGACCGACCCAGGTGAGTCCGTCCACGTCGGGAATCGCGCGCGAAACGATCTCATCGCCGATGCGCTTCGCTTCGCCGATGAAGTCGCCGTCGACCGGAGCGCTTCGATCGTTTCGCTTCAGACCGTTTCGATTCATTGGGGCATCGAAAGAGACCGCGATGATCTCCGCCTGGAATGCGAGGTCGTCCTCGGAGAGATTGTCGAGACGCGACATCAGATCGCCGAAAGCGGTCGTGGAGTCCGCCCACTCCAGCACTTCCCGATCCTCCACGAAAAGCGCGGTCGAGTCGCTGCGCGTCGTGAAGTACGGGATGTCGAGCCGTTCGAGGGCGAGCCGTTCTTCGGTGAATGCCTCCCAGTTCGCGAGCGCGTTTGCCGAGCCGAAAAACGCGGCGCTCAAACGGTCGACCTCGATGCTCCAGTCGATGCCGCTGCGCAGATGCGCCGGAGCGACCGACTCGTGCAGCAGCTCGTAGTAGTCCGCCGTCGCGCGGCTGATCCATCGCGAGGGAACGCCGCGAAGCCGCCCCAGCGCGGCTCGAACGCGCTCGCGCTCGCGAATGAAGAAGCGATACGTTTCCGTGAAACCGTCCGCAATCTCTACGGCATACGGATCCGCGGCAATACGCTCGCCGCCGAGGAGCGGCAGATTGCGCCCGCCTTGCAGCGACTCGTCCACTAGACCCACGTGCATCGTGTCGCGATGAAGATCGCTCCAGCGCACTTTCTGCACGACTTGTCCGGCGACCGACGCCAGACCGCCGATGTTCGCGTGCACGGCGGAGGACCGGTGACATTGCCAGTGCGGAAGAAATCCCGAGCGGATGAGGACCGCGCGTTCGGAACCGCGGTTGCGGACCAGAAGCGTCTCCATGTCGACGAAGATCGGATGCTCTCCGTGCGCCACGACGTTCTCGAAGTGGCAGTCGTTCGCGCCGAGAAGCGCGATGATGAACAGCTGCGCACCCGCGGCGCGGTAGAAGCCGCGAACCTCGTCCGCGCTCGAGCACGCGACATCGCCTGCATACTCGACCCACGCGTACCGCGGCCGCGCGAGGATCTTCAGCGTGTACCACCGATGCGGCGCACCGAGGTCATTGAGCTCCGTCAGGACGTCGTTGAATGCCACCTCGAACGCGTGCGCGCGCGGCTTGTAGACGACCTTGCCCTTGCCTTTGTCGGCGTTCAGCTCGAGGATCAACACCGTGCGGCCGCAATCGTGGGGATCGGACAACGGTCCTTCTCCGTCGACGGCGATGATCCGCTCGACGTCGCCGGTGGTTCCGAAGAGGCCGCGGATCTCGCCGCGATCCGATTCGAAGCGCGTACGGAGCTCGTTCGCGGCCGCGATCCATTGCTCGACGAGCGTGACCGTGAAACGCCCGAGCATCGGGAACATCTCGAAGAGCGAAGCGAGACCGTCCGACAGCGTGTCGTCGACGAATGCGCGATATGCGGAATCGCCGCCCGCGGCGCTCTCGATGCCGAAGTGCTGAAGCAGTGCGACGCCGGCCACTCGCGTCGCGCGAAATCGCTCGAGCAGCGAAGGCGCAACGACGCGGGAGAGACGCAGCAGCAGCAACCGCTCGAGATCGGCGGACGCCGATGCCGCGAACGCGGACGAATCGATCACGCCGCCGCGCGCAAACGCGACGATCGGGCGAAGGATGGCCTCGAATGGAACATCCCCCACCGGTTCGGTGGATCGCGGTTCATTGCGGACGAAGTCGATGATCGCGCCGAGCGTGTGCGCCCACGGCGGAAGCGGAAAGGCATCCGGATTGCGGCGGTCGCCGAGAAGCGGAGCGAGGTCGGACGCGCTGATGCCGCCGAGCGCGAGGCGCTTCTCGAACGACTCCTCTCCGACACGTTCGCGCCATCGCGCGATTCGCTGCGCCACGGGTGCGTCATCGAAGTCGTGCGGTCGCGAAGCGAGGCGCTCGCTCAGCAGCTCGGCGCGCGCGGCAATCGCGGCCAGCGTCACGATGGGACTCCGTCCGCGAGCAGATCGAGCTCCGCAAAGTGTCCCGGCACCACCGGCTGCGGGCGCGCCGCGGCCGCGGCGGCGCGCAGCCTTTCGACCGCGACGTCGGCGCGCGCATTCGCGACGACCGCTGGCAGCAGCGCGCGCAAGCCGGCCTCGATCTCGCCGCGGTTGTCGAGCGGCACCGCGCGCCGCAGACGGACGTCATCCGCGGCGATTCCGTTCAATGCTTCGCGAATCAGCTCGAGCCACCGCGTAGCCACGATCCCGATCGTCAGGTGCAGCGACGCGCGATCGTCCGTTCGCACCTCGTGCACCGTGCCGCTGGGGACGTAGAGCAGATCACCGGCCTGAAGAGTCACGTCCATCAGCAGTTCACCGTCGAGCTCACCGACCACGCCGGAGCGGAGCGGAAGATTCTCAACCGGTGCGCGAAGCCGCCACCGCTTCGCGCCTTCGAGCTGCACCACGAACACGTCGTGCGCGTCGTAGTGCGCGTCGAATCCCTGCGACGACGCCGGCGCGAGAAAGAGCGACGCGATGACCTCGTGATCGAGCGCGTCCTCCAACGCGGCGCACAATGCGGCGACGGGCGCCCAGTACAGCTGCACGCGATTGACGTTGATCGTGTAGCCGGCTCGATACGCGGCATAGACGCGGTTGATGTCCACGCTGCCATCCCCGCGCGCGCTCCCCATCTTTCCCGAGAAAGTAATCGGATATGCCGCGGCATCTCCCTGCTTCGTCGCGCGGATGTCCGGACCACGCGGATCGGCGAACGCGATCAGAGCATCGACGTCGCGCATCGCCAGGAGCTCGCCGTACCAGGTGCCGTCGCCGCGCGCGATGTGCAGCGGCCGCCGTTCCCACCATTCCGCGAAGAACGTCGTCATGCTCATCGGATGCAGGAGGCGAGCGAGGTTCAGCACCGGTTCCCCTTCACTCATCGGCACCGATGATGGTGAGCAGACCTTCGCCTAGCAGTCGGCGCGCGAGAGTGCATTTCGCATCATCGTCGAGCCCGTCCGGAAGCTCGCGAACGCGGAACGCCTCGGCCGCGGCGATGAAGCGCAACGCCGGCTCGATGAATCGCGGTCCGGACAACGAACCGCCGGGGAAACTGATGCTCGCCGATCCGTCCTGAGCGGCGATGCGGCAGATCATGCCCGCGCGCCGCGCGAGCATCGTGTCGAGGTCGATGGTCTCTGCCCGCTCGAGCTGCTCGAAGTGGCCGTCGGGGCGCGGCGCTCGCGGCGCGATCAAGAGCCCGATCAGGTGGTCAACCGCGTCGGCGCTCTCGACGCTGGCGGCCGCGGAAGCGAGCATTTCCTGGAGGCGCTTCTGCATCGGATCGAGCAGCTCGGCGCGGTGGAGATAGCCGGGCGGCAGCGCCTCGCGGAAACGCAGGTCGCCGCGCGCCAGCGACGTCAGCGCGCTTCCGATGAGATCGACCCAGCGGAAAACGAAGATGCCGACGGTCACGTGGAGCGACGACGACGTCGACGTTCGCGCCTCGTGGACGACGCCGCGCGGGATGTAGAGCAGATCGCCGGCATCGAGATGTACTTCATCGATCAGTGCGCCGAGAGAGCTCACCGAGCCCGAGGTGCCCTGCACGTCGAGCGGCAGTTGCGGGCCCTCGTAAAGACGCCACGTTTTTTCGCCGTGCGTCTGGACGATGAACACGTCGTGCGTGTCGAAATGCGGCGCGAAGCCCTGCGCGTCCCGCGGCGTGAGATACATGTTCGCGCCGGTGGGATGGCCGAGGAACGACTCGAGGTTTCCGCAGAGCGCTGCGAGCGGCGCCCACCGCTCCTGCAGGTTGCTGACGTTGATCGTGTACCCGTCGCGATAGGCGGCGTAGAGCTTGTTGAGATCGGGCGCTTCCTCGCGGCCCAGGCGTGCCGCGGTTGTCGCCTCCCGCGGCGGAGCGTCCTTCTTGATGACCCGAAGCTCGGAGTGGCGCGGTTGTGTGAATGCGATGACGCCATCGACGTCGCGCACGGAGAAAAGATCGCCGTAGTAATCGCGGTCACCACGGCGAATCGCGAGCGGACGCTTCTCCCAGGTATCGCGGAAAAACTCCTCCGGCGAGATCGGAGCGATCAGCGCAGCAAAGTCGCGGATGGGCATGGGATCGGAGTCAGCTTACAGCCATTTCGGCTTCAGCGACGTCGGCGACGAGGGCGGACGAGACGTCCGCCCTCCACGCAATTACGGCGTGATGCGCACGACCGCGGGGTCACCCTGCGTGCCGATCTGAATGAATGCCGCGTAGAACTTACTGTTCCAGTTCCAGATGTCCATGTACTCGCCGTTTCGCGGAGGCGCGTAGACGAGCAGATTCGACGCCGTCGACGTCAGCTGCGTGTCCGAGGCTCCGGTGCGAATGCCGCCAGACGCGATGCGCGCGGTCTTCACGTGATAG
>DASYGV010000031.1:0-2483 GCA_035999335.1 Thermoanaerobaculia bacterium | reverse complement strand
CGCTCTGGTACGTGCGTCGCGACCACCGCCCACCCTACCAGAGCGGTGGCTTCCCGCCACCCGCACGCCTCGCCACCGCACTCCTAGATCAACCTACAGCCCCATCGGGAAGGTGAGGTTGTACACGTACCTCCCGCGCGCGACCGACAATACGATCGACGACCGTTCCGCGCCGCGCATGAGTTGAGTGTTCGCTTCGCGCGTCGACGTCACTTCCGCGCCGTTGATGCCGACGATCAGGTCGCCGGGCTGGAGGCCGATCTCGGCGGCGCGAGTTCCGGACACGACGTTGTCGATGACGACCGCGCGGCGCTCGTCGGCCACGCTCAGTCCCGCGACCTCGCGGAGCATGCGCAGTCCGAGGTCCGAGGGCGGATCGGCGAGTCGGACCTGCACCGTTCGCGACGAGCCGTCGCGGTCGATGGTGAGGCTTACGTTCTGGCCCGACGGGAGCGTCGCCGTGTAGGTCGAGAACGACTCGCGCGAATCGACGGACTTGCCGGCGACCGCGGTGATGATGTCGCCCGCCCGCAGGCCGGCGCGACTTGCGGGAGAGTCGTCGAACACGCGCACGACTAACGCGCCGCGCTGCGTGTCGTGTCCGCGCCGTCTCGCCTCCTCGGGCGTCAACGTCGCCGTCACCGCGCCGATCCACGCGGAGTGCACTTCGCCGAAGCGCAGCAGATCCTGGATCACTTTCTTCGCGCGATCGACGGGGATCGCGAAGCCGATGTTCTGCGCCTGCGCGTAGATCGCGACGTTGATGCCGATCACGCGGCCCTCGATGTTCAGGAGCGGACCGCCGCTGTTGCCGGGATTGATCGACGCGTCGGTCTGGATGAAATCGGTGTACGTGCGGCCTTGCGTCTCCGAGGGAACGGAGCGGCCGAGCGCGGAGAGGACGCCGGTCGTGACCGTGCCGCTGAGGCCGAACGGATTGCCGACGGCGATGACGCTCTCGCCGATCATCAGGTCGGCCGACGTGCCGATCGGAGCGGCGACGAAGTTCTTTCCATCAACGCGCAGCACGGCGAGATCGCTGTCGGGATCGACGCCCAGGACGCGCGCGGGGAGCTGGGTGCCGTCGTGGAAGTTGACCGTGATACGCGACGCGCCTTCGACGACGTGGTTGTTGGTGACGATGATCCCGTCGCTGGACCAGACGAAGCCGGAGCCGAGGGACTGCGAGGTGCGCTCGCGTCCTCCGCCGAAGAATCCGAACGGATCGAGGAATGGGTCCACCGATCGCCGCCGGATCGTCGCCTCGGTCTGGATGTTCACGACCGAGGGAAGGACGTTGTGCGCGACGACGACGATCGGCGTGCGCCGCTCCGCGCTCACAGTCTGCGGGATGACAGGACGCGGCTGGCGCGGTGTCGGCTGCGACTCCGCGGAGGGCTTGCAACTGAGACTGAGGGCAAAAAGAAGAAGGGCTGTTCGGAACTTCATTTCCGTCGGTTAGTCTATCCTCACTTGGTTCTTCACCCTGAGCGAGCAATGCGAGTCGAAGGGTCAGGTGAGCCCTAACGCTGCGCTGGCCTCCGCGCCCTGCACATGCAGACGCGCTGGCAAGCGCAGCGTGGGGGCGCACTTGGCCCATTCGACTCGCGTTGCTCGCTCAGGGCTACGGGGGAAGCGTGTATCTCAAACTCATCTACAACCCGACCGCGGGCCGCGGTCGCGCACGGCGTCATGTGCGCGAGATCGAGGAGCACCTCCGCGCCGGCGGTGCTCGCGTGGACTGCCAGCCGAGTGCCAGTGCGGACGATCTCGTGCGCATCGCCGCGGAGAGCTCGCGCGCGGACTACGACCGCGTCGTCGTGGTCGGCGGCGACGGGACTCTGAACCTCGCGGTGCGCGAGTTCGATCTGGCGAAGGGGACGATCGCGCTGATCCCGAGCGGCTCCGGCGACGACTTCGCGAAAGGTGTGGGCATCCCGCGCGACGTCCGTGGCGCATGCGAAAACGTTTTGAAGGGTCGCGTGCGCGAATTCGACGTCGCCCTGGCCAACAATCTCCGCTACCTCACCATCGCCGGGCTCGGGTTCGATTCCGAGGTTGCGGACTTCGCGAATCACCACGTGCAACACCTGCGCGGAGCGCCGATGTATCTCTATGCGATCCTGCGCGTGCTGCCGAAGTTCAGGTCGCGGCCCGTGCGCATCCGCACCGAGGACGGCGTGCGCGACGAGCGCATCATGTTCGCGGCAATCGGCAACACGCGGCAGTACGGCGGGGGGATCCGCATCACGCCCGACGCGATCCCCGACGACGGCCTGCTCGACGTCTGCATCGTTCATCAGACGACGCGCATGAAGTTGCTCACGACGCTGCCGAAGGCCTACGCCGGCGCACACGTGAAGAGCCCATTCGTGGAGATGAGGCGGGGCAAGGAGTTTCACTTCGAGAGCGAAACGCCGATCACGGTGATCGCGGATGGAGACCCGTTGACGAAGACGCCGGTGAGCTTCGGGATGGCTCCG
>DASYGV010000190.1:0-124191 GCA_035999335.1 Thermoanaerobaculia bacterium | reverse complement strand
GGCGGAGAGCCGCCCATACCTCCTCGCCACCGCACTCCTAGATTTACAGATCGAGAACGGCTTTCGCGATCAGCAGGTAGATCGCGAGACCGGTGGCGTCGACGAGCGTAGTGATCATCGGCGCCGAGACGACGGTCGGATCGATCTTGAACTTCTGCGCGAGCATCGGCACCAGCGCCGCGATGATGTTCGCCCAGAGGCAGACGCTCAGGATCGTGAGACCGACGACGAGCGAGAGCTCCGGACCGCTCTTCCAGAGCAACGCGCGCACGATCGCGAAGATGCAGAGCAGCGTGCCGAGGAGCAGTCCCGCGGTCATCTCGCGCAGTAGCACGCGGCGTGCGTCGCGGAGGCGCACCTGTCCCAGCGCCAGCGCGCGGATGATCGTCGACACCGTCTGACTGCCAGCGTTGCCGCCCGTGCCGATGATCAGCGGAATGAAGAACGACAGCGCGATCACCTTGGCCATCTCGCCTTCGAAATGACGAAGCACGTTGCCGGTCAGCGTGCCGGCCACGAACAGCAGCAGCAGCCATCCGAAGCGCATCCGCACGACGCGGAAGATCGACGTCCCGAAGTAGGTCATCGATCCCGACTCGTCCTCTGCGGCCGCGACGCCGCCCATGCGCAGCATCGCCTCGGTCTCGCCCGCGACCAGGACGTCGACGACGTCGTCGACGGTCACGATGCCGAGGATGTGGTTCTGCGCGTCGACGATGGGGAGGGCGTTGAAGCTGTACTTCGAGACCAGCCGCGCCACTTCGTCCTGCGGCGTGTCGGCGCGTGCGGAAACGATTTCGCGCGTCATGAGCGACTGGATCGCGGTGCGCGGAGCGGCGGGAAGCAGTCGACGCAGCGACACGACTCCATGCAGGACGCCGTTGCGATCGACGACGTAGAGGTTCGCGACCGTGGCCACCTCGGGATCGATGGTCCGCAGTCCGTCGAGGACTTCCTGCACGTTCTGCTCCGGACGGATGCGCACGTACTTCGACGTCATCAGCCGTCCCGCCGTGCTGGGCTCGTAGCGTAGGAGCTCGCCCGCGGCACGGGCGTCGCTCGCCGACATCCGCTGCAGGATCGGCGCGCGTTTCTCCTCGGGGATCGCGGAGAGAAGGCGCGCTGCGTCATCCGCCTCGAGGGCATCGAGCCCGGCGGCGAGGACCTCGGTCCGCATGCGATTGAGCGCGGTCTTGACTGTTTCCCCGTCCGCGTACGTGAGCGTGTTCGCGAGATGCGGCGGATCGAGCTGCTCCAGGACGCGCAGACGGTCTTCGCGCGGCAGCGCGCTGATCACTTCCGCGACGTCCGCGGCGTGCATCGACGACAGGACTTCGCGGACCGCCTCGGGCGACTCGTGCAGGATCTCGAGAAGGTCAGGTCCGAGAAGTTCGCCGAGATTCATTGCGGGAGTCTACAGCTTGGAACGCCGCCGTCCCGGCGGCTGGCGCGGCGGCGTCCTCGCCGCCGGTTGCAGAACGCAGGCGCGGGACGCCTGCGGGCCAGCCGGCGCGGACGCCGGCGTTCCAAACGCTCACGCTGCGTCGTAGGCTTTCTGCAGATCGGCGATGACGATCTTCTTCATCTTGAGCATCGCTTCCATCGCCGCTTTCGCCTTCGCGGGATTCGGATCGTTGAGCATCTCGCCGAGAATCCGCGGATTCACCTGCCACGAGAGACCGTACTTGTCCTTCAGCCAGCCGCACGGTCCTTCTTCACCCCCCGCGGAGAGCGTGTTCCAGTAGTGGTCCACCTCTTCCTGCGACTTGCAGTCGATCGAGAACGACACCGCCTCGGTGAACTTGAAGTGCGGGCCGCCGTTCAGCCCGATGAAGTCCTGCCCGTCGAGGTTGAACTCGATCGTCATCACCGAGCCCTTCGGCCCGGGCCCGGCGTCGCCGTAGCGGCTGATTTTCCCAATCTTCGAATTCGGGAACACAGAAGCGTAGAAGTTCGCGGCCTCCTCGGCCTGGGCATCGAACCAGAGAAACGGAGTGATGGTCTTCATTCGTTTTTTCTCCTTCCTTCACTCCTACGTCGGAGCAGGATGACGGAATTCGACATCCTCTCCGAAAAAATTCGCGTACCATCACCGCCTCGGTTCAGATCGCATGTTCGAGAGAGCACACCGCGCGCTGTATGCGGCGTTCGATCGTTTCCCTTCGCGGAAAGGCGCGGCGATTCACATCGACCGCTTCGCCCGTACGCTGTTCGATACCTTCGACGGCGGCGCGCTCCTCGTGCTCGGCGCGAACGATCTGCCGGCACATCAGGTCGAAGGTCCGGTCGAGATCGCCCGCTTCATGCGCGACGTCCCGAACTTTCTCGAGCGCGCCGTGCTCTTCGGCGAATGGATCGCGCGCGCGGTCGACCGCATGGAAGGCTCGCTCGAGCTCTGCCACTTCCGCGATCCCTGGTCCGGCGCGCCGATCGCGCTCCGTCCGCGGCGGAAGTACGCGGCCGTCTACGAGGTGAATGCACTTCCATCGATCGAGCTGCCCTCGCTGTTTCCTCTGCTCGGCTCACGGACGCTGGAAAAGATCCGGCGCGTGGAGATGGACTGCTGCGCCGCGGCCGACCTGATCGTCACGCCGTCCCACACGACCGCCGCGCTCCTCGAGTCCCTCGGCGTCGCGTCCGACCGCATCACCGTCATCCCCAACGGCGCCGACCTCGATCCGCCCGCGCCGCGTCCAGCCGATGCACCGGACACCTACCTCCTCTACTTCGGCGCCGCGCAGAGCTGGCAGGGCATCGACACGCTCCTGCGCGCCTTCGCTCGTCTCGCCGACTTCGAGTCGCTCCGCCTCGTCTTCTGCGCCTCGCGCGACTCGAAGTCGTGGCGAGGATACGAGAGGCTCGCGGCGAAGCTCGGCGTCGCGGACCGCATCGTCTGGAAGTACGCGCTCGGCGAGCCGGAGCTCGCGCGGTGGCGGCAGCACGCACTCGTGTCGGTCGCGCCGCTCACCGATTCACCGCGCAACGTCGTGCAGGGTTGCGCGCCGCTGAAAATCCTCGAGTCGATGGCGTCGGGCACCGCGGTGGTCGCGTCGGACGTTCCTCCGGTGCGCGAGCTGATTCGCGACCGCGAGAACGGCTGGCTCGTTCATCCCGATCGCCCCGCCGAGCTGGCCCGAGCGATTCGGATTCTGCTCGAGTATCCGCAACGCGCCCGGGAGCTCGGCGCGGAGGCGCGCTGCACGATCGAGGAACGTTACACGTGGACGCAATCCACCGCCGCGCTGCGGCGGGCCTACGTCGAACTGATGCAGAAAGGAGACACGGCCGATGAACGTGGTGCAGGCTTGGCGATCTCTCAACGCTGAACAAAAACAAATTCTGGTGGAGAAACGAATCGACGCGAGCCGTTCCGTCGACGAGCTGCTGGCGCTCATGAAACCGCTGGCTGCGTGCGACACGATGGCCGACAAGGTGCGCACGAAGCTCGGCTGCTCGTTCGCGCTTGCGATCGTCGTCACTGTCGCCGCGTTCTTCGTGCTGACGAATGTGTCGTTCGCGGTCGCCGTGATCGGCGGACTGGCGCTGCTCGCGATCGCGGGCACGCTCGGATTCTTCTACTTCTGGACGAAGAAGATCGACGTCTCGAACAACTTCCGCGAGTTCGCGGTTCCGGTGCTGAGCGTCTTCCGCGAGGACTTCGATGCGACCCGGCCCGTGCACATACAGGTCGATCTCTCCTCGCCGACCCACAAGTCGAAGCTGCAGAGCGAGAGCGCGCCGTACAAACACGGCGTGTATCACAAGGTGATCGACTCGATGTACCACGACCCGTGGATGGCGGCAGAGGCCGTGCTCGTCGACGGAACGAAACTGTCGTGGACCGTCACCGACTCGATCCGCGAGCGCAAGAAGACCAAGCGCAACGCGCGTGGCAAGTACAAGACGAAGACGAAGTACTCGAAGAAGACGAACATCGAAGTCACCCTCGGGCTCCGCAAAAAGACGTACGACGTCGCCGCGCCCGCAGAAGCGGAGCTGAGCGGCGATGAAAAGCGCAGCGTCGTGAAAGTCGAGCGGCAGGTGCGGTCCGAGTCGCTCGATCCGGTCGTTCCCCGTGCGCTGATCGACCTCATCACCGACGTCTATCGCAACGCGAGCCTGACCAAGAAGGAGGCCGGCGCATGACCTGCGAGGCACGCAAAGGATTTCTCACGCTCAGCGGCTGCGAGAACCCGGTCGCGTCGGCCTGCTCGAACTGCGGGCGGTCGATGTGCACCGCACATCTCGCGCCGCAGACCGGTTTCTCGATGTGCTTCGACTGCGCCGCGACGAACCAGAACGTTCAGGAACAGGAGTACGACGACGTCTGGTCGCGGCGGTATCGCAACGACTACTACACGACCACCGGCTACGTCCCGCTGTACAGCTCGTACCACGGCAGCCGCTACTACGACCGCCAGGACGCGCAATCGTTCGACGACACCGTGCGCGACCACCCGGATGACGACGTCGATCGCGGCGGCTTCGGCGAGAGCTGACGATCATGCGGCTGCTCCTCATCACCGAGAATTACCCGCCCGATCGCGGCGGGATGGGCGAGTCCTGCGACCGCATCGTGCGCGGACTCGGATCGGCCGGCGTCGCGATCGACGTCATCCACTTCGATCGCAAATGCGCCGCCGCGTCGTATCACCAGACTTCGAACGGCTCGCTGACGCGCGTGCCTTCGGAGGCGGATGCGGCGCATGCGATCAACCTGCTGTGGAATCGCGTGCAGCAAACGATCGATCTCCGCGCGGTGACGCACGTCGTCGCATTCGGCGGAACCATGCCGCTGCTCGCGGCGCCGGTGTTCGCGGCGTGGATCGCGCGTCCGCTCGTGACGCTGATCCGCGGCAACGAGTTGGATGCGGGACTCTTCGATCCGCGGCGGCGTCCGATTCTCGACGATGCGCTGCGCCGCTCATCCGTGATCTGCACCGTGACGCGCTCGCAGGCAGAGAAGATCGTCGCGCTGCATCCCGAGACCGAGCCACACGTCGTGGCGAACGGAATCGACTTCGATCTCTGGCAGGCGACCGATGCCGATCGCGCGCGCGGCGCCTCGTGGCGCGCGCGGAACGTCGAGCCCTCGCGCCGTGTCCTCGGACTCTTCGGTCACCTGAAGAACAAGAAGGGCGTGCCGTTCTTCGTCCAGTCGCTCGTTCGCTCCGGACTCGCCGATCGATTTCATCTGCTGCTCGTCGGCGAAGTCGAAGAAGGGTTGCAGGCGATGCTGTCCGTGGTCTCCCATTCGCTCGTCTCGAGCGTCGATCGTTTCGATCTGCTGCCGTACTACCTGGCCGCCGACTGGATCGTCCTGCCGTCGCACTACGACGGCTTCCCGAACGTGTTGATCGAAGCCGCGGGGCTGGGTCGTCCGCTCCTTGCGTCCGCGGTGGGAGGAATGCTCGACGTGCTGACGGACGGAGAGAACGCGTTCCTCTTCCCGCCCGCCGACGAGCACGCGTGCCGCGACGCGATCGCGCGCGCGGCCGCGGTCGACGACGTCGAGGTGCAACGGATGGGCGCAGCCGCGGCGACGCTCGCGCGGCAGCGGTTTGATGCTCGAGACGAAACACGACGCTACCTGGAGGTTTTCGATGCGAATGCCGATCTTGATCGCCACGTTGATCCTGCCGCTCGCCGCTTGTGGCGACGGGCCCGTTGAGACCGTTCAGCCGCAGATCCAAACCGCGCCTCCGGCTGGAAGCACCCAAGCGCCGACGTCAGAGCCGTATACAGCGATCGTGCTCGGTACCGATGGGTCCATGCTCATGATCAGCGCGTTCGACCCCACGGTCCAGGTCTCGTTCCGCGAGAACGGAACGAAGCGGGCGCTCCGCGGTGAGACGAAGGAGAGCGGCAAACGCAAATACAGCATCGACGGCGGCCCGGTGGTATTCGAGGTCAAGCCGGACGACGACAGCGAAGGATTCAAGGTGCGCACACCGGACGGCAAGCTGCTGTGGAAGGTGAAGATGACGCCGGAGAAGATCAAGATCAGCGACAACGAGGAAAACAACAATCCGTTCGAGCTGAAGATGCGCGAAGGCGATCGCCTGAAGGTCGTTGCTCCCGGGGACCGCGAGGTGGGGAACGTCCGCTTCGACCGCGCAGCGACGAAGACGGAGATCGAGAGCGCCGGTGGCGTGACGAAGTTCATGGTCGATGGCTCGCGGCCGTCGCGCGCCTACGGCGTGCTGCTCCTCGATTCGATCCCCGAGGTGCAGCGGTACATCATCGCGTCCGAGATCCTTTCGCGCGGACGATGATTCTCTACTACGCGCTCGGCGGCGGCCTCGGTCACCTGACGCGCGGCCGCCGCGTCCTGGAGTTGCTCGGTCTCGCGGGCGACGCCGCGATCGTCACGGCGTCGCCGTACGCGCGCGACGAGCGCGTCACCGGCGGCATCCCGACCGTCGAGGTGCCGCCGCATCTCGAGCATGCCGTCGACGAACATCGCGGGTGGATGCGCGCACTCGACGCGGAACGTCTGATCGTCGACACGTTTCCGGGCGGGATTCAGGGGGAGCTCTGCGGACTCGAGGTCCCGATGGATCTCGTCGCGCGACTGCTGCGCTGGGACGAATACCGGCGCGCCGTGCCGGATGAGTTGCCGTCGTTCGGGACGACGTGGATCGTGGAAGAACTCGCGCCGGATCACGACGCGTTCGTGCGGGCGAACAGCGGAAGGGTGGTTTCTTTGGTCGGGGCGCGGGCTTTCAGCCCGCGGTTTGAGCGGGCTGTAAGCCCGCTCCCCGTCCACAACTTCTGGCTCATCGTTCACTCGGGACCCGAGGACGAAGTGCGCGAGCTGATCGCGTTCACCTCCGAACTGCGCGCTCTCGCAAACAATGCTCCGGACCGCATCCTCGTCGCCACGCGATGCGACACTCCCCTCCCCTCGGGGTTCGAGCGAATCGACATCTATCCAGCCTCCGCTCTCTACGCCCGAGCCGAACGCATCATCTCCGCCGCCGGTTTCAACGTCATGCTCGAGACCGAGCCGTGGAGTCACAAACACGAGGTCGTCCCCTTCGCGCGCAAGTTCGACGATCAGTTCCTGCGCGCGGCGCGCAGGCGCGCGTCGTGAGCGGCGTCACGTCGTCGCCAAATGTTTCCCCACTACGATCCGCGGAATTGGAGGGCATGATGAACAAAGGGACCCGTATTTTGTTGGTGTTGGCCCTGGCCTCGACGTTGATCGCGGTCGGCTGCAAGAAAGAGGAGACCGCGACCTCGGAAACCGCCGCGGCAGCAACGACGACCGCGGTCGCGGAGTCGACCGGCATCGCCGAGTGCGACTCGTATTTCGCGGCGGTCGACAAATACATGCAATGCGAAAAAGTGCCGCAGGTCGCACGTGATGCGCAGAAGCAGGCCAGAGAACAGATGCGCGCCGGCTGGAGCAGCTGGCAGAACCTGCCCGAGGAATCGCGCAAGGTTGGGCAGGACAGCGCGAAAGCCAGCTGCACGACCGCGTTGACCTCGTTGAAGGTCGCAGCCGGCGCCTCGGGCTGCCCGGTCGAATAATCTGAGAGCGGAACGCTGGCGTCCTCGCCGGCTGGCCCGCAGGCGTCCCGCGCCTGCGTTCTGCGCGGCGGCGAGGACGCCGCCAGGCCAGCCGCCGAGACGGCAGCGTTCCACAAAGGCTCGCGCCGTGCATGCGAGACCCTCATGAGAAAAGTCATCGTTCAGGAGTTCGTCTCCATCGATGGACGGGCCTCGGGGCCGAGCGGCAGTGTCGACTTCGTTCCCGGCTCGACTCAGGGAGATCAAAGCTTCGGCGATCGTCAGATGGCGTTCATCGATTCCATCGACACGATGCTCCTCGGCCGCGTCACGTACGAGATGTTCGCCGGCTACTGGCCGAACGTCGCCGAGGGCGAGGACAAACCCTTCGCGGACAAGCTGAACAACCTGCAGAAAGTCGTGTTCACGCGCACCCTCGATCGCGCGCCGTGGGGAACGTTCGGGGACGCGCGCATCGTCACGAGCGATGCCGCGCTCGAAGTCGAGACGCTGAAGCAAGCCGACGGGAAGGACATGGTGATCTGGGGTAGCCTTTCGCTCGCGCAATCGCTCATGGACGCGGACCTGGTCGACGAGTATCAGCTCGTCGTCTGCCCCGTCGTCCTCGGCGACGGAAGAGCGCTCTTTCGCGAGAAAAACGCGCACGACTTCGAGCTCGTGGACACGCGCGCGTTCGATCGCGGCACGGTGCTCCTGTCGTATCGCGCGCGGTCCTGACTCGCGCTCAGTGCCAGCGGAGCTCGAACGTGCAGCGATCGTCGTTGGCGCACTGACATGCGGATTCGGTGACGCTCACCGCCGTGCCTCCGTGCGTCTCGATCACCTGTTCGAGATAGCCAGTTTCGCTGGAGCAGTAGGCCGGGCTGTAGCAGATCGCGTTGCGGATGCTGATTCGGGCGTGGCCCTCACCGACGTGTTCGTACTCGCAGGTGCCGAAGTCCTGAAACTGCCGGTGCAGGGTGGCGCTGTTGCGGAAGAACTCGTGAAGGTCGTCGCGATGAAACGCGCGATAGATCGTCGATAGATTGATCTGCGCGGAGTAACGTCCCAGATCGCGCATCAGCTCGCGCTCTTCGCGACCCGTCACGCGCGCAATCGTCCGGTCGAGAACGACCAGACTCTCGAACGCACACCACGTCGACGCCAGGATCCCCTGGACTTCGGCGGCAATCGCCGGAGGCAGGGCCTGCAGTGCGCGTGTCAGCGTTTCCTCGCCGAGCTTGTCGCGCACGAACTGCATGTGCGCGCGAACCATCGCGCCCTTGACCTTTCCGCCGGCCAGCGATTCGCGACGAAGACTCGAAATGGTCGTCATGGTCCGAGGAGTTTAACTCCGGAACCGCGGCACGTGCGGAAAGAAGGCGAGTTCACAAAAAAGTTTTCGACTACTTCGCCGGTAGAGCCAGCGGCGACGTGGCCGGGCCGTTCAAGACCTGACCGCGCGTGTCGAAGCGCGACCCGTGACACGGACAATCCCAACTCTTCTCGGCAGCGTTCCAGGCGATGGTGCAGCCCATGTGAGTGCAAGTCGGGTCGAGTAGGCGCAACTCGCCATCGATGCGGGCCGCGGCGTATTTCTCTCCGCCCGACGACACGATCTTCCCTTCGCCTTCCCCCACCTCGTCGACACTCTTCGCCTCCACGTCGAGATGCGTCGCCTTCTCGATCATCCGCTTCGGATACTCGATGGCTTTGGTGACGACGTTCTCGAGCACCGCGCCGACCTTCGTCCGCCCCGGATCGTAGAGCTTCGCGTAGCGATTTTCGCGTTCCTGCGCAAAGTCGGAGAGCAACATCGCGGAGAGCGTGCCGTAGGTCATCCCCGTGCCGGAGTAGCCGGTGGACATCCAGACGTTTTTCCCGTGCGAGCTTTCGCCGATGAACGGCAACGCGTCGGCGGGCTCGTTGATCTGTCCCGACCAGCGATGCGTGAAGGTGCTCACGCCGAATCGCGAGCGGCAATACTCCTCGAGCGCTTCATAGCGGCTCTCGTCGTTGCCGTCCTTGCCGACGTCGCGGTCCTCGCCGCCGACGACGAGGAACCACCCTTTGTTCGTCTCCAGCAACCGTGTGTAGTGATACGGGTACGCCGTATCCCAGAAGAGTGCATCGGTGACCTGGCCCGGTTCGATGGGTGCGGCGACGACATACGTCCGAGTCATGTACATCTTTGCCCAAAGCGTCCCCCGGTCGTTGATCGGAACGTGCGTCGCGAGCAGCAGGTGTTGCGCACGGACGCTTCCCTCTTCCGTCTTGGCAACGCAGGAGCCGTCCTTCTCCGCGTTCTCGACCTCGTTGACGAGCGAGCTCTCGAAGATCCGCGCGCCGTGCTTCACCGCGGCCTCGGCAACGGCCAGCAGGTACTGGCGAACGTGAAAGACGTACTGATTGCGATAGTGCACTCCGCCCTTCGTCGGAAACGGCAGCGGCACTTGATCGACCCATTCCGTCTCGATGCCCGCCTGGCGAAGAAACTCCTGCTGGCGTTGCAGGTACTCGCGATCTTCTTCGTCCTCGGTATAGAGATAGCCGTCGACGGCTTTGAATCCGCAGTCGATGTGAAGCTCGTCGACGACCGATCGGATCAGCGCGATCGACGAGCGGATCGCCTCCGTGTTCAGGCGAGCGTTGTCCTCGCCATGATCCTCGATCAGGTCGCGGTAGTCGGCGTCGGTGGCTTCGATGATGTGCGCCGTCGTGTGGCCGGTCTCAGCCATCGCGATCCGGCCCTTCTCGACGATGACCACGGACTTGCCGGCTTTCGCGAGGAGATACGCGGCGGTAATGCCGGTGATGCCGCCTCCGACGATCGCGACGTCGGCGGTGAGCTCGCCCCGCAACGACGGGTAGCTCGTCGACGGCGTCGTATCAATCCACAGCGAGAGCGATTCGGAGGAAGCGGCGGGGCGCGTCATCTCAGTGTTTCATCCCGCCGACGTGGCTGATGAACTTCTTCGGAAACTGGGCGATGATGCCGTCGCTGAGGGTGTCGGCCATCATCAGGATGTGCTCGTGCGCGCGGTCGTAGTCCTTGATGCTCGCCGCGTAATTTCCCTTGAGCTGATTCGTCGCTTCATCGAGAGTCTGGTCGAGGTGGGCGAACATCGCCGACTGGAGCGTCGCCTCCGGCCAGTGCTTCGGATTCGCGCCGTGCAGGAACTTCGCGATGTCCGTGGCGTTCTGGCGCCAGCGCTGGTTTTCACTGGTCACCTTCGCGTTGTCGCCGGCTTTGGCGGCGGTGACGATGCTCGCGGCAATGAGGATGTGATCCTTCAGCAGCGCCGTGAGCTTGTCGCCTGCATCGCGGCCGTAGAACTCGGCCACGGCGTTGCCGATGTCGGTCTGATTCTGAAGCAGGCGTTGCGTCGTGGCATCCTGGTCCGGCAGCCCCGCCGCCGCGCTCACGATGAAGAGACGCGTGTAGACGACGTGTTCCGACCAGAGTTTGCGCATGGCATCTTGAAACGCCTCTTTGGATTGCGCATACGCGACGTTGGGAACAAGCAGCAGGATTGCGATCGCAAGCGTGAGTCGGGTTCTGTTCAACATGGCATGTCTCTCCTCGAGCCACTGAAGGGCACGGAGAAGCGGTGTGCAAGACTCGCGCGCGATGTCCAAACCCTGGATTGGAAAATAACGGACAGCCGAGAGCGCTAGCATAGGAGCCACATGAGGAGGTAGTGATGAACCGGACACTTGTGGGAGTGATGGCGATACTGCTCGCCTTTGAAGGGAGCTCACAGGATTACGCGCCAGCTGAAGGTGCGACAGCGTGTCAAATCGACATCCGCGCAGCGCGGGCCGCGGTTAAGGAAGGTGCATTCATCCGAACGCCCCTGGTCGACGCCGCAACGGCAGGACGCGAGGCTGCAGCTCTGATCGATCTCAAGAAACAGATCTTCACCTGCTCGCGTCAAAACGGACCCGCGCAGTCGGCTCCATCGCCATGCGGGAAGGAATGTGAGCGCGCATTCAACGAGCTCGTCGAGATCATCTCTTCTCAACGTACGAAACTGGCCGAAGCTCGTGACGCGCTTAGCACCAAGCTCGGCGAGTCGGCCGACCCCGCCGCCTTCGGCAAGGCGCAGGCCAACATTCAAGCGCTCGCCGCCATCATCAAAGAGTTCGAATACGCGCTGCAGGCACCCGGCGCTCCCGAACCACCGCCCCCGACGCGAGCTCAGACAACACCGTGCAAGATCGACACGACGGACGCGGTTCAGGCCGCGGAGGCAGGCGCGTTCATCGTGACGCCGCTCGTCGACGCCTCAACCGCGGCCCTGGAAGCAGAGGCTCTGGCCAACCTCAAGAAGCAAATCTTTCAGTGCACGCGCCGCGACGCCGGATGCCTGCCGTCTGAGGAAAGCGCGAAGAGCGACACCAAGCTGGAAGGGTGCGGGCCCGAGTGTGTCAATGCCTACACCCGACTTGTCGACGTCATCAACTCGCAACGAACGAAGCTCGCAGAAACCCGTAGCGAAATGATGTCCAAGCTTGGCGATTCCGAAGACGCCAAGGCATTCGCCACTGCGCAAGAGAAGATTTCCGCGCTTGGTGCGACGATCAAGAAGTTCGATCTGGCCTTGCAGGCGCAGGGCTCTCCTGAATGCGACTGCAAGACCGCTCGAACGATTTCCAAGGATTGGCTGATCCGGTCCGCGACCCAGAAAGATTCGGCCCAGATCATTGCCTGCGTGCGGCAAATGCGCCAGGCCCTGCTGGAGGCAGACAAGCCCGAGTGCGAGAATGAGTCGGGGGTTCGCGATTGCGACCGACATCTGGCCCGTCTGGAAGGGATCCTTTTCGAGAACGGTCGGCGCGATCAGGAGCGGCTCGCTGCGAACACCAAAGATTACGCGGATCTGAAGTTTCCGGCCGATCAGACGGCCATGAACGAACTGCTCGCCGAACAGAAGGAGATCAAGCAGCGTCTTGCCGAGACCAAGCGCCTCCTGGTCCTGCCCGACGACAAACCACTCTTCCAGGCGTTCGAAGATTACGATCGCTACGTCTCGAAGCTCTCCGCTGGGGTCGAGTACACGAGCCTCGGCAATGTTTTCGCGACGGGCTTGCCACGCCTCGGCTACACAGCCCGAATTCGTTACGGCGGACGCGGTGTTCCGGAATTGCGCCCGGAAGCCGGCAAGAGCCATCGATTCGGACTCGAGCACACGTTCTCCGCCTTCCTGACCAACTCAGGCGCTCAGAGTCTGATTGCGGGCACTCCTGCAACGGGAACTACGCTGCCAACCGGAACTAACGACGACGAGGTCGTACCCGCCCTTCGGATCGAGACGACAGTCTTCTGGCCTCTGCTAAGGACAGCGAGGCTGAATCAGCGCCTGCGGAGCTACGCCGGGCCGATCCTGCTCGTCGGTGCTCAGATCGCAGATATCGACGAGCCGCCGCCCGATGACGACCCGACCACGGTCGAAACGGTCGAACCTCAACGCGCCGACAGCCGGCTCTACGGCGGATTCCGGGCAGCCCTGAGTCCCGAAATCTTTGCTGATTTCATGGTCGGCAAGAATCGTTCGCTTCACGAGTGGCGCGCCGAAGTCCGCGGTCAGGTTCCGGTTCTGCGCATCAGCGAACGCAGTCGTATCAGCCTCGGAGCGAGCGGCAACTTCGCGCTAGAGCGGCCACCGATCATCAAAGGGTCGACCATCGATGCGCGCTATCCTGACCACGACTCGGTGACAGTCTTTCTGTCCTGGGATGCCGATTTCAAGCTTGCCAAAGCCCCTTGACCATCACTCAGGGCCTTCTGCCTCGGCGCGACATCTTTCTGCCGACGAAGTCGATCCCCGACTTCGTCGGCAGCACGAGGGTGACGCCGGAGCGCAGCGAGCGCGAATGCGTCAGTTCCGAAGTAATCGGATTCACAGAGTATTCGTCGCTCACGCCGAGATGCACGAACACGAATCCGTACCCCGTCTCGAGACCGACCGTAAGTGGATAACGAAGTCGCGATCGCCGGCCGAGGTCGTAGCGTCGAACGCCAACGGTCGTCGCCACCTGGAGGTCCACGCGTGGAAGGGCGTAGATGAATTTGGCATGGACGGTATTCGACGGCACGTCGCTGAATGTGTGCGAGTAGCCGTATCCGATGGAGATGTTCGCCGACAACAGCGCGTTCAGCAGGCGTCCGTGATCATGCTGCTCGAACGCGGAAGGCGATGCCGCCGACCAGAGCAGGCTCTCAATCGCAATCTGGCCCCGCACCAGATCGGCTTCGGTGTTGTTCTTGGCCTCGGTGTAGAAGCTGACGAGGTTGACGTCCCAGGGCTTGTACCAGACTGTATCGAACCGGTGCGTGGCTACGGCCCAGCCGCCAAAAGGAACGGCCGCCGCACGAACCACACCTTCCGCTTCGGCGGGAGGATCACACTCGACGGCCGCTGGGCTTCTCCCGAGAACCCAGCAGATCGGCTGGAAGCTGTTCTTACCGGCGTCGTTGTGGCAGCTCGCCTCGAAGACATCGAGCACCGATCGCGCGGCGAGAACAGCGAGGTAGGCGGCCTGTACAGGATGATGCTCGAGCGCAGAGTCGCCGAAAAACTCGAGCGTTCCCCGAGTCTCGATGAGCGTGCGCAACTCGGAGAGCGCCTGGGCCTCGATCTCGAAGCGAAGATTCTTGTGGCGTAGTGCAGCGAGCGAGGAGGGGTCGCGCAGGAGGTGATCGATGATCGGAAGGAGAGCGTCGGCCTGCTTGCGGAACTGATAGAACAAACCGGAATTGTTGTACTTGCCGTGTGATGCGATGGCGACGTAATCGACCATCGCCGTTCGCGTGGCGGCGATGTGGCCGGGCGCGTGGAAATCCTCGAGGAAGTGCAGCGCAAACGCTTCCATGACCAAGGCCCGATGAATGTTGCCATCCTGAGCGAGAGCGCGGGCCGATTCGTGGTTGTTCAGATGCGAAAGCATCGCGCTCTGCTGGAAATGGGTCTCGTTGATGTGCGCGGCCTGCAGAAAACGCAGCACGTCCCGTTTCAACGCGCCGATGCGGGACCAGTTCAGGTCACTGTACCGGTCGATCGCCAAACCGGAAAGGCCGTTCCGCTCGAACAGCACGTCGACGTCGCGGACATAGTCACCGAGCGCAGCGAGATCACCGAAGGAGTGTTTGGCCGCGATGTTCGCGGGATCGACGAACAGCGCTGCATCGCCCTTGACGGCGCAGGCCGGAGCGAGATCCAGGGCTGCGCGCAGACCGACGTTGGACAGGTACTTGTGCTCGTCGAAATCGAATGCGCACAGTGGCGAAGCAAAGAGAGCGACCAACAAACTCACACAAACACTACGCATAGGAGAACCTCCGCAAAGCCGCAACTACGACAACCGTCTGCAGAGCTCGACCAGCCAAGCCTGGTCCGGCGTCGAACCGACGGCGATTTGGCAATCGCCGTCAAATAGGAGGGACCAAATGAAGCACTTCTCCTACCCTTCGGCTACGATGAACTGATGTTTCGCACAGCTAGAGCGCTCGCCAACGTCGTACTGTTCACCGTCGTCCTGGCCATCGCACCCTCCGCATTTGCGGAGAAGTTTCTCTCGGTTTCCGACGTCCACTTCAATCCGTTTGCGGATCCGACGATCGTGACGAAGCTCGAAGCCGCGGACGTGTCGGAGTGGGACGCGATCCTGGCGTCGTCGACGGTGACGACGCTGGGTGCCTACGGGAGCGACTTGACGGATCCGCTGCTGCGGTCCGCGATCGGCGAGATGCAGAAGCAGCTTCCATCGCCGGCGTTCGTGTTGATCTCCGGAGACTTTCTCGCGCACAACTTCAACAAGAGCTACCAGCAATACGCGGCCGACAAGAGCCAGACCGCCTACACCGCATTCGTGAAGAAGACCAACGAGTACATCGCGTCGGTTTTCCGCAAGGCCTTTCCCGGCGTGCGAATCTATCCCACGCTGGGCAACAACGACTCCGACTGCGGCGACTACGCGGTCGCGCCGAACGGAGCGTTCCTGGCGGACTTCCGCGACGTCTGGAGCCCGATCGTCCGCTCGCGCTCCTTCGACCGCCGCTTTCCGACCGGCGGGTATTACCACGCCGATGTACCCGGACTGAACAACGTGCGCATCATCGCGCTGAATGCAAACTTCTTCTCGACGAACTACACGGACCCGTGCGGCAAGCCGGGACCCGATCCAGGCCTCCGCGAATTGGAATGGCTCGACGCCGAGCTGCTCCTGGCGCGCGCGCTGGGCAAGCGGGTCTGGCTGCTGCTTCACATCCCGCCGGGGGTGAACGTCTACAACACGGTGGAGGACGGCACCTGCCCGACCCTGACGGCGCAGATGTTCTGGAAGGACGAATACGCGCAAAAATACCTTCGCATCACCGCAGCGCACCGCAACACGATCGCCGGCTCCTTCGCCGGCCACACCCATCAGGACGAATTCCGGATCGCGACCGGAGACTTCATCCACATCACGCCGTCCGTGACTCCGATCTTCGGAAACAATCCTGCATTCGAGATCGTCGACGTGGAGCGAAACGGAGACGTCGCCGGATACACGGCTTGGCACCTTCCCAACATCACGCTCCCCTGGGTGCGCGAGTACGAGTTCGACGATGCCTACGCGAAGTCGAAGTACGACACCACTGCGTTGACGGAGCTCGCAGCGGCCATCGGCAGCGACGCGGCAACGCGCGCGGAGTACTTCGGCTATACCTCCTCGGGCAACGCGAAGAGCACGGCCGGCGCGCTCGCGAAGTGGCAGGGCTACTGGTGCGGGCTGAAGGCGATGACCGAAAGCGCGTTCACTGCGTGTTATTGCCCGGCGCCGGAACGATGACCGGAGTTCGAACTTCTTCCGCGTGAACCTTTTCCTTCTTTTCCCGACTCCTCTCATGAATGATCGAGAACGATCGGAAGCAAGACGAGCTGCTGGCGATCCGGTGTCAACTGGGAGAGCCATCAGCGTTCGACGCGTTGATCGCGCGATGGCATGAGCCGCTCTGGAAATACCTGCGGCGGCTGGCAGGCGACGACGACGCGGCCGCGGAGGCCGTGCAGGATGTCTGGCTGCGTATTCTTCGCGGCATCGCACGCCTCCGCGACGGCAGCCGGCTGCGCGCGTGGATCTTCGGAATCGCACGCCGCGTGGCGATGGACCGTCTGCGCGAGAAGTACGCCGAGCCCGTGCTCGTCTCCATCGACGACCGCGATCTCGTCGGCGCGGACGACACGAGCGAGCTGAAGGAAGACATCGCGCTGATGCACGTGGAGCTCGCGCGGTTGCCGGTGCCGGAACGCGAGGTGCTCGTCCTTTTCCATCTCGAGGAATTGACGTTGGCCGAGATCGCCGAGGTCATTGGAATCCCGACCGGCACGGTGAAGTCGCGCCTGTTCCGCGCACGCAGGGCGCTACGGGACCAGTTGGTCGCCAAAGGAATGAATCGATGAACGACTTGCATTCGCCCCCAATCTCCGTCGCCGAGGTGCAGCGCCTGATCCTCGGCGAGCTGTCGCTCCGCGCCCGCGTCGGATACGTGGCCCTGCTGCTCGTCGCGCTCGCGATGACCACCGTGATCGCTTCGCTGTGGCTCACGGAGCCGCACTTACCGGTGCGCACGCAGATCGCTTTCGCGGTGATGGCCGGCATCGGATCGTCATGGGCAGCCTATGCCGCCTGGGTCCTGACTCGGCGCCGCGTGTTGCTCGCCGGACATCGAATCATTGCCGCGCGAATGGCGGTCGCGTTCACGGCGGTCTTCGTCGCCGGCTCTCTGGCTCTCGGCATCTGGAGCTCGATGGGACGGCCGGCATATGCGGCCGCGGCACTCGGGGCGATGATGCTGATCGTGGCCGTGGCGATGCTCTTGTCTTCGCGACGCCGTTTCGACGCGCTGATGGAGCGGCGCGGTGCGCTGGAGCGCGAGCTGTCTCAACAGGCCTGACCCGAAACTCACAACAGAAGGAGACCTCTCATGAAGCTCGTACGCTGGATGTGTGCCCTCGCGGCCCTTGCAATCACTCACGGTATCGCAGCGAAAGAAATCGAGCTCCGCGCCGACGACGGCACGGCGCTGACGCTGCTGGAAAGCACCGTGCGCGTGCCCGAAATTCGGACGAAGACCGGCGGGAGCGGCGCGATCGATCTCTTCGTCGTGCGGATCGGCCGAACCTCCGCCCCCGCGCGAACGGCGCACATCGTCCTAGCCGGCGGCCCCGGTGACTCGGGGGCCAGTCTCGTGGCGGGACTGGCACGGCGCGGTGGCGCGAGTCTGTTCGAACTGCTCGACGGCGATCTGATCGGAATCGATCAGCGAGGGACCGGTAAGTCATCGCCCAATCTCCAGACGCCGGCGCTCTATGGTCTTCCGCTCGATCAACCGGGCACGCCGGAATTGTGGCTGCCGCTGATGGAAAAGGCGTGTCGCGAAGTGGCGGCGACATTCGAAAGCCGGGACATTCACCTGGAGGCCTACAACACGCGCGAGAGCGCGGACGACGTCGATGACGTGCGCCGGGCGCTCGGATACGAGCGCGTCACGTTGTGGGGCCGCAGCTACGGATCTCATCTCGCGCTGGCGACGCTGCGCCGCCATCCGAAGGCGATCGAGCGGGTGGTCCTCGCAAATCCGGAAGGGCCGAACGACACATTCAAGTTGCCGTC
Organism: Thermoanaerobaculia bacterium; assembly: GCA_035999335.1. Lineage (GTDB taxonomy): Bacteria > Acidobacteriota > Thermoanaerobaculia > Gp7-AA8 > Gp7-AA8 > QHVT01. The sequence continues at coordinate 106,017 of DASYGV010000190.1, read as the reverse complement.
GCAGATCGACGCCGTGCTGGAAAGACTGGACAAGCTCGTCGCCGCCGATGCCCGTCCGAGCATGCGCGTTCCGCGTCTCGCCACGTCGATGCAGAAAGTGCTCGAACGGCTCGATCGCGAGCCGCAAACCGTCGAGGTATTCCATCCGGCCATGGGAAAGACGGTCCGCGTGACGATCGGCAAGTTCGATGTGCAATGGCTCACCGCACAGGCGCTCGGCGACCCACGGACTGCCGCCACACTCCCTGCCGCGTATCTCGAGATGGAGGCTGGCGACTTCCGCCGCGTGGCGCAACTGGCGCTCGCCCAAAGGTCGCGGATGGGCGTGCAATCGGCGATGAAACAGGTGATGGATCTCAGCTCCGGCGCAACGCGTGCCCGGCGTGCTCGCATCGAACGTGAAGCCTCCGCGTCTCTGCTCGGCAATGCCATCAACTTTCCGCAGATGTTCCTCGGCGGAGGCTGGGGCAATCCCGATCTCGGCGACGACTTCCGCCGGCCGGTACGCAGCGATGTACCGGTGCTCGTCCTGGCCGGCGATCTCGATCCGCGCACGCCGGTCGAGAACGGCCGGGAAATCGTGAAGCACCTCGGAAACGGATACCTGATCGTGATCGCCAACGGCGGACATCATTTCGACTTCTTCGGATCGCCCCAGATTCGCAGCGTTCTCGCGGAGTTCCTGCGTGGAGAGCGGCCGTCCGTCACGACAATTCAACTGCCTGCGCCGCGGTTCGAGCCGGCACGGCCGGCTGCGTAGGTTGCTCCGCCGTCAACACGATCGACGATGTCTTCACGAACCGCGGCTTCGAGCGGAGCAACCGGCGCAGCGGCCCGTGGCCGCCGTCACGACCGTCCCACGTTTCTGTGACAGCGCGGAAAAACCGTGGGACGTTACCGATTTTCTGACGGCGCGCCGCTACGCCCACCATTCCATCGCTGCTACGTTGCAGACCTCATCAACAGGAGGACGCTGTGAACGTCGCACCAGCTTCGGCGGTTTCCCCTTTGGCAGCAACGGACGCGGCGCGCAAAGCGATCCGCATCGGCGTTTTCAGCGGCATCGGCACGGTCGATCCTCGCCTGGCGGGAGACACGATCACGGCGGTGATCCTCGAGCAGGTGTTCGAGTCTCCGTACGTAGTCACGACCGAGGGAGGCATCGAACCGTGGCTCTTCGCCGAAAAGCTGCGGCTCGAGAGCGGCGGCTCCGAGCCGGTGTATTCGGCGAGCGTGCGTCCCGGCATCGTCTTCTCCGACGGCACGCCGCTGACGGCGGAGCTCGCGGCGGCATCGCTGTCGCGCACGAAAGCAATTCGAGGACGGGCAACCGTCTCCGCCGCAGCCGGCCGCGTCGTCTTCCGGATGTCGGGACCCAATCCGAACTTCGAGATGGTTTTGACGCAATGGAACACCGCCCTCGTCCTCGAACAGCGCGGCGAGCTCCTCGGCACCGGCCCCTACGTGCTGGAGCGGGGCACAACGACCCGAAGCGTCGAGCGCAGCGGATCGGTTCACATGCTGCGCAACGAGAAGTATTGGGGAACGGCGCACATCGACGATCTCCACTTCGTCATCCATCCGGCCGATCCGGACGGCACGCCGACCAAGCTCGCCGAGGCGGCGCGGCGCGGAGAGATCGACATCTCATTCAACCTTTCGGTCACCGAGGTGACGCGATTCGGCCTGACCGGGTACCAACCGATGCAGCAGCCGAGCAACTCGACGAGCATCCTTTACTTCAACAGCGAGCGGGCGCCTTTGAATGACGTGAACCTCCGGCGCGCCGTCCGCCACGCCATCGATACGACGCCGATCGCGCAGATCAACTACGACCGTAATCACCTCGCGTTCGTCGCCGGCGACATCATCCCGCCGCTGATGGGGAAGGCGATCGGCGTCATCGAGCCGCGCGACAAAGAAATGCTGCGCCGCCATCCGCACAAGCCTTCCGTTCTGACGATGGTCGTGCCGTGGGCGCCCCGGCCGTACATCCTCAAGCCGCTGCCGTCGGCGCAGGAGATCGCGCGCCAGCTCGCCGCGTACGGGATCAGGGTCGACCTGATCGTCACGACGAGCGCCGAGAACTTTTTCTCGACGCTGGCGCGAGGTGAATACGACATGGCCCTGGCGGGATGGGTGGCCGACAATCCGAACCCTTCGGAGTTCTACGAGCTGCTGCTCTCGTCGTCGCAGGTCTCGACGGGCTTGCAGTACCTTTCGAATCTCGCGCGCTGGCGGCGGCCGGAGATGGACGCGGCGCTCGCCGCCTATCGCGTCGATCCGTCGCCGGCGAACCGCAAGCTCATCACCGACATGATCGAGCGGGAGGCCATTCTTCTCCCGCTGGTTTACGGGTCCTCGACGGCGGTGCGCACGCGCCGGGTCAAAGGGGTGTACGTCAGTCCCGCGGGGCACGTACGATTCGCGGATGTGCAGTTGACGTAAACCCAATGCAGAAACGTAAACTCGGCAACAGCAACCTCGAAGTCTCCGCCCTCGGACTCGGCTGCATGGGATTGAGCTTCGGCCTCGGTCCCGCTGTCGACAAACAAGACGCGATCTCGCTCATTCGGGCGGCCGTCGAACGCGGCGTCACGTTCTTCGACACCGCCCAGGTCTACGGCCCGTTCACGAACGAGGAGGTCGTCGGTGAAGCGCTCGAGTCATTTCGCGAGCAGGTGGTGATCGCCACGAAGTTCGGCTTCGACATCGACGCGGATGGGAAGACGCGTGGACTCAACAGCCGGCCCGAGTCCATCCGGCAGATGACCGAGGGCTCGCTCGAGCGGCTGCGCGTCGAGGCCATCGACCTCTACTACCAGCACCGTGTCGATCCCAACGTGCCGATCGAGGACGTCGCCGGCACGATCAAAGAACTGATCCGCGAAGGAAAGGTCAAGCACTTCGGCCTCTCCGAGGCGGGCGTGCGGACGATCCGCCGCGCGCATGCGGTGCAGCCCGTCACGGCACTCCAGAGCGAATACTCGCTGTAGTGGCGAGAGCCTGAAGCGGAGATCCTCCCAACGCTCGCGGAGCTCGGGATCGGCTTCGTTCCATTCAGCCCGCTTGGGAGAGGTTTCCTCACGGGCAAGATCGACGAGAGCACGACGTTCGACAAATCCGACTTTCGCAACACCGTTCCCCGCTTCGACGCGGAGAACCGGAAAGCGAATCAGGCCCTGGTCGACCTGGTGGTGAGGACTGCGGCGAAGAAGGGCGTCACGCCGGCGCAGATCGCGCTCGCCTGGCTGCTCGCGCAAAAGCCATGGATCGTCCCGATCCCCGGCACCACGAAGCTGCACCGCCTCGAGGAGAACCTCGGCGCTACGACGGTCGAGCTCATGCCCGACGACCTGCGCGAGATCGAGAACGCCGCCGCAGAGATCCCCGTGCACGGGGCGCGATACTCCGAAGGCTCGCAGAAGATGATCGATCGGTGACGAGAAATTGGCTGTGGCGGGAGGGCTCGAACCTCCGACCACCGGATTAACAATCCGGCGCTCTACCAACTGAGCTACACCACAGCATGCCCGAAAGGACGGTCATGGTCGCCGACGCGGTTTTATTTGTCAATTGCGCGGCGGATGGCGCGGAGACGGGCTGGCGCGCCGTCCATGTCGGCGTGAATGCAGAGCGTGTCGAAGGCGATCGGAACGCTCGCGCCGTCGCGAGCGATGGCGACGCCTTCGCGCGCGAGCAACGCCGCCTGAGCTGCGGCTTCTTCGATCGTCAGCGTCGAGCCGGGGATCGCGCGCGGCGTCAACGAGCCGTCCGGCTCGTAGCGGCGATCGGCGAAGGCTTCGCGGATGACGCAGATTCCCGCGGCGCGCGCGGCGGCGGCCATCTGTGAGTGATCGGGGGCGACGAGCGCGATCGATGCGTCGAGTGCGGAGACGATCACGTCCGCGAGCGCCCGGTCTTTGTGCGCGTCGTTGTACAGAGCGCCGTGCGGTTTCACGTGATGCACCGGTGCGAACGCGCGAAGCGCGGAAATCTGGCCGGTAAGCGATGCGCGCAGCACGCCGGGCGGAAGCGACATCGAGCGTCGTCCGAAGTTCTCGCGATCGGGATACGAAGGATGCGCGCCAAGGATCACGTCATGCTCGAGCGCCAGCTCCGCCGCCGCGCGCATCGACGCGTCGTCGCCGACGTGGCCTCCGCAGGCAACGTTCGCTCGATGGATGAGCGGCCAGATCTCTTCTTCGCCGGGCGAGCCTTCGCCGAGGTCGGCGCTCAGCTCGATCACAGCTCCGTTCCTTTCGTTTCGGGGAGGAGCCAGATCAACACGGCGCCGAGGGCGAAGAAGACTGCGTCGGCGGCGATGGAGAATCCCAAGCCGTACGTCGTCGCGGCGGCACCGATTGCATACGGTGCCGCGGCCGACGCGAGGCGGCCGGTGTTGTAGCAGAAGCCTTGCGCGCTCGCGCGGATGCGTGTCGGGAAGAGCTCCGCGAGCATCGCGCCGAACAGCGAGAAGTACCCGTGCGCGAAGTAGCCGACCAGCGGTCCGATGATCAGCAGCGTCAACGTCGAGCGCGCGCCGAAGGCGAAGATCGGCACGACCGCGGTCGCCCCGATCATGAACAGCGTGAATGCCGGCCGGCGTCCGATCTTGTCCGCGATCCATCCGAAGCTGATGTAGCCGACGAACGCGCCGAGCTGCAGAACGATCAACCACATCGCGGATTTGGTCATCGTCAGTCCGGCGCCGCCTTCCGCGACGGGCGTGGCGAGGAACGCGGGCAGCCACGACGTCACGCCCCAGAATGCGACGAGCACGCTGCTCGCGACGAGCGTCGCCAGGATGACGCGGCGGCGGTACTCGGGTCCGAAGATCTCGACCCAGCGCGACGTCTCGACGCGCTCGCGCCAGATGGCCGGTTCTTCGACCGTGCGTCGGACGATGAACGCGAGGATCGCCGGCGCAGCGCCGATCAGGAACAACACGCGCCAGCCGAAGCGCTCGAGCACGAGGGCGGACAACGCGGCCGCGATCAGCGCTCCGATCGCCCATCCCGACTGCATGATGCCCATCGCCTTCGCGCGATGTTTCGCCGGCCACGTCTCCGCGACGAGCACGGACCCGCACGACCACTCGCCTCCCATCCCGAGTCCCACCAACACGCGCCAGGCGATGAGCTGCCAGAGATTCTGCGCCGAGGCCATGCCAGCGGTGGCGATCGAATAGAGAAGGATGCTGATCGTCATCGCCCGCACGCGTCCGATGCGATCGGCGATGCGCCCGAAGGCGATGCCGCCGACCGCGCTCGCGATCAGCGCGGCAACGATCGGAAGACTGGCCTCCTTGTTCGTCAGCCCGAACTCGGTGCGGATCGACAGGAGGGCAAAGTTGAAGAGGAGGAAGTCGGTGGCGTCGAGCATCCAACCGAGCTGCGCCGCGAAAAGGGCGCGCCAGGCGGATTTAGGAACGTCGCGCATGGTGTTCGTTCGCTCAGTTTATCCCGCGCGGCGACGCGGGATCTCGGGTTATCCCGCGCGGTCGTTGCCCATTGGCGCAGTCCGCGCGGTGCCACCGGAGATCCCGCGTCTACGCGCGGGATAAACTGAACTAACCGCGAAGACGCGATAACAGAAACGTCTCCAGCCCCACTTCCACCGGCAACCCTCCCGACTTCCTCTTGATCTCCAGGTCCGCGACCTCGGCGAGCGCGCGGAAAAGCTCCGCCTCGCTGTAGCCGCGCGCGGCCTCGAACTTCTTGTGCAGAGGAAACGGGTGGGGGCGCTGGCGCGCGAGGCCGTGGGCCTTGAGGTAGTCGCCGAGCTCGTCGGCGATCGTGTCCTTGAAGCGGTTGTAGTTCATCGACGCGCGGAGGTTCACGTTCTGCGTGCGCGCCCACGAGTGGATGCCGATCATTTGTCGCAGCTCCTCGGGGATCGCGAACAGATAGCGGCCGTAGTGGATCTCGACCGAGCCTTTCGGATCTTCGCGCCGCGCCTGCGCGACGAGGTCGCGCAGCTTCGCGATGGCCTCGACGATCTTTCCTTCCGTGAACAGCGAGCCGAGCTCGTAACGCGCGCCGCCTTCGACGGCCGCGATCTCGCGATCCACGACATCCGCGGTCACGCGTCCACCGCTGCCGACGAGCGTCGCCAGCCGCTCCGCCTCGGACGCGGCAAAACGAAGCGACGGCACTTCCTTCGAGAACTTGTCGGCGAGAACGCGGTCGATTCCGAGGCGCTGGCGAAGACGCGTGATCGCGTTCGCGTCGAACTTCACGTTTGCGTCTGACGCAATCGATGCGATGGCCTGCTCGAGAGCCGAGTTGAACCCTTCGCGTGTGAGATCGGCGACGACGACCGCGCCGTGTTTGTCGATCAACTCGATCGTGGCGGAGTCGCGCGGGACCTCGCCGGTGCGCATCAGGAGAAGCGCGCCTGTTGCGCCGCCGCGCGCGATCGCTTCCATCAGCAGCGCCGCGTCGTCTTCGCCGCGTCCCGCTTTCTTCCCCGTCGCGCGGCAGAAGCCGAGCATGTCGGCGAGCGTGTTGTCGAGCGTGACGCCGAGAGAGTCGGCGATCGCGCGATCGGTCATCTCGAGGTCCGCGCCCGCGAGTCCGAGGACGTGCAGCAACTTCGCGGCGGCGGTGGTGCGCTTGCGGTCCGTCTTGGCGCCGCGCCAGTCCGTGAGCGCCTTCTCGAACAGCGACGCGATCTCTTTCGCCGAAACGAACGCGTTCACCTCGGGGACGATCAGCAGCCGTGAGCCGCCGAACAGCGAACCGGTGCGATAGGAGTCGAGGATCGAGGCGAGCTCGGTGCCGGGCTCCCAGGTCTCCAGCGAGATCGCCGGATCCTTCGCGACGATCGCGTCGCGGATCTCATGAAAGGCCTGTTCAGAGAGGAAATCGGAAGAGCCGCCGACCAGGAGGACGCGGGGCGTCTTCCCCTGGCCAATGGCGGATAGAACGGAGTCGAGCTTCTTCGGCATCGCCGGCAGTTTATCCCGCGCGGAGACGCGGGATCTCCGGCGACACCGCGCGGGAGGCGCCAATGGGGATCAGTTTGGCGGGGGCACCAGAGATCCCGCGTCTACGCGCGGGATAAACTAAGACTACGTCAACATCCCCTTTTCCTGCAGTTCCTGGCAGTCGATGCAGAAGGGCGTCCAGGGAACGGCCTGCAGGCGCTTCTCGCCGATGACGGTGCTGCAGTTGGTGCAGGTGCCGTAGCTGCCGTCGCCCATGCGGTTGAACGCCTCGTCGATGAGCATGAGCAGGTTGCGCTCGCCGTCGGAGAGGGAGAAGTTGAGCTCTTTCGAGTAGGCGCTGGCGGCTTTGTCGGCCAGATCCTGAATGCCATCGTCAGGCGATGCGTTGCCGGCGGCCTTGTCGCGCTGGTAGGAGTCGATGAGCTCACGCTGCTTGGCGCGGAGGGCATCTTCCTGCGCCTGGTACGGGTTTGCTTTGACTTTCGTTCTCGCCATTTTTGGAGCCTCTCACTTGTGATACGGGATGTTGCGCATCATCGTGCAGGCGCGGTAGACCTGTTCCAGCAGGATGACGCGCGCGAACTGGTGCGGGAGGGTCATGGGGGTCAGGGCGAGGAGCTTGTCCGCGCGTTTTCTGACCGTGTCATCGAACCCGACGTCGCCGCCGATCACGAAGTTCACCCCGTGTGGACTGTCGATCGTCAGCCTCTCGATCCACTTCGCAAACTTCAAAGAATCAATGGTTTGCCCTCGCTCATCGAGGACCACCGTGTACCCGCGATCGGGGATCGCAGCCAGCAGGCGCGCGGATTGAGCGCGCATGATAGCCACATCGCTCTGACGTTGTCTACCGCGCTCCGGTGCCACTTCCGTGACCTCGATCGGAAAGAAATGCTTGATCCGATTGAGGTAACGCTCCGCGGCGCCGGCTAGCTCGGCGTCGGCATGGGAACCTCCCCAGATGAAGCGAAATTTCATGGCTATCCGAGCCCGTATTTGCGCCGCTTCTCCAACAAGGTCTTCCGGTTGATCCCGAGGATCTCCGCGGCGCGGGAGTAATTGCGGCGGGTGATCTCGAGGACGTGGCGGATGTAATGCGATTCCAGCTCATCCAGAGTCCACGCACCCCGGGCGGCTGTCGTCACGAGGTCGCCGCCCAGGGAGAAAGATGCCGCGGTGAGACGATCGCCTTCCTCGAGGAGTGCGGCGCGCTCGATGGCGTTGCGGAGCTCGCGGATGTTGCCTGGCCACGGATAGCTGACGAGCAGGCGCTTCGCGCCTTCGTCGAGGCGCTTGCGCCCCAGGAATTGCTTCGCGAGTGAAAGCACATCCTCGGAGCGCTCGCGTAGCGGCGGGAGCGCGAGCGTGACGACATTGATCCGGTAATAAAGATCGCGGCGAAGGTCCTCGCGTGGATCGGCGCTCGTCGACGAGATCACGCGCGCTTCGAACGCCACACTTCCGCCGCCGAGACGCGTGAAGCGCCGCTCTTCGATCGCGCGCAACAACTTCGCCTGCAATTGCGGCGCGAGCGCGGAGATCTCGTCGAAGTACACCGTACCGCGGCGCGCAGCCTCGAGCTTGCCGACCTTGCGCATATGCGCGTCCGTGAACGTGCCGCGCTCGTGGCCGAAGAGCTCACTCTCGAAAAGATCCGCCGGAATGCTTGCGCACTCGATGTGCGTGAACGGCTCGTCGCGGCGATTGCTGGCGGCGTGGATGGATTCGGCGAGATAGTCTTTCCCGACTCCCGACTCGCCGAGGATGAGGATGCTGACGTCGTGGTCGAGGACCTTCTCGACCGTCTCCAGGACATTCCGCATCGCGGCATTGCGCGTGCGGAAACGTAGGGCGGGCTTGAGCCCGCCCGGACGGGCCGAAGCCCGTCCTACGTTGTCAGGACGTCTTCTTGAAGGCACGCGGCTGCTCGGTTTCCGAAGTGAATTCGGCCGTGACGTTCGGCGCATCGCCCCAGAGCCGCTCCAGTCCGTAGAACCGCCGCACATCCTCGATGAAGATGTGCACGATGAAATCGCCGTAGTCGAGCAGCACCCAGCGCCCAGGCGTCGTTCCCTCGATGAGGAGCGGCCGCACGCCGAGCTTCTCTTTCAGTTGCTCCACGATGGAGTCCGAGATCGCCGCGGCCTGACGTTCGTTCGTCGCGGACGCGAGGATGAAGTAATCGGCGATGGACGTGAGCTGGCCCACCGACAGCACGTCGACGTCGAATGCTTTTTTTTCGAGCGCCGCGTTCACTGCCACGCGGACGCGCGTTTCAATCGAATCGTTCACGAGTGGCCCTTTCGATAGAGATCGTAGTGATGAATGTAACGCGACACCGGCGGCGGGACCAGATCTTCGATCGGTTCGCCCGCGTGGACGCGTCTACGGATTTCGGTGGATGAGACGGGCACGGTCGCGTTCTCGGCAAAAACGATGGTGCCGTGTTTCGGCCGCATTCGCGCTTCGGTGACGCGCTCTCGCATCGATGCCGGCACTTCGTGCGATCCTCGCGTCAGCACGACGAAATTCGCCATCTCGAAGATCGTATCGATCGACTTCCATTCGCCGAGCTTCGCGAGATTGTCGTCGCCGATGATCCAGTCGAGCGTCCCGTCGGGATACTCGTTCCGCAATTGCTGCAGCGTATCGACCGTGTAGGATACCGCGCCGCGCTCGAGCTCCATGCTCGAGACCAGAAGCTCGTCGCGATCCAGCGTCGCGATCGCCGCCATCGCGAAACGGTGATGGCCCGAAGCGGTCTCCCGATCCTGCTTGAACGGCTGTACGAACGCGGGAACGTAGATCACGCGATCCCACTGCATCTCGCCGCGCACGGCAACGATCGGATCGAGGTGGCCGCGATGGAAGGGATCGAACGTGCCGCCGCAGATGCCGATGTTCATGCTGGTGGAGAAGAAGCGGCCAATGCTTCTTCGTCGCGCGCGGAGTTCTCGCGCACGATCCGCGCGAGCATGCGCACGAGCTCGCGCACGCCGTCTCCGACCACGGCCGAGATGGCGTGATACGGATAGCCGTTCTTCCGCGCGTACTCGCGAAGTTTTTCGGAATTGCCCGGGACCTCCGAATCGAGCTTCGAGCCGACGACGATGCGTGGCTTCTGCGCGAGGGTCTGCGCGTAGAGCACGAGCTCGCGGGCGATGACCTCGGCGTCCTGCTCGGGCGTCTCGTTCGCGGAGAGATCGACGAGATGTACGAGCACCGAACAGCGCTCGACGTGCCGCAGGAACTGATCGCCGAGACCGTGGCCCTCGTGCGCTCCTTCGATGAGGCCGGGAATGTCCGCGACGACGAAGGTCTGCGAATCGTCCGCGCTCACCACGCCGAGGTTCGGGATGAGCGTGGTGAACGGATAGTCGGCGATCTTCGGCTTCGCGGCGCTGATGACGGAGATGAGCGTCGACTTGCCCGCGTTGGGGAGTCCGACGAGGCCCACGTCCGCGATGAGTTTCAACTCGATGAAGAGCTCGCGCTCCTCGCCGGCATTGCCGTCCTGCGCGAAGCGCGGCGCCTGGCGCGTGGCGGTGGCGAAGTGCTGATTGCCCCAGCCGCCGCGGCCGCCTTTGGCGACGAGCACGCGCTCGCCGTCCTGGGAGAGGTCGGCGATGACTTCGTTCGTGACTTTGTCGCGAACGACGGAGCCGACCGGCAGCTCGAGGGTGACGTCGTCGCCGTCGTGGCCCGAGCAGTTCGAGCCCATGCCGTGCTGTCCGCGGCCGCCCTTCCACTCGCGCTGGAACTGGAGATGGTAGAGCGTGTTCAGGCGCTTCGAGGCGACGATCCACACCGATCCGCCCGTTCCGCCGTCACCGCCGGAAGGGCCGCCTTTGGGAACGAACTTCTCGCGCCGGAACGCAACGCAGCCGTGCCCGCCGTCGCCGGCTTTCACGCGGATGGTTGCATGATCGATGAACATTTCTTAAAAAAGATAGGACGAATAGGACGCATAAGACCTATAGGTCCCATACGTCCTATTCGTCCTAATCGTATGAGAGTTTTACTAGGCTGCCGGCGTGACGCTGATGAAGCGTCCGCGCTCGCCCTTGTCGTGGAACTGGACGACGCCGTCGATCTTGGCGAAAAGGGTGTGGTCGCGACCGATGCCGACGTTCACGCCCGGCTGGAACTTCGTGCCGCGCTGACGGACGAGAATCGATCCACCGGTGACGAACTGACCGGCGAAGCGCTTGACGCCGAGCATTTTCGGCTGCGAGTCGCGGCCGTTGCGCGAAGATCCCTGTCCTTTTTTATGAGCCATGGGGTGCCTCCGTTAGAGCTTGATGCTGTCGATGCGCACTTCGACCACATCCTGACGGTGGCCGTGGGTCCGCTTGGTGTGATTCTTACGGCGCTTCTTCTTGAAGACGATGATCTTCTCGCCGCGAGCCTCGCGGATGACCGTCGCGAGGACCGATGCACCCGAAACCGTCGGGGCGCCAACCTGCGGCTGATCGCCGCCGATCATCAGAACTTCGCTGAAAGTCACTTTGTCCTGATCCGCATTGCCGAGCACGTCACGCTCGACCTGAAGGCGATCGCCTTCGGCAACGCGATACTGCTTCCCACCGGAACGAATGATGGCGTACACAACGTCCTCCAAGAAAACCTGCGTGTAACACACCCCTGCCCAGGGGGTCAACGGTGCGGATCGTGTTCAACTGCTTGAAAGTGAACGGAATTCCCGGCCACCCGAGCCTATCGTCACTTCACCGTTTTCGTCCTGGCCGTTTCGTTCGCGCGGGCGAAGAAGTTTCGCGTCATCCCTCCCGACGAGCTGTCAAAGCGTGCGGTCCCTCGAAGCATGACGGGATGGTCCACGGATCGCGTTTCGCCTTCCGTGAGCACTCGGATCCAGGCCCGAAAGCTGAGCTCGTGCGACGCGCGAGCGGCAATCGTCTCGTCGAAGGGGTGACGCACGCGGTTCATGGAGTAGCCCCCCGACTGCCCAACGGTCTCGATCTCCACGCTTCGGAGCTTGACCTCGTGGTCGAACGGATTCTCGATCGTCAGGCGGTACTCCATGGGAATGCCGCCGCTCGGCGCAACCCCCATCACCAGCACATCTCCTACTTGTTCGATCTTGACTCGGGGAGCGCGCTCCGGTCCGTCAGGACGCTGCGTAGCGCAGCTTGCCGAGAGTCCCAGGGCGAGCAGCAACGCGATCGACTGACGCTTCATCGAAACCTCCAGACCCACATCAAAAAAGAACGGGGGCCTTGCGGCCCCCGTCCCACTGCAAAAACTGCGGGTTGAGAATTAGAACGTGAGCTTCACACCGAGGCGGAGCGTCCGGCGGGTCTGGAACGGATCGCCAGTCGAGCCACCAGCGTTGGGCTGCAGGTAGAACACGTTGTTCTGCGGAAGAACGGACTTGATGTTGACCGAACCAATGTTGGCGAAGAAGTAGTCAGCAGCATGTCCAGCCGCGCGCGCCGTGGTGCAGGCGCTACCAATCGCGGTGCAGAGGTCGGTGTTCGAATAGTTCGGGTCGATGAGCTGTGCCGTGTCGCTGTCGAACAGGTTGAGCACGTTGAGGCTGAACTCGAGATCGACCGGACCAACCGTCAGCGGATGGGTGAGCAGCATGTCGGTGAACATGAGCGCGTCCGTGCGGCCCTGGTCGCCGCGTCCGAAGGCGAAGAACGGAACGCCCGAGAACGTGACCTGCGTGGAGATCGGGGTGCCCGAACCGTAGTATTGGTTCACGCCGACCGACGTCTTCCACGGGGTGCGATAGATGAGCTGCGCATCGAGCTGATGCGGACGATCGGTGTTGAGCTCGCCGAAGACCGGCTTGCCATCGCCACCGAACGAATTCCAGAGGGCGTCGAAGGAGCGGCTGACGTTCGGATCGGTACGTCCGAATTCGTCAGAGCTGCCCAGACCGGACCAGTTGCCTTCGAGCTTGCTGTAGGTATAGGAAACCTTCGCCGACCAGTTGTTCACGAAGCGGCGGTTGTAGCTGAGCTCGAGAGCTTCGTAGTCGCGAACGGCCTTCGGCTGTCCCGGAATCGGGCCTGGAGGATCGTTTGCGGTCTCGCCAAGGCCGGGGTTGCCGGTGAAGTACGACTCGAAGCAATCCGTGGGCGAGTTGCAAGCGAAGAAGCCGATGTCCTCGATCGCCGCGTTGACCTTCTTGTTGACGTAGCGGGCGCCGACCATGCTGTTGTTGGTGAGGAGGTACTCGAGTCCGAGCTGGAGCTCTTCCTGCTCGAAGGGCTTGAGGTTCGGGTCGACACCGCTGATCGGATCGGCCGGATCGGTCGGGTGACGCAGGTCGAGTCTCTCAGGATTGCCCAATGCCGGGCACGGATTGTCCGTCGAAACGTTGTTCGACGTGGTGCAGCCGTTCGGCAGGTTGGCCCAGTCGAGGGTTTCGAGCGGATAGAGATACGCGATCCAGCGGTCTCCACCGAACGAGCCGCGCGACATCTCGAGCTTCATGATGTCGTAGTACAGACCCCAGGAGCCGTAAACCTTGAGCTTCTGGTTGTCCAGCGCGTTCCAGGAGAATCCGAGGCGCGGGGCGAGCTTGTCGCCGTAACCGAACTCGAATGCGTTCACCGCGAGGGTGGGATCCTGTCCGTGGCCGTAGTTCGGAACTTCTTCCTTCTCCGTGCGGACACCGATGTTGAGGGTCAGGTCCGGGATGACATTCCAGGAGTCCTGGATGAAGAAGCCGGTGTTGTTGCTCTCGGCGGCGCCGAAGGTACCGAAACGGCGCACATGGACCGAACCGTAAGTTCCCTGGATGCCCGCGCCGAAACGATCCGGCAGGCCCCAGCGGACTTCGAACAGGTTGCCGACTTCGCCGGTCGCCACTTCGTTCGAGACGTTCTCGAACTGGACGCCGCCCTTGAACGAGTGCTGACCGAGCAAGGTCGCGAAATAGCTGGCGTCGAGAGAGCCGGAGGTCCGCTCCCAAAGGTCGAACTGCGTACCGCTGTGCGTTGCAAGCGGAACGGTGGCAAAACCCGTCGGGCGGAAACGAGGATCGGTCGTCGGGACCGGAATGATTCCGTCGCGGAAGAAAATACGCGGGGTGCCAAACGGCGGCAGACCGATCGTTTCCGTATCCGTGGTGTAGAAACCGCCACGGCCGGTGACGTAGAACGAGGGGGTGGGGATGAAATCGGCGTAGGCCGAGTAGCTGTTCGTTTTGAACTCGTTGTCGATGTTCAGATTCGTCGTCGGAGAGGTGGTGCCGTCAATGGCCGGAAGCGCGTTGTCGGTCTCGCTGGGTGCCCAGTTTCCAGCAAGCTTGTAGAGGAAACGCGAGCCGATGTTGCCCTTCAGGTTTGCGGTGAGGTACTGACGCGTGGTCGTCTGAGTCGCCGAGAGGGTCTGGACGCCCGCCAGCGTTTCCGGCGTACGATCCGTTTCAAACTCAGACTGCGAAACGCCGAGGTAGAACCACAGAGCGTCGCGAAGAATCGGTCCGCCGACCGAGGCGAACGGTTCGAAGCGCGTGGTGTCATCGACGTCGAAGATGTGATAGCCGGGCGAAGTCGCGTTGGGAGCGGCCGCGCGATACGGCGTCGCGCGCTTCTCGCCGTCCCAGGAGCTGTCGCCGAAATAGGCGCCAACCGAACCGTCGAAGTTGTTCGTGCCGCTCTTGGTGACGGCGTTGATGACGCCGCCGATCGAGCCGCCGAACTCCGCCTGATAACCAGCCGACTTGACCTGAACCTCTTCCACGAAGTCCGTGATGAGGTTCTGGCCCTGGTCGCCGTTCTGCGGATGGGTGGTGTCGATTCCGTCGATGATGAAGCGGTTCTCGGAACCGGATGCACCGTCGATCGAAATGCCGCCGAGGAAGCCCTCGTTCGACGCACCGGCTGCCTGCGTGACGACCGACGCGAAGTCGCGGCCGCGCGGGATCAGCTCGATCTGCTCGCGCGAGATCGAGGCCGACGTCGAGCTCGAAGTCACGTCGACCAGCGGCGCATCCGCGGTCACCGTGATGGACTCGGTCACGGTCCCGAGAGCGAGGCCGAGATCCAGAGTGACGATCTTGCCAAGCTTCACGTCGACGTGCTGAGCCTCGGCCGGGGTGTAGCCCATGAGCGAGGCCTTGACCGAGTAGACGCCTGACGGAACGCGAGGAAAGCGGTACACGCCTCTCGCATCAGTCGTGGTCGCGATCGTGCCGATCGACGGACCCGACAACTCGACCGTAACACCGGGAAGAACGGCACCGGTGTTGTCTTTGACAACGCCTTCGATGCCGCCCGTTTGCTCCTGTGCGAACATCGGCAGCGCTACGAGCGCCGCGACGAACACGATCAGAGCGAAGGTACTAAATCGCTTCATATCTCCTCCTAGAATTTGTGGGACGAACCGGGGGATTCTAATCATCAGCCGGGATTGCCGCAACCACCGCCGTAAAACCGCAGGAACCAACTGACATCGGGCTCGGCCACTCCGAGGCAATTCGTTCCGGCAGTATTCCGATGGTGACTGTGACAAAACCGACCACCACACCGAGATTTCAATCTCTCCTGTGCAAAGGAGCGAGCAGGTTTGGCACGGTGGCGCGGGTCACGCAACTAACGAACAAACCAGCTAGTTAGCGGCTTATGGGGTGTGCTCATACCCGTTTTCGATTCAAGAATCCGCACGAACGCGTTCAAAAGGGCGACGGCGGACGGGCGCCTGTAACAACCGCTAGGCGCAACTTCCGGCAGCCGCCATCTCAAAGTGGGATGTTTCCGTGTTTCTTCGGCGGGTTCCTGTCGCGCTTGTTGCGCAGCATCGCGAAGGTCGTGATCAGCTTCCGGCGCGTGAATCGCGGCTCGATGATCTCGTCGATGTATCCGCGCTCGGCGGCGATGTACGGGTTCGCGAACATCTCCTTGTACTCCGCGACCTTCGTCTCGCGATCCTCGGCGCGGCGATAGAGAATGTTCACGGCGCCTTCCGCGCCCATCACCGCGATCTCCGCCGTCGGATACGCGAAGTTCATGTCCGCGCGAATGTGCTTCGAGTTCATCACGCAGTACGCGCCGCCGTAGGCCTTGCGCGTGATCACCGTGACTTTCG
Organism: Thermoanaerobaculia bacterium; assembly: GCA_035999335.1. Classification (GTDB taxonomy): domain Bacteria; phylum Acidobacteriota; class Thermoanaerobaculia; order Gp7-AA8; family Gp7-AA8; genus QHVT01. The sequence goes on along the minus strand of DASYGV010000190.1, from coordinate 90,002 downwards.
GCACGGTCGCTTCCGCGAGCGCGTACAAAAGTTTCGCGCCGTGAATGATGATGCCGCCGTACTCCTGGCTCGTTCCCGGAAGAAATCCCGGCACGTCTTCGAAGACGAGTAGCGGAATGTTGAACGCATCGCAGAAGCGAACGAAGCGCGCGCCTTTGCGTGATGCGTCGATGTCGAGCACGCCCGCGAGGAACGCAGGCTGATTGGCGACGACGCCGATCGAAGATCCGTTCAGACGAATGAAGCCGACGACGATGTTGCGCGCGTAGTGCTGGTGCACTTCGAGGAAGTGCCCTTCGTCGGCGATGGTCTTCAACAGCTCGCGCACTTCGTAAGGCTGGTTCGGGTTCGCGGGGATGAACGTGTCGAGTTGCGGATCGACGCGATTGATGTCGTCGTTCGTCGCGACGCGCGGCGCTTCTTCCATGTTGTTCGAAGGCATGTAAGAAAGCAGCTCGCGAATGAGCGCGATGCAGTCTTCGTCGGATTCAGCCGCGAAGTGCGCAACGCCGGACACCTGATTGTGCGTCTCCGCGCCGCCGAGTTTTTCCTTCGTCACTTCTTCGTGCGTGACGGTGCGAATGACGTCCGGACCGGTGACGAACATGTAGCTCGTCTTCTTCACCATCAGGATGAAGTCGGTGATGGCGGGCGAGTAAACGGCGCCGCCGGCGCACGGTCCCATGATCGCGGAGATCTGCGGCACGACGCCCGATGCGAGCGTGTTGCGCAGAAAGATGTCGGCGTATCCGCCGAGCGAAACGACGCCTTCCTGAATGCGCGCGCCGCCGGAGTCGTTGAGACCGACCAGCGGCGCGCCGTTCTTCATGGCGAGATCCATGATCTTCACGATCTTCGCTGCGTGCGTCTCGGAGAGCGATCCGCCGAACACGGTGAAGTCCTGAGCGAATGCGTATGCGAGACGGCCGTTGACGGTGCCGTATCCGGTGACGACGCCGTCGCCGGGGATGCGCTGGCGCTCCATGTTGAAGTCGTGCGAGCGATGGACGACGAGTTGATCGAGCTCCTGGAACGATCCGGGATCGAACAGCAGATGGATGCGCTCGCGGGCGGTGAGCTTGCCGTCGTTGTGCTGGCGGTCAATGCGGTCCTGGCCGCCTCCGAGCTCGCTCTGTTGTTTGCGGCGCTCGAGCTCGTCGAGCTTCTGATCCATCGACATTAGAGAATGATGTCCCGTTCCGCGGCGATGCGACGCATCTCGCTCTCGATCTGCTGGTCCGACGCGCGGTCGCCGAGGCGTTGACGCGCTTCCTGCTCGATCGCGTCGAGCGCGGCGAAGTTTTCCTCCAGCGCTTTCGTCACCACGAGGATCCCCGCCTCGGCATCGCGGAACTCCACGAGTCCGCGGTCTTCCAGGCGGTTGACGATGGCTCGGGCGAGAAACTCCACGCGAGTGCTGGCGGTCACCTCGGGGCGCATTAAAACATTTCCCGCGACGGCGGCCAACGTTGCGCCGTCAATAGTCTTCGATCGACGGATGAGCCGGGAACCCGCGCGGCGGCCCCGTCGCGGCCGAGGTCATGCCGACGTACGTGGCGGTATTGGCGTGGTAGTAGATGATGTGCGGCGCCGCCGGACCCTTTTTCGCGGTGGGCGTCTGCTTGTGATCGAGGCTGTACGTCCCCTCGTCCTTGACGACCTTCACGATGATCTCGTGCCCCGCTGAGGATTGCGAGAGAAAGTGCGCGTGACACTTGTAGCAGGGGAATGCGTTCTGCAGCAGGAAGTAGACGGTCGCGGAGGGCAAGGAGCTGTAGACGACCCGCTCGCAGTGTGACGCGTCGCTCGCTCCCACTCCAGCCAGTGTATGTGCGCGTCGCTGTGTCCACGAAGTGCCGCTGGTGTTCGGCGTGTATCCAGTGACCTCGATTCCCACGGACAGTCCTCCCTCAGAGCATCACTTCGGCACCAAAGACCCCTGCGCCGTAAGGATACCACTCGCGTTCCTTCGCCACCGCCGAGATCGCCGTGACGTTCACGCGCGTCGGATAGACGCGGGCGCCGTCGATGACGAGAACGCGAAGCGCGAGGTCGTCGATCGCCGCGAGAAGCGCAACGGCAATCGGCCGATCGCGATCGATCTCCGTTTGGTCGCATTCGAGGCGGAGGTTGAAGGGCATGCGCACGGGACGCACGCGATAGCTCGGGCGATAGAAGTTCGGCCAGTGATCCGCGGCGTTGACGATGTCGTGGCCGTAGCCGTCGACGCCTCCGGCGGTTTGCACCACACGAACGTTCGACGGCGCGCGGCCGGCGAGATGGGGAAGGAGCGCGGCCGTGACGTTCGCCGCGAGACGCAGTCTTGTCGGTGCGTCGCGTTCCGTTTGTTCCGCGCGCGCGAGTGCGTCGGCGATCGTGAAGATGTCGTCGAGTCGACCGGCCGTCGAGTCGACGAGGGCGCGGAGCCTTCCGTTGACGAGGGAGAGATGAATGCGATCCGTTTCGTCGCGCCACGTGCGCCCTTCGCATTCGTGCTCGGCGACGCCGTGGGTGACGATGAGACGCTCGGTCGGTAAATCACGCAACGCGCGCGCGACCTCGAGCACTCTCGACGACTCGACGACTCGACGACTCGACGACTCGGGACGGCACTCGAAGTACTCCCCTTCCTCCATGGCCACGCCACTTTCGGTGACGCGGATGAGCGTTCCGTTTTCCCAGCGCGCGACCACGCCCCGCTTGCGGTAGATCATCGGAGCTCCGTGAGCAGCACCGGCGCCGAGGAACCGACGACGAGCTCTTGTCCTTCGCGCGAGCAGATCACGCCGGGATAGCGCAACGGGTCGCCGTGCGCGCCGATGAATGCGACGCTCGTGCGCGGCTCTTGAATCGTGAACGCGCCGATCGACGAAGCCGCGACGCGAAGCATGATCGTGTCGTTGAGAGGGTCGTACATACCGCTGTCGATGAGGGTGATCTCGATGCGTTCCTCGGGGAGCTCGAACGGCGCGCTCGTTTGCGTCGCGCGGACGTGCTGCATTCGTAGCAGGGGGACGTCGCGGAAGGTGGCCCGTCGCATCGACAACGGGATGTCGACGTGGAGCCATGGCGGAAGCCGAGGCGACTCGCGGCCGTGCTCGAGCGGATGGCCGAGGAGCTCGTGGAGGAGGACGGAGGCGGAGCCGTTGAGCCAGAGGAGGGGGACGGGCCGGCTGGAAGCCGGCGGACCGGCCGGCTGGAAGCCGGCGCTCCGCGAGGCGGCGCTCCGATGGAGGAGATCTACATCCTCTCTTATATGTGCGGGGTCGGTGACGAGGGAGAGGGTGTCGGTGCGGACGGTGATCGTGCCGGTCGTTCCTTCGGTGCTCGACTCGGCAACGAGGCGCACGGTGAAGCCCCCGGGCATGACCGCGCGGAGACGATCGAGCTCGCGCTCGGCGGCGGCGGCGAGGGCGTCGTCCCGCGTGTCGGTTGCGACGATGCCATGTTCGTCCTCGAACGCTTCGCCGTGAGAAAGGCGCGATTCGATCAGACGGCCGCGCGACCAGAGCTCTTCGCGGACGGCATGTGCGAAACGGGTCAATTCAGTTCGTATGCAAAGCTCTTCGCTGTGGCGTTGTAACGCACGATGAGACGATGGCTGCCGCCGGCCTCGAAGCGCACGGCCGGGATGTTGTGGTGCTCCTGGATCTTCAGTTGCGGCACGGTGATCCACACCTGCACGTCGGCGTTCTTCGCGGGAAACTCGCGCGAGACGCTGATGGGACGCGGCTGGCGCACGAGCGTGTTGATCACGCGGCGCCGGCGCTCGACGAACAGCGGCTCGCTGGCCACGATGTCGGCGCCGATGCGCACGATGATGTTGCCGTCGGTGAATGGGTGCGCGAACACGGTCGTGATCTGCGCGGGTTGCGCGGGCGCGGTCGTTTGCGTTACGGCCGAGGTCTCGCCGCGTGTTGCAATGGCCGTCGTGGTGGGAACGGTGCGTCCGGTGAGCCGCTGCTGCTGGCGCGTCAGCCGTGCGGCATCGAGCTTCTGTTGCTCGGCCTGCGCGAGCGTCATCTGCGTCGTCGCATCAAAAAAGTTCGGATTGATGGCCAATGCTTCCTGAAAGCGCACGATCGCGTCGGGATACTTCTTCTCGCTGAAGAGCGTCATCCCTTCCTGATACTTCGTCTGGGCCTGCGTGATCTGCTGCTTGCTCAGCTCTTCCTGCTGGCGGATCGCGTTCAGCTTCTGCATGAGGTTGGCGACGTACGGCGACTTCGGCGCGAGCCGCCGCAGCTCTTCGTACTTCGCAAAGGCCTCGTTCACGCGTCCCTGCCGAAGCAGTGCATCGCCATCGAGGCGCAGTTGCCGCTCTCGCGCGCGGCGCATCTCGAGCGCGGTGTCGACCGCAGGAACATCCGGCTGTAGCATGCGCATGCCAACGACGCCGGCGAGCAACCCGATCACGAGCACGGCCACGATAGCGAGGAAGATCGGCGCTGCGACGTGGCGTCGCCACATCGGCAACGTGCGCACGTTGGTGAGCGTGGTGTGAAGCTTCTTCGCGATCGGCTGGCGCGGAGCCTTCGGCTTCTCCAACGTCGGCGCCGACGCGGCAGCGGAACTTGCCGCCGCGACCGCCGCCGCGGCCGAGACGTGCGGCGCGGCGGGACGCGTCGCCGCGCCAGCCGATGCCGCGAGCGCTTCGGGGAACGGCACTTCGACCGTCGGCTGCGGACGCTCGCGCGTGACCATCGTTTCGTCCGCGAGCAACGGCTCGGTGGGACGGGACGGGCGGTCGCCGCGGATCACCGCGCGCAGCGCGACCGCGAGATCGCGCGCGCGCTGGTAACGCTTCGCCGGATCTTTCGCGAGGCAGTGCGCGACCACTTCCTCGAATCCCTCCGGGATCTGGGGATTGATCTCATACAGCGGCGGGAACGGCTCGTGGACGATCTTGTACGAGATCGAAGTCAGCGAGTCTCCGCCGAACGGCTTGCGCCGCGTGAGGCATTCGTAGAGGCAGATGCCGAGCGCGAAGATGTCGGTGCGGCCGTCGACCGGCGCGCCTTTCACCTGCTCCGGCGCCATGTAGTTCGGCGTGCCGAGGAACTGGCCGGTGGTGGTGAGGTTCGCGGCGCTGGACGCGATCTTGGCGATGCCGAAGTCGGTGATCTTCGCGCGCGTTCCGTCGACGAGGATGATGTTCGCGGGCTTGACGTCGCGATGGACGATGCCCTTCGCGTGCGCGAAGTCGAGTGCCTCGCCCACCTGCGCGATGATGTCGCCGATCATCTCGAACGACAACGCGCGTCCCTGGTTCAGAACCTCTTTCAGGTTCTGCCCTTCGACGTACTCCATCGCGATGAACGAGACCGCGCTTCCCTCGTCCTGTCCGATGTCGTGCACGGTGACGATCGACGGATGGTTGAGGATGCCGGCGGCCTGGGCCTCGCGGATGAACCGCTGCTGGAACTCTTTCTGTTCGTCGTCGTCGGCGTGCACGGCCGCGCGGATCGTCTTCAGCGCGACGAGGCGGCCGATGAGCGGGTCCTTGGCGAGGTAAACGATTCCCATCGCCCCTTTGCCGAGCTCGCGAACGACTTCGTAGCGGCCCAGCTTCAATTGGGGCTTTTCTCCGGGGGTGCGATTCCGTGCATCCGCACCGGGGTCGGTGGGAGTTCCATGGGCCGACAATTCTAACTCCTGCAAAACGCGTGGAGCGGCGGGCTTTAGCCCGCCCGACGATCATACGCGGGCTGAAGCTTGCCGCTTCACTTTTCATCTATGATGTCACGCCTGTTGTGAAATCCCTTACGGAGTCGAACTCATGAAGGTTTACTCGGGTTCCGAGATCCGCAACGTGGCGATCGTCGGACACAACGACACAGGCAAAACAACCCTCGTGTCTCAACTGCTGTTCAACGCCGGAGCGACGACCCGCATGGGCCGCGTCGAAGACGGCACGACCGCGACCGACTTCGATCCGGACGAGATCGAGCGGAAGCACTCCATCTCCGCGGCCGTAGCCGTCGCGGAGTGGAAAGACAAGAAGATCAACCTGCTCGACACGCCGGGCTTCGGGATCTTCATCATGGAAGCGAAGGGCGCGATGCGCGTCGCCGATTCGGCGGCCATCGTCGTCAGCGGCGTCACCGGCGTCGAGGTCACGACCGAGAAGGTGTGGAAGTTCGCCGAGGAGTTCGCGCTGCCGCGCGTGGTGATCGTCAACAAGCTCGATCGCGAACGTTCGTCCTTCTCGCGCACGCTCGATGCGCTGCAAAAGAAGTTCGGCAAGAACGTCGTTCCCATCCAGCTCCCGATCGGCGACGAGAAAGACTTCAAGGGCATCATCGATCTCGTTTCGATGAAGGCCTACATCTACAACACCGACGGCTCGGGCAAGTACGACACGACGGACATCCCTGCGGACCTCAAGAGCGACGCCGACGAATGGCGCGAGAAGCTCATCGAGAAAGTCGCCGAAGGTGACGACTCGCTGATGGAGAAGTTCTTCGAGCAGGGCGGACTCTCGCAGGAGGATCTGCACGACGGCTTGAAGCGCGAGGTCGCGCATCATCAGATCTATCCGGTGCTGCTCTCCTCGGCGTCGCACAACATCGGCGGACACGCGCTCCTCGACGCGATCGTCTCGCTCCTCCCTTCGCCCGAAGAGGTGAAGACCATCGACGGCAAGAACGCGAAAGGCGAGAAAGTCACGTTCGATCGCCGCCCCGAGGCCTTCCCGGGCGCGCTCGTGTTCAAGACCTTCTCCGATCCGTTTTCCGGACGGGTCTCGCTGTTCCGCGTCTACACCGGCACGCTGCAGTCCGATCACGCGTACTGGAACACGAGCCGCGACCACGAAGAGCGCATCGGCAAGCTGCAGGTGCTGCAGGGCAAGCAGCAGTTTCCGGTCCCCGAGCTCCGCGCGGGCGACATCGGCGCGGTCGCGAAACTGAAGGACACGTACACCGGCGACACGATCGCGGCGAAGGACCATCAGATCGTGTTCGAGCACGTGCACTATCCGGAAGCGGCCATCGCCTTTGCGGTGGAACCGAAGGCGCGCGGCGACGAAGACAAGCTCGGCGCCGCGATCCACCGCATCATCGAAGAAGATCCGACCATCAGGTTCGCGCGCGACATGCAGACCAAGGAGTTCTTGATCAGCGGCCAGGGTCAGCTCCACGTCGAGATCGTCGTGGCGAAGCTGAAGAAGAAGTACAACGTCGACGTGGTGTTGCATCCGCCGAAGGTGCCGTACCGCGAGACGATCACGCGGACGGCCGACGCGCACGGCCGCCACAAGAAACAGTCCGGCGGCCACGGCCAGTTTGCGGATTGCAAGATCACCATGGAGCCGCTGGCGCGCGGCGCGGACTTCGAGTTCGTCGACGAGATCTTCGGCGGCTCGATCCCCCGGCAGTACATCCCAGCGGTAGAGAAGGGCATTCAGGACGCGCGTGTGAAGGGCTACCTCGCGGGCTTCCCCGTGGTCGACTTCCGCGTGCGATTGAAGGACGGCCAGTACCACGACGTCGATTCGTCCGAAATGGCGTTCAAGATCGCGGGCTCGCTCGCGTTCCAGCAGGGCATGGAACAGGCGCGCCCGACGCTGCTCGAGCCGATCTTCCACGTCGACATCTTCGCGGCCAGCGAATACGTCGGCGACATCATGGGCGATCTCAACTCACGCCGCGGACGCGTGGAAGGCGTCGACGCGGAAGAGGATGCTCAGGTCGTGCACGCGCGCGTGCCGCTAGCGGAGATGCTGACGTACGGCTCGACGCTGCGGTCTCTGACGCAGGGTCGCGGCAGCTTCCACATGGAGTACTCGCACTACGAGGAAGTGCCGCGCAGTCTGCAGGAAAAGATCATCGCCGAGGCGAAGAAGGCCAAGGAAGCCGAAGCCGCGGCGCACTAGTGCGTTTCTCTATCGCCCCTGCCGGGGCGGATTTTCGTGGCCCGCCCGTTTCCCGGTGGCGGCGCGTTGCGCGCGCCACCGGCTACCGTCTCAGGCGCCTCCGGCGCCATCACAACTTTCGCGGCCGCGCATTGATGGGCCGGAGGCGCGTCAGAGGGTAGCCGGTGGCGAGCGCAGCGCGCCGACACCGGGGTCCGTGAGACGGCCGCGCGAACCCGCCCCGGCAGGGGCGGAAGACGTTTCCTCACAGCTTCACTGAGATGCGCGCGACGTCCTGCTGCGCGTCGTCGCTCGCCGTCACGATGTACGTTTTCTCCGCGCCGCTCGGCGCGACGAGCTTCACGTTGTAGCTGCCCGCGGCCGCAAACTCGTAGGCCTCGTCCATCGTGTTGAACTGCTTCGCCTGACCGATCGGCAGCTCGTTCACGTACACCACCGTGTCGTCCGGCAACACATTCAGCACCATGCCGCGGCGCGCCCAGATGCGCACGACCGAGGACACTCCGCCCGGCCCGCCCGTCACGACCGCGCGCGACTGTCCGCGCACCGGCTCATTCGCGGCAGGCGTGTTCTCGCCCGACGCGCCGTGCAGCACGAGCGACGCGCCGGCACCCGGCTCACCAGGAGGAGCGGGCGTGTTCGCTGCCCGCTGGCGACGCGGACGCACATGCGCGAGGATGGTGTCGTCGTCGCGGTCGCGCAGGCCGGTGTATACCGCGAGCGCCGCCATGACCATGAGGGTCGCGCCGATGAGAATCGGCACCCATCGCGGCATCGACGACGGCTCGTGCGTCGCGGTCGAGTCTTCAGGATTCGGATCCGTCATCGCGCTCGGCCTGCGAGTTCTCGTCGATCGTCGCAGGTCCCTCATCCGTGACGAGCGTTTCCTCGTCGTCGTTGAGACCCTCGTACTGGCGCTCCCGCGAGCGCAACAATTCCTGCGCGCGCTGCTCGTCCTCCGCCGGCACGTACACGCGGATCTCGCCCATGATCCCGAACGTCACCGGCTCCATCGAGAACTTCACGTTCTCGACCTGTGCCGGAATCCCTTCGGCCTCGAGGAATCCTTGCAAGAGCCTGGCCTCGTCGTCCGTCCCCGTGCTGGCGATCTCGACCCACGTCGTGCCGTCCTCGGCCGCCACCGTGTTCACGTCTTCGGGGAAGCCCTGATTCGAGTCCGCCATCGATTGCTCCCTTCACGCATTGAGAGTGATGCGACCCCGATCCGGAGTCAGCACTCCGACCTTTGCATAGAACAGACCGCTCTCGCGAAAACGGGTCTCGAGCTCGCCGGCCCGTTCCGGCGCGATCGCGATGAGGAGGCCGCCGGACGTCTGCGCGTCACACATCAATGTGAATTCGGATTCGGAGACATTCAAGGTCACGCGATTGCGGAACGTATTGACGTTGCGCACCGTCCCCTCGGGGCGGAAGCCCTTCGCGAGCGCCTCGCGAGCGCCGTCGAGCACCGGTACCGCGCCGGTCGCGATCTCCGCGCCGACGCCGGAGCCTTCGCACATCTCGAGCAGGTGTCCGATGAGTCCGTAGCCGGTGACGTCCGTCGCCGCGCTTGCGCCCGCGCTCACCATGCCCTTCGCGGCGTCGCGGTTGAGCATCGTCATCCAGCGGATCGCCTCGTCCAGCGAAGGCTTGCGATAAAGGAGCTTCTTCGCGCGGTTCGCACTGACGAGGATGCCGTTGCCGATCGGCTTCGTCAGATACAAAACGTCACCGGCACGTCCGGTCGAGTTGCGCACGATCTTGTCCACGGCGACGACACCGGTAACCACGAGACCGTACTTCGGCACATCGTCGATGATCGTGTGTCCGCCGCCGACCGGGAATCCCGCTTCGAGTGCTTTGTCCGCGCCGCCGCGTAGGATCTGTTCGAGCACTTCGAGCGGAAGCTTGTCGGTCGGGAAGCCCACGATGGCGAGGCCGAGGATCGGCGTCGCGCCCATGGCGTAGATGTCGGAGATGGAATTCGTCGCGGCGATTTGTCCAAACAGGTACGGATCGTCGACGATGGGTGTGAAGAAGTCGACGGTCTGCGCGATCGCGATGTCGCCCGCGATCCGGATCACCGCCGCGTCGTCAGCGGTCGACGTTCCGACAAGAAGATCCCCGACCCCTTCGGTGGAGGGGAGTTTCGCGAGGATCGAACGCAGGTCATCCTGACCCAGCTTGCAGGCTCAACCACCGGTCGTCGCGAACGACGACAGCGGTGGATAGCGCTTCAGTGAATGCTTCACGAAGGGGAGTCTATCGCTGGAACGAGAGATGAGTGATGAGAGATGAGCGATGAACACATCCCGGTTCATCGTTCATCGTTCATCGCTCATCACTCAATTGGGCGGTTCTTCGCCCAGCACTGCGGCGCGGGCGTTCTCGCACGCGAGGAGGATCTCCTGGTACAGGTCGTACTTGAGCTCCTCCGGAAGTTGCACGTCGCGATTGACGATCTCCGCGATTTGCGACGCGTAGTGCGACGCGGGAGGAAGACGCTCGCCGGTGTCGTGCATCTGCTGGAAGCCGGGCGTCAGCTCGTTCTCCAGGCGCTGACGGAACGTGCCGTCGATGACGTCCTGCTCGAGCGTGTTGTAGTCGATGTTCATTTCTTCGCGGTGTAGCTCGCGCGGACCGACGCACCTTCGCGCGTGATCTTCGGTTCGAGTCCGCGATTCTCGAGGAACGACCGGTACTCGCGGGCGAACGCTTCCGCGCGCTGCTCGCTCTCCCACTCCGTCTCGATCAGCACGCGCCGGTCCGGATAGATCACCGCACGATCGTTCACCCAGCCGAGCGATCCGTCCGTGCCGACGAGATGGCGCCAGTGGAACTCGCCGAGGTGCTCGACCGCGAGCGCGCCCGCGGGCTTCGTCGCGTCGAACGCGCGCGGCTTGAACGTGCGCGCGAAGTACTCCTCGGGATGCAGCAACTCGCGCGTGGTCAGCGGCGGATTGGCGTGCACCTTGTCGACCTCCGCCCATCCACCGCGGCGATACGCGGTGATGACGAACTTCAGGCCCTCGATGTACGGGAACTTCAGCATCTCGGCGAAGTAGCGCGGCGTCGACGGATCGATCATCTGCTCTGCCGCCGCGGCCGAGGAGATCGCGCCGAGCATCGCGTCGTCCTTGATCACCTCTTCGATCTCGATGCCCGACTTCTTCAGCATGTGCGCGACCATCACCAGCACGGCCTCGCCTTCGAGCACCGCGTGATACGCGAGGTTCGCGTCGGTGTCGCGCATGAGCGCTTTCTCTTTCGCGGCGAGGCTGAAGTGCTGGTCCTGCAGCGCGTGCATGAGCTCGTGCACCATCACCGTCTCTTCGAGCGTTTTCGGGTCGACGAGCTTCGCCGCTTCGGGCGGAAGTTTCGGGAGCTGCTTGATCGCGTAGTACGTGTGCGCGTGCGGGTCGTAGAACGCGAGCACCTGCGACTCGTACAGCGAGAGGAGCTTCGGCAGGATCTCGTTCGGCTGGACGTCGACGAGCTGCAGCGAGCGAAGAACCATGCCCCAGTCGTCGAGCGAGTAGGGCGTCGACTTCACCATCTGTTCTTTCAGATGGGCCGCGAGATCGGCGCGGTCGATGGTGACGTTGCGGACCTCGCTGACGAACTTCCGTCCGCGGATCTCCTCCACGGCCTTCATCCCCGGCGCGAGCGGCGAGGCGTTTGCACACGAGGCGAGCAGGAGAACGGACAGCCAACGGGCGGGCCGGGGCGGAATCATGCGCTGCGCAACCCGACCGTTCCGCCGCCCATTCCGGATAGGGCGCAGGGAGCCCCTGGTTGTGTAGAATGCCCCCCGATTCAGCCCATGCAGAGCGGCGACACCGAGCGTATCGAGATCACGATCAGCAGCCGCTTCGAGAACATCGAACTGGTACAAGTGATCGCGGAACACCTGTGCGAGAACGCGGGGGTCGACGAAGACGGCTCGCATTGGATCGGCATGGCTGTGCGCGAGGCGGTCGCAAACGCGATCAAACATGGCAACAAGCTCGACGTCCGCAAGAAAGTCTTCGCTACCTTCGAGCTGGACGAACAGGAGCTGGAGATCACGATCTCCGATGAAGGAGAAGGGTTCGACCCCGAGAAAGTGAGCGATCCCCTCAACCCGCAAAACCTCATGAAAACCAGCGGCCGGGGCATCTTCTACATGAAGACATTCATGGACCAGGTTCACTACTCGTTTCATCCCGGCGGCGGAACGTCGCTGGTGATGACGAAGAACCTGTCGAAGGGCAGCGGCATCGCGAGCACGAAAGCGTAGATACGAAGAAGGAGAAATGAACCATGAAAGCCACGAACCGCACCGTTGACAACATCGAGATCATCGCCTTACAAGGCAAGATCACGATCGGATCGGGCGATACGCAACTGCGCGAGGTGATCACGAACGCCGTGAACGCCGGCCGGTCGAACGTCCTCCTCGACCTCTCCGGAGTCACGACCATCGACTCGTCGGGCATCGGTGAGCTGGTCGGGTCGTACACGACCGTGACCAATCGCGGCGGCAAGCTCAAGCTGCTTCACCTTCCGGCGAAGCTGAACGAGCTGCTGCACGTGACGCAGCTCATCACGGTGTTCGAGGTGTACGACAACGAGGCGGAAGCGATCCGCAGCTTCTAGGAGTGCGGGGCGCTGGCGTCTTCGCCGGCTGGCCCGTAGGCGTCCCGCGCCTGCGTTCTGCGAGGGCGGCGAGGACGCCGCCCGGCCAGCCGCCGGGACGGCGGCGTTCCTCGCCTACCCGCGGCCGCGGCGCACCGGGATGCGGCGCTCTGCCTCGCCTTCCGTCGGCATACGGCGCGCGCTCAGATGCACCGGCACCGCGTTCGTGTAGACCGCTTCGTTGCGCTCCAGCCACGCCGCGAAGAGCTCGTCCGCGCGCTTCGCATCGGCGATTCCCTTTTCCGGAATATCGATCAGCTCGGCGAACGGCCCGGTGTCGCCGAGGAAGTTCACCTTCAGGCGGAGCAGCGTCATCGGGATCCTGCGCGGGTCGGCGGACTGCGCGGGCATGAGCCGCGAGACGCGCGCGCTCGTCGAGAAGCTCTTCTTCTCTCCCGGTCCGATCCTCACCAGCCGCGGCAGAATCGTCAGGCCCGGCACCTCGGAGCCGATGCTCACCGTGACCGTGCGCGTCTCCGGGTCCCACGTCGTCTCCGGCAGGATGTCGGCGACGGCGATCGCAGTCGAGCGCTGATTGGTGATCTCGTAGGTGATGCCGAGCGGAGCGCCGGCGCGGAGCTCATCGTCGATCTCGGCGTCGACGCGCACCGAGCTCTCGGTGCCGACGACGCGCCTCGGTTCGGACATGTCGACCGCCGTTGACGCGCAGGCGGTCAGAAGTAACAGCGCCACAAATACTGACGGGACTGATGGGCCGATCCGTGTCACGGGACGTCCTCCTGGCGGGAGCAACGTCCCGCGACCCATCCATTATGCCCCTCAGAGTCCGCGCGAGGGACGGGCTCCGCGGTTCTCGACGTCGGTCGACTGCGGCGGCGTGTAAAACACCGGCACGGAATTGAGGAAGATCGTGTCGTTGCACTCGAACCACTTCTCGAAGAGCTCGTCCGAAAGACGCTGCTTCGTGCGGCCGTCCTGCTTCGCGATGAGCTCCGCGAAAGGGCTGAGGTCGCGCAGGATCGCGACCTTCACCTGCACGAAGCGCGGCGATGCCGAGAACTTCGAGTGAATGCTGGCCGCTTTCAGCGCGGGCGTCGCCGAGGCCTGCAGCACCTTCGTCTCACCCGGCTTGATGACGATCATCTGAGGCATGTTGCCGTCGGGCGGCACTTCCGAGCCGATGGCCACGGTGATCGTGCGCGTGTCTTCGTCGTAGCTGGCGTCGCTCACCTTTGCGGCGATTGCGATGGTGGAGTCGGAGAGGTTTTGGATCTGGTACGTGACGCCGATCGGACTCCCGTGCGCGACGGTCTCGCGGACGAGCTGGGCGTCGACGCGGACGTCGCCTTCGCGGCCGAGGGCGCGACGCGGATCGGTCATGTCGATGGAGGCGGCGCCTGCGGCCGCGGCGGAGAGAACTGCGATCGATGCGACGAGCGCGAACAACGACTTCGAGGATTTCATGGTCAGCCCCCGGTCAAAGAACTCCTTGAGCCGGAAGCGTGCCAGTGATTGGAACCACGGAATGCGCGTCACAACTCACATGAGTAGTGAGGGACACGCGTCGACCGTTTCAGTCGATTTTGAGGACGGCCAGGAACGCCTCTTGCGGAATCTCGACTTTCCCCACCCGCTTCATCCGCTTCTTGCCTTCCTTCTGCTTCTCGAGCAGTTTGCGTTTGCGCGAGATGTCGCCGCCGTAGCATTTCGCGAGGACGTTCTTGCGCAGCGCCTTGACCGTCTCGCGCGCCACGATGCGGTTGCCGATCGCGGCCTGCAGCGCGACCTCGAACATCTGCCGCGGAATGAACTCCCTCATCTTCTCGACGAGCAACTTGCCGCGCGCGAAGGCCTTGTCTTTGTGCACGATGAGCGATAGCGCGTCCAGCGGCTCGCCGTTGACGAGGATGTCCATCTTCACGAGATCGCTCTCGCGGTAGCCGATGAACTGATAGTCGAGCGACGCGTAGCCGCGGGAGATCGACTTCAGCTTGTCGAAGAAGTCGAGGATGACCTCGTTGAGCGGCATCTCGTACACGATCATCACGCGGTTCGCGGCGACGTACTCGAGCTTTTTCTGCACGCCGCGGCGGTCGATCGCCAGCGCGAGGATCGGCCCGACGAACTCGTCGGTCGAGAGGATGGTGACCTCGAAGAACGGCTCTTCGATCATCCGGATGTACGACGGATCGGGGAGCTTCTGCGGGTTCTCGACTTCAATTGTTTCGCCGGAGGTGAGCGTGACGCGGTAACGCGCGCCGGGCGCGGTGGTCAGCAGCTCGAGGTTGAACTCGCGCTCGAGCCGCTCCTGGATGATCTCCATGTGCAGCAGGCCGAGGAAGCCGCAGCGGAAACCGAATCCGAGGGCGACGGAGTTCTCCGGCTCGTACGAGAACGACGCGTCGTTCAGCTTGAGCTTCGCCACCGCGTCGCGCAGGTTCTCGTAGTCCTCCGTGTTGATGGGAAAGAGACCGGCAAAGACCATCGGCTTCACTTCCTGGAAGCCCGGCAGGGGCGTCGGGTTCTGACGCGCCTGGGCGATGGTGTCGCCGATCTTGGCTTGCACGATGTCGCGGATGTTGGCGAAGAAGAAGCCGACCTCGCCGACTCCGAGGGAGTCGACCGCCTTCGGTTTGGGCGTGAAGATCCCCAGCTCCGCGACTTCGTACTCACGTCCCGTGGACATGAACTTCACTTTCATGCCCCGGCGCAATTCGCCGTCGATGATGCGGACCATGCACACGACGCCGCGATAAGGGTCGTACCAGGAGTCGAACAGCAGCGCACGCGTGTCGCCCTCCGGATTGCCGTTGGGCGCGGGAATGTGCGTGATGATCTTCTCGAGGATCTCCTCGACGCCGATGCCGGCTTTCGCGGACGCGAGCACGGCGTCGTGCGCGTCGAGCCCGATCACGTTCTCGATCTGCTCGCGCACGCGCTCCGGCTCGGCGGAGGGAAGGTCGACTTTGTTGATGACCGGGAGAATGGCCAGGTTGTTGTTGATGGCCAGATAGCTGTTCGCGAGCGTCTGGGCCTCGACGCCCTGCGTGGCGTCGACGACGAGGATCGCCCCTTCGCAGGCGGCCAGGCTGCGGGACACCTCGTAGGTAAAATCGACATGTCCCGGCGTGTCGATCAGGTTGAACGTGTACTCCCGGCCGTCCTTGCCGCTGTACTTGAGCATGACCGCGCGGGCCTTGATGGTGATGCCGCGCTCGCGCTCGAGGTCCATGTCGTCGAGCATCTGCTCGTGCATCTCACGCTGCTCGACGGCGCCGGTCATCTGCAGCAGGCGATCGGACAAGGTGGTCTTGCCGTGATCGATGTGCGCGATGATCGAGAAATTACGGATGGTTGAAGGCTCGGGCATGCAGTTCGCGGGCAATTAACACGAATAGTTGGGATTGTCATCCCGGCCGGCACGGCCGGCAGCGCTGGTTGCCCAAGGCTCGGGCACGCTGGCTCCGTCCAGCAAACGTCTCGCGAGATCTACCCACGCCACTGATATCCGCAGTCGAGGCAGACGCGCTGGTTCAGCACGAGGTGGACGATCGCGATGATCGCGATCATCACGCCCGCCACGATCGCGGCGTTCAGCTCGAGGATCAGGACCGCGGGGATGGCGACGGCGATGAGCGCGAGATAGACGAGCCAGATGGCGTTGCCGCCGCGGCGGTTCTTGTCAGAGTTGCAGTTGGGACATTGCATTTGGAGTGCGGTGGCAAGGCCACCGCTTTCGAACGCGCGGCAAGAGCGCTAACGCTGCGGTCTTGCCCTGCTGTTGGAAAGCGGCGGCCTTGCCGCCGCACTCCAAATGATATCGTCCCGACCCGCATGGATCTCGGCATCAAAGACCGCGTCGCCATGGTCGCAGCCGCCTCGAAAGGGCTCGGGCGCGCGGCCGCGGAAGCGCTTGCCGCGGAGGGTTGCAGGCTTTCGGTCTGCTCGCGCAACGTCCCAGACTTCGGAGACCTCGCCGTCGCCTGCGACGTCTCGAAGCCCGAGGACCTTCGGCGGTGGTACGACGAAACGATCGCGCGCTTCGGGCAGGTAGACATCCTCGTCACGAACACCGGCGGACCTCCCGCCGCGCAGTTCCTCGACTTGACGGAAGAGCAGTGGTCGATCGGTATCGAGGCGACGCTGATGAACGTCGTGCGCCTCTGCCGCCTGGTCATCCCCGACATGCAGAAGCGCAAGTGGGGGCGCATCGTGCACCTGACGTCGTTCGTTGCGAAGCAGCCGACGGCGCTCCTCACGATCAGTTCGACGCTGCGCGCCGGCATCTCCGCGCTGACGAAGACCCTTTCCGATCAGGTCGCGAAAGACGGCATCCTCGTGAACGCCGTGCTGCCCGGGCACTTCCTCACCGATCGCCAGAAGCAACTCAGTGAGATCCGCGCGAAGGAACAGGGCATCACTCCCGAGGAGTATCTCGACAAGGCGGTGACCTCGATTCCCCTCGGAAGATATGGAAAACCAAGCGAGCTCGCGGACATGATCGCGTTCCTCTGCAGCGAGCGCGCGTCTTTCGTCACCGGCACGTCCGTGCTCGTCGACGGCGGGCAATACCGCGGGACGTTCTAGACGCGCTTCGCGTCCGCGCGAAGCCGCGCGCCCTCCGAGGCGTGCCATGCGTACGGAATCTGATCCGAGTCGTACGGAAGACGCCAGTGGTCGGGATCCTCGTAGTCGTAGGCGAGCGTCGGGAAGTTGAGAACCAGGGCGTCGCTCGTGCCGAGGTTCTGGAGGCCGTGCCAGATGCCGGTCGGAAGCACGATGAAGGTCGGACGGGCGTCGCCGACGTGATACTCCTTCACCATGCCGTGCGTACTGCTCTCCTCCCGGCCGTCGTAGAGCACGACCTTCAGGTGACCCTGATTGACGAACAGGCGGTCGATGGATTTCATGTGGCAGCTCCACGCGCCGATCGCGCCGGGGAACAGGCGCGACTGGTAGATGTGGACCACCGGCAGGTCGGTCGGATCCCATTCGCGACGGTACGACTCGGTGATGATGCCGTGATCGCGCGGCACGTGCAGCACTTCGCGCATGACCACGCCCTCGATGCCGGAGCCGATCTTCTGCCAGTCACTGGTGACGATCTGCGGATCTTTCTGAGCACCTTGAAGCATCGCTTTCTCCTCAGCCGCGCACTCCCTTGTAACGTTGAAACTGTCGGACCAGGGCACCTTTTTGCGGACGAATCCGCCGCCACACCACGCCCGGCAAACGCCATGGCTGCACCATCAGACGGAAGAGCCGCTGCGGAATCGTCGGCGGGCTTGCCTCGCGCAACGCCATGCTCACCAGCTCCGTCATCTCCAGATCGGGCTCGGAACGAATGCGCGCGAGCCACGCTGCCTGCTCGTGCGCCGGGCGCTCTTGATAGATACCGCGCCGCGCGGACGCGACGATCTTGATCCCGGTCAGCCGCGGAACGAGCGTGAATCGCATCCCCGCTTCTCGTGCGCGTTGCCAGAGATCCATTTCCGGAAAGGTCTTCAGTTCCCGGTAGTCACGCCAGACGCCGATCACGTCGATCATCGAGCGACGATGAGCGGTTGACGACGGGAGAAGGGTCCCGGCATGTCGTTGCCCATCGGGCCCGACGAGTGCGACCGTCGTGTGGGCGACGTCCGCGCCGGCGTCGAGCGCCTCCACGAGCACCGCAAGATGATGCGGCAGCCAGAGATCGTCGTGGCCGAGGTATGCGATGAACTCGCCGCGCGCGCGGCGGATCCCCTCGTTGTTCGGACCGCTCTGGTGACCGTGGCGCGGGATGTTGATCCACTGCACGCGAGGGTCCTCGATGCCGCGCACCACCTGCTCGGAGTCGTCGGTGCAGCCGTCGCCGATGACCAGCAACTCGAAGTCCGTGAAGCTCTGGCCCAGCGCGCTGGCAATCGAGTACGGGAGGACGGAGCTCCAGTTGTACGTGGCCATCAAAACGGTGACGCGAGGACTCATGCGAGGTTGTCCAATTGTCGCTCAGTCCCAACTCGTATCGTTCATCCTCGCCACGATCTTCGCCACCTCGATGTAATCCGCGCCGTCGCCGAGCTGGTTCAGCGCGCTCGTGAAGAGATGCTGCGTCAGCGCGAGCATCGGCGTCGCGGCGTGCTGCTGATGCGACAGCGACGCGGCGATGCGGATGTCCTTGTCGTGATGGAGCAGCTTGAACACGAGCGGCCACTTGCCATCCCGCAACCGCATCGGCAGGAGGTTCTCGCTGGCGTTCGACCGCCCGCTGCCGGCATTCGTCACCTCGAGCGCGGTCTTCATGTCGATGCCGAACTGCTTCGCCAGGAGCATGCACTCCGAGGTGATCCACACCGTCGCGCCCATGATCGTGTTCGTCAGCACTTTGATCGCGTGGCCGGCGCCGACGGGACCGACGTGAATGAGCGTCTTGCCGTTCAGGCGGAGGATCTCCCGCGCGCGCTCGAAATTCTCGGGCGTGCCGCCGATCATGATCGTCAGGGTCGCGTTCTCCGCGCCGACGACCGCACCGGTGACCGGCGCGTCGACAAACTCCACGCCTTTGCCGAGAAGGCGTGACGCCGTCTCGCGGCTGACGTTCGGGTCGCCGCTCGTGGCGTCGATCCACAACGTTCCCGCTTTCAAATGCGGGATCAGTTCATCGACGATCTCGTCGACTTCCTTCGAGGTCGGCATCATCGTGATGACGACCTCGGCGCCCGCGCAATCGGCGAGCTCGTTCGCCAGCGTCGTGCCGTGCTCGCGGGCGTGGCGCTCCGCTTTCTCGCGCGTGCGGTTCCAGACGACGACCTCGTGCTCTTTCGCGAGATGCCGCGCCATCGGGGTACCCATGGCGCCCAGTCCGATGAATCCGATTTTCATTTTTCCCCTCGTCATCCTGAGCGAGCACAGCGAGTCGAAGGATCAAGGGAGCCCTCACGAGGCACGATCATCGTGAAGGCGCCACTGATCCTTCGACTCGCTCCGCTCGCTCAGGATATCTTTTCGCCATGACTTTCGACGAGACCTACAAAGCCGCGTACTCCTTCACCGATCCCGCGATCGACGTCGGTCACGTGCTGCGCGAGGGCAGCGCCACGGCCGACCTTCCGATCCGCATCCCGCTGCGGATGATGAACCGTCACGGCATGATCGCCGGCTCGACGGGCACGGGGAAGACGCGAACGCTGCAGCTCCTCGCCGAAGGGCTTTCGCGCGCCGGCGTGCCCGTGTTTCTCGCCGACGTGAAGGGCGACCTCGCGGGGATGAGCATTGCGGGAGAAGCGAGCGAGAAACTAGTGAAGCGCGCGGCCGGAGTCGGACGCACGCACACACCCGAGGCGTTCCCGGCCGAGTTCTTCAGCCTCACCGGAAACCGCGGGATCCAGTTGCGCGCGACCGTCTCCTCGTTCGGCCCGATCCTCCTCGGCAAGGTGCTCGATCTCACCGACGTCCAGCAGAGCGTCCTGGCGATGGTCTTCAAGTACTGCGACGACCGGAAGATGCCGCTCCTCGACTTCGACGATCTCCGCGGTGTCCTTACGTATCTCTCCACCGACGGCAAGGAAGAGCTGAAGAACTACGGCGGGATGTCGTCGGCGACGGTCGGTGTGCTCGTTCGCAAGATGGTCGAGCTCGAGCAGCAGGGCGCGGCGAAGTTCTTCGGCGAGCCGGAGCTCGACATGCACGATCTCCTGCGCGTCGTGAACGGCAAGGGCGTGGTGAACATCCTCTCCCTCTCGGACGTGCAGGACAAGCCGCGGCTCTACTCGACGTTCCTCATGTGGCTCCTCGGCCAGTTCTATTACCGCATGCCCGAGGTGGGCGACGCGGACAAGCCGAAGCTCGTGTTCTTCTTCGACGAGGCACATCAGCTCTTCGCCGACGCGTCCTCCGCGCTCGTCGAGTACATCGAGCAGGTGGCGCGCCTCATCCGCTCGAAAGGCATCGGCGTGTTCTTCATCACGCAGACGCCGAAGGACGTGGACGAGGACGTGCTCGCGCAGCTCGGCAATCGCGTGCAGCACGCGATCCGCGCGTTCACGCCGAAGGACGCGAAGAACGTCAAGGCCACGGCGTCGACGTTCCCGAAGAGCGAGTACGTGAACGTCGTCGATTCGCTGACGACCCTCGGCATCGGCGAAGCGCTGGTGACGGTGCTCGATCCGAAAGGCATCCCGACGCCGGTCGCGCCGGCGCAGATCCTGGCGCCGTCGTCATGGATGTCTTCGGTCGACGACGGGCAATACACGCGCACGATCGCGGCATCGCCGATCGCGCCGAAGTACGCGACGGCGATCAATCGCGAGAGCGCGCACGAGATCCTGCAAAAGAAGCTCGAGGCGAGCGCGGCCGCGGAGCCTGAGCCCGAGCCGGAACCGTCGGACGATTTCGAATGGAGGCAGCAGCCGTCTCGCGCACCACGCAGGCGAGCCACACGCGCGCGTTCGTCGGCGATCGAGCGGACCGTGAACACGGTCGCGCGTCAGGCGACGCGCACGGTCACGCAGCAGATCGTGCGGGGAATCTTCGGAATGTTGCGAGGACGGTGACGCGAAGCGTCACCAAAACAAAAGACGGGCCGAAGCCCGTCCTTTGTTTTCGAGACGCCCATCGAGACCCTCCGGCTCGCGTTGCAGAGAGAGAGAGGTAGCTTCAGCAATTCCACGGAGGCACGCCCATTCGCCCGCTCTTCCGTGGTTGGGTCCGAGGTGGGCGCAAACTGAAGGGTCTCGATCGACGTCTCAAAGAACTGTTGCTACCAAAAGAAAAGGGGCGCTACGCCCCTTTGTTGCCGTTTCCGGCGCGGTATCTCAAACCCGTCGCGGAATCTATAGCACATTTCCGGAAGAAAACGTGAGCGGGATCACAAAATTCAAGTCTGCTTGTACCAGTCGGCGTTGATCGCCGTGTAGTGCTTCCACTGCTCCGGAACGAGGTCCTCGGGGAAAATAGCCTGGACCGGGCAGGCCGGCTCGCACGCCCCGCAGTCGATGCAGACCTCGGGATCGATGTAGAGCATGGTGGCGGAATCGAAGCCCGCCTCATCTTTCCGCGGATGAATGCAGTCGACCGGACAGACGTCGACGCAGGCGGTGTCTTTCGTGTTCACGCACGGTTCTGCAATCACATATGTCATCTCGGACGATTCCTCCGGACCACGTCAGTTGGCGCTCATTCTAACCATTTCCGAATCGATTCGATCTGGTAGTCGTTGCCCATGAACGTGACGATGTCCCCCGCCGCATGCCCCATGAGCTTCCCCGCCACCTCGGACTGATTCGAGTAGACGCCGCGCTCGGGATCGGACTCCCACGGCCCGAGGATCGTGACCTCGCGGCGGACGTCGCCGTTCGAGAGCTCGACCTTCGTGCCGACGCGGACGACGCTCGCGTCGAGCTGCGAGGGATCGAGCACGCGCACGCGAGAGATCTCGGACGCGAGCTCGCCGACGCGCGCGGATAGGTACTCGGCGCGCTGGCGCGCGGCCTTGTACTCGAAGTTCTCGCGCAGGTCGCCCATCTCGCGCGCGGCCTGCAGCGCCTTCGAGTTCGCGGGGATCTCGACGGTTTTGAGGTGCTGCAGCTCGGCCCGCTTCTTCTCCAGCGAATCCGCGGTGGCGTACACCGGCTCCTGCTGCGGCTCGCGCAGCGTCGGGAACTTCATCAGCGCGGCTTGTTTGACGATGTCGCGGCGGTACTCCTCGAGCGCACCGTAGCGGTCGAGCGTCTCGACGAGCTTGCGGGCCTGCTCTTCGTTGTTCTGCGCCATCACGATGCGCACCGCGAGGCCGCCCTTATCGAAGAGGTCCTTGAGGCGCGCGCGCACGCCGGAGAACTCGTCGTGCGTGAGGGCATCGAGGATCTGGAAGAGCAGCGCGTAGTTCGCGCGGTCGCTCTGCATCTCCTCGTCGCCGAGGCGCTTCACATACCAGTAGAACGCGTGCGGATGACGGCGCGGGTAGCGGAGCGTCTCGTCGATCAGGCGGTCGCGGATCTCGGTCTGCCCCGATTCCTCGAGCGCGGTCATGATCGACGTGAGGAGGCGCGGCTCCTGATCGAGGAAGAACACCTCGCCGAAGACCTTTGGCCAGTCCGGATGCTTCTCGCGCACGACGGAGAGCGCGCGCTCGCGCAGAGCCTTGTCGTTGATGCCGGCGACCGCACGCGAGGCCATCGCGCCGCCGAGCAGCGATGCGGCATCGACGGGCGACGTGTATTCGCCCGGGAGCGACTCGAGCGTGGTGAGGATCTGCCACGCCATCGAAATGTCCGAGCGCGAAAGCCTCGTGGCCTCCGCGGCGAGCGCGGAGGAAAACGCGTCCGCGATGGCCTTGCCGCGTCCGCTGTGCTTGCGAGCGAGCTCGAGCTTCGTCTTCACGTCCGCGCGATCGAAGTCGCGGCGGATCACGGCTTCGGCGTCGGACGACGAGCCCGCGAACGCGTACGTCGCTTTCGCGCCGGTGCCGCTGGTGACGATCTGCGGATTCTTGCGCGCGTTCGTCCACCACGAGCTCCACTTCTCCTCCGGCACGATCCCGATCACGGCATCGCGCACCTCGGCCATCACCATCGGACGGCCGAAGCTCTGGAGAATGCGCGCGAAGAATTCGGACGGGGAATCCTTCGCCTGTTTCTTCACGCCGTCGGGATCGCTGAACTTCTCGCGGAGAACGTGTCCCTCGGGAAGCGGGATGAGGAACTTCGCGGCCGCACCCAGCGGAACGGAGACCCGCTTGTCTTTCTCGAAATCCAAACGACAGATGCCGAGCTCCGGATTCAGCTCCGTGACGCGGCCGGCGCCGCGTCCGGCCATGAAGAAGCACTCGCCCTCGTCGTAGTTGAGCCAGGCCTCGATCTTCTCGGCGCGCTCGACGGGGTTGCTCTGCGAGTCGCCGAAGTTCGCGATCTGAAACGCGCGCGCGAAACCTCTGTGCTCGCCGAGGGCCTTGCGCAGCGCTTCTTCGATGGTGGGGCGGAGGGTGGTGGGATGTTTGGAGAGGCGTCCGATCTCTTTGAGCACGTGGAGCCGCTGTGACCAGAGCTTGCGCTCCTTCAGCGTATCGGAGAGGAGGCCGAGGAGAGTGTCCGATTGCGTGCGCTGCTCGGCTTTGCGGAGCGTCTTCGCAACCTGGATGAAGGACTCGGCGTCGCTCGGGTCTTTGTCGATCTGATCGAGCCAGAGCGCCTCGAGATCGTCGAACTTCTTTTTCTGAATCAGAGCATTCGCGTCTTCGCGGAACGGCATTGGGGGGATTCTATGACATCTAGGAAATGAAAAAGCCGCGCTCAGCCCGGCTCTTCCGTCAACTGCCAACTGCCGACTGCCAACTGGTCAGCGGCGCATTTTGACCAACGCCTTGAACACGTCGAACGGAAGCTGGTCGGCGTGCACGATGTGGCGGAGGTGGTGAAGCGTCGTGCGGCGATCCTTCACGTCATCGACGGTCAGGTTGTGCTTCCGCAGCAGCTCGTGAGCTTTGTTCTCGGGCATGAGAATCTCCTGGTTGAGTCGCGGTCAACGCTTCGGATGCGGCTGCTATTCCGAGAACGAGAGATGAGTGATGAGAGATGGACGATGAACAAAGCGGGTGGACGGCGCGCTCATCGCTCATCGCTCATCACTCATCGCTCGGAGGCGCGCAGCGCCGACAGGATTTTCTCGTGGACTCCGCCGAAGGCCCCCGAAGACATCACCAGCACGACGTCGCCGTCGCCGGCATCGCTCGCGACGCGTTGCGCGATGTCGTTGAAGTCGTCGATCTGCTCGGCCGGGATGCCGTCGGTGTTCAGCCGCTCGTTGATGGTCTCGACGGACATCATTTTGTCGAGGCCGTAGCGCGTCTCGTAGCGCTCGCGATGGAACACGGGGCCGATGATCACGCGGTCCGCGCCGTGGAAGGCGTCGATGTAGCCGCTCTCGAATTCCTTGCGCGACGACGAGATCGAGCGCGGCTCGAAGAGCGCCCAGATGCGGCGGCCGGGATAGCGTTTGCGGGCCCCCGCCATCGTCGTGGCGATCGCGGTCGGGTGATGCGCGAAGTCGTCGATCACCGTCACGCCGCGCTCCACGCCGCGCACTTCCATCCTTCTCTTGATGCCCGCGAAGGTCTGCAAACCTTTCTGGATCTCTTCCGTCGAGACGCCGCGCAGCCGAGCGATCACCGCATCGGCGAGCGCGTTGAGGACGTTGTGGCGGCCGGAGAGCGTGGAGCGGAAGCGCGCCCACTCCTTCCCTTCCCACCACGCCGTGAACTCCGTTCCGTCCGGGCTCTCGACCGCGTCCGTCGCGAATGCGTCGCGTGCGCGATCCCACCCGAAAGTCACCCAGCGCGCGCGTGCTTCGCCGCGCAGCGACATCACGTTCGCGTCGTCGCCGTTGGCGACGATTACGTCCTCCGCGGCGACCTGCTGCACGGCCGCGCGGAACGCGGCGAGGATCGCGTCGAGGTCGGAGTAGATGTCGGCGTGATCGAACTCGACGTTGTTCAGCAGCAGCGTGTTCGCGTGGTAGTGCAGGAACTTCGGACCCTTGTCGAAGAACGCGGTGTTGTACTCGTCGCCCTCGATGACGAACTCCAGCCCGCTCCCCAGCTTGAAGTTGTGATTGAAGTTCAGAGGGATGCCGCCGACGACCATGCTCGGATCGCGTCCCGCCGATTCGAGCAGCCAGGCCATCAGCGAGGTGGTCGTGGTCTTGCCGTGCGTTCCGGTCACGACGATCGAGTGCTTCCCTTTGATGAAGAGCTCGTAAATCGCCTCGGGCATGGACGTGTACGGCAGGTCCATCTCCACCGTCGCGGCCGCCTCGACGTTCGTTCGCGCGGCCGCGTTGCCGATCACGACCAGCTCGGGGCGAAACGTCTCCAGGTGCTCGTTCGTATACCCCTCAAGGACGGGGATCCCCAATCGTTCGAGGTATGTCGACATGGGCGGATAAACGTGCTCGTCGGACCCTGCGACTTCGTACCCTCGCTGCTGGAGCATTCCGGCGAGCGAGGCCATTGCGGTGCCGCCGATGCCGATCAGATAGACTCTTCGAATGCTTGGTAGTTCTTTCAGGTGAGGCATTTGTCAGCGCCTGACGCAAATTCTATGCTCTGTGCTGAAACCCGCGGAATGGTGCATTTCGCGAGGCTGTTCGAGAACAAGGTCAATCAAAGGTTGAATCTCAGGAGGATTTCCCGCATGTCGAAGCGATTGTTTTCGATGACTCTCGCCCTCGCCCTGATCGTCATGGCACCATTTGCCGTCGCGCAGGACAAGAAGGGCTCGGAGACGACCAAGGCCCCGCGCCTGACGCTCGTCGAGCCGCTCAAGGACTTCGGTACCGTTCCCAAGGGTCAAAAGATCGATTGGGCATTCGAGATCAAGAACACCGGCTCGGCCGATCTCGAGATCATCGCCGCCAAGCCGGCTTGCGGCTGCACCGTGGCCGACTTCGACAAGGTGATCAAGCCCGGCCAGACCGGCAAGGTCTCGGCACACGTCGACACCACGAACTTCGCCGGTCCGATCTCGAAGGGCATCACGCTCGAGACGAACGACCCGAGCACGCCGACCGCGCAGGTCACCATCGCCGCGATCGTGAAACCGTACGTCGAGGCCTATCCGGCCGGCTTCGTCCGCTTCAACATGATCCAGGGCGACGTGGAGAAGCAGAGCGTCACGATCTACACCGAGGAAGAAGAGCCGTTCGAAGTGGTGAAGGTCGACGCGCCGCAGGACTGGATCAAGGTCGAGGCCACGAAGGTCGAGGGCGCGAACGCCGTAGCGGAGATCGGCCGCAAGGGCGCGAACCAGTACCGGCTCGACATCACCGTCGGCGGCCCTGACGCCCGCGTCGGACCTCTCGCCGAGAAGGTGCACATCGTCACCAACTCCAAGCACCAGCCGGATTACTTCGTGAGCGTCTCGGGCGTCGTCCGCCCGTCGTACCGCGTCGATCCGACCGGCATCAACTTCGGTGAAGTCACCTGGACCGACTCCGCCGCCACGCGCACGATCTCGATCCGCTCGAACAACCTGAAGACGCCGGGCGAGTTCTCGGTCACGAAGGTCGAGTCGGGCGTCGCGGGCGTCACCGCGGACGTCGTTCCGACCGACAAGCCGGGCGAGTTCTCGGTCACGCTGCAGGTCGCGAAGGACGCGAAGCCGGGCCCGGTCGACGGCAACGTCACGATCTACACCAGCGACTCCGCGAAGCCGACGGTCGTGATCCCGGTCAAGGGCACGATCAAGTCCGCGTCGTAAGTTTCTTCAACGCGATTCACTCGAACGGCGGGCTCCGGCCCGCCGTTTTTTGTTCTAGGAGTGCGGTGGCGAGGACGGCTGGGTGGGCGGGAGCCGCCGCTCTGGTAGGGCGGCGCGTACCAGAGCGGTGGCTCCCACCCCACCACCCACCCCGCCACCGCACTCCTAGATGACGACGGAGACGCCCGTTCCGTCGCCGAGAGGCAGCACGCTCGTGATCAACCGGTCATCCGTTACGATGCGCTTGTTGAACGCGCGCAACGCGTCCGTCGCGGCATCGTGGTCGCCCGCCGCGACCCTTCCCTTCCACAGCAGGTTGTCGCAGACGATCACCGCGCCCGCCTCGAGCTTCGGAAGCAGAGCGTCGAGGTAATCCTCGTATTCGGTCTTCACGCAGTCGATGAAAGCGAAGTCGAACGGGCCGGTGAGACGCGGCAGCACATCCAGCGCCGCGCCTTCATGAAAGACGACGCGGCAAGGCAGCGCCGCTTCCGCGACGAAGCGGCGAGCCGTGCTGAGCGTGTTGTGATCGATCTCGATGGTTTCCACCACCGCCTCCGGACCGCACTCGCGTCCGAGGACGATCACCGAGTAGCCGATGTTCGTGCCGACCTCCAGCACGCGCCGCGGCTTCTTCATCCGCACCAGCGCGCGCATGAGCTGCGCGACCTCCGGATCCGCGATCGGATGATCGTTCTCGTCCGCGAACTTCTCCATGTGCTCGAGCAGCGCGTCGCGCGGCGGGAGCAGCGAGTCGAGGTACTCCGCCTGGTTGCGGCGCAGGATGGCGTCGATCCGGTCTTTCATGCACCGCGGATTCTAACCGTCACACCGCCACCTCGATAATCTCCGTCCCCCGTCCGATGCGAGCGCGGTAGCCGCGCCAGGTCACCTCGTTCGAGAAGAACGGAGCGAACCATGCGAACACCATCAGCGCGTCGAGCAATGGCATGGCCGCGAGTTGTTTCCACGACAGGCCCGCGCGCAACGCGCGGTTCAGGAGCGCGATCTGCAGGTAACGCGCGATCACGACGAGCAGCGGGACCGCCGGTGCGAAGAACGCGGCGGCGAGGGCGAACGGAAGCGGATTGAGGACGAGCTCCGCAACGTACAGCGCGCGCGATAACGAGTATCGAATCTTGTTCCAGCGGACCTGGCGATCGAGCGCGCGCTTCACGCTGCGCTCCACGACCACATTGCGCACGACGACGGGCGAGAGCGCGACCTCGAATCCCGCCTCGCGCACGGCCATGGCAATGCCCTGATCCTCGGCGACCACGCGGCGAAAGCGCGCGAAGCCGCCGATCGCGTCGTGCACACGGCGTGTGATGGCCATCGACTTCCCGACCACGCACGGCACGTTCGCCGACGCCGCGAGCACCGCCCCCGGCGCGACGAACGACAGCAGATGCAGCGATTCGATCGTTGCCCCGAAAGAGCGCGCGCCGGCACCCGTGAACACATTCGACACGCAGCCCACGCGCGGATCGTCGAACAACGCCAGCGTGCGCGCGAAATCCTCCGGCTGCACGCGCACATTCGAGTCGCTGATGAAGAAGACGTCCCCCGACGCCTCGCGCGCCGCGCCGATGAGCCTCTCGACCTTGCGGTTCACGACGCCGCTGCGCGAGCCGGGGTCGACGACGATCCGGAACGGCGCGAACGGATATGCGTCCATCACGCGCCGCACGACCTCGAGCGCCGGATCCTCCCACTCCTCGGCGGAGATGACGACCTCGTAGCGGATGCCGCGCAGGCAAGTGAAAGAAATGAGGTTCTCTTCGAGCTCGTCATCGAGTCCGCACACCGGCTTCAGGATGGAAACGAATTCCGGACGCTCGCACACCGGTCCGCGCAGCATGCGGAAGCGGCGCACGAGCAAAACCTGGATGGTCGTGAACACCACGCTCACGACCGCGAGAAGGGCGAAGATCACGCGCTCACCTCCAGCACAGGCGGCTCGAGCCGCGTCACGGCGAGTCCGCCGCCGTGCTTCAGCGCGCGGAACACCGCCATCTCGTTCGCGCGCGCCGGCACCAGCGTCTTCCACGCGTACAGATGCTCCTCGCGATGGAAGTCGCTGTTGCCGATGTAGCGCATCCGCGCCCGCGCCACCGGCGGGAAGAGATCCCAGCGGCAGGCAAGCTCCCACAGATCGATCAACGGCGCGACGTCGCCGCGCCGGTTCCAGAGATAGAACGTGTTCGAATACCAATCCGCCTGCTCGTGCGGATGACAGGCGACCACGACCCGGCTCGTCCGCTGCGCGCGCTCGAGCATCTCCTCGACCGTGCCGTCGGCGGAGATGAACTCGTCGACGCCGAGGGCCAGCACGTGCGCGGCGTTACGCCGTTTGATGCAGTTCTGCGTCAGCTCGAACCCGGCGATCACAACCATGCCGTATCGATCGAGCGCACGCCGCTTCTCCCGCTCGATCTCCTCGCGATACGCGGCGAAATTCTCCGCGGTCACGGTGAGGCCGAAATGGTGCGCGAACTTTCCGACCAGCGAGTCGGTGTTGACCACGTGATCGGTGATGGCGATGACGTCATGGCCGGCGCGGCCGAAGAGGTCGACGACCTCCGCGATCGACAACTTCCCGTCCGACCAGGTGGTGTGGATGTGGAAGTCTGCGAGCAACATGGCTCGCAGGATCAGGCCTGGGGGTGCAATGGAGTTTGTGCAGGTGGTAAAGAAGCGGTGAAGGCGCGGCCGAGCGAGCGAAAAACCTCCACCGACGCCCTCGGGCGCCGCTCCATCGTCGCGCGATCGACCTCATACAGTCCGAACTTCGGCTCGTAACCCTCGAGCCACTCGTAGTTGTCGAGGAGCGACCAGTGGAAGTAGCCGTGGATCGGAATGCCGCGCGCTTCTGCTTTTCGGATCTCCTCGAAGTGCATCCGGAGGAAATCGGGACGGAAGCGGTCCGTCGCGTCAGCCATGCCGTTTTCGGTGATGACCAGCGGCCGCTCGATGAGACTGGCCTCGTCGATCAACTCGCCGAGGATGTGCGGCGCGATCTCCCAACCGTTGTCGGTGAGGCCGTGTCCGGTGCGGTCGTGGTAGTCGAAGTCGCCGATCGTCCGTTTGCGGCCGGGGAAGCGGAGATGGAGTCGCGAATAGAAGTTGATGCCGAATGCGTCGAGCCAGACCGGAAGCTCATCGCGACGCCCGCGAATCGTCGTCGCCGGCGGCAGCAGAAACTTCCAGCGGCCCGTACCGAATGCTTCGAGGATGCCGCGGTTGTACATCGTGTGCGCGGCCTTCGCGAGGAGACCGTCGAGCGGGTTCGACTCGCGTTTCGGCGCGAAGCCCATCATGTTGTGGGCGACGCTGAACGCCGCGCGCGGAATGCGGACGCGGATCTCGCCCGCGGCGGCGCAATGCGCGGCGAGCAGATGATCGAAGACGCGATTGAGCGTCCGCGTGTCGGAGATGCCCGGTGGAATCTGCCCGTCGAGATAGCCCGCGAGCAGGAACACCAGCGGCTCGTTGAGGATCACCCAGAAGCGCACGGCGTCGCCGAGGGCCGCGGCCACGCGTCCCGCGAAGCGGCTGAACGCGAGCACGGATGCCGTCGACGTCCAGGGCGTCTTCTCGTGGAACCAGAGCGGGTGCGTGTAGTGGAAGAGCGTGACCACCGGCTCGAGGTCGAGCTCCACGAGTCGATCGACGAAACGGCGATAGCGCGCCAGCGCGGCCTCGTCGAACTCGCCACGCCGCGGCTCGACGCGGCTCCAGGAGATCGAAAAGCGGAACGAGTTCGCGCCCGCCTGATACGCGAGGAGCGCGTCCTCTTCGTAACGAGTCCAGGAGTCGACGGCCGTGTCGCACGGCGCGCTCGCGCGCGACCAGTCCGTCCAGTCACAGGGGTCATTGCCCTCGACCTGGTAATGCGAAACGGCCACGCCCCAGAGGCGTGGCCGTCCCGCGAGCGGAAATCGTTTACTGGTTGTAGACCGCGTCACCAGTGGTGTTGTCAGTGACCGAAGCGTACACGAACAGCGGAGCGCTGGACGTCCAGGTCACGTAGAAGTCGTTCTGCGTGCGGTCCGCCTCGGGAACACTCGAGATCAGGGCGAAGACCGCCGTGTGGAACATCGCGAAGCCGGGGATCGAGACATCGTTGGTCCCGAGAACGGCGCCGTCGGAGGCGCGGCGCGCGACGAACGTCGCCGACACGCTGGACGAGCTCGGGTTGAAGTAGCCGGTGTTCGTGCGGAAGCTGGCGTTGTTCGACAGGAACGTCAACGTGCCGCTGGTGTCGGCGGTCTCGCGCGCGTCGGCGGCGAAGCCCGCCGTTCCTTTGTTCTCCGCGCGGAGATCGTTGATGACCCGCGCGCTGGTGAGGACGTTCTGGTCGGAGGTGATCTTCACGCCGCCCAGACCGCTGTTCACGAGCAACGTACCGCCCATCACGTCGTTGAGCACTTTCTGTTCACCCGGCGCGACGGTGATGCTCTTCGTCGACGTCGGAGCGGTGTTCCCGCCGATGTTCTGCAGGTAGAAATCGAGCGTCACGTTCGCGACGGCGCTGCCATTGTTGATGATGCGCATGTCGGTGACGAAGTTCGTCCCCGCCTGACCGGCGACCTTACCGATGACCGGCAGCCACGCAGTGCGCGCACCATCGCCCTCGGCGCGGGCGAGCTGGCCGCGGACGGCGCCGCCCGGGAACTCACCGTTGTGCACGTTCACGTAGAAGCCGGACGGATTGGCGTTGATGGCATTCGCCTCTTGCTGGGTGATCGCCACCGTGCCGTTCGTCAGCGTGTTGACGTTGAAATGGACGAAGATCGGGCCGTTCTGGCCGGCGACGCCGTTGTGGATGTGCGCCAGGGTCGGCGCGCCGATGTTCTGCGTGAAGATGGTGTAGTTGAGGTTCGTGCCGTTGATCGTGATGACCGCGAAGCCGAGGCCGTCCACGTCGGCGGCCGGGACTTCCGCCGCTCCGGTGAGCACGGCGCTGTACGACTGCGCGAACGCCGCGGCCGGCACGAGCGCGAGAAGGATTAGCAGGGTTGCGAATCGTCTCATCATGTCTTCTCCTGAAGATCGTTATCAGTTGTCCGAAAAACTCGCCCAGCCCGTCAGGAGCCAGTTGTCGCCGGGGCCGACCGCGCCCTGATAGTCGACCGGCACGAGGAACCCGTTGTCAGGCGGATTGCCGACGAAATTCGCGTCGAGAGCCGGCGAACCTGGAAGCGGCGTCAGGTCCGGCATGTAGGTCTTGAGCAGCGTGGGCGTTCCGATCGCGAGCAGCGGATCGGCGTTGCGGTTGTTCTTCCAGGTCGTGAACAGGTGCGTTCGCGACGGAGCGCCGTTGACGTTCGGATACTTCGCATCCGAAAAATCGCCGAAGAGCAGCGAATGGTCGAACACGAGCACGCCGCTCGCGGCGTTGTTCTGCGTCGTTCCGCCGTCGATGAAGATCGGGGCGTTCTTCGAGCCGGCCACGACGACGTTGTGCCAGTGGCCGCCGCTGTTGCGGCGGATGCGCGCGCCGTAGAAACCGGTGTCGCTAGTCTGGCGTACGGCCGTGACGTTGTAGACCTTCGGATTCGTCAGCGGCGTCTTCGTGCTGCCGTCCGCGTCGTTGTCCGATTCGCCGAGGAAGTTCGCATCGCCTTCGTCGTTCGCCGCCCGCTTGATCATCGCCGCGAATTGGATGCTGCCCGAGTAGCCGAAATCGACGTCGATTCCGTCGTCGGCGAACGCAACGCCGAGGAGGTGAGAGGCGTTCACCGTGCCGCCGAAGAACTCGAACGCGTCGTCTTTGTTGTGCAGGACCTCGACGTAGTCGACGACGGTGCCGGTGCCGACTCCGCCGAGCGTCAGTCCGTTGATCTCCTGCGCGGTCGCGATCTCGAATCCGCCGAACTCCAGGCGGACGTAACGAAGCACGCCGCTGTTGTCGGCCGGGTCCGCGCCGCCGTAGGTGTACTCGGGGAACGAGGACAGACCTTCCATGATCGCGGTCGTCTGATTGATGGGCGCGTTGCCGAGGATGACGAGCGAGCCCCAGTCCTTCTGGGCGCGATCGCCGACCTTCTGCGGCGAAGTGAAGATGATCGGACGGCGGCTCGTGCCGTCGGCGATGATCTTCGCGCCGCGCTGGATGAAGAGCGTCGCGCGGCCGTCGCCGCCGTAGATCACCGTCCCGGGCTGAATGGTCAGCACGGCCGGACCGACGACACCGACATAGTCATGAAGGATGTAGCGCTTGTCCGCGGTCCAGGTCGTGTTGGTCTGAATTTTTCCGGTGACGTCGACGCTGCCGGTCACATACGAATACATCGCGTTGGAACGCGCGAGCACGCGCTTGCCGGCCGCGTCGCGCAGCTCCACCACGAACTGGCGCAGAGCGGTCTCACTCGCCGGAACCGTGATCGCCTGACCGAGGGCCCCGTTGACCTTCCAGCTCAGCGCAGACGTGCTCGCGCCGGAGCCGAACAGGACGAAGTCGTTGAGCGTCGGGACGAACACCGGCACCGGCGACCCGGCCGATCCGAACAGGTCGGCCTGGACGCCCGCGGCGAGCTCGCCGGAGACGCTGTGGTAGCGGCGGTCGCCGGTGTTGCGGTCTTCGCGATAGAGATAGATCGTCACCGGACCGCCGTATCCGTTGGGATTGACGGTCAGCCGCAGCTCGAGCGGATCATTCGCGACGTAGGTGTAG
Source organism: Thermoanaerobaculia bacterium (assembly GCA_035999335.1). Classification (GTDB taxonomy): domain Bacteria; phylum Acidobacteriota; class Thermoanaerobaculia; order Gp7-AA8; family Gp7-AA8; genus QHVT01. The sequence goes on along the minus strand of DASYGV010000190.1, from coordinate 56,575 downwards.
TAGTTGGTTTCCAGCAGCACGATGGGACGGGCGCCATTGACCTCGGCCAGATTGGCTTCGAGCTCCGCTTTGGCGAGGCTGACGGCGGAGAAATCCGCCTTCTTGACCCACTGCATTCCGGCCCCGGGCTCCACGCGATCGCGGAGCTGGCGCGGCCCTTCCGATGCGAACAACTGGGGTGCGAGGAGTGTCAGCGCAACAAGGATGAAGGTTCTACGCATGCTTCAAGTCCTCCTTGACTTGGTTGGGTGTGGTTTCGAGAGAACAGGCCTCGCGCTGGACGCGCGACCTCAGAAAGGCGTGTAGCTGAGACTCAGACTGACCTTGCGGCCAGGGTCGTAAATCCGCTGGATCTCCCTGCCCTGGGTGTACTCGCGCTCTTCGCCGAGCAAGTTCTTGCCGGCCAGCTTGATCTCGAGGCCAGGCGCAAACGCAACGAGACTCTGCGAGAGCACCACGTCGAACGACATGAACGGCTGCTCGAAGATGTCCGGGAGTCCCCTCGCTCCGACGTCCGCGAGACGCTCGCCGGTGTAGGAGCCGAGCACGCGAACCATCGTTCCCCAGACAGGTTTGTAGAACTGCACGGCAAGGTTGCCGACGACGTCCGACTGACCCTCGAGCGAGCGTTCGGCGTTCGTCACGACGGACAGGTTGTGCTCGCCCACCACGACCTTCGAGTCGACGTAGGTGAAGTTCGCGTTGACCGACCAGTGCTTCAGCGCCGGCAACATCACGTCGAGAGAGCGCCGCAGCTCGAGCTCGAGGCCCCAGAGATCGGCGGAATCCGCGTTGACGAACGACTGCCGGAAGTCGCTCGTCGGCTGAACGATGCGCTCGATCGGCTGGTCGATCTTCTTGAAAAAGACGCTGGCGGCGACCACTTCCCCGTCGCGCGGGAAGTGCTCCCACCGCAGATCGAGTCCGTCGATCGTGGCCTGCTCGAGATCGGGATTCCCCGCGACCGACCGTCCACCCGCAACTTCGGTGAATGCGAACGGGCTGAGCTCGCGGAACTCGGGGCGGTTCAGAGAACGGCCGTATGCGAAGCGCACGTTCGTCCGCGAACCGGCCTGGTAGACGAGGTTGAGCGACGGCAGGATGTCGTTGTTCTTGTTGATCGACTCGACCGCGTTGGCCGTGTCGAACGGATTGAACGTCGTGACCGATTGCTCGGACTGCTCGTAACGCCCGCCGCCGATCACGCGCCACTTTCCGAAGGTCGTATCGGACATGAGAAACAGCGCGTCGATCGTGTGCGCGGCGCTGTACGCGTCATTCAGTCCGGTCGTCTCCCGAATCTCGAAGCCGGTCGGACGGATGTTCGCGGCCGTGTAGACCTCGTCGGGAGTGCCCGTGAGATCGAACTGCTGGTGATTGGAGGTCACGAAGCGGAAGCGGCGGGCCGCGAAATCGCGGCTTCGATCCAGGCGGCTGATCCCGACTTTCAACGATCCCGAGATGTCCTGCTGCGTCGCGAAGAACGTGCTGTAGGTCAGTCCACCCTGCTCGATGTTGTCCTCGAGATTGAAGTACTCCAGCTTCCCTGAGTCGGCGAAGCCGGTCTGCATCTCGAACACGCCGGGATCCGACTCGCGATAGATGTTCTCGCGCAAGTCGGAGTCGTTCGTGGCTTGCGAGGAAGTGAGGCTCCACTCGACGAGGCTCCCCATCGCCGGAGCGGAGAGATTGTGCTCGCCGCTCAGGCGCGCGGAGCGCACTTCCTCGAGCTGATAGCGCACGCGGAAGTCGCGGATGTCGCCGCCGGAGTTGGTCTGCAATCCTTCCTGGAAGCGGTCCTCCGACGAGGCGTCCCGCGTGAGAACGGTGTTGAGAAACACCCGGTTCGCGTCGGTCAGACGATACGAGAGATTTCCGACCAAACCCGTGCTCGCCGTTTCTTTCGCGCTCTGCAGGTTGTAGTCGTTGTAGGCGATGAGATCGTCGCCAACGTCGAACCCGAAGTAGCGCTGCACCTCATCGACTTCATCGTAGCCATGCGTGGAGACGCCCGAGAGCACGAGGCCGAGACGGCCGAGGGTCGTGCCGAACGTCAACGAGACATCGGTACCGGGATCCGCTGTACTGATCTCCCGTCCCGTCCACGGGCCGACGAACGCTTCGCCGATCCCTTCCAGTTCCTCGGGCGTGAACCCGACCGGGTTCAGGATGCTCTTGCGCTGGACGAACTCTTCGGGCACGTCAGCGGGAAGGCGCTGTCCGCCTTTCCCCCAGCGGCTCAATCCGCCGGAGTACTGGCGGAACGAGCCACCGGTGACACCGCTCACGTACGACGTTCCGAGGCTCACCTTCAACGTCGACGACTGAGGGAACTGAACGGTCGTCATCTCGACCACGCCGCTCCCGAAGTCGCCGGGCTTGTCGGGCGTGTAGGTCTTCACGACGTTGACGGAGTCGAGGAGCTTGGCGGGAAAGAGGTCGAGAGGAACGACGCGCTTTTCCGTCTCGGTCGTCGGAAGGGACGAGCCGTTGATCGTGGTGCCGCTGTAACGCTCGCCGAGGCCGCGGACGAAGACGTATTTGTCGCCGACCAGCGTCACGCCGGTGAGGCGCTCGACCACGCTGGCGGCGCTGGAGTCGGGAGTCTTGCGGATCTCTTCGGCGGAGATCGAGTCGCTGACGACGGCCGCCTCGCGGCGACTCTCGAGGATGGCCACTTCACCGGTCTTCACAGCCTCGGCGACCACTTCCACCGTCTCGCCGAACGCGGGGACCATCTTGAATGCGACGTCGAGCTTCTGTCCGGTGACGAGCTTCACCTCCGTCTTCACGGACTGGAAACCGTCGAGCGCGGCCTCGACGCCATACGCGCCGGGCGCGAGGTCCGCGATGCTGAATTCTCCCTCCATGCCGGTGACTGCGACGGCCGGCTCGCTCTGCCCGCGCGTGGCGACGACGGTGACGCCGGGGATCGGCGCTCCCGTGTCGTCTTTGACGACGCCGGTGACGGTGGCGCGGCCGGTGTTTTGTGCGGATGCGAGGAAGGCGACCGAAAGCAGAGCAATAGCGGAGAAGAACCTCTTCATGATGGGTCGAGGTTTTAGTCCCGCGGCACGTGTGTGAATTGAACGGCATGTAAACCACGGGTAAAGCATCCCGGCACGCGCGTGAACTCGTCTCAATTCACAGCGCGACCCGCGGGAGTTCACGCGGGCTTCACTCGCGCGCCCTACATTCGCGCGCGTGCGACCGTTTGCGATCATCGAGCCCGACACGACGTTCTCCGCGTCGCTGCGCGCGACGCTTGAATCGGCCGGGTTTCGCGCCGAGTGTTTCAACAGCGGCACGAACGCGCTGGTCGCGCTCCGCACGCGCGCGTTCGCACTGGCGATCCTGGGACTCGATCTCCGCGATACCGATCCGTACGCGGTCTGCCGCGAGGTGAGTCAACACTTGCCGATCATCACGGTCGCGCACGACTGCGCGGCGGACATGTGCGTGCGCGCGCTCGAATGCGGCGCCGACGACTGCGTCATCCGCGCGACCTCGGGACGCGAGCTCGTCGCGCGCGTGCGCAACGTGCTCCGCCGCACGCCGCATCACGACGACTACGACGCGTTCGAGACATCCCTCGCAGAAATGCGCGTCCGCGCCGGCAACACCACCCACGACCTCACCCGCGGCGAAACCGAGGTCCTCGGCGTCCTTCTGCAGCACGCACCCGCGCCCATCACGGTGTCGCGCATGTGCGAGCTGCTCCCCGTGAAACGCGGCACGATCGAGTCGCGCATCAAGAGCCTGCGAAAGAAGTTGGGCAAAGGAAGGCTGGTAAGCCGCGGAAGCCTCGGCTACCAATTGGTGGAATAGCCCCCGGCTTCAGCCGGGGGGAACCGGTGTCGAACCCGATCGACGTAGACGCGTCGCATGACGGCCTCACCCAAACCGATTCGCGTAGTACTCAGGATCCCGCGCTTGATGCGCGATCGCGAGCACGAAGATGCGGCCTTCATGAACGCGATAGAGGATTGTGTAAGGAAAATGCTGGAGCCTCTTTCCGCGAACGTCGTAGGCGTGCACCGGTGCGCCGAGCGGATAGGTGATCACATACTGCACTGCGGCCTGAAGCTCGCCGCGAAACGCTAGGCGTGCTCGCGGGGAAACAGACTGATAGTAGGACTCGGCGTCGCGTCGATCGCGCCGTGCCTCAGAAGAGTACCTGAGTCTCACTCGTCGTCAGACCAGAACTCTTGGGGCGACATGCCCGGATCTTCTCCGGTCACTAGCCGCTGGTATCGCAGATCTGCTTCTGCGGTCCAGGCCGCCCACCACTTCTCGTCAGGCTCGATGCTGACGACGAGCTCCTCGGCAACCCGCAATCGCTCCTCATCGTCGAGCTCCATCGCGAGTCTCGTGACTTCTTCGACGGTCGGTCTCATCGCGGTTCAGTGTACCTCGGAGATTCCTCGCTTGCTGCGCTTCGACGGCCTCGCGCAGTTTCTCGGCCTGGAAGTGAGACGATCGAATAAGGCCAACCGCGGAGTGTGCGGCGTCGTGTACCCAGGATGGCGGGCTTCCCGATTCGCGGGAATTCGACGAGCCTCAGAAACTCACGCTCAATCGCATCAACGAAGAGCGGCCCGTAGCCCTCGCGCCGCTCGTCATAGTAGGCGGCTGCGTCGATGAGCTCGCGACGGGCCTCAGCGAGAACGACGACGCGTGGGCGCGGCATACTTCGCTCGCAACTCGCGGAGAACCTGTTCTCCCGGGATCAGCTCGGCCGTCCCGTCTTCGATCGATTTGATCCGTCGCTCGACTTCGACCATCCACGCTTCGTCGATCTCGCGCTCCTTAGCGGTGCGCGCGCTGTCCCAAAGCTGCTCGGCGAGCCATCCCCGTTCTTCGACCGAAAGCTCGAGCGCGGCATCGCGGATTTTTTCGAATTGCCGTGCCATGCGTTCAGTGTACCTCGGAGATCCTTAGCGAGCCTCCACGGCTTCGCGCAGCTTCTCTGCCTGGAAGTGGGCGTTGAGCGGCTCGATCAACACGTCGATGTAGCCGTTCATCACGTCGGGGAGGTTGTGGACGGTCAGGCCGATGCGGTGGTCGGTGACGCGGTCCTGGGGGAAGTTGTACGTGCGGATCTTTTCGCTGCGGTCGCCGGTGCCGATCATGCCTTTGCGCGTCGCGGAAAGCTCGGCTTCGCGCTTCTGGCGCTCGATGTCGTAGAGGCGCGCCTTCAGGACCTTGAGCGCCTTCGCGCGGTTCTTGATCTGCGACTTCTCGTCCTGACACGACACCACCACGCCCGTGGGGAGGTGCGTCATGCGCACGGCGGAGTAAGTCGTGTTCACCGACTGCCCTCCGGGACCGGAGGAGCAGAACGTATCGATGCGCAGGTCCTTCTCGTTCACCTGAATGTCGATGTCCTCGACTTCCGGGAGCACCGCGACGGTGATCGCGGACGTGTGAATGCGGCCCTGCGTCTCCGTCGCGGGGACGCGCTGCACGCGGTGCACGCCGGACTCGAACTTGAGGCGCGAGTAGACCTTGCTGCCCTCGATCTGGATCGTCGCGTCCTTGATGCCGTTCACGGACGAATAGTTGGCGTCCGTGATCTCGACCTTCCAACGCTTCATCTCCGCGTAGCGGATGTACATACGCATGATCTCGGCGGCGAAGAGCGAGGCCTCGTCGCCACCCGTGCCGGCGCGGATCTCGACGAACACGTTCTTTTCGTCGTTCGGATCTTTCGGCTGGAGGAGGACCTTCAGCGCAGCCTCGAGCTGCGGCTCGCGCGGCGCGAGCTCGCTCAGCTCCATCTCCGCGAGCTCGCGCATGTCGTCGTCGGAGCGAAGCATTTCCTTCGCGTCGGCAATGCGCTTGCGGATGTCGCGGAGCTCGCGGAACTTCGCGACCACTTCCTCGATCTCGGAGATCGACTTCATGGTCGTGCGGAATGCGGAGACATCCGTCACGACCGACGGATCTTCGATCTTCCGCTGGAGCTCTTCGTAGCGTTTTTCGATTTCGTCGAGTTTTTCGTACATGTTGCGACTCAGCTGTTAGCTATTAGCTATTAGCTCTTAGCTCTTAGTGGAACGGCGGGGGGTGCGCTCCTAAGAGCTAAGAGCTAATACCTAAGAGCTGCAGTCGCTAGGCGACGGCGGCTTGTTCGGGCTCGACCGCGTCGTAGAGGAGCGCTTCTTTCAGCGCGATGATCGCGATCTCAAGCTGCTTGTCGTCCGGCTCTTTGGTCGTGATCCGCTGCAGCCACATCCCGGGGCGGACCAGCACCTTGCAGACCGGGTTGGCCAGGTGCCGCGCGGAGAAGCGGATGATCTCGTAGGCGAGACCGGCGATCAGCGGGAGGAGCACCACGCGCGCGCCGAACTTGACCGCGAAATGCGCGGTGGAGGGAACCAGCGAGAACACGAGGATGGAGATAGCCATGACGAACATCAGGAAGCTCGTCCCGCAGCGCGGATGCAGCGTCGACTTCCCGCGCGCGTTGTCGACCGTCAGATCCTCGTTCGCCTCGAACGTGTAGACCGTCTTGTGCTCCGCGCCGTGATACTGGAACACCCGGCGGATGTCTTCCATCAGCGAGATGGACCAGACGTAGACGAAGAAGAAGATCGCCCGAATCACGCCGTCGATGGCGTTGTAGGTGAAGTTCCCCATGTCCGGCAGGAGGTAATGACGGATGAGGTTCGTCAGCCCGAGGGGCGCCAGGATGAACAGACCGACGCCGAGGAGGAGGGCCATGGCCATCGAACCGGCGATCGCCCAGTTCGACATCTCCTCTTCCCCTTCCTCACCCGCCGAGGCCACGCTCGCCGAGTAATTCAGCGCGCGCATGCCGAGGATCAGCGACTGGATCAGGACGACCGAGCCGCGGAGCACCGGGATCTTGAGGAACGGGTACTTCTGCGTGATCGAGGTGAGCTTGTCCTTGCGAATGCTCACCCCACCGTCCGGCTGGCGGACGGCCACGGAGTAGCCGGTGAGCGAACGCATCATCACGCCCTCGATGACCGCCTGGCCACCGATGAGCATGTCGACGTTCTTGTCGGGCTTGCCTGCCGGCATGGCCGAGGTCAGACCATTCGTGAATGCGCCGAAGGCGCCCGCGATGATCCGAGCCGAGCCGCGCCAGAGGGAGGCCATTATTTCTTCCCGTATTTCTTCTGGAAGCGGTCGATGCGGCCGGCCGTGTCGACGAGCTTCTGCTTGCCGGTGAAGAAAGGGTGGCACTTCGAGCAGATCTCGACGCGCAGTTCCTTACGGGTGGAGCCGGTGGTCCAGCCCTCGCCGCACGCGCAGTGGACGTTGACCTGCTGATACTTAGGATGAATTTCTGGTTTCATTGCTTGATCCTTCGGTGGGGTAGGAACGGCGAGGATACGCAAAATATTCTAAAGGTTGGCGGTTGCCGATCAGGAGTGTTTCACTACCACGTTTTCCAGCAAGTTCGCCACGTCTTCGCAGCGGTCGGTGGCGCGTTCGAGGACGTCGAGGATCTCTTTCCACTTCATGACCGTGATCGGATCCTTCTCCTCCTCGAAGAGCAGCCCGACCGCGCCCTTGTGGATGCGGTCGGCCTCGTTCTCGAGGCGGTTGATCTCGATCGTGCGCTCGAGCACGCCCTTGCGGATCTCCAGCGCCTCGACGGCGCGCCGGATCTCGTCGCATTGCTCGAGGATCACCCGGGTCAGCTCGCGCGCGCCGCCGCGGATCTTCTCGATCTTGTAGAGCGGGATGAGGTGCGCGGCGTTGTCCATCTCGTCCATGACGTCGTCGAGGGTCTTGGCCAGAGAATGGATGTCCTCGCGATCGATCGGCGTGACGAAGGTCTTGTTCAGACGCTGGATGATCTCGTGCGTGAGGAAGTCGCACTGATGCTCGACTTCCTTGATCTCCTGCGCCTTGTCCCAGGCGGGTGGGTCCGTGGCCAGCATCTGCTCGAGCAGACGCGCGCCGGTGCGGAGCTGGTCCGCGAACATCTTGAAGTCGTCGTAGAACTTCTCTTCACGAGGGATGAGACTGAAGCGCACCATGGCGCGGCATTCTATGTCACGGCGCCCGGAAGCCTGACTTCGAACGTCGCGCCGCCGGTCGGACGGTTGTACGCGCGGATCGAGCCACCGTGCGCGACGACGAGATGCTTCGCGATCGCGAGGCCGAGGCCCGTGCCGGGCTGCGAGCGGCTGCGGTCGACGCGATAGAAGCGGTTGAAGATCCGCTCCAGCTCGTGCGGCGGGATGCCCGGCCCTTCATCGGAAACACGTACGACCGCCTCCCTGTTCTCGGCCGCCAGCTCGACCGAGACCGGGCAGTCGGTGCCGCCGTGCTTGCGCGCGTTGTCGAGCAGGTTCGTGAAGATCTGCTGCGCACGCGCAGGATCGATGAACGCGACGGCATCGCCCTCGACGCGGGTGCCGAAATCCTCCCCGAGCTCGAGAAGCAGCTCGCGCAGGTGGACTTCTCGCCGCTGGAGCACGAGCTGTCCGGACTCGATCTGATTCAGTTCCGAGAGATCGCTGACGAGGCGCTCGATGCGTCCGATCTGCCGTTGCATGACGTGCTGCAGTTGCTGCTCGTAGTCCCGTTTGAGACCGCCCCGCTCCAGCGTCTCGGCCGCGGACTTCAGCCCCGCCAGCGGCGTCCGCACCTCGTGCGAGAAGTCGTCGAGGAAGTCGCGGCGGACGCGCTGCAGCCGCTCGATGCGCGTGACGTCGATGAAGAGCGCGACTGCGGCGATGTCGGGGGAGGCCACGGCCGGGAACGCGCGGATCTCGATCTGCCGGTCGCCGTAGGTCACGCGGTCGGTCGAGGTCTCGCCGTGCAGCGCCTTCTCCAGCGCCTCCGCGACCGATTGCTTGCGCACGACCTCGAGCACCGACCTTCCCACGATCACCTGGCTCACGCCGAACATCTCGCCGAGGCGGCGGTTCGCGAACGCCACCCGTCCCTCGGGCGTCACGGCCAGCAGTCCCTCGCCGAGCGTGGCCACGATCTCGTCCATCGCTGCGCGATGCGCTTCCAGCGACTGACGATTGCGCACGTGCGTCATACGCAGCTCCTCGATCGCGCGCGCGAGGTCATCGAGCTCGCCGTGATACGTGCGGTCCGTGATGACCGCGCTCTTGCGCGTGCGGTCGATCAGCTCATCGAGATCGGCCGCGCGTCGGAGCGCCCAGAGGAACACGCCCGTCCACGGCAGCAGGAACACGAAGAATGCCGCGACACCGAGGAAGATCGCGCCGGAGGGTGGGACGTCCGCCTTCAACAGCGCGGACGCAAGAAGCCACGCCACCGCGCCCGCGAGCACGAGCGAGCCATAGAGAAGGAGGCGGAGAGGATGCATGGCGCGAAACCCGTGTCATCCTGAGCCGCGTAGACGGCGAAGGACCCCCCGATCGAAACGCGGGCGTCGCATCTCGCAGGTCCTTCGCCCTCTACGGGGCTCAGGATGGCACTTCAGATTACGCTTCTTCGAACCGGTACCCATATCCGATCACCGTCTGAATCCGATCCTTGCCGATTTTCTTGCGCAGGTTGCGGATGTGCGCGTCGACGGTGCGGGTCTCGACGTCCTCGGCCACCTGCCACACCTCGGCGAGGATGCGGTCGCGCGACACGACGGCCGGGCGGTTGCGCACGAGCATCCACAACAGCTCGAGCTCTTTCTTCGCCAGCTTCACTTCCTCGCTGTCGACATAGACGCGCAGCGTGCGGCCGTCGATGCGGAGGTGGCCGTCGTCGTACACCGAGGCGTCGGAGTCCGTTCCTTTCGCGCGGCGCAAGATCGCTGCGACACGCGCGAGGAGCTCGCGCACGCTGAACGGCTTGACGAGATAGTCATCCGCACCGAGCTCGAGCCCCATGATCCGGTCCGCCTCGGACGTCCGCGCGGTGAGCATCAGGATGGGCAGCTTCGACGTCGCGGGATGGCGTCGCAGCTCGCGGCAGATCGTGAAGCCGTCGAGGTCGGGCAGATTGAGGTCGAGCGTGAGGAAGTCGAAGCCGCCCTGTTGCACGCCGAGGAGGCCTTCGTGTCCGTTCGAGTAGGTGGTGACTGCGTAGCCCTCGCGCTCCAGGTTCACGCGAATGGTGAACGCGAGGTCCGCGTCGTCCTCGATCACCGCGACGCGTGTCTCAGTCCGACTCATGCTCTTGATGTTGGTGCTTGATCACTTTTCCTTCGGCGAGGAAGACGATCATTTCGCAGATGTTCGTCGCGCCGTCGGCCATGCGCTCGAAGTACTTGCCGATGAACGTGAGGCGGATGGCGCGTGAGATGTTGCGGGAGTCCTCGAGCATGTACGTCAGCAGCTCGCGGAACGACTGCTCGGTGAGGAGATCGACCTCGTCGTCGCGGGCGATGACCTCGCGCGCGAGCGCGGCGTCGCGGCGCACGAACGCGTCGAGCGACTGCCGGACCATGTCCTGGGTGATGCGCGCCAGACGCGGGATGTCGATCAGCGGCTTGAGCGGCGGCTCGCGATTGAGCTCGATGGCGCGCTCGCAGACGTCGACCGCGAGATCAGCGACGCGCTCCAGCTCGGGCGTGATCTTCATCGCCGCGGCCACGAAGCGGAGGTCGACCGCCGCCGGCTGCATCATGGCGATCAGCTCGATCGTGTGCTGATCGATCTCCAGCTCCATCTGGTCGATCTCGGTATCGTTGTCGATCACGCGCTGCGCGACCGCGGTATCGCGCTCCAGCAGCGCGCGGATGGATTCGTTGATGGCGTCTTCCACCATCGCGCCCATGCGCAGGAGGAGCTCCTTGAGGTGTTCGATTTCTCTGTCGAAATGGCGCATGACGGAGTGCTGAGTGCTGAGTGCTGAGTGCTGAGTGAGGTCTCGCGGGGGCGGGACTCAGCACTCAGCACGCAGCACTCAGCACCTCACCCGAACCTCCCGGTAATGTAATCCTCTGTGAGTTTCTCTTTCGGCGTCATGAAGATCGTGCGCGTGACGTCGTACTCGACGAGCTTGCCGAGCATGAAGAACGCGGTGCGGTCGGAGACGCGGGCGGCCTGCTGCATGTTGTGGGTGACGATGACGATCGTGTAGTTGTTCTTCAGCTCGTACACGAGCTCTTCGATCTTCTGCGTCGCGATCGGATCGAGCGCCGACGCCGGCTCGTCCATCAGCAGCACATCGGGATCGACGGCGAGAGCGCGCGCGATGCAGATGCGCTGCTGCTGTCCGCCCGACAACGACAGCGCGCTGCCGTTCAGACGATCCTTCACTTCATCCCAAATCGCTGCGCGCTGCAGCGAGCGCTCGACCGTCTCGTCGAGCGTGCGCCGGTCGTTCACGCCGCCGATGCGCAGTCCGTAGGCGACGTTCTCGTAGATCGACTTCGGGAAAGGGTTCGATTTCTGGAACACCATGCCCACGCGGCGGCGCAGCGCGACGACGTCGATGCCCGGCGTGTAGAGGTTCTGTCCGTCGATGGCGATCAGCCCTTCGCCGCGCGCGCCGGGGATGATGTCGTTCATCCGGTTGATGGAGCGCAGGAAGGTCGACTTGCCGCAGCCCGACGGCCCGATCAGCGCCGTGACCTGATGCTCCGGCAACACGAGATCGATGCTGTGCAACACCTTGTTCTCGCCGTAGAAGAAGTTGAAGTCGCGGACTTCGATCTTCGTCTTCGGCCCGGCTTCAGGTGTCGAAGCGGCGGATACGGACGGCGGAGTCACGGTTTCCATTGTAGCCATCGAGATCGTCATCGCTGCAGCCTCGAACGCGTGCGGGTGCGGATCACTACGCCGGCAAGATTGAGAAGGAACGTGAGCGCGAGGAGCACGAACACAGTGCCGTAGAGTAGCGGCTTCGTTGCCTCGACGTCCGGCGACTGCGTCGACAGGATCAACACGTGATAGCCGAGGTGCATGAACTGATCGGTGACGTCGCCGGGAAGGAATGGGAGGTAATACGCCGCTCCGGTGAAGAGGATCGGCGCGACTTCGCCGGCACCACGCGAGATGCCGAGGATCCCGCCGGTGAGGATGCCGGAGAGCGAGCCGGGAAGCACGACGCGGCGAATGGTCTCCCACTGCGTCGCACCGAGTGCGAGCGACGCTTCGCGGAGATCTTGCGGCACGGTCCGCAGCGCCTCCTCGGTCGCGACGATGACGGTCGGCAGCGTCAAGAGTGCCAGCGTGCACGCGGCCCACAACAGCGAGCCCTGTCCCCACAGCACTTCGCCCGGAGGCTGCGTCGCGCGATCGATGTTGCGTCCGATGAAGTTGATGAAGAAGCCGAGGCCGAAGAGACCGAAAACGATCGACGGCACGCCGGCGAGGTTCGCCACCGCGCTGCGCGTGATCGTCGCCAACAGTGCCGACACCGCGCGCATGAACAGCTGTTTGCGTCCGGGCCGGCCTTTGGAGGCCTTGAAGCGCTTCCACGCCAGCGACAGTCCTTCGGCCGGCGTGTATTCGTGCAGATAGATGGCCGTGGCCACTCCGAGCGGCACCGCGGCGATCGACATCAGGATCACCAGCGCGGCCGTGCCGACGATCGCCGGGAAAATGCCGCCGGCCATCAGACCATCGCGCGGCGGCTGCGTGATGAACTCCCACGTCACCTGCTTGATGCCGTGCATCGCGATGTTGCCGATCAACACGACCAGGATCGCCAGGATCAGCACGACGCTGAAACCAAGGAGCGTGATGGCGATCTTGTCGGCCGCGCCGCGGCTCGTCTTCATCATGCTCGGCGCCGGAATCGACGTCATGACGCCGCTCCCTGCATGCGGAGTTGCATCCGCTTGATCACCCACTGTCCGAGGGTGTTGCTGACGAAGGTGATGACGAAGAGCAGCGTGCCCATGAAGAACAGCGCCGAGTAGTGCGCGCTGCCGACGACGACTTCGCCCATCTCCGCGGCGATGGTCGCGGAGAGCGTGCGCAGCGGATCGAACAGCGAGAACGACGTGATCGCGGCGTTGCCGCCGGCCATGAGCAGGATCATCGTCTCGCCGATGGCGCGTCCGAACGCGAGCACGAACGATGCGAACACCGCCGGCGCGGCCGCGGGGAGCACGACTTTCCACGCGGTCTGGAAACGCGTGGCGCCGAGCGCATACGAAGCCTCGCGATGCGCGCGAGGCACGGCCGACAATCCATCCTCGGAGATCGTGTAGACGATCGGCACGAGCGCGAAGCCGAGGGCGAGTCCGGCGTTGACGGCGTTGAGGCGATAGGTGAATCCGAATGCATCCTGCAGCCACGTCGCGATCACGATCAGCGCGAAGAAGCCCATCACGACGGACGGGATGCCGGCCAGCAACTCGATCACCGGCTTGATCACTTCGCGCAGCTTCGCCGGCGCGAATTCGGAGGAGAACAACGCGGCCGCGACGCCGACCGGACACGCGAAGAGCAGTCCGACGATCGTCGCTTTCAGCGTGCCGAGGATGATCGGCCAGAGCGAGACCTTCGGCACATCGGACGTCGGCTGCCAGATGTAGCGGTCCGTGATCGTCGGTCCTTCCTGGGCCTCGACGAAGAACTTGTGCAGGTTCGCCTCGTGCTGGACTTCCTTGTCGGTGAAGATCGGGATGGTCTCTTTGAAGGTGAAGAGGAAGATCAGAAAGATGAAGACGATCGCCACCCATCCGGCGACGGAGAACGTGCCGGTCATGAGCGCGTTCTGCGCCTTGCGCAGCCGCTCGCGTCGGCGGAACACGGCTTCGTGTCGCGGATTCATTGCGTGCGCGTGTTGAGCGGGAAGTACCCGACCTTCGTCACGAGCGCCTGCGCCTCCGGCGTGATGGACCACTGCGCGAACTTCGTCACGCGCTCGGGAGCGCCGCCCGGGTAGTAGAAGAAGAGCTTGCGGCTCAGCGGATAGGTGCCGTCGGCGACGCTCGCCTCGGACGGCGCAACCGGCTGCGCACCCTCGGCCTGTACGGCCAGCGCGCGCACTTCTTTCGCGTAGGCGATGCCGCCGTAGCCGATGCCGTTTTTGTCGTTGCCGACCGCGTTGATGATCGCGGCGGTGCCCTGGAGCGTCTGGACCTGCGGCGCGAAGTCGCCCTTGTCGAGGACGTGCTCGCGGAAGTAGTCGTACGTGCCGGACGAGCTCTCGCGGCCGTAGAGGATGATCTGCGCGTTGGGACCGCCGAAGGCGCTCCAGTTTTTGGTCTTGCCCTGGAAGATGTCCCGGATCTGCGCGATGGTGAGCTGCTGGACGGGATTGGTGGAGTTGACGAACACGCCGAGGGCGTCGAGCGCGACCGGATGTTCGACGACCTCGGAACCGCGGCTCTGGGCTGCTTTCTGCTTCTCGTCGTCTTTCATCGGGCGCGAGGCCATGGCCATGTCGATGCTGCCGTTGATCAGCGCGGCGATGCCGGTACCGCTGCCGCCGCCATTGACCTGCACCACCTCGCCCGGATGCGCCTTCATGTACTCCTCGGCCAAGCGCTGCGTGAGGATCACCATCGTGTCGGAGCCTTTGACGGTGAGAGGCTTGTTCGAGGCCCGCGGCTGCGTGGTGCCGTCGGTGGACGTCTGCTGCGGCTCGCGCCCGCCGCACGCCGCGAGAGCAGCGCAGAGAACGAGCGTAAAGACAATTCGACCTGCTTGCTTCATGGCGCGCACTCTAGGGTGGGGGTGTCGTGCGAACGGGCAGAGCGTGTAAATTCCATGTAAAGCGCAGATCTTGGTAGTGCCTAGTTTGGGCATTAACATACTTGACGCAAACCCGATCCGGACCTACATTGTACGCATGCCCGCCAAAACCCCTCGCAAGAGTGACGGCCCGTACGTGCCGCCAACTCTTGAAGAAGCGATCATCTACTTCGCGGACGAAGACAACGCGTTCACCTATGCGGTCGCGAGCCGCTGGCCTACCGGCGTGTTCTGCCCGTACTGTGACGCTCCTGACGTGGCGTTCATCGCGACACGGAAGAAGTGGCGTTGCCGTCCGTGCAACAAGCAGTTCTCCGTGCGCGTCGGTACGATCTTCGAGGACTCCCCCATCCGCCTCGGGAAGTGGTTCACGGCCATCTGGATGCTCATCAACTGCAAGAACGGTGTCTCGTCTTACGAGATCGCTCGCGCGCTGGACGTGACACAGAAAACCGCTTGGTTCCTTCTGCATCGTGTCCGCGCTGCGATCAAGGCGAAGTCGTTCGATAAGAAGCTCGCGGGTGTCGTGGAGTCCGACGAGTGTTTCGTAGGTGGCCTGTTCAAGAACATGCACAAAGGGCGGAAGGAAAAGATCCGCGCTGAGAGCACAGCGAAGGGCGCGGCTACGATGCGCGGCGCCATCGGCAAGACTCTTGTGCAGGCCGTTCTGGAGCGTGACGGAGAGATCCGCGCGCAGATCATCGACTCGACGCGCATCGAAACGCGGTTGGCGTTCATCGAAGAGCATGCCGAGGAAGGCTCGCAGCTCATGACCGACGAAGGTTCCACCGGCGCGGCGTTCAGCGAGAACTTCATCCATGACTTCGTGAATCATCAAGTAGAGTACGTGCGCGGAAACGTTCACTGCAACGGCGTGGAGAACTTCTGGTCTCTGCTCTCGCGCATGCTGCACGGCACCTACGTTGCGGTCGAGCCGTTCCACCTGAGCGCGTACGTGGATGAGCAGGCGTTCCGGTTCAATCAGCGCAAGGATGACGACGGCGGGCGCTTCCTGAAGGCTCTCGCGATGGTCCCGACCGCGCGCCTGACCTACAAGGATTTGACGCGAGCAGAGCAGGCGTGAAGCGGCAGCGCCGTGGGAAACGGTAGCTTCACGCCAATGTTAAAATCGGCTCCGTGTGGTCGTTCCATATCGACAGCGCCGCCGTTAAAGTCTCAATCGTCATAGGCAAACACAACGTGACTGACTGGAAAGCCATCGAACAGGCGAAAGAGCGCGAGCGACGTTCCGAGCGGGAACGTCTCGCGAATGTCACGCGGCGCACCGAAGCGTTCGCGGTCGGTCTACCGATCCTCATTCAAAACATGTTTGATGCCGTCGTGAACGAGGTCAAGCAAAACTACAACGATGCGCGAAGCGACCCCGGCGAACGTACCCGCGTGCACTTCGGGCGCGACGAATCAACCCTACAGTGCACCCGCGCCGAACCGCACGAGGCGGAACTGCTTCTTGCTTTCTTGGGCGGCGCTCCCGCTGACTGCGCAACGCTAGAAGTGCACGTGAAAGGCGTGAGTAGTAGCGGACAGCCGGACGGCTCTTGGGGGCGCTACCACGTGTGTTGCAATTCAGATGGCGCGTTTTTCTTCAACGATCTGCGCTCGGGCGCGAATTACCTGAAAGAGGATCAAGTCCGCGCCAAATTCATGAAAGAGTTCATCTACTTCCTGGTGTGAACGGCGGGGGGGGGCTACTCGCCGGTCAGCCTACCCGCCTTCACGCCAAGCGCACGAGCAAGCCTGAGCAACACCAAGTACGAAGGGTTCGACTCTCCGCGCTCGATCCGCCGCACGTGATTCTCGTGAACTCCAGCGAGTTCCGCGAGGCGTTCCTGCGAGATGGCGCTCGCCTTTCGCAGTTCGCGAATCCTCTCCCCGAGAGCACGTAGCAGAGCCGCGTCTGACGCCATCTGTCTCGGGAGTGATGGAACACGATTGTGTTGCTCGCGAACAGACACTACACTGTTGCTTCATGACGCGGCGTATCACACGGCTGGAGCGGTTCATCCGCACGCACGAACTGAAGCCAGCGGCGGTAGCACGAGAGGCAAACGTCAGCCGGCAGCATTTGCTGCGCCTCCGCAATGGGGTCGCAGATCCTTCCATCATGCTGGCAATGCGGATCAGGGACGCTTGCGGGCGGTTGGTGTCCCGCACTGTGGGAATCGCCGAAGTCTTCGAGGTTGACTGATGGCCCCTAAACGCATCGACCATCCTGCGCTCGTAACCCTTCTGATCCTGACGGACGCCGACAGCGGACGGAAGGTTGCGGTGAATAGCGGATGGATCGGGACGTTCACCGAGGGCGACCGGAAGGGAACGACCGTGTTCCGGATGACGAACGGCGAAATGCTCACGGTCGAGGAAGACTTCGCTACGGTCGTGGCGGGATTCGCGCCGCGATAGCGGGTGTATCATCGAGCCATGAAACCGCGACCGTCGCCGCCACCTTCGGAAGAGCCGGACGAGTCAACCCGCTTCGACCGGCTGGTGCGCGCGCTGTTCCGCGTGGACAAACGCGACGTGCCGAAACACGAGCCGAAGAGGCGCCCTACCGCACCCCGCGATCAGTCGTCGTCATAACTCAGGATACTCACTCAAAAGCTGCTCGATCTTCGTCATGTTGCTGTTAACCGCGCGCCACGCGTCGTCGACTTTACGTCCGCCGAGCCCGCCCGGTGCGCGGGAATCTGACGGCAGGCGCGCCCGAATCCACCGAGCGCGCTCATCACCTAGATTCAGGCGGACGTATTCAGCAAGCTGCGCGTCCCACTTACTTATCGCTCTGAACTCAGCCGGAAGTTCCTGTTCCTTTTCTGGAGAATAGTCTAGAAGATCAATGAGCTTGTCGCGGTGTTGTTGGCCGCGCTCAAGAAATCGGACCAACTCTTTGTGTAGCGCCTTTCTGGCGGCCCTGTCGGCTTCCGATGGCTCGGAATTGAGTCCACGTATCGCGCCAGCGATGTCGCTTCCACTTCGAGCGACTTGCGGCGGCAGTTCTCTCTGCAGTTGCGCTATCTCAGCATTTGCACGGTTAAGCCGTGCCGCGTTCTCGTTTTGTATTCTCTCGATCCGCGCTTGCGCGTCAGCGCTACGAGCAGCCTGAGCCCATACCAGCGTCAACGTAACCACTGACAAGGCTACGAAGACTGTGTAATAACCAATCTTCGCGCGACGTGAATTCGGCGGGTGCATGGTTAAAAGCACTCCAACGAAGGCATACGCCAAGCCGATGATTGCCAGAGCAAGGCTAATCGTTGTGTCGATCGACATGACGGAACGCGGCCAAAGCTTGGACGCCGCCTCAACGGTAGCCTCCCGTGAGGCTTTGCGTCAAGTATGTTAATGCCCTAGTTTGAATCGTCCGGTTGTAACAATTGGCCGGACATGGCCGGACAACGTGTTGAGCCTGCTACGCTTTCGCCGTGGAAAAGCGATCGTTGCCGCTGGCAACCCTCCGCACAGCTATCCGGCACCGGAAGTCTTGGATCACTGAGCAGGGAGTGCTCGTGATCCTCGCGCTGATCGGGCTCGCCGCCCCGACCTGTGGCCTAAGAATTCGCTCCAGTGGATGCTTGGGATTTACGTCGTGTTCGCGGTTGGGTTGGCGGTACGTCGTAGCTGGAAGGAGCTGAGCGCCACCTTTCGACGTCTGCAACAAGAAATAGAGCGACTAGAGGAAAACGCGAAATCGCATCTAGGCGACCTTGAGACAGAGAAAAGGCGCTATCGCGAGATCAATGCAGAGCATCGGCGCCAGCACCAAATCGATATGCGGGACGTGGAGTATCAGCGCCGGAAGACGATCAACAGGCTTTTGCTTGACGTCGAAGCGCGAGACTTGTGGCTCCGTGAACTCGACGAAACAAAGCAACGGCAAGCGGTAGAACTCACGTGCGAGATTCAGCGGTTGAATGCTTTACTCGCCGGTGACAAACCGCCGGATAACGAGAGTTGAGTGTCTCCGTCTAATCCCCTTCGGACGGCCACCGTTCACGAGTACTGGAGCGCAACCCGGATGAGGACGTCCAGGGGCCTATACTCCACGCGGCTTTGCACCTAAAGTCCCGTTTTTAGCCGACATTGTGTGCAGCCAGCGCACTTTGTGTGCAGGTCGAGATTCCCGGCACCGTCACGCCTAGCTCGAAGATCGAGTGTACCAGCGTCCGGATGTTGTGCGCGATGACGAGTAGGAGCACTTCGTTCGTCTGCGCGTCCTCACCCTTCGACCGGAGCGTATCGGTGAACACGCGCTTCATCATCGAAAACGTGCTCTCCGAGTTGCTGCGCTGGTGGTAGTGCGGCAGGAACTCATCCACGCGGTAGTTGTACAGGTGAAACAGCTTGCTCCACGCCGGGCACTTCGCGTCGTCGATCGCATTCGACTTGAACGGGATGAACGGCGCGGCGCCGAGTGCGGTAATCGCCGTGACGTTGGACCGGCCGGAGTACGCTTTGTCCGCGCTGATCTCGGTCATAGTGAACGTCTTCGCGCCGTCCGTGATGAGCGGGATGAACTCCCGGTAATCGTGGCGGTCGCGATCCGTGACCGACGCCGAAGCGATCACGTTCGTCTTCGTGCCGACCAGAGCGTGCAACTTCACGTAGTTGCGGAAGGTGGTTTCGTGGCCGTACTTCGCCGTGAAGTGCCGGTAGAATTGCTGCGTTCCAAAGCCGGTCGAGTCTACGGCGAAGGTGCTCTCCACGGACGCGAGGGGCGCGGCGGATGTGGCGATCAGCTCGTGCAGAATCGGTTCAATGGTCGGGTCTTCGATCACGCCGAGAACCGAGTTGAAGTGCCACGCCTTGCCGATGAAGCCCTTCGCCGCTGCATCGCGGAGATCGGTCATGAAACGACGGCTGCTCATGCCGGAGTAGACCTTGAAGCACGCGGAGAACAGCGCGTCCGAGATCGGAATCGACGGGCGCCCCATGCTGCGCACAGGCTCAGGAACCGCCGCGCAGAGGTCACGGAGCAGATGAAGGAACAACTCCTTCTCCGCCGTCTGCGCCGCGTTGTACGCGGGCCAGTTCTGCGGATAGGTCACGCGTACCGCGCGGGTTTCGGTGACGGTTGTCTCTCCGTCAGGCGTGATCGTCGTCTCGCGTTTCAAAAAGTACTCAACCGCAAAGCCGTGCTTGCACATCTGGCGGCGCAGTTCAAAGTCCGGGCACGAGCACTCGAAACCGTCATCGCCGCGAGTGACGGTGTATTTCCCGACCAGCGATTGAGACGGAACGGTCCAGCCGTCGCCCTTCTCGGCAATCTTCAAAGTCGCTGCGATCTGGAGTCCCCGTTCCTGCCGTGCTTCCATTTGATGTGCCTCCGTCAACGTAGGCACAGTGTAGCTACAAAGTGGCCACGTGTCAAGAGATGCTTCGCTTGACGCGTGGCGCCGATGTGGCTACAATGTAGGACCATGGCAAAGCCGACGAAACCTCCCGAGAAGCCGACGAAGGATGACGTGATACGGATGCGTATTCCGGCGGATCAAAAGCAGACTCTGGTCGATGCCGCTGCCTGCGAGGGATTGGAGCTATCGACGTGGCTCCGGCAGTTGGCGCTTCGCGCGGCAGGAGCACTACCGCCGCCATCTGACCGAAAACGCAAGAGCGGCTGAGGCAGCCTTCCCTGTGGCGTGGTAAGCTTTGTTGTCCGGGAGGCTTCTGGCGTGGCTGAAAAGAAGACTCGATTAGCCGCCATGCATCTGGCGCTATCGCTTCTTGAAAAGAGGCGATCATCGCGGATCTACGCGATCATCAACACGGGATCTGGCGAACACCTCTGCGCTCCCACCCTTAGGACTCTATTTAAGAACCGCAAGAAGTTTCAGAACATCGAGACTCTGGAAGTCCTTCTTCATTCGCCTGGTGGCCACGCCGAGATAGCATATTCAACCATCAAGTTTCTACGAAAGCACTGCAAGCGACTAAATGTTTTGGTGCCGATGTACGCGAAGAGCGCAGCTACTCTCATGTGCTTGGGGGCGGACACGATCTTCATGGGAGAGTTCGCGGAGCTTGGCCCGCTCGATGTTCAGATCACGGATGTATACGACAGAGGGCAGGCGCCATTCTCCCCACTCGATGAGTTTAAGTCGATGGAGTTTCTGCGCGAGTACGCAACGGAACTCCTGAACTACTTCTCAACTCTCATGATCGGTATAGCCGGGATGAGTGTGAAGGAAGCCATTCACGAAGCGATCCCGGCGGTCACCGGATTGATGGCTCCGCTTTACCAACGGGTTGACCCCAGCAAGGTTGGCGGATACCGACGTTCGCTCGCGGTCGGCGAGGACTATGCGGTCCGGCTCCTACGGCAGCGCGGAATAAAGAAGGCCGACGAGATCGTAGAGAAGCTCGTGTGGGGCTACCCCTCGCACAGTTTCGTGATCGATATGGAAGAGGCAGCCGGTCTCGGTCTGCCGGTTGTTCAACTGCCCGCGAGTCAGGAAGAGATCTTGCTCAACGTGGTATTAGGAGCCTCAGAACATGGACTCTCATTCTACGGCTTCGCCGAAGCGCAACCGAAAGTCGCCACCGCTAAAACTAAAGCAAAGAAGCGGGCGCGTCGCCGCCCCGTGCCCGCAGAACCCAAGGACGGAGATCGCCCCCGAGCTATCGCAGGAAGCTAGCATTCGGCGGTTTCTTTCGCGTATGCGTTCCATGACTCCATCGGAGCGTGCTAGGGCGCTCCGCGAGGCGAGTGGCGCGAAGTCGTCTTTCTGCGGAATCGAGGCTAGCGACACCGAGTAGGCCGCTACCGCCGCTTGTCGAACGGCCGGAACAACTCGGCAGGCGGAACTTCCAACCCGCGCGCGAGCTTCAGGATGGTCGTCAAGCTCGCGATCTTGCGCCCGTGCTCGACGGCGTTGACGAAGCCGGTCGTGAGATCGGCCTTCCCGGCAAGGCGTTCCTGAGTCAGTCCGCGCTCTGCGCGTAAGACGCGGATACGTTCCCCGAATGTCTCGGCTTCGGTCACATCTTCATTGAATCGAAGCTGTGACCTTGCGTCGATACTCTGGAGAGCATACCCTATAGAGCTGCATGGGGAAGCGGTCCAAGGAAGCCAGCGCGGCGGAAATCGACGACGGGAGGTACGCTGACATGGCGCGCAAGGTGCCATTCGTGACCCTGACTGAGCGAGAAACGGTGATGGTCACCGCCATCAACGTACTTCAGGTGGAGACCTTCGAAAGACACAAGGGCGGCACGACCATCACATTCGCCAGCGGCACGACGATGGAAGTCCTAGAGCGGTTCGATAGCGTGCTGAAAAAGATGCAGGGCGGTGCTGAGCGGCGGCGGACGTGAACGACTGGCGCACCCGTCTCCGCACCGCCGTGCAACGCAGCGGGCGGAAACACAGCGCCATCGCGTACGAAGCGGGGATCGCACCTGAGACACTCTCCCGTGTCCTGAACGCGGCGCACGCGCGGCCGGCGTTCGAAACGGTAGTACGGATCACGCACGCGACCGGGCACACAGTAGGATGGTTGCTCGCGGAACGCGGCTATGCGCTCGACGCGGAACAGGTGCGGCAACTCTGGAGAGTGGCGGCAATCATCGAAGCCGTGACGGACCCGAGAAATACGAGTCGTGGGTAGGGAAACACCTCTCATGGAACCCTCCCTTTCCGGAGAAGGGAGGTGATACCGAAATGGCCGAATACCGCAAACGCCGCGGCAGCGATACGTGGCACTGGTGCCGAAACTGCAACAACGACCCGAAGTCCGACTACGACTCGCGCAGAGACAAGCCTACGAGTGGAGACTTGTGCAACGAGTGCAAGGCGAAGGATCGCGACGGGAACTGCACGTCTTGATCTGGCCTATCCGCGCGCGAGCCGGGCGTGTCCCGGCTCGCGTATTCCCAAGTGAGTGGCGAGAGAGACGGGATGAAACTCGATCTGCTCATCCCACACGATCAACTGTTCGTCGGCGAGACGGGTGAAGCACGCGAGGCACAGCACATCCCCTGCGAGCCCCTCCGGCCGCACGGCTCTCCATATCTCGTCGGGGACGTTGAAGCCCACCGCGCTCGGCGCCCAGCAAGCCTTGCAGGTTTCGCGAGTTACGGGCATAGCTTACC
This sequence comes from Thermoanaerobaculia bacterium, assembly GCA_035999335.1. Taxonomy (GTDB): domain Bacteria; phylum Acidobacteriota; class Thermoanaerobaculia; order Gp7-AA8; family Gp7-AA8; genus QHVT01. The sequence goes on along the minus strand of DASYGV010000190.1, from coordinate 33,851 downwards.
TTTTATGTGCAGGCGTCCGACTTTATGTGCAGGAGCGACTTTAGGTGCAAAGCCACTCCACGCCATGCGCCCAACGGTTTCCCTTCTCCTCTTTGCGCTCACCGCATCCGCCCAGCAGCAGCCGGTACAAGTCGCAGCGCCGCAGCAGGTCTACGTCACTGCAATCGATGTCGTCGCAGACGTGCGGGATTCCGCGGGAAAACTGCCTCCCGGGCTGACCCCGGACGATTTCATCCTCATCGAGGATGGTGTCGAGAGGAAGGTCATCGGGGTCGACTATCTGCGTGCGGAACGCGCGGCGGCAGCGCAGCCGGGGGAATCGGCTTCGGCTCCGCCCGCCCCGCGCACACAGCGCCCATGGCAGACCGTTCTCTACTTCGAGACCGATCTCTCGAACGCAAGAGGGCGCAGGCAGACCGCCAAAGAGTTGAGCAAACATGTGGACAAGCTCGTGCAGATGGGAACGGTCGACGTGATTTTTGCCGATCCGCGGCCGGCTCCGTTGCTCCAGAACAGCCGCGACGCCGAAGCCGTCCGCAAGGCCCTGCAGACCGTGGAGACGAGCCGCGGCGTCAACCAGCTGGCCCTGCATCGCATCGAGTTCCTCAGCTACGCGCAGAGCGTGACCCAGCTCGAAGCCATCAAGGCGACCGCACCGAAGCGCGTGGTCCTGGACATCACCGGCAGACCGGTCGAACAGGAACCCCCGAGATCCAACATGGCCGCAGGCATCGACGCGGTCGAAGTGAAGACCGTCCGCCCCTACATCCAGCAGGAGGTCCAACTCGTCAACCGGTTCCGGCAAAATCTGATGACGTGGCTGAGCAACTACAGCCGGTACGCTCCGCGGACCCTGATCATGGTCACGGATGGCTATGATCTCGATCCGGTGGAGTACTACTCGTCGAATCTCAAAAAAGAAGATGAGATGGAACTGAGGAACTACGTGGCGCAGTCAGGTCTGAGCGAATCGTCTGCGAAGATGGCGAAGTCCCTGGCCACCGCTGGATGGATGACGGTGAGCGTCATGGGCGACACATTGACCACTGGATGGATCGACGACGCGTCGACGTCCAGCGTGGGGCGCGTGCACAAGTTCATCCTCTCCAACCCGCAGTCGGGGCCAAGGGCGATCCTTCTTCAGCCGACCGACCCGCTCACGGACATGGCGGTCGAGACCGGCGGTGAGGTCGTCGCGAACTCCGGCAAGATTGCCGCGGCCATCGAGAGGATCGATGATCGGCTGCGGATCACGTATCAAGTCGACCGCAAACCCGACGGCAAAGCGGTGAAGATCGAGCTGCGAGCCCGCGACAAAAACCTGAAAGTCCGCTCGGCGCGATGGGCGTCATCGGCGACGCCGGACGAGATGGCCGAGCAACGGGCGCTCGGGCAGCTGCAGGAAGGCGCATTCACCGGCGATCTGCCGGTGGAAGCCACCGTGGAATGGACCGCAAACACCGCCCGGAGACAAGGAATGCTGCGCGTCGTGTCGAAGATCCCCGACCTCACGAAGGGAGACTTCCGGTTCACGCTGGCCGTTCTGGTTCCGCCGAGTGAGTCGTTCGTGGTGAACCGTAACCTCGCCGGGTACCAACTCGCCAATGGTGAATTCCGACTGAGGACGCCCCTCGACTTGCCCGCTGCAACGTCAGTCGTCGTCATATCGATCGAGGAGATGTCGACCGGCATGTGGGGAAGCTCGCGGATCAAAGTTCAGTAGCAGAGCTCGCCGCGGAGAGCCGGATGTGCCGGATTTCGTGGCTATTGCGGCCTGGCGACTGGCACTTCAACGTCTATGTAACCGAATGTTGTCGGGTAGCGGGTGGATAATCCACGCCATGCGCCCAACCGTTCTCCTTCTCCTCTGTGGTCTCACCGCATTCGCCCAGCAGCAGCCGGTACACGTCGAACCGCAGGTCTACGTCACCGCGATCGATGTGGTTGCGGACGTACGGGACTCCGCCGGGAAACTGCCTCCCGGTCTGACCCCGGACGATTTCATCGTCATCGAGGATGGCGTCGAGAGGAAGGTCATCGGTGTGGACTATCTGCGAGCGGAACGCGCGGCGGCAGCGCAGCCGGAGGCATCGGCTCCGGCGTCAGCCTCGCGCACACTGCGCCCATGGCAGACCGTTCTCTACTTCGAGACCGATCTCTCGAACGGAAGAGGACGCAGGCAGACCGCGAAAGAGCTGAGCAAACATGTGGACATGCTCGTGCGGATGGGAACGGTCGACGTGATATTCGCCAATCCGCGGCCGACCCCGCTGCTCCAGAACAGCCGCGATGCCGAAGCCGTTCGCAAGGCCCTGGACACCGTGGCGACGAGCGGCGGCGCCAACCAGATTGCGCTGCATCGCCTCGAGTTCATGAGATACGTGCAGAACACGCAGTCGCTCGAAACCATCAAGACGACCGCACCGCCGCGCTTCGAAATGGTGGGCGATCGAGCCGTCAAAATGCCGCCCCCCCCCGACAAATCCAACATGTCCGCCAACGTCACGGCGATCGACATAAAGATCGTCAAACCCTACATCGAGCAGGAGGTCATGCTCGTCAATAAGTTCCGGCGCAATCTGATCGCGTATCTGAGCAACTACAACCGCTATGCTCCGAGGACGCTGATGATGGTCACGGATGGCTACGATCTCGATCCGCTGGAGTACTACTCCTCGCACCTCAATAAAGGCGATGAGCTGGAGCTGAAGAGCTACGTGGCGCAGGCGGCCCTCAGCGACTCGTCCACGAAGATGGCAAAGTCCCTCGCCGCCGCTGGATGGATGACGGTGAGCGTCATGGGTGACACCTTGACCGATGGATGGATCGACGACCCGGCGTCGACGACCGGCCAGGGACGCATGCACAGGAACGCCGTCTCCCAGCCGCAGTCGGGGCCGAGGGCGGTTTTTTATCGGGCGATCGAGCCGCTCACGGAGGTTGCGGAAGAGACCGGCGGTGAAGTCGTCGCGAACTCCGGCAAGATTGCCCGGGCCATCGAGAGGATCGATGATCGGCTGCGGATCACGTATCAAGTCGACCGCAAACCCGATGGCAAAGCGGTGAAGATCGAGCTGCGAGCCCGCGACAAAAACCTGAAAGTCCGTTCGGCGCGCTGGGCGTCTTCGGCGACGCCGGACGAGATGGCCGAGCAACGGGCGCTCGGGCAGCTTCAGGAAGGCGCATTCACCGGCGATCTGCCGGTGGAAGCCACCGTGGAATGGACCTCGAACACCGCCCGGAGACAAGGAACGCTGCGCGTCGTGTCGAAGATCCCCGACCTCACGAAGGGAGACTTCCGGTTCACGCTGGCCGTTCTCGTTCCGCCGAGCGAGTCGTTCGTGGTGAACCGTAACCTTGCCGGGTACCAACTCGCCAATGGTGAATTCCGCCTGAGGACGCCTCTCGATCTGCCCCCTGCGACGTCGGTGGTCGTCGTTTCGATCGAAGAGATGTCGACCGGTGCATGGGGAAGCTCGCGGATCAAAGTTCAGTAGAGTCTCTGTGACTTGACATCCACACGGCGTAACAGCCGGCGATCTCGCACGCCGCGGAGCCCGAGTTCCGCGGCGATGAACTCCTTCACGTCATCGCCGCCGTGCGAAGCGTGAGCGGGCCGAAGGCCAAAGCTCGACGTGAAAATCGACCGCGGGATGGGGTAGGGAAACACCTCCTTCCGGCACTCCTTTAGTGAATCCCGACGTCTGCTCCCGAGCGCCCGCACTGTGGGGTGTCGAGGGTCGTCGTCGCTTGCTTCATCAACGACAGGAGGAAGCGATGGACTATCGCGAGTTTGGAAGTCGTCTGCAGGGGTCACTTGGGCTCACTACTCGGCCGGTCGCGATCGCGTTCCGCGACGAAGCACCGACGGGTATCCCGCACGTCGGCGCTGCGGCGCCGGCAGGCTGTGCGTACTGGCGACTGGCGGCCGAAGGACAGGTCTTCTACACGACCGCTGAGGATCACATGAACTGCCCGATCGGCGCCTACACGCATGGCGTCACGCTTTCCGAGGCGAAGGCTACGGAGCTGAATGAGACGATCGGGCTCATGGTCGGACTCGACTACCTCCGCATGGAGGAGGTGCCCGGTATTCCGACGCTCAAAGGTCCGTTCGGCGTTGGCCTGTATGCGCCGTTGGAGACGACCCCGTTCGAGCCCGATGTCGTGATCGTTCGGGGAAACGCGCGACAGATCATGGTGCTGTCGGAAACGGCGAGCGCCGCCTGCCTCGGACCGACCAGTCCAGCGATGGGCCGGCCAGCCTGCGCGATGATTCCGGCTACGCTTCAAGCGAAGGAAGGCGTGACTAGCCTTGGCTGCATCGGCAACCGGGTGTACACCGGCTTGAGCGACGATGAGCTTTACTTCACGATCCGCGCGGCCGATCTGCCGACAATCGTCGAGAAGGTGGAGCGACTGGTGAACGCGAATCGGGAGCTGGAGAAGTATCATCGTGCGAAGCTGGCGCCGGCGGCATCAGCATCGGCATGACGACTTCGGCAGCAACATCGACTGCATCGCATGTCCTTTTCGTTTTCGGTGGTCAGGCATGCGTGCCGAGCGACCCTCTCGCGGCGGCGAAGCGCTTGGGGTTTGAGGTTAGTGTCCTCGCCGAACGCCAACCATGCGGCCTGCCACCGGAGCTTGCTGATCGAGTCGTCTTGACACCGTTCGCAGTAATGGAGTCCGTCGTGGCACGGGCGCGGGAGCTTCATGCCGAACGACCGTTGCACGCTGTCCTCGGATACGACGATCAGGCTGTGCCGATCGTGGCGCGAATTGCGGCGGCTTGCGGGCTGACGGGCAATCCAACGGATGCAGCCGATGCCGCGCGCGACAAGCCGATGATGAAGGAGCGCTTCCGCGCGGCAGGCGTGCCGATCGCGGACTATCACCTCGCCTCGGGCGAAGCGGACGCGTTAGCGTGGGCTGAGCGCATCGGATATCCGGTCGTCGTGAAGCCGACGCGGGGATCGGCGAGCCAAGGCGTGATACGCGCAAACTCACCTGGCGAACTGCGTGAAGCGTACCGGCGCGTTTGCCGCATCGTGCGTGAGTACGGCCTCGATACGGACGGACGGTCGGCATCCGCGCAACTCGTCGAACGCTATGTTCACGGCGCCGAGTACTCGGTCGAGCTGTTCATCCGGGCCGGCCGCGTACAACCGCTGTGCGTCTTCGAAAAGCCTGATCCTCTATTCGGCCCATTCTTCGAGGAGACGGTTTACGTCACACCGCCGCGACTCGACGCGGGGCGCATCGCAGAACTGGAGAAACTGGCGGTGCGCGCGGCGCAGGCTGTCGGACTTCAGACCGGCCTCGCCCATTGCGAGATCCGGATCGGTGACCAAGGTCCGGTTGTCCTCGAACTCGCCGGCCGACTCATCGGCGGCGCCTGTTCACGTGTGTTCCGTGCGCTCCTGCCGATCGACGTTCACGAGCTCATTTTGCGCTTGGCAGCAGGTGAAGACATTGCGCGCCCACGCGTGCTGTCGCGTGCGGCCGGCGCGCTGATGCTACCGATTCCAGCTGAAGGACGAATGATCGCGCTCGACGGCGCCGAAGCGGCGCGCGCCGTGCCGGGGATTCAGGACGTCATCATCAATTCGAGTAAGGGCGATGTGATCCTCCCGTTCCCGGAGCAGAGCTGCTACATCGGCTTCATCACCGCGGCGGGCGACACGTTCGAAGACGTGCAGCGCGCACTCGCCGAGGCGAGCGACTGCATGGAGCTCGAAATGGAGCCGCTCGAATGTGAGCGACTCGTCCGCGCGCTCAGCGACGAGTCGGAGAGGTCCATCCCCGCGGGCGTTCGCACGCTAGGTGGACTCTCCGTCGAAGACGCACGCGCGCAGCTCCTACCTCTCGTCGCGGCGGCCTACCATCCCGAGCTGCCCCCCGACGATGCACGAGAGCAGGCGCTGGCCTGTGTCCGCTGCGTGGAGGAAGGGAAGGAAGGGGACTCGAATCCCGGCCTCTGGCTGATTCACGAGGGTGGCGGGTTCCTTTTGGCGTCACGAACCGGACAAACGGGACATTTGCTACGCGTCGGCGTGATCCCTGATGCACGCGGAAAGAACATCGCCGTTGCGCTCATGCGGGCCGCGTTCGTCGTCCTCGCGGAGGCTGGTTGCACGGAAGCTGACACGCTGGTGGATCCGCGTCTTCCGGCACCCGGACGGCTCGCGAGGAAGCTCGGCTTCGCGCCTTCCACGGAAGCGTGTCAGACGAGCTGTTGCGAGTGCTAGGCTCTGTCGATGGACGTTCTCCGACGGATCGCGGCCGAGTACGGAACGCCGGCGTATGCGTACGACATCGGCCGCATTCGCCGACAAATTGAACGCGCGCATCACGCGCTGCCAGCGGGTGCGTCACTCCTTTACTCGCTCAAAGCAAATCCGAATCTGTCGATCTGCGCGGTGATGGCGGCACATGGAGTGGGCGCGGATGTCGTGTCGGCCTCGGAGATCATGACGGCGCTGTCTGCGGGAATCTCGCCGGCGAACATCTTCGTCAGCGGTCCATACCACTCCCCGGAAGTCCTGGAGCTTGCGCGCACGCATCCGGGCATGACGCTGTCCGTTGATTCACTGAGCGAGCTTCGGCGATGCAGCGCCGAGGAGGGCGCGCCTGTGCTCCTGCGGCTCCGGCCGGACTACAAAGTCGCGGCATGCATGCCGGCCGGCCACGCATCGCGTTTCGGCATTGGAGTCGAGGAGCTCGCCGAATGCGACGCGATTCTTCGCGCCACGGAATCGCTCGACGTCCGCGGATTCCACGTGTTTGCAGGGTCGCAGATTCTCGATGCCGGCGCCGTCGTGTCGCATCTCGAGCAAGCGGTGGCGCTTGCGTGCCGCGCGGCGGATGAGCTCCACCTCGTCCCCACGATCGTCAATCTGGGCGGGGGCTTCGGCGTTCCCTACGGATCGCAAGAGCGCGAGCTCGATCTGGATGCGGTGGCTGCGGCTCTCGAGCGCGTGGCCGCGAGAATCGCGCCGGCACGACTAGCAATCGAGCTTGGAAGATATCTGGTTGCGCAAGCGGGCTGGTATCTGACGACCGTGGTTGCGACGCGTCCGAGCCCGCAGTCAGCTGTCGTGGTCGATGGAGGATCTCATCAGCGTGCGGATCTCTGCGAGATCGGGCTGTGCACGACTGCCCAGCCGCCCGTCGTTCTAAACGATCCTCGTCGAAAGCCCTTGGCGGCGGTGGATGTCCTCGGTTGCCTATGCCTTCCTACGGATGTTCTCGCAGAAGGGGCGATGCTGCCACCGCTGACAGCAGGAGACATCCTCGCGTTCCCGAATGCGGGCGCGTACGGCCTGACCGCCGCGCCCACGCACTTCCTCAGTCACGCATCGCCTCCGGAGATCGGTTTCGAAGACGACCGCACAGCAGTCGTGCGACCGCGAGGCGAGCTCACGGCATGGCTTGGAACGCCGCGCAACGTCTTCGGCGACGATGGCGATCTGGGCTCAGTTCAACAGACGCAGGAACGGCACTCGCGCATCTCTTCGAGGTGAGCGAGGAACGCGTATTTGGTCCGCTCGCCTGCCACGCATGCTGTGAGACACGCCGTGCGTGCAAGTTCCTCGTCGGTAGCCCCTGCATTCCGCGCTTGGACGATGTGACCGCTCGCGCATTCGCAGGCACTCGCCAGGCACGCCGCAAGACTGACCAGATGGTGCGTCTTCTTTTCGAGCGTCTGATCATTGCATGACGAGAACTTGAGGGCGGTCGTCGCGCCTTTCCACTTGCCGGCTCTCGCAATTTTCGCGAATCGTTCGGCCACCGCCGGACCCGAAGTGCACGCGGCGAGGCAGGCGGCGCGATGCAGCTTGGCGACATCCTTGACGGAGCGCGAGAGTTTCGCGACGTCGATGGCGGCCTCCTGACCGTGCGCGAGTTGAGCGGCGAACGTGACGAGCGCCGTGGTCTCCGGATCGAGGCTCTTCTCAGAACAGGAAGTGAAAATCGCGTCCAGCTTCTTGGTCATCTTGAATCGCATGGCAATGCTCCTTCTCTTCGTGAATCGCTCGAGTCAGACCGGAACAACCTGTTCCGTCATAGGTTCCGCTCAGCAATACCAGGGTTCGTTCAGGTAGGGCACTTGCGTGCGGTCGGGTGCCGCATCCAATTCACTCGGCGGCTGCTGTCCGAGAACGTCCCACGTGTACAGCCGAACACGATCGAAGATCGTGCGCCGCGACGCTCCCGCCGCCAAAGCGTCATGCACGATCTTCTCGACGCCCTTCTGCAACCGGTCCACCGCAGGATCGGGATGCGCCCACGGGTAGACGAGCGCGGTCCGATCGTACGGGTCCACGAGCTGCTGCACCTCCGGCAACTCCAGCAGCCGCGAGCCGGCAGGGATGAGCAAGCGAATGCACAATTGAATCGGCGCGATGCTCTCGATCAGATCGAGATCGACCAGCGTCTCGAGCAACGTCGCATAGCCGGTGACGCTGATCCACGGGTTGAACGCGACGAACGTGGGAACCAGATTCAGCCCCGCCGCTCGGCACACATCGACGGCCTCGACGAAATCGGCGCGGGTATGGCGTTTGTCGAAAATCGTGAGGATATCGTCGTCAACGGCTTCGACCGCCGATGTAACGAAGGCGCATCCGGTTGTCGCAAGCAGATCGAGAACATCGCGGTGCTTTAGAAGATGCTCGACCTTGATCGTCACGTCATAGGAGAGATCCGGGAATTCTGCGTGAAGCGCCCGGACCAGGTCGGTCGCATGTTTGACGCCGTTGAAAAAGTCGGGATCACCAAACGTGATGTGCTGCGCACCCGCCGTGACTTGTGCACGGATGTCGGCGAGCACCACGTCGCGCTGCACGATGCGAAACGTTCCGCCGTAGACGGGCACGATCGGACAGTGACGGCAGAGATGCTTGCAGCCGCGACTCGCTTCGGTGTACCCGACGATTCGCTTCGTGCCGTCCGGCAGCGTGAGTTGGGCGTACTCCGCGAGCGCGGGCAGACCGTCGCGCTGCGGCACGATGAACTGCTGGCGCGGAAGTGAAATGAGGTCGGAATTCTCAGGCACCGGCGCGCCCAACGCGATCTGCCGAGCGAGCGCTGTCAGCGGAGTCTCGAACTCGCCGCCGAAGATCGTACGCGCACCATGAAGACGGAGGAGATCAGCGTTCAGCGGAGCGTAGAGGCCGTAAGCGCAGATGTGCGCATGCGGATTCGCGCCCTCGACTTGCTTCAGCAGCGGCAGGCTGAGGCGCGTGGCCGTGTGCATCGGGAGGTAAAACGCCACGAGGTCGGCGTCCGTGACCGATGACGGATTGAACGGTTGCCGTGAGACATCGAGGCAGGTGACATCGACACCCTCCCGCTCGAGCCAGGCGGCAGGCGAAGCCAATCCGAATGGTTGTCGGCCTACTTCGTACGTCGAAATGAGTACGGCCTTCATGCGTACCGACTGCAAGCGTTGCGTCGCGCGTGCCGTCGAAAACTCTCCTGATAGAAGGAAATATTAGGCCCCTCCATCGGTAGAAGCAAGTCCCCCCCGGGGGGATATGCTCACGGCGTGCGTTCGCAAGAGTTTCGCACGGCGATCTTGGAACCGACATCGCGGCCGATCCATTGGCCGAAAGCGTATTCTGCTGTTCGATGGAAGTCCGCATCTCGGCGAAGGTGCCGCGTCATGAGAGGCAGGAAAGAACCTTCACCTGGGTTTGTTCGTCGGAGTACCATATCCCCCCGAGGGGGATAGTCGGAGACCCGGTATGGATCAAGGGAAACAGACGCGCGTGGCCCGCATCGGCATGGCAGCATCCGTTGCGACGGCGCTGGGAGCGTCCATCTGCTGTATCGGTCCCATCGTCGCGGTCATGTTCGGCATGACGAGCCTCGCGGCGCTCGCGAAATATGAACCGTTGCGACCGGTCTTTGGTTTGGTGACGGTAGCACTTCTCGCGGTTGCCTTTTACGCGACGTACAAGCCAACCGTGGAGTGCGATCCCGGCTCGGTCTGCGCGACGCAGGGACCGGATCGCGTCCAGAAGTTCAACCGCATTGCTCTTTGGCTGGCGACCGCCACAGCCATCATCGTGTTCACATTCCCCACTTGGTCAGCGTGGGTTCTCGGATAGGGAGATCGGTTCATGAGAAATTTAGCGAAGAGCGTCATCGCGGTGCTTCTGCTGTTCGGCGTCGAGCAGGCGGCGGCGACGACGTCTACCACCACGCTTCACGTCGAAGGCATGACCTGCGGCGGATGCGCGACGGCCGTCAAGCTCGTACTGCAGAAGACGCCGGGCGTGACGGATGCGAAAGTGTCGTATGAGGAGAAGCGTGCGGTCGTATCGTACGAGTCGGCGAAGACGACGCCTGCGAAGATCGCAACCGCCGTCGCCGATGCGCTTTCGTACAAGGTGACTGTCGTGGACGGCACGGGCGTCCGACCCGCGAGCAACACGGCCGCGCCAGTGGCAACAACAGCGTGTGCCATCCCGAAGAGCGCGTCGGTCGCCGCGAAGGCCGTTCCCCTTGCGACGTATCGTTCGACCGATCTCCGCGCAGAGTTCAACCGCGCCAGCGATCGGGTTCGCGTCGTAGCTCTCCTCTCCCCTACTTGCGGAGCGTGCGAGAAAGGGCAGCGCGTCGTCGAAACTGTTTTCTCGAAGTATCCGAACGACCCGCGTCTGAAGGGCTTCGTCGTGTGGTTGCCGATGCTTCCGACCGATTCCGAGCAGGCCGCCGGGGCGCAGGCTGGAAGCTTCGTTGACGCGCGAGTCGCACAACAGTGGGACGGGGAACGCGCCTCCGGCGCGCTCCTGGCGAAGACTCTCGGACTGAAGAGCTCTGCGTGGGACGTGTACCTCCTCTACGGACCTGGAGTTCGATGGACGGGCGACAACCCGCCAGCGCCGACGTTCTGGATGCATCAACTCCGCGCCGAAACGGGAGCGGATCAGCGCGTGTGCCTGAACCCGAGTGTGTTCGTCGGCAAGGTGGCGAACCTTCTCGGAACGACCAAGGGAGGGGCGTGACGGAACGGGCGTCGCAGTGCCCGCAGTGCGGTCAGGCCGGAGCGGCCGTCGACCGCATTACGCTGAAGGCGCTTCTCACGCCGGACGGACTTCGTCGCGGCATTCCGGCACAGCCGCGATACTGCGCAACCGTGCATTGCCCGATCGTCTACTTCGATGCCGCTGGAGAATTCAGCGTCACGGAGGCCGAGCTCGTGGTACGGGTTTACGCGAAGCATCCGGACGATGCTGACGTCCCGGTGTGCTACTGCTTCGGCGTGAATGCGGGCTTCCTTTGCGATACAGACCGTGCTCGAGAAGCGAGGGAGATGATCGCGAACGAGGTGCAGGCGGGACACTGCGCGTGCGAGGTGAAGAACCCTAAAGGCGCATGCTGCCTTGGGGATTTCGTCCGGGTGGAACGTGCCATCGACCAGACCGAAACATCAGCATCCTGCTGCGCGGTGTGATGAGGAGGAAAGAAGTGGCAGCTCGAAAAAAAGCAGTAGAGCCCGCGGAATACCTGACGCCGGAAGCGCAGAAAGCGCTGGCCGATCGCCTCGCACGCGCGGAGGGCCACGTCCGGAGTATCCGTCAGATGGTCATCGACCATCGGTGCGCCGATGAGATTCTGATTCAGATCGCGGCCGTGAAAGCGGCGCTCAACCAGACGGCGGCGTCGCTGATCGACAGTGAGATGCGTTCGTGCGTGAGCACGTGCATGGATGGCTCGGACGATCAGCGACTGGACCGCGTGACGAAGGCTCTCGCGGCGGTGCTGAAATCTTCGTAGGGACGAGCTGATGAAGCACGCCGAACACGTCACGCCGATCGCCGCGGTGACGAGCGCAGTCGCCACGTTGCTGTGCTGTCTGCCGATCGGGTTCGCCGCCGCTGCGGCAACGGCGAGCGTTGCGGCCGTCGTCGGTCAGCTCCGGCCATGGTTGCTCGGCGCCTCGGTCGTTCTCGTGAGCGTTGGATTCGTACAGGTGTATCGCCGGAAGTCCTGCGAACGACGAAGCCCGGCGACGCTTGCGATCCTCTGGATCAGCGCGGCGATCGTCGCGATCGTGATCCTGTTTCCGCAGGCGATCGCGAGTGCGATTGCCGATCTTCTTCCGTCGTGAATCGTCATCGTCAAGAAGGAACCTTCCGATGAAAACAGTCCTCGCAGTCATTCTTCCGCTCGCGCTCCTCGTGGGCTCTGCAGGCGGCGAGACACAGCAGCAAGCCGTCGCGTTTTACGACATCGCGCTCACGTGCCCTTCCGCGCCGAAGCTCGGCTGCGGCAGTCGCGCGAAACGCGTCCTCGCGACACTGACGGCTGACAAGCGTGTCGCTGCCGCGTGGGTCAACGAGGCCGGCACCCGTCTCGCGGTCGGATGGACGCAAACGGCCGCGGCGCCCGCGCCGGATCAGTTGAACGAGATCCTCGGACCGCACGGGCTGGCGGTGAACGCGATCGACGAGAAGACGCGCGCAGAGTTGCTTGCGTCGTTTCGCACGAATCACGGATGGTTCGACTCGGGATCGATCGATGAGCTGAGCAGGAAAGAGTCGGCGATCATCGCCGAGCGTCTGGTGCGCCGTCTCGCCAAGCGCGTGCCGGTCACGGATACGCAAAATGCAGCGCTCGTGAAGGCGATCATGAGCTCCTGCTGGGACCGCGGCGGATGTCAGGTCGAGCAAGACGCGACGAGCATCGCCGAGCACGCAAAGCTCGATCGTTCGGGGTTGGATGCACTGCGCGAGGTGATCGACCTCGGCTACCGCCCGCTGGACAACGAGCAGTAGCGGCGAGGCGCGGACATGAAGAAAGGTCGAAAGATTGCGCTCGTCGCCGTGATCGCGGCGCTACTGATTGCCGCGGCGTGGTACAAATTCGGCGGTCATCGTACGGCGCCGGGACAACCGCCTCTCGCGGAGCTGAACGCGGCAAATCTCGACCGGTTGCGCGCGGACTTCAACGCTGCGGCGGACCAGCCGCGAATGATCCTGCTCCTCTCCCCCACGTGACCCGGCTGTCTGCGGGGGGCCTCCGCAGCCGAAGAAGTTCTGCAGCAGCATGCCACGACGAAGATGCGGGTCTTCGTCGTTTGGGAACCGATTCTCCGATCCGATTTCATGGCTCCGACGACCGGCGTCTTACGACGGATCCCGGACACGCGCGCGCGGCACTACTGGGACGAGGGTCACGTGCTCGCGAGCGTGATGAAGCGAGATGCTCGAGCCCCGCAGCCGAAGGAGGAATGCTGCGTGAGCGACGGCATCCTGTGGGATCTCGTCGCGATCTACCCGAAGGGTGCGCGATGGGAAGCGACGATGCCGCCGGCGGTGGTGTTCGATGGGCCGGTGATGCGGGTCACCGATCAGATGAACGCGGCGTTGATGGAGTGACAGTGGCGAACTTATATTCGCTCGTGCGAATATCACGCGCGTCATGCGCGCGATCGTCGGCGAAGGAATCGGAACAGGCCTGCTGGTGGCGGCCGTGGTCGGCTCGGGAATCATGGGCGAGCGGCTGGCGGACGGGAACATGGCGCTCGCGCTGCTCGCCAACAGCGTCGCAACGGGCGCCATGCTCGTGACGCTGATCTTCACCTTCGGCCCGATCTCAGGAGCGCACTTCAACCCTGCCGTCTCGATCGCCGCCGCAGTCGAGGGCGGCTTTGCGTGGCGTCGCGTGCCGGGCTACATCGTGGCGCAGATCGTTGGCGCCGTCGGCGGCGTGGCCGCTGCGCACGTGATGTTCGAGTTGCCGCTGGTCACACTCTCTCGCCACGATCGCGTCGGCTTCGCGCAGCTCTTCAGCGAGTTCCTCGCGACGTTCGGGCTGCTGGTCGTCGTCCACGGCACCGGCAAACGCGCGGCGGTCGTCCCGCTGACCGTCGCTGCGTACATCACCGCCGCCTACTGGTTCACGTCGAGCACCAGCTTCGCGAACCCCGCCGTAACGATCGCTCGCGCACTCACCGACACGTTTTCGGGGATTGCGCCCGCGGGAGTTCCGGGCTTCATCGCCGCGCAACTTCTCGGCGCGCTGGCGGCCACGCTGCTCTTCCGATGGATCGGTACCGGCAGAGGCGATGCGCCGTAGTCCCTCGCCTGCCAACCACTTCCGTGAGGTTGGGTCTCGGCGTGAGGTCATTCCTGCGCCAGCCGCAAGAACAGCTCTTCGCCCGACGAGAATGCGCCGCTCTGCGCGTCGGTGGTCATCGTGCTCATGCCTGTGGCCGGAGCGTACGAGGACGCGCCGCAGCTCCGGTGAGCTGCGTGTGAAGCTCTCGTCAAGGGACGCGGCCGGAGCGCGATTTTTTCTGATTTCGCGCCGCCTTCACATGCGCTGAGAGCGGTGTTCACGTTACCCTGCTCTTCTTCATTCCTCATGAGCTGGCGCGACCTCTTCTCCGCCCGAGCAACGCGCCGCACGTTTCTTCGCGGCGGCGCGCTCGGCGCCGCGGCCGCGACGCTGCCGCTCGAGTTGCAGGCGATGCCGAAGCGCAGCGCTTCTCTCCGCCTTCCGTTCGAGCCCCTGCCACCATCGAAGGCGGACGAGTTTCTCGTCGCGAAGGGATACCGACAGCAGGTGCTGCTGCGCTGGCACGACGACCTCGGCAACGGCACGTTCGGCTGCGATCCCGATTTCACGGCGTTCATGCCGATCGATCTGCTCGAGCACGGATTCGATCTCACGCGCGCTCACGCGGGCTACGCGCCGCGCAACGCTTCGAGCAGCGAGGGGCTGCTGGTCGTCAATCACGAGTACGTCGATCCGCGCTTCCTGCAGAAAGGCGCAGACCAGCACACGGAAGTCGGCATGAGCGTGAGCCACATCGTTCGCAAAGACGAACGGTGGCAACTGGTGAAGGACCGCCGCTTGAATCGTCGCTACGACGCGCGCACCGAGTTTCGTCTCACCGGCGCCGCGGCAATGATCGACGGCGGGCCGATCGCGATCGGCACGTTCGCGAACTGCTCGGGCGGCGTCACGCCGTGGGGCACGGTCTTGAGCTGCGAGGAGAACTTTCAGGATTTCCTCGAAGGCGGCCTGGAGTGGGATCCGAAGATCTACGCACGCCGCCACTATGGCTGGATCGTGGAGATCGATCCTTACGATCCTGCAGCAACGCCGCGCAAGCACACGGCGATGGGACGAATGCGCCACGAGAACGTTGGCATCCGCGTAGGCCACGACGGCACGGTCGTCGCGTACATGGGCGACGACAAGCGCGACTCGTGCGTCTACAAGTTCATCGCCGATCGCAAGCTGCGCGATCCGCGCGACCGCGCCGCGAACCTCGCGATCCTCGAAAGCGGCCGACTCTACGCCGCCGATTTCTCGACCGGACGCTGGATCCTTCTCGACTCGTCCGCGGAGGCGCTCGCCGATTCGCGCAAGACCGCGATCGACGCCGGCGCGACTCCGGTCGATCGTCCCGAGGACCTGGAGATCCATCCGCGCGACGGCAGCGTCTTCATCGCCATGACCAACAACGCGCTGCACGGCAACTTCTACGGCCACATCGTCCGTCTCGTGGAGCGCAACGACGATCCCGCCGCGACGGAGTTCGAGTGGAGCGTCTTCGCCACCGGCGGTCCGCAGAGCGGCTTCTCCTGTCCCGACAATCTCCTCTTCGACGACGCCGGCAATCTCTGGATGTGCACCGACGTGTCCAACGACAGCGTCGGCCGCGGCATCTACTCCTTCCTCGGCAACAACTCGCTCTTCTACCTGCCGCGCGACTACCAGGGCGGAGCGGTGTATCGCTTCGCGGTCGGACCGATCGAATGCGAGTTGACCGGACCGTGCTGGACGCCGGACGGCTCGACGATGTTCATCGCAGCACAGCATCCCGGCGGTCATTCCGCGGAGCTCGAGACGAAGGGCCCGACGAGTCATTGGCCGGACGGAGGCAACGCGATGCCTCGCGGCGCGGTCGTGGCGATCACGGGATTCCGAACGCTCTGACGGCAGATCGCGCCGCGCCGGCGTGGTCCTCTCGGCGCATCATTTATGCATGGGCTGCTGCCTGATGGAGGAGTGAGAGTCATGAGCGAACCCGATCTCGAAAAAGGCGTGCCCTTCGGCGATCTCGCCGACGGCGGAATGATCGCCGGCCGCGTCGGCGACGACGAGGTGCTGCTCGCGCGCAAGGGCGACGAGCTCTTCGCGCTGGACGCGCACTGCACGCACTACCACGGTCCGCTCGCGGAAGGCTTGATCGTCGGCGACACCGTCCGCTGTCCCTGGCATCACGCCTGTTTCAACCTGAGGACCGGCAGCCCGGAACGCGCGCCGGCGATGCGGCCGCTGCGCGTTTTCAAGACGGTTCGCGAAGGCGACGTCGTGCGCGTGTTGCCCGGGGGACGCGTCGAAACGACTGCGGCGACGGCGGAGGAAGAGCAACACGTCGTCATCATCGGCGCCGGCGCCGCGGGATCGTTCGCGGCTTCCGAGCTGCGGCGCATCGGCTTCGGCGGACGCGTCACGCTGCTCACGCGCGAGAGCCGCCTTCCCTACGACAGGCCGAACCTTTCGAAGGACTATCTTGCCGGACGCGCGCAGGAGGATTGGATTCCGCTTCGGAGCGAAGCGGAGTACGCGGAGGCGCACGTCGATCTCCGCCTCGCGACGGTCGTCGATCGCATCGATGCGAAACGCAGCGAGATCCATCTCGCCAACGGCGAGACGATCGCGTTCGGTGCGCTGATCCTCGCTCCGGGCGCCACGCCGCGACGCCTCGGCATCCCGATCGCCGACGGCGCGCGCGTCCACTATCTCCGCACGTGGGAGGATGCCGATGCGGTGCTCGCGAGTGCCAACGCCGCGCGTCGCGCCCTGGTGATCGGCGCGAGCTTCATCGGTCTCGAAACCGCGGCGTCGCTACGCGAGCGCGGCCTCGACGTGACCGTCATCGGAAGCGAAGATCGCCCGCTCGAGAAGGTCCTGGGACGTGAGATCGGCGACTTCGTGCGCCGCACGCATGAAGCGCACGGCGTCCGCTTCCGCCTCGGCCGCCGTCCGACGGAGATCCGCACAGACAGCGTTGTTCTCGACGATGGCAGCAGCGAACCGTTCGACCTCCTCGTGGCGGGGATCGGCGTCGAGCTCGATCTCGCGCTGGCCGAGCAGGCCGGCCTCACGGTCGATCGCGGCATCGTGGTGAACGAGCTCCTGCAGACCAGCGCGGAGAACATCTACGCCGCGGGAGACGCGGCGCGATTCCCATACGAGCCGAGCGGCGGCGCGATACGCGTCGAGCACTGGGTCGTCGCGGGGCGGCAGGGACAGGCGGCCGCGCGCAACGCCGCGGGCCGGCGCGAGCGCTTCCGTTCCATCCCGTTCTTCTGGAGCCAGCACTACGACCTCGTGTTCGCGTACGTCGGTCACGCGCAACGCGCCGATGATGTGCAGCTGTTCGGATCGCTCGATGAGCACAACGCGGCGGCGGTGTTCCGCGAGAACGGACGCGTCACCGCGGTGGCAACCCTTTTCCGCGACGACGTCAGCCTCGCCGTCGAAGCGGCGATGGAGCGCGGCGACGGCGATGACGCGATCCTCGACGCCGTGCGCCGCGCATTCTGACCTGGAGCCTGGAGGGCGGACTGAAGCCACGCCCTGCGTCATCGGCGGGCGACGACCTCGAACGAGCCGGCAGGGTGAGCCTTGCCGTTGATGATGATGTCGACGGCGTGCGTGCCCGGACGCGGGACACGCGTCGTGTGGACCGCGAGCGAGAAGCTCGTCGAGAGCGCCACACGTCCGCGCGGCGGAAGGGTGACCCGCTTGATCTTGAACACCTTCGCTGCCGCGCCTCGTGCCTTCACAAAATGAACGGCCACATCGACGAGCAGATCCTGTGGACTCGCCGACTTGCTGCGCAGCACGAAGTGCATCGCGACGCGTTTTCCGATCGCAACGCGCGGCGGCTCGAACCGCACGCTCTCGATCGCAACCGATGCCTTCTTCCCGAAACCGAGAAGCCGCAAAGCAACGGCGTCGCCTCGCTTCACCGCGCTTCGCAACGCGTGCTCGACGAGCGCACGTCGCTCGGGAGACGCATCCTCCAGCCAGGACGCGCAGATGCTCGTCAACAACTTCGGTTGCACTTTGCCGAGGTCGTTGAGATTGTTGGCAACGCTTCTGCGCACGAGCGTCGAGGGATCGTCTTTCAACAGCTCGAGGAGATCGAGAATGCGCTCGGGATGAGCGTCGAGCCACGCGACGCGCGCGGCCCACGGAAGGCGAAGCCGCGTCCCTTCCGACACGAGACGGCGCACGTGGGCATTCGCAGCCGTCGCCCATTTTCGAAGCACGCCGAACGTTCTCTCCGGATCGTTGGCGATGTAGGGGCGGATGCTCGATTCCGCGCTGAAGCGCTTCGTCAGCTCGTATTGCGCGCGCATCGAAAGATCGAAGTGCGCGAGTCCATGCTCGGCCACGAAGATCGTGTGCGGGAGATAGAAGAACGGCGCCATCCCGACGCCGAGAAGCTCGTCCGACGCATGCTCGGGACCCAGCGAGCGAAGAAGGACGTCGATGGCCGCGGGATACTCCTTCGGCAGATGCGCCGCGAGCGCGCGCGCGATGTGCCTGCCGCGATCGAGAAGCTCGAGCTCCTCCAGTCCGGCAGTGGCGCTCCGGACGAACGCTCGCTCGGGAAAGGCCGGATGAACGCGCGCGATCTCTTTGGCCAATCGGCGCACGAGCGCCGGCGAGAAGAAGCCCTTCAGCGTGTCGGCCATGGGCCGTGGATTATCGCTGAACGGCGCGCGCGTATCCGGCTGGCGGGCGGCCGACGAGCTTCTTGAAGTCGCGGATGAAATGGGCCTGGTCCGCGTATCCGAGGTCGAGCGCGAGGCCGGCGAAGTCCTCCGCGGCCCCGGCGGCGAGTCGCTCGGCGGCTTCGATCAGGCGATAGCGTTGGATGACCCACTTCGGCGTCACTCCCACGTACTCGCGGAAGAGGCGCTGCACCTGACGCGGGGGGATCGCGAACTCCTCCACGATCTGATCGACCTTCGTGATCCGGCGATCCTCGGCGATGCGCGCGGTGATCCGGCTCGCCAACTCCATCGCGGACGTCGCCGCCGGCCGGAACGAGCGGAGGAACGCCTCGATCACCTTGATCGCCTTTGTGTCTTCGTCGTGAGCCAGCGCCTTGGAGTCGAATCCCTCGCCGTCGACACCGAACACATTTCGTAGAGACCATCTCCGGTCGGTGAAAGACGCCACCGGCCGATCGACGAATGCGCGGAAAGCGCCGGGACGAAACTTCGTTCCGATCACGCGGCCAGTCCCTTCGAGCTTTCTCGAAAACCTGCCGCGCATCACGCCCACGATTTCCGAGCGTCCTCGTTCCAGCACCATGTGCACCGACGGATGGGGAAGCGTCTCCGCCGTCACCGGCTCGGCGAGGTTCCATCGGACGATCCAGTAATGCTCGACGAACGGAGCCAGGTCGTCCGACGCCCAATACCGCCGCAGTCCCTCGACCGCCCGCGTGTTGAGGATTCCGCTCGGCTTTTCTTCCTTGACCCTCACCATGTCGCGTTCCTTCAATCCAGGCGCGGTTCGCGAGACTAACATTGGCCGTATGAAACGAGTGCTGGCTCTATCGCTGCTCAGTCTCACGTTGTTGTCCGCGAACGCGGAAGAGAAAGGAAAACCGATGTCTCAACGCGCGAGCGGATCTTTCGAGGTGAAGCTGGAGCCGATGACCAGCGAGGGCTTTCCGCGACTGTCGGCGAAGAAGCAGTTTCGCGGCGATCTCGAAGGAACGAGCACCGGCGAAATGATGAGCGTGGAGGGCACGGTCGAGGGATCGGGAGCCTATGCCGCGATCGAGCGCGTCACCGGAACTCTCGACGGACGCAAAGGATCCTTTGCTCTCGTCCACAGCGGCACCATGCGCCGGGGCGGCGAGTTCAGCATGATCATTCGAGTGGTCCCGGACTCCGGCACCGGCGAGCTCACGGGGATCAGCGGCAGCATGGAGATCGTGATCGAAGGGCGCGATCACTTCTACAAGCTCGATTACGTGCTTCCGGAGCAGTGACGCTCACCGAGCTTGCCACAGTGCTTCTGAAGAGCCTTGCGGAAGATGGAGCTGTCGTTGCGACCTGCGTTCGCGCAGCTCAGCTGCGCATGGCTTTCATCCTCCGTTCCATCTCCTCGGGCGCAACATCTTCGATATGCGTGGCGATGGTCCAGTTGTGACCGAAGGGGTCGGTGATGCTGCCGGAGCGGTCGCCGTAGAACTGGTCTTCCATCGGCCTGAACTCGGTCGCGCCGCCGGCGAGGGCGGCCTGGAAGAGCGCATCGGCGTTTTCTACGTAGATCATGATTCCGACCGGAGTGCCGCCGATCGACTTCGGTCCGCGGTGGCCCATCTCCGGATGCTCGTCGGCGAGCATGATGAACGAGTCGCCAATTTTCATCTCGGCATGCCCGATGCGGCCATCTGGCGAAGACATCCGCATGACCTCGACCGCACCGAATGCCTTCTTGTAGAACTCCAGCGCCGCCGCGGCGCCGTCGATGACGAGATAGGGCGTGACGCTGTGATAGCCCTCGGGGATGTGATGCACGGCCATGACGTTCCTCCTGTTTCCTGAGCGTATCGCGACCGGATGCTCATCGAGTGCCACGAATCGAGCAGCAGGCAACGGCACCGGCGAGCTCACGGGGATCAGCGGCAGCATGGAGATCGTGATCGAAGGGCGCGACCACTTCTACAAGCTCGATTACGTGCTTCCGTGACGAGCCGTCTCGCAATGCTCCTGCACTTCGGTCAGGATCCGTCGTTGACGCACATTTCGCGCTGATTTCACCGCTACGCGGAGCCGTCCTCGCTGCGCGGCCGATAGGCTCCGCGCATCAACGAACAAGAGGAGAACGATCATGGCCGACGAACAGAATCAGGAGATTCAGGAACCGGGCGAGCAGACCGAGCGCGAGATGCCCTCTCCGGAAAACGACGTCGAGCGCGAGCACAGCAACGAGGAGCGCGTCGACGAGGAAGAATCCCGCTACTGAGGCGCCACCGCGCCGGGGCGAGCCCGCCCCGGCGCGACACGTGAGCGTCTCACACCTTGACCGTGCGCCGAAGTTGGTCCAGGTGCCGCACTTCGTGATCCGCGATTCGCATCGCGTAACTCAGAACGGTGGCCTCGCGGCCCAAGGTGGTCGCGGTGAAGGTCGCGCCTCGTGCCCAGCCGTTTGCGCCCAATTTGCTGAGTGTCCCGAGCAGGGCAGCGCGCTGCTGCGAGAATGCCCGCAGAGTCTCGCCGAAGCTCTGTTGAAGATAATCCGTCTTCTTGTTCCAGCCACGAGGCGATACGTAGCGAATCGTCGGATGGTCCTCCGCTAACATCCGGTCAATGCTGCGCCCCCAGATCTCCGCGCATGCTCGCAGATGAGCCACGATCTCCTGCGCTGACCACGCATCGGCTTCAGGTTTGCGCTGAAGTTGCCGGTCGCTGCGGCCACGAACAATGCGGGCGATTTGTTTTGGCGTCTCTGACAACACGGCCAGCACAGCCTGAATCTCAGTTTCTTGTGCGCTTGCTCTCTGCACGCCATAGCCCTCCCAATCAGTCCCGCTTGACGACGAGCACCGTCGCATCGTCGGCGACAGCGCCGCCCTCGCGATGCGCGGCAATGGCCTCACCGGCTCTTGACGCAGTGCCTCCGAACCTCCCCCAGGATCAGGTGACAGCCGTTGTCGCCGCCAAATCCCCTACGCGAGCATTGGTCCTTGACCCAGCTCACGCTTCGCCTGAGCTCGTCGTCCGGAGGGACCTCTGCGCAAAATGCACTGTCACGCCGGCTGCTCTTCAGACAGGCGGAAACCCAGACTCGGGCGCGAGACTTGCGGAACAAGGAGCTGTCGTTGCGATACCTGCTCAACGCCTCTGAAACACACTCCGACTCGGATGCCGACGAGCCGAACTGCTGCCCCTGCGCGTGAACCTGAGCCGTCTCCGCCCGGAACCGTCCTTTGTTCTTTTGCAGAAATCGAATGCCCACGAGCACCACGATCCCAGCCATGACGATGAGAACGACGCAGCCGACGAGCAGTCCCTTGATCACAGGTTTCATGGGCCCGATACGGTAACTCGCTTTGGCGCGTGGGAAAATGTCTCCGTGCGCCTACTCGCCGTTCTCGTCGCCGCGGCGTTGTTCGCCGGATGCAGCAGCGAGGCCGACTTCAGCGGCGCCATCGAGACCGAGATTCTTCCGGCGGAGCATTACCAGCAGGAGATCGCGTCCATCGATCGTCTCCTGTTCCGCGAGGAAGCGCTCGGCGAAGAAGGCGTACGCGAACTGGAGAACGTCATCGCCGGGTTGTCGACGCGAGTCGGTGCGTATTCCGATTCGAAGTTCGTGAAGATCGAGTCGCTGGAGCTGAAGCTTCTCGCGAAGAAGGCCGGGCGGCTCTCTCCTCGCGGTACCGGACAAGCGTTGCAGAACGACTGGATGCGCCTCCGCAACAACCTATTCGACGACCGGTCGTGGTTCGTCCGCAGCGCGGCCGATCTCGAGTACGCGGCGAGTGTGGTTCCTCCGCCGCATGAAGCCCCGTCGTCTACCTCGCCGCCGTGAGTAGTGCGGCAGCGTCATTCTTGCGCGCGGTCAAGCTCTCGCGCAGCACTGAGCTGCCGCTTTCCATCACCGCAGCGTCGAGATGCGGCCCCGCCCGCGGCAGCTCGACGCTGCCGCAAAGAAGAGCGGCAGCTCACTGTCGCGCGAGCGTGGACGTTTGCTCGCGAGAGATCCGCTGCCGCACTCCAAACGCTTCGCGTGCTCACCTCCAAGGGAGCGAGCTCGGCACGGCGCGTAAATTCGGTGTAAAGCGGATTCCCATGGAACGGCTTACAGCGCAATACTGCGCGCGACCAAACAAGATGACGCCCAGAAAACATGGACCTCCGGAAGGGCGCGTCGACTATCGCTGGCGGGTGGATCGGGATGGGGGATTCGAGAAGGCGACCCTGATCTACGACCGGCAAGGCCGGCTCATGGCGGTGGATTACAAGACCGCCCCTCGCGAGCCGCGCCGCACGGACCGACCGGATCAGTAAAGGAACGCACTCACGGATCCGGCGATCGCCGCACCGAGAATCGTACCGATCACCACGTCGGTGACGTAGTGATGCCCGAGGGCCACCCTCGACCAGCCGATCACCGCGCAGATCGCGAACACGAACGGCCACGCGGCCGGCCACGCGAACAACAGCGGCACACCGTACGCGGCTGCGGTCATCGCATGTCCGCTGGGACACGAGTAGGTATCGATCGGCGCGACGTCGCGCGCGAGCGTGGGGTCATAGTCGCACGGACGCGAACGTCCGAGGAGCGACTTGAGGAGCGGATACGCGCCGAACGCGATCGCCAGACTGACCGCGGCGGCGAAGAGAAACCGGAGAGGCGCGTTCAGAGGACTCGCGAGCAGTCCCAGCGTCAGGAGCGGATACAGCCAGCCGTTGCCGAGACGCGTCGCGACGCGCGCAACACGCTCGAGGCCGAGCCGCTCCGCCGCGGCGACCGTCCGGGCCACGGTATCGACTTCCACCGCATCGAGCGGAGCGAAGAACCGCTCCGTGACGATCTGAGTCTGCATGCCGGCACCGTAACCGGCGTGTGTCAACCTCGAAACGAGAACAGGTGAAGAGGACGTAACGCAGGAGCGGTTTACTTGTGTTTTACGCTTCTTGCACCTGTCCGTCAGCCGCCCCTTGTACAAACGCTCGTCATGCGCGTTCGCGGATCTCTTCCCTCGGCTCACCTGCAGTGGGTGCACGAGTACTACGGCGAGCGTGTCGCGATTCGCGTGCTCAGCATGCTCCCACCCGAGGCTGCGGTCGAAGTCAACGGCGCGATCCCGTCAGGCTGGTGCTCGTTCGAGAGCCTGCTGCTGCTCGACACGGCGATCGCGGAGATCTGCGGCCGCGACGCGCGCCAGACCTGGCGCGACCTCGGACGCTACACCGCGCACGTCGGACTCACGGACGCGGAGCGCTCGCAGATTCGCAGCGACGTGCACCGCTTCCTCCGCTGCACCGCTGTGCGTGACGGCCTCACGTACGTGGAGGAAGGTCCGAGCCGCGGAAAGATCATCGCGAACGGATCGCACGCATTCAGCCGCGCGCATTGCGACGCGATCAGCGGCTGGCTCGAGCAAGTTCTGAAGGAGCACGGCGCGCAGAGTCCGTCGGTGACGGAGACGCTCTGCCGCGCGTCCGGCGCGGACCGCTGCGCGTACGAGCTGAGATGGAGTTAGTGGAGCGCTGGCGTCCTCGCCGGCTGGCTCGCAGGCGTCCCGCGCCTGCGTTCCGGGAACGGCGGCGAGGACGCCGCCTGGCCAGCCGGCGGGACGCCGGCGTTCCATCACGCCTCCGGCTCGTTCTCCGGATCGATGTTCGTCATCTCCGCGATCACCAATCGCTCGCCGTGCACCTCGCCCACCGCACCATGCGGCAAGGTGAACGCGCCCGCGAGCGCAATCGCCACCACCGCCACGCAAGTCCAGAAGATGTTCTGCAGCGTTCCCTCGAGCGCGCCCTGCAGTTGGGCGAGCTCCGCCGGCGCGATGTGCGCGCGCGCCTCGGGGTTCACGAGCGCGTTCGGGTCCGACGCGAACTGCGCGAGTCCGGCGGCGAGCAGCGCGCCGAGGATGGCCACTCCGATTGCGCCGCCGATCGAGCGCGAGAACTGATTCAGCGAGGTCGTGATCCCAAGCTGCTCGCGCGGGACGGAGTGCTGCGACGCGACCAGCAGCGTGAACATCGTCAATCCGAGGCCCGCGCCGATGACGACCAGCTCGAACATCATCAGCGCCGGCGGCGTGTTGCGTGTGAACGTCGCCAACGCGACGAAGCCGGCCAGCATCAGGATCAGTCCGAGGATCACCAGCACACGCGAGCCGAAACGGATCAGCAGACGCCCTCCGATGATCGACACGATGACCCACGACAACATCAGCGGCGTGAGGTACGAGCCGGCTTCCGTGGCCGTCGCGCCGAAGACGCCCTGCGCGAGGAGCGGCACGAACGTGATCACGGCGAACATCGCGATGCCCGAAAGAAAACCGACGCCCACCGCCACGGCGACGACGCGGTTGCGGAACAGCCCCAGGGGCACGACCGGATCCTTCGCGCGCTGCTCGATGCGGATGAACCAGAACAACGACGCAACGACGAGCGCGATGAGCACCATGTTGCGCGGTGTGGCGAGGTTCTGCGCGCCGAGAACGAGCAGGAGAATCGTCACCGCGACTGTGAGCACGGTCGAGCCGAGGTAATCGATCGAGGGTCGCTCGTGGCGCGGCGGCTCGCGCAGTGCGATGCCGATGATCAGCGCCGCGGCGATGCCGACCGGCAGATTGAGCAGGAACACCCACCGCCACGAAAGCTGATCGGTGATGAAGCCGCCGACGAGCGGTCCGAAGATGCTGGAGAGTCCCCAGACGCCGCTGAAGAATCCCTGCATCTTCGCGCGCTCCTCGAGCGTGAAGATGTCGCCGATGATCGTCATCGCCAACGGCACGAGCGCGCCCGCGCCGAGGCCCTGCACCGCGCGGCCGACGATGAGCTGCGTCATCGTCTGCGCGAAACCGCACGCGGCCGAGCCGATCAAGAACACCGCGACGCCGATCTGAAACAGACGGCGGCGGCCGAAGAGATCGGAGAGCTTGCCCCACACCGGAACGGTCACGGTGGACGTGAGCAGGTACGCGGAGAATACCCAGCTGTAGTGCGCGAGCCCGCCCAGCGCCGCCACGATCGTCGGCATCGCCGTGCCGACCACGGTGGATTCCAGCGCGGCGAGGAGCATTCCGGTCATGACGCCGATGGTCACGAACCAGCGGCGGCGGGAGGACATCGCGAGCATAGGCCGCGCATTGTGCATGAAAGAAGCGGTTGCGAGTTGCGAGTTCCGAGTTGCGAGAGCCTTCGCGGGACCCTCTCGCAACTCGCAACCCTCAACGCTATGCTCCCGCCGCATGACCATCCCGCTCTTCAACCGCGAGCTGAGCTGGCTCGAGTTCAACCGGCGCGTGCTCGCCGAGGCGGAGACCGAAGACGTGCCTCTGCTCGAGCGGGCGAAATTCCTGAGCATCACCGCCACGAACCTCGACGAGTTCCTGATGGTGCGCGTCGGCGGCATCCGCCAGCTCATCGAGAGCGGGATCCGCGAGCGCTCCATGGACGGACTCACGCCGAAGCAGCAGCTCAAGGCCATCCGCGACCGCGTGAAGGCGCTGCAGCGCGACATGTACCGCGTCTACGACAGTCTGATGCCGAAGCTCCGCGCGGCGGGCGTGCGCATCGATCCGGCGAGCGTGCTGACGAAGAAGCAGCAGGCCGTGCTGGCCGAGGAGTTCCACGCGCGCGTCGCGCCGATCCTCACGCCGCTCGCCGTCGATCCCGGACATCCGCTGCCCTTCCTCGCCAGCGGATCGCTCAATCTTGCGATCATCCTCGCCAGCGGCGTCGAGACCTACACGGCGTTTCTCAAGATCCCGAAGTCGCTGCCGCGTTTCGTGAGCCTCTCGCCGCGGCGCTTCCTCCCCGTCGAAGAGCTGATCCGCCTCCACGCCTCGTACTTCTTCCCGGGACTCGAAGTTCGCGAGGTCGTTCCGTTCCGCGTCATCCGCAACGCCGACATCGCCCTTCGCGAAGACGAGGTGCAGGACCTCCTCAAGTCCGTCGAAACCGAATTGCGCATGCGCGAGCGGAAGGAGGTCGTCTGGATGGAGGTCGCGCGCACCGCGAGCGACCAGGCCGTCGCGCTGCTGCAACGCGAGCTCGACGTCGTGCGCGACGACGTCTTCCTCACGCCGGGATTGCCGAAGCTGGGCGACCTGATCGACATCTACGGGCGCGTCGGCGATCTGCAGGACGAGCCGTACAACCCGCGCATCCCGGTGGAGCTCGCGACGCACGAGGACATGTTCTCGATCATCCGCACCGGCGACATCCTGCTGCATCGTCCGTACGACTCGTACACCGCGGTCGTGGAGTTCGTGCAGAGCGCCGCCGACGATCCCGACGTCATCGCCATCAAGCAGACGCTCTACCGCACCGAGACCGGCTCGGTGATCGTCGACGCGCTCGCGCGCGCGGCGGAGAAAGGGAAACAGGTCGCGGCGATCGTGGAGGTGCAGGCGCGCTTCGACGAGGAGCGCAACATCGCCTGGGCGCGTCGGCTCGAGGAAGCGGGAGTGCAGGTGGTGTACGGGCTCGTCGGCGTCAAGACGCACTCGAAGATCTGCCTCGTCATCCGCCGCGAGGGCGGCGAGCTGCGGCGCTACGTTCATCTCTCGACCGGCAACTACAACGCCAAGACGGCGCGGCTGTACACGGACATCGACCTGCTCACCGCCGATGCAGCGATCGCCGAAGACGCGGCGCAACTGCTGAACCTCGTCACCGGCTACAGCGCCGAGACCGCGCAAGAGCTCTTCGCGAAGCACTCGCGGGAGTGGCGGTGGAAGAAGCTCGTCCCGTCGCCGATGGAGTACCACGCCTGGACGCTGCGGATGATCGATCGCGAGACGAAGCACGCGCGCGAAAAACGCCCCGCGCAGATCATCGCGAAGATGAACTCGCTCGTCGATTCGCAGGTGATCGAAGCGCTCTACCGCGCCGCCGACGCGGGCGTGAAGATCGACCTGATCGTGCGCGGCATCTGTTGTCTCGTCCCGCGCGAGAACATCCGAGTGATGTCGATCATCGACCGCTTCCTCGAGCACTCGCGGATCTTCCTCTTCCGCAACGGCGGCTCGACGGAGATCTACGCGGCCAGCGGCGACTGGATGCCGCGCAATTTCTTCCGGCGCATCGAGGTGACCTGGCCGATCCTCTCCCCCCGGCTCCGCGACCGCATCGAGCTCCAGATCCTCGGCACGTGCCTCGCCGACGACGCCAAGGCCTGGCGCCTGATGCCCGACGGAACGTACCGCCGCCGCAAACCCGGCCCGCGCGCGATCCGCAGCCAGCAACGCTTCATCGACATCGCCCGCGCGGAAGCGGTGAAGCTGCCTTCGTACGATGAAGCGGTGAAGAAGCCCGCGCAGGTGCGCCGGAAGGCGAAGAGGAAATAGGACGGATAAGACAAATAGGACATCCTATTTGTCCTATCCGTCCTATTCGTCCTATCTCTTCCTTTTCGCTTTGCGGCGGATCTTCGGGGCTTGTTCAATCGAGGTGTCGTAGTCGCCGAGCGACACTGCTTCCGCGCGGGCGATGTCGATGAAGCGTTGCTGGCTCGCGAGGCCGCCGCGGCGCGGGGTCCAGGTTCCGTCGGGCTGTAGGTCCCACGACGACGCGCCGTCCTGCAGCGTGATGTCGAGGATCTGCTCCGCGCGCTCACGCACGAACGGATCGAGCAGCGGGAACATCACTTCCACCCGGCGCGTGAAGTTGCGCGGCATCCAGTCGCCGCTCGACAGGTAGACCTCGGGATTCCCGCCATTCTCGAAGCGCACGATGCGCGAATGCTCGAGGTAGCGGTCGACGATCGACATCACGTGAATGTTCTCGAGCGGCACGAGCGAGCAGATGGCTCGCACAACCAGCTCGATCTTCACGCCCGCCGCCGCGGCGCGGTAGAGCGCATCGATCACCACCGGATCGACGAGCGAGTTCACCTTCGCGGCGATACGTGCGGGCTTCCCGTCTTTCGCGTGCTTCAGCTCGCGCTCGATCTTGGCGACGAGAGCGCGCTGATAGTCGAACGGCGCGACGATGAAATGTTTCCACTGCGGCTTCCCGCTCGGAAGGCTGGCCGAGCTGAAACCGGTCAGCACGTTGATGAGCTGCGAGGCCTCGCGTCCGAGCTCGTCGTTAGCGGTGAGCAGGTCGAGGTCCGAGTACGCGCGCGCGGTGTCGACGTTGTAGTTCCCGGTCGACAGGTGCACGTAGTGCCGCAGCCCGTCGTCCTCGCTGCGCACGACCACACACACTTTCGCGTGCGCCTGAATCCCGACCAGGCCGTACACGACCTGCGCGCCCGCTTCCTGCAGCCGCGCGGCCATGGCGATGTTCCGCTTCTCCTCGAAGCGCGCCTGCAGCTCGATCACGACCGTGACTTGCTTGCCGTTTTGCGCGCCGAGGACGAGCTTGTCGATGACCGGCGAGTCCTCGTCGGTCTGATAGACGGTCTGCTTGATGGCCACGACCGCGGGATCCGTGGCCGACGCGTGCAGCAGCTCGATGATCGCGGTGAACGAATCGTACGGACGATGCAGGAGCACGTCGCGATCGCGGATGATCGAGAAGATGTCCGCGGAGGACGCGAGCCTCTGCGGGAGCCGCGGATTGAATTCGGGATAACGCAGCGATTCGACCTCGTCCGCGACGGCCGCGAGGTCGTTGATCTTGAGGAATCCCGGCACGCGATAGACGTCCTCGGCCCGCGCGCGCATCCCATCGGTGAGCAGGCGCACGATGTCGTCATCGGCGCGGTGATCGATCTCGAGACAGATGACCTGCTTCCGCTCGCGCCGCCGCAATTCCGCCTCGACGGAGTCGCGCAGGTCTTCGACTTCGTCGCGGTCGATGCTCAGCTCCGAGTTGCGGATCGCGCGGAACAGCACCGCACCGCGCACTTTCAGCGCGGGGAAAAAATGATCGAGGTGCGCGATGATCAGCGACCCGATCGGCACGAAACGGTGATCGGCGATGCGAATGAATCGCGACAGCAGCGGCGGGATCTTGAACAGCACGACGTGCTCGCCGCGTCCCGACTCGACGGTCACGGCGATGTTGAGGGCGAGGTTCGCCACGAACGGGAACGGATGTCCGGGGT
The DNA here is from genome assembly GCA_035999335.1 of Thermoanaerobaculia bacterium. Classification (GTDB taxonomy): domain Bacteria; phylum Acidobacteriota; class Thermoanaerobaculia; order Gp7-AA8; family Gp7-AA8; genus QHVT01. Next base: position 4,037 of record DASYGV010000190.1, on the reverse strand, counting down.
CGATTGCCAAAGGAGTCAGCACGGGCGCAACCGACTCGCGGAAGTACTTCGTCAATGACGCCTGTTCCTCGGCCACGAGCTCGCGGAAGCTCTCGACGACGATCCCGTGCTCGCGCAACTCGGGCAGGAGCTCGTCGTTGAGACTGTCGTACATCGTGTCGAGCAATTCGCGCGTGCGCTGGCGCATAGCGGCCATCTGTTCCGACGGCAGGAGGCCGTCCGGCGAGCGCTCGGTGATGCCGGCGTCGATGAGGTCGCGCGTCGCGCCGACGCGAACCATGAAGAACTCGTCGAGGTTGCGCGAGCAGTACGTGAGGAAGCGCAGCCGCTCGATCAGCGGCACCGAAGCCTGCCGGGCTTTCTCGAGAACGCGGCCGTTGTAGTCGAGGCGGCTGAGCTCGCGGTTCAGCAGCGGAAGCGATTTCGTCCCGTGCACGTGCGGTATCGTACCGGCGGCCGTGGCTTACGCAATCGAGGGCGACGAAACTTTACACGCGTCCATCCAGCGGATCATGGACGAGCTGATCGTGCGCGCGCGCGACATCCTCGTCGATCCCGAGACCCCGGCGGAGAAGCGCGTGCACGAGGCGCGCAAGCGATTCAAGGAGACCCGCGCGCTGATCCGCCTCGTCCGCAAGCCCCTCGGCGAGCAGTTCGCGCACGAAAATGCTTGGTACCGCGACGCGGGACGCGAGCTTGCCGCCGCGCGTGATGCCGACGCCATGATCGCAGCGGTGCAGAAGCTCGAATTGCCGGCGCGCACAGCAAAACGCGCGCGGACCATCCTCGAAGAACATCGCGCGGAGCACCCGCCGCTCGAGCCGCTGATCGCGAACGTGGTCGATCAGCTCGTCGTGGCGCACGGGCGCATCGGCATGTGGCCGGAGATGAAGGACTCCTTTGACACGATCGCCGACGGACTGCTGCGCACGTACCGCGAGGGCCGGCGCGACCTTCGCCATCACGAGACGCCCGAGGAACTGCACGACTGGCGCAAGCGCGTGAAGGAGCACTGGTATCACATCCAGCTCCTCCGGCATGTCTGGCCTGAGATGATGAAGCCGTATGCCGAGGTGTTGTCCACGCTCTCGCACGCCCTCGGCGATCATCACGATCTGTACGTGCTCCACGGCAAGGTCGGCCGCCTGCCCGCCGTCACCAAGGCAATCGAAGCGCGTCAGGCGGATCTGCAGCGCGAGGCCGAGCAGATCGGCGCGCGCGTGTACGCGGAGAAGCCGCGCGCGTGGTTGGCGCGAATGCGGAAATACTGGGACTCGTGGCCTCGTACCGCGCGGTAGACGCTCCGACGGGTCGTCTGATCTTCATCGGCGACATTCACGGTTGCTACGACGAGCTCTTGGAGCTGCTCGCGCGACTCGCGCCGTCGTCGGATGACGTCGTCGTTTCCGTCGGCGACATCGTGACGAAAGGTCCCGCGGCGGATCGCTGTCTCGATCTCTGGCGCGAGCGCGGGTTTCTCGCCGTGCAGGGAAACAACGAGATCAAGCTCCTCGGCAGCGCGCGTCCCTTGTTGCGCTTCTTCGCGCGCGACCGCGTATTGCGCCGCGGCGATCTGCTGCGCTTCATCGAGTCCTGGCCGATCGTCATCGACTTCCCCGCCATCGCGCTGACCGCGGTTCACGGAGGCTTTCTCCCGCAGATGCACGTGACGGCCGAAGAGGTCGAGCGCGAACGCGAGGTCCTGCCCGAACTGCGCTGGATTCGCCGCAAGAACGGCGACTGGAAACCGGTGCCGAAGGAAAAGAGGAAACGCGACGACGTGTTGTGGTCAGAGAAGTGGAATGGCGACCGCTTCGTGGTCTACGGCCACACACCCCTGCGCGAACCGAAGTTCGACGCGCACGCCCTCGGACTCGACACGGGGTGTGTTTACGGAGGGATGCTCACGGCAGCGGTGTGGGCGGGTGGGGAGTGGACGATCGAGACGGTCAAGGCGAAGAGGAAGTACGCGTAATGGAGCGCCGGCTTCCAGCCGGCCGCTACGCCGGCATCTTGCCGGCCGCCTGGAAGGCGGCGGACCGGCCGGCTGGAAGCCGGCGCTCCGTTCACTCTCCCAACTTGCGCAAAATTCGCGGGGGCAGCATCCACTCGAGAAGTGCGCTGCCGTCCGGCAGCAGGCGCACGCCGTAGCATCCGCCCTTCTTCAACTCCAGCCCGTCCACTCCGACGAGCGCGCGCAGGCCCTCCGTCAAGACCGGCTCGTGGCCGATGATCACGGCGCGGCGCTCCTGGATCGACTTGATCAGCGCGAGAAACTGCTTCGGCGACGCGGCGGGGCTGAGCGCGTCCGTCGTGTTCACGTTCGCGCGGGAGCGATAGGCCTTCGAGACCCACAGCGCCGTCTGTACTGCGCGCAGGAGCGGACTGGAATAGATCGCCTGCGCTTTCGGCAGCGCGCTCTCCAGTCCGCGGGCGATTTGCTTCATCCGCGCGTGTCCTTCCGCGGTGAGGCCGCGGTCCTCGTCCTTCTTGTCGGGCGTGGCTTCTTCGGCGAGACCGTGCCGGAGAAGGACGATGAATCGTTCAGGCCGCGGCGCTGCTGCTTTCTTCGAAGTCGACATCGATCTCGAACACCTTTCCGAAGTATTTCGCGCGTTTCATCGCCGCGGCGACTTCGACCTCGCCGTTGCCGCGCAGACGCACATGGAAGAGCACCTTCTTAGTGTGGACCTCGACACCGACGTCGCGCACGGCGCGCCGCCGTCCGCGATCGAGCGCGTCGGCGATGCGAAGGATCGAGGCGAGCTTGCACACGACGTCCTTCTGCGCATCCGAGAGCTGCGCGAAGTTGTCGTCGTCTTCGCTCGGCGTCGACTTGCGGTAGTAGCGCGCAACGTTCGCAACCACCGCTACCTGATCGGGCGTGAAGCCGCGCAGCCCGGCGTGGCTGATCAGGTAGTAGGAATGCAGGTGGTTGCTCTGATACGACACGTGCATCCCGACCTCGTGAAGCAGCGCGGCGTACTCGAGCAGCTCGCGCTCGCCCATGCGCAGGCGATGCAGCTCCTGGGTCTGATCGAAGATGCGCAACGCGAGCCGCGCCACGTGCGTCGCGTGAGTGCGCTCGACGTCGCTGCGCTCGACGAGGTTCATCACCGACGAGCGGCGCACGCTGCCGCGCTCCTTCGGCTCGCGCACGCGATCGATCACGAACTCGACGATGCCCTCGCGCAAAGCCGCGTCACTGGCGCGGAGCTGCTCGAGCTTGAGACCGCGCATGATGACGTCGAGCACGATCGCGCCGCCGAGGATCGTTTCGGCGCGGCGCTCGTCGATGGCGAAGCGTTTCGCGCGGTCTGCGGCGGACAGCGGCGTGAGCGCGTCGATGATCTCCCGCAGGCGCTTGCGCGAGAGCCACTTCAAACCCGAGGTCATCGAGTCGGCATTCGCCGCGAGTGTGGCCAGCGTGAGGATCGTGCCCGAGGTGCCGACGGAGAAATCGAACCCGAGCGCGGCGATGCGCGCCAGAGGTTTCTTTAGACGCTTGGTCACGTACGCGCGGCAGTCGTCGATCATCGCCGGAGTCGCCGCGCGATCGAGCTCGAACATCTGCGACATCCGCAGCGCGCCTACCGGCTCGCTGCTCGTGAGATAGACCTGGTCCGCGGTGCCGACGATCATCTCCACGCTGCCGCCGCCGACGTCGATCGCCAGCGCGGTGCCGCCGTGGAAGTCGATCGCGGAGCGGACGGCGCGGTAGATGTAGTCCGCTTCCTCCTCGCCGGAGATCACGCGGACCTTGATGCCGGACGCCTTCTGCGCGGCGCGGATGAAGGCGCGGCCGTTCGGTGCCTCGCGGACCGCGCTCGTAGCGACGGCCACGACGTCGTTCACCTTCCAGCGCTCGGCGATGCCGGCCATCTTTTTCATGGCCTCGACGCCGCGCTCGATCGCGTCTTCGGTGAGCGGCCGTCCCTCGAGACTGCCGCGCCCGAGCTGGACCATCTCTTTTTCCTTGTCGATGACGCGATAGCCGTGCTTCTGCTCCTCGACCACGATCATGTGGATCGAGTTCG
>DASYGV010000176.1:0-10574 GCA_035999335.1 Thermoanaerobaculia bacterium | reverse complement strand
AAGCCCGCGCCCCCTATCGAACGATTTATTGCCTGCCCTCTCTCCTCCCATATATGCTTCTGCCTTCCTGTCAAACGAAAGGAATGGTGGCGGTCATGAAGCGTCTCTCCTTGCTTCTTGCGGGTCTCCTCGTTCTCTCCTTCGCTCCGGCGGTCCTGGCGAAAACCACGCCGACGGTCAGCACGGACAAACCGATCTACTCCTCTGGCGATGTAGTCACCTTGCGCGGCGAAGACTGGGATCCGGGCGAGCCGGTGGTCATCGTCATCACCGCCGAAAAGGGCGGCGACGCAACGACGCTGCGCACCGTTGCCGACAGCGAAGGCAGGTTCACTCTGACGGCGACCATGCCCGACGCGGAGGATGCGCCGAGCGGCGTCCGCGCCGCTACGATCGGCAGGGCTCCCGCGCGGATCGTCGCCACCGCCTCCGAGCATGGAAACTTTCACGTCACTGCGAACGGCGCCATCTCCGGCATCACCGCGCGGGCGCGGTTCGGCGAGGGAAGAGCCGAGACCGACGGCGAGCGCCTCCTCGCGCACGATGCCTATTGGCATGACCGCGTGTCCTACCCCACCGGAACGTTCAACGCCGGCTGGGTGCGCAAAGCGGCGGTCGACGACAAGAAGATCGCACGCGGCACGCCGAACGGAAAAAAGAGAGAGTTTGGCGAGCGCGCCGTCGGCAGTAATGCCGTCGGACAGATCGGCATCCTCGCGCTCAACCCTTCCGCGTTCACCTCGCTCGGTCCGAAGCCGGAACGGATGACCGGCTGCTCCAACTGCTACAACTACACGACCACGCAGGGCCGCGTGAACAGCATCGCCATCGATCCGACCACCACCACCAACGGCAGCATCGTGGCCTACGCGGCGACCGTCGGCGGCGGAGTGTGGAAGACCACGAACTGCTGCAGCGCCTCGACCAGCTGGACGGTCGTCACCGATGACCCGCTGATCTCCACGACCAGCATCGACACGGTGACCATCGACCCGAGCGATCACAACACCGTCTACGCCGGCACGGGCGATCTCAACTACGGATCGTTCTCCATGGGCAGTCAGGGCATCCTCAAGTCCACCGACGCCGGCGCGACCTGGACCACGCTGGCCCCCGACATCTTCGGACCGGCGCTGCCTCAGCCAGCCGGCCAGTTCCCGCAGTACAACGCGGTGGGGAAAGTGCGCGTCGATCCGAACAACAGCAACCGCGTCGTGGCCGGCACGAAGCTCGGACTCTATTTCTCCTACGACGGCGGCGCGAACTGGACCGGCCCCTGCCTGACCAACACCTTCAACACCATGCGCCAGGACATCACCGCGCTGGAGCTCTCCAACATGGGCGCCGGCGTCACGCGCGTCCTCGCCGCGGTCGGCGTGCGCGGATTCGCCACCACCGTGCAATACAACCTGAATCAGAACGGCGCGAACGGCATCTACACCGCGAACATGCCGGCCAGCGGCTGCCCGACTTTCACCTCCATCGCCAGCAACGCGAACGGATTCCGCTACCAGTCCACCGCCACCAGCGCGTACCCGGCGAACGCGAACATGAACGCGGGCACGGGCGTGGCGTACGTGAGCTCCACGACCGGCAATCAGCTCGGCCGCATCGACATGGCGGTTGCGCCGAGCAACGCGAACGTCATCTACGCGCAGGTGCAGTCGATCACGCCGAACAACAACAGCGGCTGCGGCAACTCGCCGGGCTGCCAGCTCGGCGTGTGGGCAACCACCAACGGCGGCAGCACCTGGAGCTTCATGGGCGGGTCGGCGGGATTTTCGCTCCGGCGGTGCGGCGGCGGCGCCCAGGCCGGCACCGGCGACTACCCGCAGAACTGGTACGACCAGGCGGTGGCCGTCGATCCCAACAACGCCGACCGCGTCTTCATCAGCACCTTCGACGTCTGGTTCGCGACGCGCACCGGCTCGACCTTCAACAATGTCACCTGCGGCTACAGCTACAGCGGCAGCGCCGGCCCGGTGCACGTCGACCAGCACGCGCTGGCCTTCGTGGCGGGATCGTCGAGCATCCTGATGCTGGGCAACGACGGCGGCGTGCACGGCACGACCAACGCGAATTCGGCGACCTCCAACCAGGATCCGACCTGGTTCAACATGTACACGGGGCTGAACACGATCGAGTTCTACTCGGGCGACATCAGCGGCAACTTTGCTAACGCCGGCAGTCCGCAGGCGAGCGGCGGCGCGCAGGACAACGGCCCGAGCTCGGTGACGTTCAGCGGCAGCCCGACCGGTCCGGTCCAGTGGCAGATGGGCCTCGGCGGCGACGGTTTCTACTCGCGCATCGATCCGGTCGGCACGGGAACGAGTCTCCGCTTCTGGCAGGGCAACAACAGCGGCGGCTTGAGCCGCTGCATCAGCAACTGCACGGCCAGCGGCGCGACGTGGACGAGCAAGAAGGGCGGCTGGTCGGGCGACACGCAGTCGTTCATCCTCCCCTTCGACCTGTTCCACGGCGGCATTGCGGGCGGCACCGACTGCCCGGCCGCCGCGTCGAACGGCGGCTGCGGGCGTCTCGTCGCCGGCACTACGCGCGTATGGGAGACCATCACCGGCAACGCTTCCGGCACCAACGGCACGGTCACGTGGTACGTCACCAACAACCCGACGTCACAGAACATGACCAAGCAGACGCTCGGGAATCGCTCGTTCATCAACCAGGTGAAGTACTCGCCGAAGACTCACACCGTGGCCATCGTCGGCACGAACGACGGCAACGTGCAGATCGGCTTCAACCTCGGCACCGGCACCGCCGCGCAGGCGACGTGGGTCAACGTGACCGGCAGCAACGCCGTTCTGCCGAACCGCCCGATCCTCGGCATCGCGCTCGATCCGACGACCACCACCACGCCGATCGGTTACGCGGCGGTGGGCGGGTTCAACGCGAACTCGCCGTCCACCCCCGGCCATCTATTCCGAGTGGACTGCACCGCGGCGAACTGCGCGTCGTTCACCTGGACCGACAAGACCGGCAACCTGCCGGACATCCCGGTGGACTCGGTCATCGCCAATCCCAACCTCCCCGCGCAGGTCTTCGCGGGCACCGACTTCGGTCTCTACTACACCGACGACATCACCGCGAACCCGCCGGTCTGGCAGCGCTTCACGAGCGGACTGCCGGCCGTGATGATCTGGGACATGCAGATCGACCGCGGCTCGACCACGCTGTCGCTCTGGACGCGCGGCCGAGGAGCGTTCGTGTGGCCGCTGCCGACAGCTCCGTAGGAGACGTAGGGCGGGCTTCAGCCCGCCCTACGTGAGCTTCAGTTCCGTCTCGGTGATCGTCAACGCACTACGGTTGCGATCCGATCGATGAGCGGCAGCACCCACGGGCTCGTGTTCTCGTTGACGTTGGAGAGGACGACGACCGTGAGGCGTTCCTTCGGCATACGGGAGTTGAACGCGCGGAAGCCCGCGCCGGCGCCGCCGTGGTACTGGAGCGCGTGCCCGCCGTCGGTCGTGCGCAGGAACCAGCCGTAGCCGACCGACGCGCTGCGCGCGCCCTCGATGTGCGGCGCGAGCATGGCGTCACGCAGCGGCGCGGGCAGGAAGTGGTCGCCGTCGAACGCGGCATCGAAGCGCGCGAGGTCGTCCGCGGTCGTGACGAAATCGCCCGCGCCGATGATGTCGATCGTCTTCTGCTCTTCCAGTTCGAGACCCGCGTCCGTGCGCTTGTACCCGCGCGCGCGTCCCGGCACGCGACGTCCGTCGCGCTCGGGCACGGTGTCCGTGAGCCGGAGCGGACGCACGACCTCGTCGCGAACGAGATCGTCGAACGGACGCCCGCCCGCCTTCGCCGCGATCCTCGACAGCAACGTGTAGCCGACGTTCGCGTACAGATACTTCGTTCCCGGCTGCGCGAGCAGCGCGCGCGGCTCATACTTCGGCGGCTCTCCTGCCTCGGGCCAGTACTCGGGATGATGCCTGATGAGCCAGAAGTAGGTCGTGTCGATGTCGAGTCCCGAGGAGTGCGCGAGCAGATGGCGAACCTGCACGTCATTCCACTCCGCCGGCCAGTGCTCGAGATACTTCGACACCGGATCGTCGAGCCGCAGCTTCCCCGCAACCACGAGCCGCGCGATGAGCGCCGCCGTGAACTGCTTCGACACCGACATGACCATGAACGGCGTCGCGGGTGTGTGGGCGATGTTCCGCTCGCGATCGGCCATCCCGTACGCCTTGCGAAACACCGGACGCCCCTCGCGCGCGACGAGCACCACGCCCGCGAAGCGCTGCTCCGCGATCGGCGCGGCCACGGCCTCGTCGACGAGGCGCTCGATTCGCGTCGCGAGGTTCGAGGTGGTGCAGGCGGTGAGGGAGAGGCAGAGCAGAAGTGCAAACGGGACGCGAGGCATGTCGCGAGAATTGTGCACCATGGTTTCGCGCCTCCCTGCGGGATCGGCGCGGCGGGACAGCGATTCGAGGGAATCGCGAGCTGCCCCGCCGCGCAAACAAACGGTGATTACTCTTTCTGTTCGAGATGCTGCAGGCGCGTCTGCATCTCCTCGATCGTCCGCTGCTGTTCCTGGATCACCTTCGTGAGCACGGCCACGACGTCCATCGATGAGAGTCCCTTGCGGTCGGCGGTGGCCACGAGGTTCGGCACGTCTTCGGCGATGAAGCCGACGTTCATCTCGGCGGGATTCGCCTTGTAGGTAAAGGTCACCGGCTCGAGCGCTTTCAACGCCTCGAATGCGGCATCGCGATCGAGCTCGTGGATGTCCTCTTTAAACGCGCGGCTGGACGCGTTGACCCAGTTGCCGGCGTCGAGACGCGCGCCGCTGCTGTGGTCGATCTGGAACAGAGGCGACGCGACGCCGAGCCCGATCCGGCCGGTGGTGTCGACCACGAGCGAGTTGTAGGGCGCGGAGGTCTTGATGATGAACGGGTTCTGCTCGTGATTGACGTCGCGGATATAGAAGTTGTTGTTATTGGCCACCATCTCCCACGTCTGGAACGGGGATGCGCTCTGTTCCATGCGGATGATCGTGGAGACGGGGTTGGCGATGGTCAGGTCCCTGCCGGGAGTGGACGTGCGGATGCCGACGCGTCCGGTGCTGTCGAGATAGAGCGTGTTGGTTGGCGTCCCGCCTTCGATCAGCAGCGGAACGGTGACGGCGGTGAGGTCTTCGACGAAGAACTTGTTCGCGCCGCCGCTGGTGGTGTCGTTCGCGCTCAGTTGCCAGTCCGTGCCCGGGAACGCGCCGGGGGCTGAGGTGTCTTCGAACTTGAGGCGCGTGTTGTTCTCCTTCAGCTTGGCCGAGGCGAACCCGAAGGACTCGGCGGCGAGGCAATCGAGACCGGCGCAGACGCCGCCCTGGGCGGAGACATGGTCCGCAAAGAACGTGTTGGCGGACGGCTGCAGAGGCGGCCGCGCCGTGAGCGCACGCTCGACTGCATCCGGCGAAACGACCACCCCGTCCGCGACGGTGAACGAGCCAGACTCCACAAGCGGCGTGGAGTCGGCCTGCGCGACGCGCAACTCGTACGAGTACACGCCGTCGGCGAGGCCGTCGAGCTGCAGCACCGGATTCCGGCCGGCCGCGAACATCTCGGTGATCACCTCGCCGTCCGGGCGTTGCACGGAGAGGAGAGAGGCCGCCGGATCGATCGCCGAGTGCCATTCGAGCGCTCTGGCGGTCGTGACGAGCCGGGCGGCGCGCGATTCGGCATCGGCGGCGAAAACGGTGAGGGGAAGAATCGCTACGAGAACAGTGAGAGAGAACCGGTAGATCGAACGCATCTTTCCTCCTAACGAATGGTCGAGAGAGAGATTCGAGGGCGCGGCCCACATACCGCGCTCCTCACGGCAGAGATCCTGACCGTTGTGTGTGCGCTCCAACCTGCGTTCCGGATGGAAGACCGGCAGTGACGGGGATCACTGGCCGCCCGGCTCACGGGTTTCCCCAGAGAAACCCCCGCTTTCGCCGGGACCGCCACTAATCGGAGCGTTTTCAGAGTTTCGTGAGAAAAAAGCAGCTTTCGAAGAGGACCTCGCCACGGATCCGGACCGATCGTGCACGGCGAAGGAGCCTCAACATGTCTCGATTCCTCAAACTGGCAGTTCTCGCGTTTCTCTCCACCACCTCTCTGTTCGGCGCGACCAACATCGACGTCTCCGGCAATGTCGCCGTCCCGGCCGTCAAGCGGTTCGGCCTGAACCTCGGCTGGGCCACCAACTACGACTCCGGCCAGATCATGAAGAACCTAGTCTTCCGCAATCCCGGGTTCGAAGGGCAGATCTATCGATCCATCGTCCGCTGCGTGACCGGCACTCCGAACGGCTTCGTCGACGAAAATCCGGCCGCGCACTGGCCGTCCGGCTTCTGGAACGGCGCCTCGTTCGAGGTCATCGTCGGGGGTGCGAAAGGCAGAACCGGGACGATCAGTACGTCGACCGCTCCTTCCGGCGGAAGCGGTACGCAGTTCCAGTTCGCCGGCTCGGGCGTGGCCCCGATCGCGGGCGACTACATCGTGCTGCGCAAGAGCGACTCGGGCGGCGCGACGGCTGGCTGGCAGCCGGCGGCGGCGGGCGGCGGGACGGTCACGGACGAGACGGCCGATCTCGCACCCGACACGCAGGGACGCCAGGCCGTCCGGCTGACGTCACTGACCGGCGGACAAACGGCGCGCATCTCGGCGTTCTTCGACACCAGCGTCGCCGGACCGTTCATCCAACTCAACGGAACGTTCCGTCTCTCGTTCAAAGCCAAAGGCGCCGGCGGCAACAACTCCCTCGGCGTCGTTCTCCTGAGAGGCGCGCCGGCGAGCCTCGTTTTCGTCAATCAGACCGTCAGCCTGACCGGCGGCTGGAACACGTACACCATCGATTTCGCGGCCACCGAGAGCGGTACGTCCCGCGGCAGTTGCCAGCTCATGTTCACCGCGCTCAATCCCTCGGCGGTGCTGCTCGACGACGTCAGCGTTCTGCAATTGAACGGCGACTCCGCCAATCCAACTGCATTCCGCGATCCCGTTGTTCGTGCATTGAAGCATTTCAATCCCGGCATCCTCCGCTACTGGGTCGAGGATCTCGGCGATTCTCTGGACAACGAGATTGCGCCGCCGTTTGCGCGGCAGCGGGCGAATTACAGCAGCCAGATCCTCGTGCACCAGGACCTGCTCTACGGCTTGCACGAGTTCCTGGAGCTGTGTGATCTGCTGCACGCCGAGCCGTGGTACATCGTACCGACGACGTTCTCCGCACAGGAGATGACGAACCTCCTCGAATATCTCGGCGGCCCGGTGAGCACGACCTACGGCGCGAAACGCGCGGCGCGCGGCCGAAGTGCGCCGTGGACCGACGTCTTTTCCACGATCCATCTCGAGCTCGGGAACGAGGCATGGAACAACGCCGACTATTACGGCGGCACGATCTCGGATCCACCGTCTTTCGGAGCGCGCGGCAGCGAGTTGTTTGGATTGGCGAAGGCGTCGCCGTACTACAGCGCCCCGAAATACAACTTCGTCTTGGGGAGCCAGGCCGCCTTGCCGGCGCGCACTGTTGCCATTCACGACGCCAGTTCCAATCACGACTCGCTCGCCGTTGCGCCGTATTTCGGCGGCAACGTCGACAGTTTCGGGACGAACGAAGAACTGTTTGGACCATTGTTCGCCGAGCCGGAGCTGCTCTCGCAAACCGGGTACATGCGGCAGAACCTGATCAACATGCAGGCCTCCGCCAGACCGGTGCCTTTGTCCGTGTACGAAGTGAATCTCCATACGACGAACGGATCGATCTCGCAGACCGCGCTCGACTCGTTCACGCCGTCGGTCGGAGCGGGCATCGCCGTCGCCGATCACATGCTCATGATGCTGCGCGACCTCGGAATCAAGAATCAGTGTCTGCACTCACTGACGCAGCTGGCCTTCGCGCGGACGGATGGAAAGTACGTCCTCTTGTGGTCGGTCGTGCGCGACATGGGCGTCACCGATCGCAAACGGCCGCAATTCCTGGCCGTGAAACTGGCGAATGAGACCGTCGTGGGCGATCTCGTGCAGACGACGCTATCGGGTGACAACCCAACGTGGAATCAGCCGCTGGTGAATGGGATCCAGTACGGCAACGCGCACCTGATTCAATCGTTTGCATTCGCCGGCGCCGGGCGGCGCTCGGTGATCGTCTTCAATCTCGATCGCTCCAACGCACTGCAGGTCACCTTCAGCGGACCGAACGCGCCGTCCGGCGCGACGACGATCAAGCAGCTCACGGCGGCGGCAATCACGGCCACCAATGAGTCGTCCGAGAATGTCGCGGTCACGACGCAGAACGTGACGAATTTCGATCCGGCGCAGCCGCTGACGCTGCCGCCGTTCTCGATGACGGTGGTGTCGAGCAGTCAGAGCTTTCTGCGGATGAGGGTGGTCCGGCACGGCTCATGACCGGTGCGGCGGGAACTTCATTCGGGAGAGCACGGACTGGAAGCGCGGATCGGAGCGCAACGGATCGAGTCGCGGCGAGACGTTGGCCCAGATCAGCGCCCAGTCGTGCTCTTCATAAGCCCTTTCCAGCAACGCCAGCGATTTCTCTTTCTCGCCGAGCCCGAGATGAACCGTCGCCAGCAGGAACGGCGACACGTAAGAAGTCTTTGCGCGCTCTTCGAGTGTCTGCAGGATTCGCACGGCCTCGGCCTTCCGGCCCGCGGCGGCATAGGCGTTGGCGAGCGCGGTCATCACCGGCGTCGTATTGTCCAACTGTGCGGCTTTCTGCAGGGTCGTAATGGCTGCCGGGAGGTCGCCGCTGTCTTCGTAAGCCCAGCCCAGCTCGACATAAGCGAGCGCGAAATTAGGATCGAGAGCGATCGCTCTTCGGAAATGCTCGCCGGCTTTGTCGTACTCGTGGCGGAAATAGTAAGGGAGGCCTGCTTCCATGTTGATGACCAGAGAGAGCGGATCGAGATCGAGAGCCTTCCTGCTCTCGGCGATCGACTCGTCGAACCGTCCCATCAGCCGGAGGTATTCGGCATACCACTGGTGAGCGGTTGCGTAATCGGGATTGAGAGCGATGGCCTTTCTGAACTCGGATTCGGCGGCAGTCCAGTCCCACTCCTCCCAGAATTTCAAATAGGCCAGAGAGGCGTGGGCTTCGGCGAGATTCGGGTCCAGTGCCAGAGCTTTGCGCGCTTCATCCTTCGCCGAGGCGAACAATTCCTCGGGCCGGCCCGCGCCGAGCAGTCCCAGGGACAGATAGCAATCCGCCAGCGCCGAATGTGCGCGGGCATAGCGCGGATCGAGCGCAATGGCACGCCGGAGGAGCACGATGGCCTGCGCGATCGATTCGCGGGTCCGCTTGTTCCAGTAATAGCGTCCTTCGAGATACGGCAGGTACGCCGCCGGCTCCGGTGGACGGCTCCTGGTTCTCCCGGGCAGCTTCGAATCGATCTGCTGCGCGATCGCGCGCGCGACTTCATCCTCCATGGAGAGCATGTCCTGCGCGGTGCGGTCGTACGTGCCGGCCCAGACGTACGACTGGTCCTCCGTCCGGACCAGTTGTGCCGTGATGCGCAGGCGATCTCCCGACCAGCGCAGGCTGCTTTCCAGGATGTAGTCGACATCGAGCTCCCGCGCGATCCGATCCACCGGTTTGTGTGTGCCCTTGTATGCCATCGCCGACGTTCGGGCGATCACCGCAAGCCGACCGGCGTCTAGGGTGCTCAGTTGCGCGATCAACTCCTCGGTCAGCCCATCGCTGACATAGTCATGCTGAGCATTGCCGCTGAGGTTTTCCACCGGCAGGACGACCAGGCGCGCCCGATGCGCAGGGGCGCGCGCGCCGCGGCGGCGCATCACGATCACCGTCAGCATCGCGATCGCCGCCGTGACGAGAACGGCGACGAGAATCGTGATCGCGATCGGACGAATGCGAAGTCGTCCCGGTGCCGTTGTGGAGGGAGCCGCGCTCAGCTCCGGCCAGTCCGTGACGGCGCCCACCGGTCCGACGTAACAATAGCCACGCTTCGGAATCGTCCGGATCCACTGTTGCCCATCGCTCCGCTCGCCGAGGGCCTTGCGCAGGATGGAGATCGCCTGCGTGAGACTCCCCTCCTCGACGAAAGTCCCGGCCCAGACGGTGTCGAGCAACTCCTCCTTGAGCACCGTTTTTCCCGGATTCTCCGCGAGCAGGATGAGCGTTTCGACCGCCTTCGGCGGCAGCGCAACGACCTCACCGCGCCGGCTCACCGAGCGTCCGGCAACATCGACGCGGAACTCTCCGAGCTCCAGAACGCGATCGCGTGGCATGGATGGGATGCGTTGGAGAATAGCAGGGTTGGGAGGGTCACGGATGTCAGCAAACTCGTTCTCCAAGTCGAGCGACCCCGCATGACCCTGCGCGGCATCGATCGCTTCGCCCGAGCACTGCGGCTCTCACGCTCAGCGCCGCATCCCTCACGCCGAGTCATCAATCGCTTCGCCCGAGCAATGCGGCTCTCACGCTCAGGGCCGCATCTCTCGCGCCGAGTCATCGATCGTTTCGCCCGAGCAATGTGGCTCTGACGCTCAGAGCCGCATCCTTCGCGCCGAGTCATCGATCGCTTCCCCCGAGCAATGCGG
>DASYGV010000138.1:0-2295 GCA_035999335.1 Thermoanaerobaculia bacterium | reverse complement strand
CACGTTCACGCGGGTGCAGAACGAGATCTTCACGCCCACCTGCGCCGTGCTCGGTTGTCACGATCCCCTCGGCCAGGAGTCTCAGATGATTCTCACCGCCGGCCGCGCGTACGGGATGATCGTCGACCAGCCGAGCGTCGAGATGCCGAATCTCTCGCGCATCAAGCCGAACGATCCCGCGAACTCGTACATGTATCGAAAGATCACCGGTGCCGGCATCACGGGAGAGCGCATGCCTTTCGGAGGTCCGGCATTGAGCGACGAGAAGATCCGGCTGGTGCGCGATTGGATCCGCAGAGGAGCGCCCAATGACTAGGCTCGCCATCGCACTCCTGATCGCCCTGCCGCTTATCGCACAGGACGAAACTCCCGCGCTTCGGCCGCTTCCGATGGGCGACGTACTGCTCTCGCTGCCGAGCAATCAGATCGCACCGCACGGACAGTGGGAAGTAAAGTTCACGCATCGCTTCAATCAGTCTCTCGATGAAGGCAGCTTCAGCGATCAACTGCATTCCCTGTTCGGACTCGACACGAACGCGGACGTCGTCTTCGGCGTGGCATATGCGATGCGTCCGAATCTGCAGATCTCGGTCGCGCGCAGCAATGTGAACGACACGCTCGAAGCGGCGGCGAAATACGTCGTGCTGCGACAAACAGCCGGATCGCCATTGAGTCTGACGTTGCGCGGCGGCACGGACGTCCGCACGGAGAGAGACCTCGAAGACCGCACGTCGTTCTTCGCGCAAGCGATCGTCACGCGGCAGTTCGGACGCAAAGCGGAGGTGTTCTTCCTTCCGACGATCGCGACGAACGCGGGCCGCGCACTCAGCGGTGACGAATCGGTGGCGCTTTTCGACCACGCGTTCAACATGCCGATCGGCTTTGCCTGGGTGCTCCGTCCCGGCCTCACCGCGGTGATTGAGCTCACACCGCCGAACGGCGATCTCCCCGACGAGATGGACGGCGACTTCGCCTGGGCCGTCGGCGTCAAACGCAACCTCGGCGGCCACTGGTTCGAGATCCTCCTGACGAACAGCCAGACCACGATGGTGGATCAGTACGTCACGACGACATTCCAAGGCTCGCCGCTCGAAGCGGGAAGCCTGCACCTCGGGTTCAATATCGAGAGACGGTTCGGCAAGCGGAAGTGATTCGGAGCGCTCCGCGCTCTGGTTGATGGCAGCCCCGTTGCACTCAGCCCCGGCATGCATTGCCCCGAGTGCCACGTGTTGAACGAAGCAGACGCGGCCGCATGCACGAGTTGCGGACTCCTGCTCCTCAACATCGCACCGAAGAAGCGCCGCTCCGAGGACTTTGCCGTCCAGCGGCGCCGGGCGGCGGATCAGGAAGACGCGACGTGCCGCTTCTGCGGCGGGACGATCGCCACGAACGCGATCCGTTGCAAACATTGCTCGGAAGTCCTCGACGAAGATTTCTACCGCGAGCGCGCGCAACGGCTGCGCTCGCGCGTCAACTACGCGAGCTGGATCGCGTACCTCTTCGGGCTCGGCGCCTTGCTGGTGTTCCGCCCCGTAGGCGTCGTCTCGATCGCGGCCGGCCTGCTGCTCTCCATCGTGTACTACGCGATTCCCGTCGAGCCGCCGAGCTCCCCGCTCAAGCCAAAAGAAAAAGGTTCCTTCGCAGCGCTCCTGCGGCGGCAGTTCAAGTTCGAGCGGGTCGCGATTTCACTTCCGGCGCTGCGGCACAAGAAGCTCGTGTTCGTCGGCACGCCGCTCGTCGCCGCGCTGATCGGCTACTCCGCGAACGTGCTACTGCTCCAGCAGCCGGTCGACGACGTCCTCAGCCAGAACTCCGCATTACGCGGCATGAAAGTGTCCGCGCACTATCAGTACTGGGTGGTGCCCGGCGTGGTGGTGTACGACCTCGAGGAGCTGAGCTTCCGCCAGACGCCGATCGACGTGCACACCGCGTTTCTCGAGTTCGCGAAGAAGCTGAAGGCGAAGCGTTACTCGCGCGTCGACCTCTCCTATCGCGGCACGACGAAGTTCTCGATCGACGGCGCGTCCTTCACCCGCCTCGGCGAGGAGTACACGAAACGCAATTTCGACTACGTGCTGTACTCGTTCCCGCGGCTCCTGCGCCCGGTCGAAGGCACGCCTCCGCTCGATCCCGCCGTTCCGGATCGCGACGCGCTGTTGGAGTTCCACCGCCGCTGGTACGGGCAGGACCCGCTCACGCGCACCGTGCAAAGCGCGTTCTAGGAGTGCGGTGGCGCGGTGGGATGGGCGGCGGAGAGCCACCGCTCTGGTACCGAACTACGAGAGCGGTGGCTCT
>DASYGV010000087.1:0-41646 GCA_035999335.1 Thermoanaerobaculia bacterium | reverse complement strand
TTGACCCAGTTCTCCAACGACGGCGGGAACAGAAACTGCGTCGTGTAATCCGCCCGAAGCTCTCGACTCATTCGCTGTCCTCTCCTTCATCTTACGGAGTGACGCGGATGGTTTTGAGACACCCTCCCTTGCCGCCGCACTACAAAGCACGTCGCTCAACACAGCCGCGGCGGTCGGCATCGAGCCGGCTCCCCGTCCGCTGAGCACGACCTCGCCGACCGCCCGTCCACGAATCACCACCGCGTTCTGCTCGTCGAAGACTCGCGCCAACGGATGTGCAATCGGCACGCGCCGCGGCTCGACGACGAGCGACACGCCTCCCGCGACCCGCGACGCCTCGGCCACCTGCCGCACGACGCACCCCTCCGCACGCGCACGCTCGATCTCTTCGGGCGTGACCTCCGCGATCCCGGTGACGCTCGTCCGTCGCACTGGTTCCTCGAACGCAAGCTGCGCCAGAATGGCGAGCTTCTGCGCCGCGTCCTCGCCGTCGATGTCCAGCGAAGGATCGGCCTCGGCGAAACCGGCTTCCTGTGCTCGCAGCACGGCCTCCGCAAGCCCCAACCCCTCGGCCATGCGACACAGCACGTAGTTCGACGTGCCATTGAGGATTCCGGTGATCGATTCGATCGAGTCGCCGGCCAGCCCGCGGCGGAGCGCGCCGATCACCGGCACGCCTCCGCACACGCTGGCCTCGAATCCGATCTCGACGCCGCTGCGCGCGGCCGCGTCGAACAGCTCGCTCCCGCTGGCTGCGAGCAGCGCCTTGTTCGCCGTGACGACATGCCGACCGCGCGCAAGCGCGCGGCGGACGAAGGTCCCGGCCGTGTGCACGCCGCCGACGACTTCGACGACGAGCTCGCAGTCCGAGTCGATGACGTCGAGCGCGCAAGTCGTCAGAAGGTCGCGGTCGACGCCGGGCTCACGCTCCTTGCCGGCGTCGCGCACGAGGATGCGCGCGATCTCGAGATCGACGCCGAAGCGCGCGCGGATGCGATCGCGCTCGCGTTCGAGGAGTTGCACGAAGCCTCCGCCCACCGTTCCGCATCCGAGGAGGCCGATACGCACGTGTCTCACGCGACACACTCCTCGGGCTGAATGCGCGCCGTGCGCGCGAGCGCCTGTTCGAGGTCGTCGATGAGATCGCGCACGTCTTCCAAGCCCGCGGCGAGACGAATCAACGAATCGCCGATCCCGACGCTGCGCCGCACTTCGGGCTCCACCGACGCGTGAGTCATCGTCGCGGGATGGCAGAACAGGCTCTTCACGCCGCCGAGCGATTCCGCGAGCGACCAGAGGTGCAGCCGGCGCGTGAAGGCGCGCGTCTCCTCGAGCGTGGCGTCGAGCTCGATCGATACGATCGCTCCGAAGCGCGTCATCTGCTTGCGGGCGACGGCGTGGCTCGGCTGATCGACGAGTCCTGGGTAATAGACGCGGCGGACGCGATCGTGCGCGAGCAGATAGCGCGTCAGCAACTCGGCGTTCGAACAGTGGCGCTCCACGCGCAACCCAAGAGTTTTGACGCCGCGCAGGATCAGAAAACAGTCCTGCGGCGCAGGCACGGCACCGATGGCGTTCTGCAGGAACTGCAGCTCCTGGTAGAGACCTTCGTCGTTGGTGATGACGGCGCCGCCGATGACGTCGCTGTGGCCGTTGATGAACTTCGTGGTCGAGTGCACGACTAGGTCCGCGCCGAGGCTCAGCGGTTGCTGAAGAACCGGCGTGGCAAACGTATTGTCAACTACCGTGGTAACTTTGTTGGCACGAGCGATGGCAGAACACCTGGCAATGTCAGTGACGTGCAGCAACGGGTTCGACGGCGTCTCCAGCCAGAGCAGTTTCGTGTTCGGGCGGATCGCTGCTTCAACGTTTGCCGGCGACGTCGTATCGACGAACGTGAACTCGATCCCAAAGCGCTGGAACACCTTCGTGAAGATGCGCCAGGCGCCGCCGTAGAGGTCCTGCGTCGAGACGACGTGATCGCCGCGGCTGAGCAGCGAAAGCACGGCGTGGATGGCGGCCATGCCGCTCGCGAACGCCAGCCCATAGCGCGCGTTCTCCAGCGCGGCGAGGTTCTCCTCGAGCGCGCTGCGGGTCGGATTGCCGGTGCGCGCGTAGCAGTAGCCCTTATTGAGACCGGGCTCGGTCTGACGGAACGTCGAGGTCTGATGGATCGGGGTCGTGACGGCGCCAGTGGCGTCGTCGGCCGGCTGACCGGCGTGAATTGCACGGGTATCGAATCGGTAGGCCATGATCGTCCTCCAAACGGCCAAAAGTACGGTGCGTTCGCTGGTGTAAGGGGAAGGTCGCGGAGGGCCCGGGATCTACAAAACGCGGGTGGTTACGCGCTCGTGCCCGGGCAACGCATCATCATTCGGCCCAGGAGGGCCGCGCCGAGGGGCGCGCGAACGACGAGCGAGCGAGTCATGTTGGGCGCGGAGGTTACCCGCGTGACGTTCCTCTTGTCAAATCCGTAGAAGAGACAACACATGGCGACGATCGTTCTCGAGCGCGGACGCAGGGCGCTGCTCGACGACCTGAGGCTGGACCGCGACATCACGAAACACGTCGCGACGTTGATCCTCTCCACGATCGCCTTCGGCGCGATCTACGGCGCGGTCCTCGGCTCGTGGCACGGCGCGCGGCTGGCCGCGTACGTCGCCATCAAGGTCCCGCTGCTGATGCTCTCGACGGCCGTGATCACCGCGCTCTTCAACTGGATCGTGGCCGCGCTCCTCGGCCTGCGCATGCGCATCGCGCAGACTTTCGCACTGACGCTCGTGCCGCTCGTGATCGCGTCCATCGTCGCGGCGTCGCTCGCACCCGTGGCCTGGTTCTTCACACAAGCCCTCCCCGGCCCCTCGCCTGCTCAACGCACGCTGCACAACGTGCTCTATCTCGTACACGTCGCGCTCATCGCGATGGGCGGCATCGCCGGCACGCGAACTTTGAGAAGCGTCCTGGTCGGCGTCTGCGACGGCGATGAGAAACGCGCACGAGCCGTCCGCTTCGCCTGGGTCGTCGTCTACGCGTTCGTCGGCGGCGAGATGGCGTGGGTGCTGCGGCCGTTCGTCGGCAGCGTTTTTCTTCCGGTCGTGTTCCTGCGCGACGACGCGCTCAAAGGCAACGTCTACGAGTTCATCCTCACCGACATCCTTCCGCATCTCTGGAGGTCGTTATGAACATGTTCCGGTCCCTCGATCACCTGCTCCGTCACCCGAACGAGTCGGATACGCTGAATCCGTTCGCGCTGCTGATCGGCGCGATCTTCTGTTACGTGATGTACGGCGTCGCGGCGGGATTCTTTCAGGGCGGATGGGGTCTCGGTCTCGCGGTGATGAAAATCCCGCTGATCATCCTAGGCTCGCTGGCTTTGTGCATCCCGAGCCTCTACGTCTTCACCGCACTCTCCGGCGCCGACTACTCGCCGCGGTCGTTCACATCGGCAATCGCGGGATTCTGCGGCGTTGCCGGACTGCTGTTGCTCGCTCTGATGCCGGTGATCTGGCTGTTCTCGGTCAGCACGATCTCACTGTCGTTCGTGGTGTGGCTGCACGTCACGGTGTGGGTCGTCACGCTGTTCTTCGCGCACCGCTTCCTCGCGCGAACCGCGCCAGGCGCGCGCGGCGCGATCGGCGTGTGGCTGGTCCTGTTGTTCTTCGTGTCGCTGCAGATGACGACATACGTGCGGCCGGTGCTGTGGCGCGGCGCGAACGAGCCTCTCTTCGCGACGGAGAAGAAATCGTTCTTCGGTCACCTCGGCGAAGTGGCGCGCTGGAAAATCAATCCTCCCGCTTCGGACGCAGCGTCGGTTCCCGCGGAGCCTCGATGATTACGAAGGTTTCCCGAGGAACTTCTGGACCTGCGCGACGAGACTCATCGGATTGCCGGTCTTCTTAATGTAGCCGACGGCATTCGAGCGCTCGACCAGCGACTGCAGGTCCTCCTCGCTTCGCGCGGAGTGCAGCACGATTCGGGTGTGGCGGAGAAAGTCGAAGAGCTCGGTCATCTCGAGGACGTGCTCGCCGGTGAGCGTGGGCATCTCGATGTCGAGCAGCACGAGATCGGGCTTCTCGCGCTGCACGAGCTGGGGAAGGCGGAGCGGCGATTCGGAAGTGATGACGTCGAAGCCGGCGGCGGTGAGAAGACGCCGCACGGCGCCGAGGAGCTTTTCGTCGTCGTCGATGACGAGGATCCGCTGTTTCTCGGGAATCATGATTCGTTTTCCAACCGCCGCAGCAGTTCGCGCACTGCTTCGATGACCTCGGTCTTCTCCACGTTCGGTTTCTTGAAGGCGAGGTTGAGCGTGAATGGCAGGGCCTTGTCCTTCAGAGCGAAGACGTAGTTCTTCGGCCTCCCCGCCTTCTTCGGCTCCGTCTTCGACGCAGTCTGCCGGCGCAGCTCCTCGCGCGACAACTCCCCTGCCGCCGACGCGCGCACGACCTGCTCCATCGCCTGCTCCGAGCCCGCGCGCGCGACCTGAACGAGCACGCTCTTGCTCGAGATCCCTGCTTCGCGGCACATGGCGCGGATGCGGTCCGGGATGTCGTTGATCAACAGCGTCTCGGTGACCGTCGTGCGCGACTTGCCGATTACCTGCGAGATCTTCTCGTGCGTGTAGCCGAACTTCTGCTGGAGGATGTACAGACCTTCCGCTTCTTCGAAAGGCGTCAGATCCTTGCGCTGGATGTTCTCGATGAGCGCGATCTCGAGCTGCTCGCGATCGTCGACGTCGAGCTCGATGGCCGGGATCTCGTCGAGACCCGCCATCGTCGCGGCGCGATAGCGGCGCTCGCCGGAGATGATCTGGTAGCGGTTCGGCCCGATGGTGCGGACCAGGATCGGCTCGAGCACGCCCTTCTCGCGGACGCTGGCCGCGAGCTCCTCGATGTTTCCGAGCTGCGTGCGCGGTTGCCCGGCATTTGGTTCGATGAACTGCAGCGGCAGCATCGAGCCGATGTGCCGTCCGGAGCGCCGCGTCAATTCCTCCACGTAGTGCGAATCGGCGCGCATGACCGAGCGCTCGGGTAGTCCGCGTTTAGCCATGGAAGTGCGTCCTTTGAACGAGCGATGAACGATGAGCGATGAACGATGAACAAAGGCTGGGCGGGCGTTCATCGTTCATCGTTTCGCGTTCATCGTTTGCCCCGCGCAGCACGATCCTAGACACGAGCAAGCAGCTCCTCCGAGAGACTGTAGTACTCCATCGCGCCGCTCGACTTCGGCGCGAAGGTGAAGATCGACTCCTTGTACGCCGGGCTCTCCTCGAGGCGGATGGACTTGGTGATGACGGTGTTGAAGACGCGGTCGCCGAAGACGTTCCCGATGGCCTCGTGGATGTCCTTCGACAGCGTGGTGCGCTTGTCGTGCATGGTGATGACCACGCCGAGGAGCTGCAGGTTCGGGTTCGGACGCGACTTGATCTTCTCGATGGTCTCGAGCAGATCGTCCGTTCCCTCCAGCGCGAAGTACGACGACTGGATCGGCACGAGCACGTGCGTCGACGCGACCAGCGCGTTCACGGTGATCATGCCGAGGGTCGGCGGCGTGTCGATGAAGATGTAGTCGTAGTCGTTCGCGGCGTCCTTCATCCGGTCCTTGAGACGGAACGGACCGTCGAGATCGCCGATGAGCTTCGACTCCAGCTTCGCCAGCGCGATGCGCGAAGGCGCGAGGAAGAGATTGTCGACCGTCGTCGAGACCACGACCGCCGGAAGATCCATCTCTTCGCTGACGAGCACGTCGTACATCGAGCGCTGCACCCCGCGCGCGTCGATGTAGCTCATCGTCGAATTCGCCTGTGGATCGAGGTCGATGAGGAGGGTCTTGAAGCCTTTGTTGGCGACGGCCGCGGCGAGATTGATGGCCGTCGTGGTTTTGCCGACGCCGCCTTTTTGGTTGGCTACAGTGATGATCATTGGGCCTGCGCGGATTCTAGCAGCAGGTCACATCTTGTACTTGCCCAAATCCTCGGGCGAGAGATTCTCGAACCACTTCTTCGTCGTCTCCTCGCTGTCCTCTGCATCAGGGGTGATGGTCTGGGCCTGATCGAGAACGGACTGGGCGACGTAGATCGGCGCCTCGGTGCGCAGCGCGAGCGCGATGGCGTCGCTGGGACGTGCGTCGACTTCCAGCATGTGCTCGCTACCGGCGCCGATGGCCAGGCGGATCTGGGCGAAGAACGTGGAGTCGCGGAGGTCGTTGATGACGATGCGGATCACGCGCGCGTTCAGCTCCGCGATCATGTTGCGGAGCAGGTCGTGGGTCATCGGGCGAGGCGTGGTGATGTTCTCGAGCTGCAGGGCGATGGCGTTCGCTTCGAAAATGCCCACCCAGATCGGGAGGAAGAACTTCTCGTCGTCATCCTTGAGCACGACGATCGGCGAGTTCGACACGGGGTCGAGCATCAGTCCCTTGATCGACATCGCGATTAGCTCGTTCATGCGACGGCCTCCCCGCGCAGTGTGTGATGCTGCGCCGATTCGATACGTACCCCAAGGATACTCCCGAGCGGCGTCGCGGGATCTCCGTGAAAGTTCACGACCCAGAAATCATCGGTCCGGCCCGACAACATCGCCGGGTCGTGTTTGCTCGGCCCTTCGACCAGGACCGGCATCACGCGGCCACGATACGACTCGAGCCGCTCGCGCTTGTACCTCTCGTGCAGATCGAACAGGCGCTGCAGACGCTCCGAGGCGATCTCGTCGTCCACGCCCAAGCCGATCTTCAGCGACGGCGTTCCCGGACGAGGCGAATACTTGAACGCAAAGAGCGAGCCGTAACGCACCTCTTCGATGAGCGACAGCGTCTCCTGAAAATCCTCCTCCGTCTCGCCGGGAAAGCCGACGATGATGTCCGTGGAGAAATGAATGTCGGGGATCGCCTCGCGAATGCGGGCGATGGTCTCGAAGTATTTCTCGCGCGTGTACAGCCGCTTCATGCGACGCAGGACGCGCGAGGAGCCGGACTGCACCGGCAAATGAAGATAGCGCGAGATGTTCTCGTGATCGCGCATCGCGACGATCATCGAATCGTTCACCTCGGCCGGATGCGAGGTCATGAAGCGCAGCCGCGCGACGCTCGGGATCTCGGCGACAGCACTGAGTAAGGCGCCGAAATCGCGCCCGGTGAGCGGACAGCGGTACGCGTTCACGGTCTGGCCGAGAAGCTCGATCTCCACGCGGCCGCTCTCGACGGCGACGCGCACTTCGTGCAGCACGTCGTCGAACGGACGCGAGACCTCGCGGCCGCGCGTCGTCGGCACGATGCAGAACGTGCAGTTCTTGTTGCAGCCTTCGATGATCGTCACCCACGCCTTCGTCGGGTGCGAGCGATCGATCGCAAACGCGTCGTAGTTGCGCTCTTCCGGGAACTCGATGGCGACGCGCCTGCCGTTCTCGAGCACGTCGTCGAGATGACCGACGTTCCCGGGACCCATGACGAAGTCCACCCACGGCGCGCGCTCGAGGATCCGCTCCCCTTCCTGCTGGGCGACGCATCCGCACACGCCGATCTTTGCGCCGGTGTCGCGCTTGATCTCGCGCAGGCGTCCGAGGCGCGAGAAGACCTTCTGCTCGGCCTTGTCGCGCACCGAACACGTATTGAGAAGAATCAGGTCCGCCTGGTTCTCGTCTTCCGTGCGGCGATATCCGCGGAGCTTCAGATTCCCCGACAGCCGTTCGCTGTCGAGCTCGTTCATCTGACAGCCCCACGTTTCGATGAAGTACGTTTTCATGATTCCGGCGGCGGAGCGGCGCGGGCCGCGTCGAGCTTCGCTTTCACTTCGTTGAACTTTTTCACGATCTCCGTGTCGCGTTTGGTCAGATCGTTCTCGTCGTAGTACGCCTGCTCGATCGCGGCGAGCTCTTTCTCCAGGTCCGCGACGAGCTTGTCGTATTTTGCGCGACGCTCGCTCGCGATCTTCTCGGCCGCTCGCCTGGCCTCGGCCTGCTCCATGAGCGTCGGTGACTTCTCGATGGGAGTGTCCGGCACGTTCGTCATGACGATCTTTCCCTTCGACTTCTTCACGTCGGCGTTGGTGATGACCTTCGACGTGCTCTTCTTCCGCTTCGCCTTCGCTTCTCTCGCGACGTCTACGACGTCCGGCTTGGGATCATCAGCGATGACCGCTCCGCCGAAGGCGAGGAGAAGAGCGAGCGCGAGGGGTTTCATACGCGGCCGTAACGATCTTCGAGGCGGATCACGTCGTCGAGCTCGGTCGTCGAGACTTCCGCGACGTCGGTGTCGACCACGGCGTACATCCGGTGGATGAGCCGCGGCGGGATGTGGAACGCTTCGCCCTTCCGCAGCGGCAGCTCGCGCCGGTCGCCGTCGTGCTCGATCGTCAGCCTCAGTTCGCCGTCGACAACGTACAGCGTCTCGTCTTTCATTTCGTGGTACTGGAGGCTGAGCGACTCGCCCTGATTGATGTGCAGGATCTTGCCGACGTAGCGATCGGTCTTCGCGAAGATCAGCTCGTATCCCCACGGCTTCGGGATGTGAATGATGTCGCGGGTGCGGAAGAAGTCGTTCATTGCGGGGTGCTGACCAGTCCTTCCGGAAAGCGCATGGCCACGCTCTCGATGATGAACTCCTCGATCTCCTGCGCGGTCTTCTTGTTCAGCGCCGCTTCGGCGATGCGGCGGCAGTCTTTGTAGCGAACGGACCGGATGACGTTCTTCACGACCGGGATCGACGACGGGTTCATCGAGTAGATCTCCAGCCCGAGCCCGAGCAGCACGATCGCGTAGATCGGATCGGAGGCCATTTCCCCGCACATGGACACCGGAATGCCGGCGCGTTTGCCCGCGTCGATCACGAATTTGATCAGGCGCAGCAGCGCGGGATGGAGCGGCTCGTAGAGATAGCTGACGTTCTCGTTCCCGCGATCGATGGCGAGCGAATATTGAATGAGGTCGTTCGTGCCGATGGCGAAGAAGTCCGCTTCCGTCGCGAGCAGGTCCGCGATCACCGCGGCAGACGGCACTTCGATCATGATGCCGATCTTCAGCTCGCGGTTGTACGCGATACCCTCGGCGTCCAGCTCGAGCCGGATCTCGCGTACGAGCGTCTTCACCTGACGCAGCTCCTGCACGCCGGAGACCAGCGGGAACATGATCTTGATTTTGCCGAACGCCGACGCGCGCAGCAGCGCGCGCAGTTGGGTCTTGAACATGTCGCGGTGCTGCATGCAGAGCCGCAGCGCGCGCAGGCCGAGAACGGGATTGTCTTCCTTCGAGCCCATGACCTCGCGGGCGAGCTTCTTTCCGCCGAGGTCGAACGTCCGGATGACGCACCAGTTCGGCGCGGTCGCCTCGGCGAGTTTGCGATAGATGTTGAAGTGCTCTTCCTCGGTCGGCAGGAACGGAGAGGTCGAGATGTACAGGAACTCGGAGCGATAGAGGCCGATCCCTTCCGCGCCGAATTTCACCGCGTCGTCGAGCTCCTCGATCAGCTCGATGTTCGCCTGGAGCGAGATCGTGTGATGGTCCTTCGTCACTGCGGCGAGATCGCGATTCTCGAGAAGTTTCTTCTCCGCCTCTTCGTGACGCGATTCGCGGCTGCGGTACTCGGAGATCATCGCCGGCGTCGGGTTCACGACGACCGTCCCCTCGTATCCGTCGACGATCACCATCTCGTCGTTGTCGACGATTTTCGTGAGGCGCGGCACGCCGATGACCGCGGGGATGAACAGCGACTTGGCGATGATCGAGGTGTGCGACGTGCGGCCGCCGACCTCCGTCGCGAAGCCGACGACCGGACGGCGATTGAAGTGCACGGTGTCCGAGGGCGTGAGATCGTCGGCAATGATGATGACGTCGTGCTTGATCTCGGAGAGGTCGTGATGGGCGATGCCCATGAGGTTCACGAGCACACGCTCGGCGACGTCCTTCACATCGGCGACGCGCTCGCGGAGGTAGTCGTCGTCGAAGCTGGCGAAGCGGGCCTGCAGCTCTTCCTGCACTTCCGCGAGCGCCCACTCGGCGTTGACCTGCTCGTTCTCGATCTTCTGGGTGACCTTGTCGGCGAATGAGGCATCGCCGACGATCATGGCGTGGGCCTCGAAAATGGACGCGTACTCGTCGCCCATCGAGCGGCTGACCTTCAGCTTGAGGTCCTGGAGCTCGTCCTGCGTTTTCTCGAGCGCCTCCATGAACCGCGTCACCTCGGCCGCGACTTCTTCCTCGCGGATCGGAATGCGGTAGACGGAGGACACGCGCTTCTCGACGATGACCGCGCGGCCGATGGCGATGCCCGGCGACACGCCGACGCCTTTGTAGGTGCGAATGTCGCTACGCGTCGTTGCTGCAGGCATCGGCGCTCATTCTACTTCGTCGAACTTGGCGTCGATGAGCTTCTCGACGGCTTCGAGCGCGTCGCGCTCGTCCTCGCCGTCGGCTCGGACGCGCACGGTAGAGCCGCGGCCGGCGGCGAGCAGGAGGATGCCGAGGATCGATTTGCCGTCGACTTCCTCATCGCCTTTGCGGACCTTGATGTCCGCCTTGAAGCGCGCCGCCGTATGGACGAACTTCGCCGCCGCGCGTGCATGGAGTCCCAACTTGTTCCTGATCTCGATGTCGCGCTCGATCACGCCGGGGCTCCAGCGTGCTTCTGCGCGGTCAGCAGATCCGACGCCACGCGGATCGCTTTCGAACCTTTCTCGCTGATGACGTGAGCCAGCGTGGCCACGTCTTTCGCATCTTCTTTCACCATCGCGAACTTCACGATCATCGGCAGGTTCACGCCGGTGACGATCTCGATACGGCCCTGTTCGAGAAAGGAGAGACTGATGTTGCTCGGCGTGCCGCCGAACATGTCGGTGAAGATGATGATGGCGCGGCCGTTCTCGCCGACATGGCCGTTGCGCTCGAGCGCGGCGGCGATCTTCGCGCGCGCGTCCTCGACCGTGTCGTTCCACTCCAGCGGCACGGCCTCGATGCCGGAGACGTCGGTCTCGATCTGCCGCGCGGCGTTGAGCAGCTCATGCGCGAGGTTTCCATGGGTAACGATCAATGCCCCGATCAATGGGCACCTCCCTCAAAGCAGCGCGCATGATAACTCAGCGACCACGGAATCACACATTGATATTGACGGACTCAGATCAATTGGAATAATCTGCGCGTGATTCGCTTAAATATGACCGAAGGAGACTCATATGACCTACTACCGCATCCATCAGCGCCCCGAATTCACGAATCTGCAGACCCAGTTGCAGCGGATCTTCGAGCCGTTTGCCCGTTTCGCAGCCGGTGAAGACAAAGACCGCGTCAGTGGGACCTGGGTTCCGGCCGTGGACGTCGCCGAGACGCAGGAAAAGATCGTCGTCCGTGCCGAGTTGCCGGGCATGAAGCAGGAAGACATCCAGATCGAGTTCGAGAACGGCCTGCTCACGATCCGCGGGGAGCGCGGCATCGAGAAGTCGGAAGGCACGACCTGGCACCGCGTCGAGCGCGTCTACGGAAACTTCAGCCGCTCGTTCACCCTCCCCCGCACCGTCGACGCGGAGAAGATCTCCGCCGCGTACCGCGAAGGCATTCTCGAGATCGACGTGCCGAAGAAGGAAGAGGCGAAGCCGAAGAACATCCGGATCGCGGTGCAGTAACTCCGCGGAACAGGCATCGAGAAGGCGCGCCACCGGCGCGCCTTTTTTCTTTTGGGGATAGACTGACCGCCATCCGCAGAGGAGGCAGGCAGTATGTCCAGCGTTCTGGTCTCGGTGTAGCCGGAGGCTCTCGACGACAGGCCGATCATCGGCTTTTCCCCCTGGGTGTATTCGCGCGGTGGAAAGTGGTGGGAGGCGCAGAAGCGCCTCCTGACGTGGATGAATGCGAAATCGATCCTTTTCCACCTCTCGCCGAAAGGCGTCAGCCGCGAGATCGATCGCTACACGCCGGCCGGCCAGCTTGCCGGGACGCTTCCGCCCACTCCCCCGGCGGACCAGGAGCTCGAAGCGCTGCGCGTTGCGATGCGTTGGGCGGACGACGTTCAGAAGGCGTCGGTACATTTCGTCTGCGCACGGCCGGGTGAGCCGGCCGGCTTCACAGGCAATGCTTACTCCGCATCGTGCAACTATCCCGTCAAGCTATTCAGCGTCTGCGCCTGGGCGTCGTATCTCGCCGAATTTCTCCGCTACATGAAGAACGATCAGGGCGTTCCCGTCCACGTTCTTCACGTGATCGATGAGCCGCGCTGGGTGTTTCGACACAACTGGGAGTGGTTCGGACTGACGTTCGATCAGCTTTGGGAGAGGTGGCCAGCCGCCTGGGCGCCCGTGTATGCGGAGCTCGACCGGCAGATGAAGGCCCGCGGCTGCCGCACGGGAACGAACATCCTGATCCTCAGCGACACCGGATCGTTCTTCAAAAAGAACGGCGTACCGTTCGACGACGTGAAGTGGCTGTACCAGCAGCCGGATGTCGCCGCCGCCGGCGATGGCCTGGGCCTCGTGTCCTACGGCGACAGCGGGCGCGAGATCACGCAACTGATCACCGACATGCGCGCGAGTCTCGCTGCCGCGGGATGGCCGAACCGCCAGATCTTTTTCAAAGATGTCGGCGGGATCCGGGAGCAACCTGAGAAGCCGCCGGAAGGACAGCCACCTGCACCACCTCTACCATTTCCTCCGCGCCGCCAGTTCGACTATGGATTGGACGCATTCGGCGCGATGCTGCGCGCCGCGCGCCTGAGCTCGGACTTTTTCGGGCAATACTTCTGGGTGCGTCCGGAGCCTACGGTGAGGGAACCTTATCCGACCCGCGAGTTCGCTGTGGAGTATGACGAGACGATGAGCACGTTCAAGGCGCGTTACACGCTGCACCTCTTCTCGCTCTTCACGCGTACGCAGGAAAAGGGCGCAGTGCGCCTGCGCGATACGGTCACGCTCCCCGCCCGGGTCTCGTTCCTCGCGCTCGAAAACCTTCGCGCCACGTTCGCGTTTCGCAGTTACTACTTCGTGAACGAGAGCACCGCGTCCGTTCCAGTCGATTTTGCGCCGGCGCGAAACAACGCGCTGCAGCGCTACTCGGTAGACTTCGCGATCAACTCGGGTCTCACGGTCCAGCATGCGTCGCAGCCGCTGACGAACGGCCGGGCGCGATTCACCCTCGCCCCGCAGAGCGCGGCCGTGCTGACCGAGCGACCGATTCCGACGCCGCTGAACTGGACGCCGACGGTGTGATGACTACCTCTTGTGATCCCGGTGCACGATCTCCACGTTGTACCCCGCCTTCGCGAGGTCCTCGCTCAACTGCTGCGCGATCGCCACTGAGCGGTGCTTGCCGCCCGTGCAGCCGACGCCGATCGTGAGATAGCTCTTCATCTCCTTCGCGTACTGCGGGAGCACGTAGCGGACGAAGTCTTCGAGCCGCGCGTAAAACTCGCCGTACTCCGGCTGCGCGCGCAGGTATTCGATGACCTCCGGATCGAGTCCGGTCTTCGGGCGCAGCTCGGCGATGAAGTGCGGGTTCGGGAGGAAGCGCACGTCGAACAGCAGGTCGAGGTTGTACGGCATGCTGTGCTTGAATCCGAACGAGATGATCGTGACGAGCATCTGGGGCCCGTCGCCAGGCATGTCGAACCGCCGCATGACCTCGGCCTTGAGCTCGTGCACGGAGAAGGCGGAGGTGTCGAGGACCATGTCCGCGAGCGACTTCACTTCCGTCAGCGCGGCGCGCTCTTCCTGGATCGCGTCGAGCACGGGACGGTCCTTGGCCATCGGATGCGGACGCCGCGTCTCGGAGTAGCGCCGTGCGAGCACTTCGTCCGAGGCCTCGAGGAAGATCAGCATCGCGTTCGGTGCGCGCTTCTTCAGACGCTCGCGATAGAACTCCGGGAAAAGCGTCGCGAAATCGTGCGTGCGGACGTCGACGACGATCCCCACGCGGCTCGCCTTTTCGTGCGCCGTCACCTCGTCGAGATACGGCTCGATCAACTCGATCGGCAGGTTGTCGGTGCAGTAAAAGCCGAGGTCCTCGAGGGTCGACTGCACGTAGCTCTTGCCCGAGCCGGAGAGGCCGGTGATGACGACGAGATAGTCAGGTGCTGCGCTCATCGGTTCTTAGTTTATCCCGCGCGAAGACGCGGGATCTCTGCGTGCACCGGCAGCGCCTGTGGTTTTGTTCGTCGCGGGGGCGCCGGAGATCCCGCGTCTACGCGCGGGATAAACTCGGCTACCGTTGACGGCGAGTCCGGTCGATGACATCCGGAGAGAAGCGGTTCCGCGTATTCATGCTGCGCAACTCCGAGCTCGCGACCTCGGACGCATTCGTGGGCGGCAGTCCGTCCGTCGGCTCGCCGCTCTGGCGCGCGATCTGTTCGTCGATGCGGCGCGTGAACTCGCGCGCGGAGTCATAGCCCTGCAGCTTCATCAGATGATTGCGGGCCGCGATCTCGACGAGCAGCGCGAGGTTGCGGCCCGATGCGACCGGCAAACGCACGTACGGCTTGGTCACGCCGAGGAGCCCGTACGTCTCGCCGGAGATGCCGAGGCGGTCGTACTCCGTCCCCTCCACCCATTTCTCGAGCTTCACCACCAGGTCGATCGGTTTCACGTCGCGCGTGGAGGCGACGCCGAAGAGGTCCTTGATGTCGATGATGCCGATGCCGCGCAACTCCATGTGATGGCGCAGCAGATCGTTCGAATATCCGAGGAGCACGTCGTTCGGATGACGCTTGATGACCACGAGATCGTCGGCGATCAGGCGATGTCCGCGATAGATCAGATCCAGCGCGCACTCGCTCTTGCCGATGCCGCTGTCGCCGAGGAGCAGCACTCCGATGCCCAGGACATCGAGGAGGCCCGAGTGCATTGTCAGCCGCGGGGCCATGTTCTCCTCGAGCACGTACGTCGTGCGCGTGATCGTCGTCGAGGACATCGCCGGCGTGGAGAAGAGAGGAACCGAGCGTTTCTCGCATTCGACCCGGAACTCGTCCAGAGGAATGATGCCCTTCGTGACGATGAAGCAGGAGATGTCGAGGCCGGAGACGTCGCGGATGCGCTTCTCGCGCAGGCGCGGCGGAAGGCTCTGCAGGTACTGCGTCTCCGATGCGCCGATGATCTGCACGCGCCACGGCTTGATGTACTCGTAGTAGCCGGCGAACGCGAGCCCCGGCTTCTGCACGCGCGGCCGTGCGATGACGCGGTTCAACCCATCGTCGCCGGTCACGAGCTTCAGGTGCAGC
Source organism: Thermoanaerobaculia bacterium (assembly GCA_035999335.1). Taxonomy (GTDB): domain Bacteria; phylum Acidobacteriota; class Thermoanaerobaculia; order Gp7-AA8; family Gp7-AA8; genus QHVT01. The sequence goes on along the minus strand of DASYGV010000087.1, from coordinate 26,466 downwards.
TCATCCAGCTCGCCCGACATCAGCGCCTGAACGGTGGTTTCAACGAAATCCTCGTCGTTCACGGATGCGCAATGTTACGCGAAAAAACAAAAGCGCCGGCGATTGCCGGCGCTCGCGTGTGCATCGATGCGGCCGAAGTCACTTCTTGACGATCGAGGCGCGTGCTGCGAGCTCGAAGAGCTCCTCCGCTTCTTTCCCCGCGCTGCGGCTCGCCCACTCGTCCTTTCCGGTAGCGGCGTCGGCGTCGATGATGAACGTGACGCTCTGCTTGTCGATCGTCTTCGTCGTGGCCTCGCCGCTGAAGGTGATCGAGTACACACGGACGCCCTGCGAAGTCGAGATCGAGCCGCCGGTCGGCGTGGTCGAGTCGCCCCCGCGTCCCGTGCTGCCGATGCCGCCCGCGTTCGACAGCGCGCCGGCCATGATCGGGTTGTCGCGTTTCGTCGTGGTGTTGGAACGATTCGAGATGTTCAGACCGGACGGCGGTCCGAAGAGCACAACGACCTTGCCGCGAAGAGTCTTCGAACCGGGGCGGTCTGCGATGGTGAGGTACTTGTCGGCCTGTTCCGCCCGCTTGGCGACCTCGGCGGCGAAACCGGGCTCGCGCTTCCCGAGGAACTCCTTTACGAACTTCCCGGCGTCAGCCTCGGTGGTCAACGCCTCCCACTGCTGGCGCTCGGCTTTGGTCATGAAATAGCCCTGCGGCGAGTCCGGCCACTTGCTGAACGCGCCTAGGTCTGCGGCGAACATCGGCAGCGCGACGAGGGTCGCGACGGCGAAACGGAAAATGCGGTTCATGGAGCCTCCTGGATGTGTGTTGGAGGATCGTAACAGGACAACGGGGCGCCGGCTTCCAGCCGGCAGGATGCCGGCGCTCCGATCGTCGTCTCAGAACTCGGGTGAGATGAGGCCGAGGTTGTTGTCGCGGCGTTTGTAGATGACCGAGACCTTGTCCGTGTCGATGTCGCGGAAAACGATGAACTCGTTCTTCGAGTCGTCGAGGCGCAGCGCGGCCTCCTCGATCGACATCGGGCGGATGGCGATGTTGTTCGTCTTCAGGACGCGCGGTGCGCGGAGCTCGGTCTCTTCGCGAAGCTGACCCGGCTCGAGCACCTGCACGGCCCACTCCGTGACCTTGCGGCCGTTGCCTTCCTTGCGGTGGTGGTCTCGGATCTTCTTGCGGTTCTTCTGGGCCTGGCGCTTCAGGTGATCGATGGCGGAGTTGATCGCGTCCTGCATCGACTCGTCGGACTGCTGCACCGTCTTGACGTCGTGCTCCTTGCCGACCATCAGGACCTCGCAGATGTTGCGGTACTTCTCGACCTGCAGCACGACCCGGACGTCGATCACGTCATCGAAGAGCTTGTCCTCGATCTTGGCCAGCTTCTTCTCGACCAGGTTGCGGACGTCGGGCGGAATCTCGTAGTTGCGGCCGGAAATCTCGGTTGCCATGTTCGACACCTCGAACTAAAAAATTTGTTTGCGGTCCGTGGAAGACGGGATGTTCAGCTCGTCCCGGTACTTGGCCACGGTCCGGCGGGCGATGTTGATCCCCTCGTCGTTCAGGATCTTCATGATCTTGGAATCGCTGAGGGGTTTGCGCGGGTCCTCGTTCTCGATGAAGCTCTGGATCTTCTTCTTCACCGTGAGGGACGAGATGTCTTCGCCCGTGTCGGAATCGATTCCGCTGTGGAAGAAGTACTTCATCAGGAAGAGGCCGCGCGGCGTGTGCATGTACTTGTTGGAGACGACGCGGGAAACGGTCGACTCGTGCATCTGGATGTCGTCGGCGACGTCGCGGAGCACGAGCGGCCGCAGGAAGTCGATGCCGCGCTCGAGGAACTCGCGCTGGTGTTTGACGATGGATTCGGCCACTTTGTAGATCGTGCGCTGGCGCTGGTCGAGTGACTTGATGAGCCACACCGCGGAGCGGATCTTGTCTTTGATGTAGTTGACCGTCTCGCCGTCCTGCTTGGAGTCCATCGAGTGAAGCATGGAACGGTAGCCGCTGTTGATGCGCAGCTTCGGCATCCCGTCCTCATTCAGGACGATTACGTATTCGTCCCCGACCTTGTGCACGTGGACATCGGGCTCGACGTAGATCGCTCGCTCATTGGAGTATTTCCTCCCTGGCTTCGGATCGAGATGCTTGATCAGTTCCACCACGCCCTCGAGCGTCTTCATGTCGATGCCGAGGGTTTTCGCCAGCGGAACGAACTTCCGCTGCATGAACTCTTCCCAGTGGTCGCGGATGATGATCTCGACCAGCGGTGTGTCGATCTCGAGGAACCTCAGTTGCAGCAGCAGGCACTCGCGGAGATCGCGCGCGCCGACGCCGATGGGATCGAGCGACTGCACGGCGTCGACGGCCAGCTCCACCTCTTCGGCCGCGAAGCCGCCCGCGGCCATGATCTCGTCGTTGCTCGCGCGGAGATAACCGTCCTCGTCGATGTTGCCGATGATGAATTGTGCGATCTCTTTCGTCCGCGGTGAGGCGTCGGACATCGAGAGCTGCCAGGTGAGGTGATCGGCGAGGTTGGGGGGACGGGTGAGCGTGTTCTCGATAGGAAACTCTTCGTGCTCCTCGCCCATCCCGCGCGGGTTGTAGCCGTACTCGATGTAATCCTGAAAGTAGGCGTCGTAGTCGATCTCTTCGAAAGAGTCTTTCTCTTCTTTCTTGGTCTCGACAGGCGCCGGCTCGGCCGCGGCTTCGTTCTCGGTTTTGGTTTCCTCGGCCTGCGTCTCCTCGGACTTCACTTCTTCGGCGGATTCTTCGAGGAGCGGGTTCTCGAGCAGTTCCTGGTTGAGAACTTCCTGAAGCTCGAGCTTGGAGAGCTGCAGCAGCTTGATCGCCTGCTGCAGCGACGGCGTCATGATCAGCTTCTGGCTGAGTCTTAGATGAAGCTTCTGTTCAAGTGCCATGGATGAAGGCTGTGGCTTCCTCGGTCAGTTTAGATTGAATGTCTCGCCCAGGTAAATTCGCCGAACCTCGGCATCGGCGGACAGGCTCTCGGGCGCGCCCTGCCGGAAGATCTCCCCTTCTTTGATGATGTAGGCCCTATCGGTGATCTTCAGTGTTTCTCGTACGTTGTGGTCGGTGATGAGGATACCGATCCCCCGAGCCCGCAGCTGCGAAACGATACGTTGGATTTCGAACACGGCGATTGGATCGATTCCTGCAAACGGCTCATCTAGCAATATGAATGCCGGGTTGATCGCCAGGCTCCTCGCGATCTCCACACGCCGCCTCTCCCCTCCCGACAACGTGAACGCGCGGCTCCGCGCGATGTGCGTGATGCCGAACTCTTCGAGGAGCTGATGCGTGCGCCGCTCGCGCTCGGAAAGCGGGAGGGTCATCGTTTCGAAAACAGCGAGAAGGTTCTCCTCGACGGTGAGCTTGCGGAACACCGACGGCTCCTGCGGCAGGTAACTGATCCCCTTCTGCGCGCGTAGGTACATCGGCAGCTCGGTGATGTCTTCGTCGCCGAGGGTGACCGATCCGCCGTCCGGCCGCACGAGTCCCACGATCATGTAGAAGGTGGTGGTCTTCCCCGCGCCGTTCGGCCCGAGCAGGCCCACGATCTCGCCCTGACGGATGTCGACCGAGACGTCGCGAACGACCTTCCGTCCCTTGTAAACCTTGACCAGGTGCGTGGCGGTGAGCGTGAGCTGGGCGTCCGGCATCTGCGGGGGGAGAGTATCAGAGGTGCTGAGTGCTGGGTGCTGAGTGCTGAGTAGACCGCGGGGCGGGTGTGACTCAGCATTCAGCACTCAGAACTCAGCACTTCTTTTCGTCACCCCTCGTGCTTGTACGTTCCCTTGGTCTCCCCTTGCGGACTCACGACCTGCACGCGGTTCTTGGCGAGATCGAAGCTGATCTCCTGGCCGGAGACCGAGCCGCTGGGATCGGACATCGTCGCCGGAGAGCCGTTGACGAAGATCATCTTGCGATCGACGTGGTACACGGCTTTGTCTCCTGTTCCCTTGCGTCGCGTCGCGGCTTCCACGACGTTCACGTTCTGCTCGGATTCAATGCGTTGGATTTTGTTCTTGTCGTCGAAGAAGAACGCGGCCTTCTCCGACTTCATCGTCCGCGTCTCGTCGACGATCGTGACCTTGCCGAGAAGATCGATGCGGCGATCCGGCTTGCGCGCCACGAGTTGCTCGCTGGTCGTCTGCACCGGTGTCTTCCGCGCCTCGGTGCCGGTGTTGTAGAGCACCGTGCGCACGCCGCCGCGCGCGGTCACCGAGTCTCCGTTGCCCTGCATCTGCAGCTCGCTCGCGAGAAGCGTGTTGTTGCCCTGCCACGCCTTCACGCGACCGGTGAAGAGCGCGATCTTCTCGGCCTGGCGCATGATCAGTTCGTCCGAATTGACGAACATCGGCTTGTTGCCCGTCGGGAAGAGCGACGTCGCGTTCGCGCTCGCACCGCCGCCGCGCGACACGAGCTCCGCGATCACCGAGCCAGTCGCGCGCGCAGTCTGCGCTTTCGGCGAAAACTCGATCTGCTTCGCCTTCAGCGTCTGCCCGTCAGCGACGACGGTCGCCTGCCAGCCCGGATCGGTGGTGAGGACGATCTTGTCGCCGAGGATGTCGTAGCTCGCGCGGAACGCGGAGGCGGTGTTTTTCGGATCGCTGTACCGAAAGGCGCCTTCGAGATACGCCGCTCGCGCGCGACGCGTGCCTTCGTCGAACCACACGGTCACATGCTCGGCCTGGATCTGCCGCGGCTCGGCGCCGAGCTCCTTCATCATCACCTGCCACTCGGCCTTGATCTCGTGGACGAGCCGGTTCCGGATCGCGACGCGAACCATGCGCGCAACGATGTCGCGCTTCGGCGGACCGTCGAGCACCGCATGCACCGGCGAGGCGCCGGTGGCGGTAGCGATGATCGCGCTGACCTGCCCGTCCGGCCCGACCTCGGTGTGGTAGTGATCGCAGGTGATGGTCTTGCGTCCGCCGAGGTCTTCGCCGGGCGCGGTGTTCTGGGCCATGACGATGACGACGTTGCCGTTCCCTTCGAGTCCGATGAGCTGACGTCGGTCCTGCGTGAAGCGGCCGAGCATCCAGTCGGAGCTGACACGCTCCGGACCGCGGTCGAGCTGCACGCGCTCCTTCCATTCGACCGTGTTCTCGTGGCGGCGGAACATGCTCTCGGTGCCGCGGATGGTCATCGGCACTTCGTTTGGCTGCACGACGGCCATGGTGGCCTCGACGTTTTTGTGCAGCCGCAACGTCTCGCCCTGCACGTCGAGGTCGAGCGCACCGGCCTTCCCCTGCCAGCGGTCGACGCGGAACTGCAGCGGGATGTCGTTCGTCAGGCGCGCGCCGTCGTAGCGGATCTCGGCGGTGACGATCTCGACGCCGTCGCTGGAATTGACGCGCACGCCGCCCTTCGCGTCGGCCTCTTTCGTCTGCGCGTTGAACTGCGCCTGCGGACAGGAGACCTCGTAGGTGAGCCCGTTGGCGCGGTACAAGGTGAGCTTCACGCCCTCGAGCGTCGTCCAGCCCGACTCGAACGCCACGACGCGCGCGGCGGTGATGCGGGAAACGACGCGGTCGCCGATCGTCTGGACGTCTTCGAACGCCGTGGCTTCGACTTCCGGCGTGTCTTCCGGCCTCTGCGTCGAGGTCACGGCCTCGGCCGGTTTGCTGCGCTGGCGGCCGGCCTGCTTGTTCCAACTGAAGACGATGAGGAGGACGAAGGCGATGAATACGATCGGCAGCGCGATGCGGAGAGCTCGGATCGTGCGCTGCATGTCGTTGCGGCGTAACACCTTCGCTACCGGTTTCGTTCCGCGGACGGTTACGATTGCGCTCATGCGCGCCACTTTCGCCGCGGTCCTGCTCCTCTCCTTCGCGATCAGTGCCAATTCGGATGAGCCAATAGAGAACCCCCACGTGACGGAGTTGCTCAAACAGCTCGGCCCGAACGCCAAGAAGCCCGCCGGCGAGGTGTTCAAGAACGTGACGTTGATGAAGGACCGTCCGGCGGACCAGTTCCTCCGCATCATGGACATCGGCTACCGCCAATCCCTCGGCGTGAGCTGCGATTACTGCCACGTCGAGGACCGCTGGGAAGCGGACGAGAAGCGTCCCAAGCGCGCGGCGCGCGAGATGATCCAGATGACCCGCATGATCAACGAGCACCTCGGCAAGCTGACGGAAATCGACACGCAGGACGCCGCGGTGAACTGCACGACCTGCCACCGCGGGTATGTGAAGCCGGCGCTGCAGATGAGATGACGAGTCGACGAGTCGTCAAGTCGACAAGGAGAGGCTCGACGACTCGACGACTTGAAGACTTGAAGACTTCCGGGCATCGACGACTTCGAGCCTCACCCCGCAATACTTGTCCGGCTCCACCTTCACCAACAGATCCACCGCCCCGCCAACAACGTTCAATCCCTTCACGCTCGGCCACAACACGCCTGTCGCGTTCCCGGTCGCGTCCTGCAGTGACAACTCACAGCAATCCTCGGCGAACGTGCGCGTGCCCGTCACCGTCACGTCGCGCACGAGGAACAGCGGCTGCGTGTTGCCGGCGCCGAAGGGTTGGAGCATTTCGTGCGCGGCGAGGAACTCGGCGTCGATCTCGGCGAGGGTGAGTGTTGCGTCGATGTGTGCCTCGCGACGGAAGAGAATCTCGTCGTAAGTCTCGAAGCGCTCATGCAGGCGCGCGCGGAGCGCTTCGAGATTGCGCGTCTCGAGCGAGAAGCCACATGCGAACTCGTGGCCGCCGAAGTGCGTGAAGAGCTCCGACACCGATTCGAGCGCGCCGTGCAGATCGATCGTCGTGATGCTGCGTCCCGAGCCGACGCACGTGTCGCCTTCGATCGTCATCACGAGCGTCGGGCGGTGATAGCGCTGCGCGATGCGTCCCGCGGTGAGTCCGAGGACGCCGCGGTGCCATCCCTCGCCGGCGAGGATCAGGATGCGCTCGCCTCCGCGGATCTGCGCTTCGGCCGACTCGCGCACCTGCACCTCGATCTCCTGCCGTTCCGCATTCATCCGATCGAGCTCGCTGCAGATCTTCCAGGCCGCGTCTTCGTCCGTCGCGGCGAAGAGATCGATCGCCGTGTTCGCGGACGCGAGCCGCCCCGCGGCGTTGATGCGCGGTCCGATCTTGAAGCCGACATCGACGGCGCGCAGCGCGCGGCCTTCCATTCCGAGGCGTTTCAACAACGCACGCAATCCGGGGTTCCGCACTTTCGCCAGTCCGGCGAGACCGAGGGACGTAATGGTGCGGTTCTCGCCGACCAGCGGCGCGACGTCCGCGACCGTGCCAATCGCCGCGATCTTCAAGAGCGACTCGACCGAGATCTTTTTCCCGTTGCGGCGGATCAACTCGCAACAGAGCTTGAACGCGACGCCGACGCCCGCGAGGTCTTTGAACGGATACTCGCAGCCCGGCTGTTTCGGATTCAGCACCGCCGCCGCCTCGGGCAGAGTGCCTGGCGGGAGGTGATGGTCGGTGATGATGACGTCGATCCCGCGCTCGATCGCGCGGCGGACCGGCTCGACGCTGGTGATGCCGCAGTCGACGGTGATGACCAGCTTCACATTGCGCTCGACGAGCACTCGGTCGAGCACCTCCATCTTCAGGCCGTAACCGTCGACGAGCCGGTGCGGCACGACGAAGCCCGCGTCCGCGCCGAGGGAGCGGAGGACGGTCTGCAGCATGACGATGGAGGTGACGCCGTCGACGTCGTAATCGCCGTAGATGACGATGCCCTCGCCGTCGCGCACCGCACGCGCGATCCGCTCGCACGCGTGATCCATCCCATGGATGGTGGAAGGGTCGTGCAGGTCACTGATGGCTGGAGCCACGAAGCGCCGGTACGACTCGCCGTCTTCGATGCCCCGACGCACGAGCAACGCTCGCAGTTTGTCGTTCGGGACGGGGATGCGGGGGTTGTCTGGCGGAGGTTCGAGGAGGGTCCAGAGGTCGTGGATCACGTGGGGTTACGGTAGCGCATTTGGCGGGAGAAGTCGTCGAGTCTACAAGTCGTCGAGTCGTCAAGAAGCCACTCGTCGACTTGACGACTCGTCGACTCGATTACTTCTCGAACACGCCCATCTTCCGAAACTTCTTGTACCGCTCGTCCACGAGTTGCGCCGGCTTCAGCTTCGTCAGCTCGCGCAGCGCTTTCTCGAGATACGGCGACAGAATCTCCGCCGCGGCCGCAGGGTCGCTGTGCGCGCCGCCGGAGGGCTCGGGGACGATTTCGTCGATGATGTTCAACCTCTTCAGGTCCTGGGCCGTGATCTTCATCGCCGCTGCTGCTTCGGGCGCAGCGGACGCGCTCTTCCACAGAATCGCGGCACACCCCTCGGGCGAGATCACGGAGTAGACGGCGTGCTCGAGCATCAACACGCGATCCCCGACGCCGAGAGCCAGTGCACCGCCGCTGCCGCCTTCACCGATGACTGTGATGATCACCGGCACCTGCAGCGCGGCCATCTCCCGCAGGTTCACGGCGATCGCCTCGGCCTGCCCGCGCTCTTCCGCGCCGACGCCGGGATACGCGCCCTGGGTGTCGATGAAGCTGAGCACCGGCAGCTTGAATTTCTCCGCAAGCTGCATCACCCGCAGCGCCTTCCGGAATCCCTCGGGCTTCGGCTGCCCGAAGTTGCGCAGCACTTTCTCCTTCGTGTTGCGCCCCTTCTGGTGTCCGACGACGCAGACCGCGTGGCCCTTGAAGCGGCCGAAACCGGCCACGATCGCGGGGTCGTCTGCGAAGTTGCGGTCGCCGTGGATCTCGATCCACTCGTCGATCAGCGAGGCGATGACGTCGAGTGTGTACGGCCGCTGGGGGTGGCGCGCGACGAGCGTCTTCTGCCACGGCGACAGGTTCGAATAGATTTCGTTCGAGACTTTGGTAAGCTTCTGGCGGAGCTCGGCGATCTCGGCTTCCCTTGCGGGCTCTGCATCCCCAGAGGAATCGATGGAAGAGAGCTCTTCGATTCGACGGCGGATCGTGACGATCGGCTCTTCGAATTGACTCGGGTCCGCGCTCATGTGGGCGTGACCCTAACAAACAACGTCCATGCTGGCAACTGAAGAACCGACCGCACCGTCACAAGATCCCGCGCCGCGTCCGTCGCTGCTCGAGCAATGGCCGCAGAACGAGCGGATGCGCCACATTCCGCCGATTCCGTGGATCATCCAGAAGCTCGATCACGACGTCCGCCGACGCATCGAGAGGCTGCTCGTCCCCTACTCCGATGTCGCCTCGAACGATCTCCGGCACGGGGCGCTGGACGTCGAACTGCGCGCGCTCTGCCGCTCGCTCGACCGGGTCGCTTTCGTCTCCGGACGCGGCCGCCACGGCCACGCGCCGAACGACCTGCCGTCGAAAGTGCGCTGGTCGCTCGATCACGCGATCGGGAACCTCAGCGCCATGGACGCCGACACGTTCGGCCGCCGCTATCCGATGCAGACCTTCGAGCGCTCCAATGCCGAGCCGCTCTGGGGCGCGCTGCTCGGCGTGATCCAGCACCTGCAGAAGCTCGTGCCGCTCATCCGCGAGATCGAGCCGGAGATCGACGAGCGGATGTACGAGGGGCTGGTGAATCTCATCGAGCCGATGCGGCGCGAGCCGATTGCTTAATCCAGTTTATCCCGCGCGGAGACGCGGGATCTCTGCGTGCACCGGCAACGCACCAGCCACATGCATCGAGGGGGCACCAGAGATCCCGCGTCTGCGCGCGGGATAAACTAAAGAATTGCTGCCATGACCTCTCATGAAGACCGCGCCGCGCGCTTCTGGGACCGCGAGGTCGCAGAACCGCGATACCGGTCATGGATGGCGCATCCGCGCGTGCGGCAGTCCATCAACAGCGCGATCTCGGGATCGCCGCACGTGTGGCCGCTGGAGTGGTTCCGCTCGTGGCTCGGCGGCCGGACGTTTCGTCGCGGCTTGAGCGTCGGCTGCGGCTCCGGCGCGTTCGAACGCGACGCCCTCCGCCAGGGCATCGTCGAAGAGATCGACGCCTTCGACGGCTCGGCGGAATCGATCCGCATCGCGCGCGACGAAGCGGAGAAGGCCGGAGTCGCGCAACGCGTCCATTACAGCATCGCGAACTTCAACGAGCCGCGGCTGCCGCGGCGAACGTACGACATCGTCTTCGCACATCAGTCGCTCCATCACGTCGCGAAGCTCGAGAAGCTGTTCCGCGCGGTGCTGCGTACGATGACCCGGGACGGGCTGTTCTATCTCGACGAGTACGTCGGTCCGTCGCGGCACGGCTGGAACGAGCAGTCGTTCGCCTCGCATCGCGCGATCTTCGACGCCATCCCCGAGCGCAACCGCACCGTGTCCGAGCTGCCGCTGCCGATCGAGGTCGAAGATCCGTCCGAAGCCATTCGGTCGGACGAGATCCTGCGCGAGCTACGCGTGGGATTCGAGATCGTCGAGCGCCGCGACTACGGCGGAAACGTCCTCTCGCCGATGTTTCAGTATCTCGACACGACCGACGCGGACGCGATCGTCGACTCGCTTCTCGTCACCGAACAGGCGCTCCTCAGCGCAGGAGAGGAGTCGTTCTACACGGTCATCGTCGCGCGGCCGAAACGCGGCGCAGCCGCACGCGTGGCGGACCTGCGTTACTTCGCGGTGCCGAAGCTGAAGAGGATCGTTCGGGAGATTGCGGGAACGCGAGTCACAAAATATTGATCGGATCGACGTCGATCGCCACGTCCACGCCCTTCCACTTCCTCGGCAGCAACACCGCCTCGACCGCGCGCCTCAGCGCGGTGCGTTGCGGCGACCGCAGCAGGATCTGAAACCGCCATACGCCTTTGATCCGCGCGAGCGGCGCGGGCGCGGGGCCCTGAATGCGCGTGCTGGCGAGCGGCTGCACGGCCTCTTCGAGCATGCGTCCGCAGTCGTTCGCCGCACGCTCGACGTCCACGAGGTTCTCGCCGCGGAACAGAAGCGCGATCATCGACGTCACCGGCGGATAGTGAAACGTGCGGCGGAACTGGATCTCGGCTTCGTAGAACGACTCGTAGTCGTGGCGAAGCGCGTGCTGGATCGCGTAGTGCGTCGGGAACGCGGTCTGGATCATCACCTTCCCGCGCAACTCCCCTCGGCCCGCGCGGCCCGCGACCTGGGTGAGGAGATAGAACGTCTTCTCGGCCGAGCGGAAGTCGGGATAGCCGAGGATCGAGTCGGCGTTGAGGACGCCGGTCAGTGTGACGTTCGGGAAGTGATGTCCCTTGCTGAGCATCTGCGTCCCGATGAGCGCGCGCGTCTCGCCGCGGCGGAAGCGGTCGAGGATCTGCACGGCCGAGCCCTTGCGCCGCGTGGAATCGCGATCGAGCACGTCGACGGCCACGTCCGGGAAATCGCGATGAAAGCGCTCCTCGACTTTCTCCGTGCCGAAGCCGATCGGCTGCAGCACCTCGCCTTGGCAGAGCGGACACTTCGTCGGGATGCGCGTGCGCATTCCGCAGTAGTGGCAGATCAATAGTCCTTCGCGGCGATGCACGGTCAACGTGACCGAGCAGTCCTTGCAGCGGAACTCGTGGCCGCACTCGCGGCAGAGCAGGTACGGCGCGTACCCGCGGCGGTTGATGAGGATGATCGCCTGCTCGCCAGCGTCGAACGTCTCGCGTAGCGCGGCCTTCAGGGTTCCGCTGAGAATGACGAAACCCTTGTCCTCTTTCTCCGCGTGCTCTTTGCGAAGGTCGACGGTTTCGACGTCGGGTAGCGGACGCGCTTCCACGCGTTTCGTCATGCGCAGCAGCGTGTACTTCCCGCGCGCCGCGTTCTCGCGCGATTCGAGCGACGGCGTTGCGGAGCCGAGGACGACCGGGATGCCGCGCGATTGCGCGCGCACGACGGCGAGATCGCGCGCGTTGTAACGCGGAGTCTCTTCCTGTTTGTATGCTCCATCGCCTTCCTCGTCGACGACGATCAGCCCGAGGCGCTGGAACGGCGTGAAGAGCGCGGATCGCGGGCCGATCGCGACGTCGACTTCGCCTCGTCGCGCGCGCCACCACTGGTCGTAACGCTCGCTTGCGGAGAGGTTGCTGTGCAGGATGGCGATGCGCTCGCCGAAGCGCTCTTTCAGCCGCGACGCGAACACCGGCGTGAGCGCGATCTCCGGGACGAGCAGCAACGCCTGCTCCCCGCGCTTCACCGCCGCCCGCATCAACTCGATGTACACCTCGGTCTTCCCGCTCCCGGTCACGCCTTCGAGCACGAACGGCGCGAACGTGCCGAGGGTCGCGTGGACGGCTTCGATCGCGGCGCGTTGCTCGTCCGAATAACGGATTTCCCCTGCTGACGCGCCTTCGAGTCCGGCGAGGAACGCGTCGAGCGTGTGGCGTCGCGCGCGCCGCTCGATGCGGATGACGCTCTTCTTCGACAGCGCCGAGAGAATTGCCGCGCTGACGCCTGCATGTTCGAGCGCGCGCACCGACAGTTCGCCGCCGCGCGCCTGCAGGAGCTCGACGGCCGCGCGCTGCTTCGCCGTGAGTCCGCCGGGATCGCTGTCGAGTACGACAAATCGGTCGTACCGCACGCCCTGTGCGTCGCGAAGACGGTCGTGCACCGCGATCACGCCCGCGTCGCGAAGTCGCGCGATCGCGGAGCGCGAGACCTTCATCTCATCGAGGATGAACGAGAGGGGAAGCGCGCGTTTGTGGAGCTCGTCAACCAGCGAGCGATCAGTCGGGAGAATCTGATCGGAGTTTGGATCCGCGAGAATCACTTCGCGTTTTCCGCGCGCGGCCATGTTCGCGGGGAGCGCGACCTTAAGCATCTCGCCGAGGGGCGCGATGTAGTACTCCGCAGCCCAGCGGCAGAGCTCGATGATCTCGGGGATGAGCGCGGGCTCGTCGTCATCGAGCACCGCGCGGATCGGCTTGAGCTTCGCGGCTTCGACCGGCGCGGTGTCGAGCAATGCCACCACGAAGCCGGTGGTCAACTTCGAACCAAGCGGCACTTCCACGCGCGAGCCGAGCCGAACGCCGTCTTTGAGCGCCGCGGGAATGCGATAAGTCAGCGTGCCGTGCAACCCCACGGGCACTGCGATTTCTGCGAATTCAGAGAGCATCTGGCAGTGCGTTCACAACGAGTGATGAGCGATGAGTGATGAGTGATGAACAGATGCCTCGGCGGAACAGTTCATCACTCATCACTCATCATTCATCACTGCCTCTACTGAATCCCTAATTCCGCCATCACCTTCTTCATGTCCGCCCACACGTCCTTCTTCGCGGCCGGGGTTCGAAGCAGATACGCGGGGTGGTATGTGGGCATGAGCTTGATGCCGTTATAGTCGAGCCACTGCCCTCGCACGGACGAAATGGCGTAACCCTTCCCCGTGAGGCTCTGCAGGCCGAAGCGTCCGAGGGTGACGATGACCTTCGGCTGGATCAACTCGACCTGACGGCGGATGAACGGACGGCATGCATCGAGCTCGTCGGGCTCGGGATTACGGTTCTCCGGCGGACGGCACTTGATCACGTTCGCGATGTAGACCTGCTCACGCGAGAGCTTCATCGCTTTGATGATGTCGGTGAGGAGTTGTCCCGCCCGCCCGACGAACGGTTCCCCTTTGACGTCTTCATCATGTCCAGGCGCCTCGCCGACGAACATGAGGTCGGCATTCGGATCGCCGACGCCGAAAACCACGTTCCTGCGCGTCCCTGCGAGACGGCATTTGGTGCAGCCGAGGGCCTCGGCGCGAAGGGCCTCGAATTCTGAAGTCGTCGAGTCGTCGAGTCGTCGAGTCATCGAGGATTCTTCCTCTTGACGACCTGTCGACTCGTCGACTCGTCGACTCAGCTCCAGGTGCGTGAATCCGAAATCGCGCAGCATCTCCAGCTCGCGAACGACGTCGTCCTTCATGCCGAGGATTATGGTCTAATCTCGGCGCGGTCCGAACGTTCAACGAGGAGAAGTCCAAATGAAGAGATTTGCTGTCATCGCGGTCGTGGTGTGCGCGCTCACGGCTCCCGCTTTCGCCGAGAAAGCGACCGTCAAGGTGATCAACCAGAGCAAGTGGGAGGTCCACCACCTGTTCCTTTCGTCGTCGTCCGACGAGGAGTGGGGTCCGGATCAGCTCGAGGACGAGATCCTCACCAAGGGCGACTCGATCACCCTCACCGGCATCGACTGCGACGAGTACGACATCAAGGTCGTCGACGAAGACGGCGACGAGTGCATCATCGAGGCGGTCGACCTCTGCCGCGACAACTCGTTCTGGAAGATCACCGACAAGGATCTGCTGGAGTGCGAGGGGTACGAGTGAGCTAGGAGTGCTGAGTGCTGGGTGCTGAGTGCTGAGTGGACTCAGCGCTCAGCAGTCGTTCCACCACGAGATCGAGCAGCCGGTTCGCGATCACGTCTTTCGACGCCCGTTCGATGCGCGTCACCGCTCCGTCCCGCGCGATCACCAGCACCTCGTTCTGATCCGAGTCGAAGCCGATGGTGACGTCGGCGACGTCGTTCGCGACGATGAGGTCCGCGCCTTTGCGCTGCAGTTTCTCTCTCGCGTTCTGCTCCACCATGTCGGTCTCCGCGGCGAACGCCACGATGAACGGCCGCGGGGAGAGCTTCGCGACGTCAACGAGGATGTCCGGGTTCTTGCGGAGCTCGATCGTGAGCGTGTCGCTGTCGTCGCGCTTCTTGATCTTGCGATCGGCGACGCTCACAGGCGCGAAGTCGGCGACCGCGGCGGCCTTGATCAGGATCTGATGTTCGGACGCGGCGCGCATCACGGCAGCGTGCATCTCGGCGGCGGTCGTGACGCGCTGGAGCTCCACACCCGCGGGCACGATCACGGACGTCGGTCCGGACACGAGCGTGACCTGCGCACCGCGACGTCTCGCCGCATCGGCGATGGCGTAGCCCATCTTTCCCGACGAGCGATTGGTAAGGTACCGCACGGGATCGAGCGGCTCACGCGTCGGGCCGGCGGTAACGAGCACACGCTTTCCCTCCAGATCGCGCGCGGCGAAGCGCGACTGCACGAATGCGACGAGTTCCGGCACGTCGGGCATCTTCCCCGCGCCCTCGTCGCCGCATGCGAGGAGTCCGTTCACCGGCTCGATGATGCCGACGCCACGGTTGCGCAGCGTCTCGATGTTCTGCCGCACGGTCGGATGCGCGAGCATGAACGTGTTCATGGCCGGCGCAACGACCATCTCCGCGCGATGCGCGAGCGCGTAGGTCGTCAGCGCGTCATCGGCGATCCCTGTGGCGAGCTTCGCGAGGACGTTTGCCGTCGCGGGCGCGATGAGGAGCAGCTCCGCCCAGCGCGCGAGCTCGATGTGATCGACGCCGCCGCGCTCGGGATCGCCCCACTGCTCGACGATCACGCCGTGATTCGACACCGCGGCGAGGGAGAGCGGAGAAACAAAACGCGCGGCATTCGGCGTGAGGATCACGCGAACGGCCGCGCCGATGTCCTGGAGACGGCGCACCAGCTCGGGCGCCTTGTAGGCCGCGATGCCCCCGCTGACTCCGAGAACGATGTTCATTGCGTTCCCCGTTTCCCCCGGCTGAAGCCGGGGGCTATGGGGCTATTCGTTATCCAGGGCGGTCGACTCTTCCACGGGGGCGGTGAGCTGCCACTTCACGGCATTCCTCTCCACCTCTTCCATGGCGATGCGCGTCGGCTTGGCGTGACGCGGCTTGGTCTTCGGCTGCGCCCCCTGGATGAGCTGCTCCGCTCTCTTGGAGACGAGCAGCACGTAGCGGAACTTGCTGTCAACTCCGTCCGGCAGTCCTTCCATTGCGATCCTCCTCTTTCAATCGCTCCGCCATCGTGGAGATGGCTTCGAGCGCAGTCTTCGTTTGCAGTTTCCTGGCGATGATCGCGGCCTTCAGGCACTCGGTCGCGGCCTCGAGGTTGTCGTTGATGATGATGTAGTCGTAGAAATCCTTGCCTTCGTCGATCTCGTCGATCGCCTTCCGGAGGCGAAGATGGATCTCTTCATCCGTGTTCAGGCCGCGCTGGCGCAACCGAACGCGGAGGGCGTCGAGCGACGGCGGGAAGATGAACACGCTCAGCGAGCGCGGATGCAGCTCCGGATCGTTCGCGATCTGCTTCGCGCCCTGATAATCGATGTCAAGGATCACGTCCAGCCCCGCGCGCAACCTCTCGATGACCTCGTTGCGCGAAGTGCCGTACCGATGGGCGTGAACGTGAGCCCATTCGAGAAATTCCCCTCGCTGGACCATGTCCTGGAACTCGTCGGCCTCGACGTAGTAATAGCTCACGCCCGGGATCTCGCCCGTGCGCGGCCGGCGAGTGGTGTGCGACACCGAGAAATAGAGCTCGATGCCGAGCGGCTGGAGCTGGTCCCGGACATTGGTGATGAGCGTCGTCTTCCCGGCGCCGGACGGGCCCGAGACGATGAACAACGTCCCGTCCGAGTGGAAGTTACTCGACATTCTGTACCTGTTCGCGGATGCGCTCGAGCTCCGTTTTCAATTCTACGACAAGGGTCCGGATCGCCGCCGAGCGCGACTTCGAGCCCATGGTGTTGATCTCGCGCAGCATCTCCTGGGACAGGAAGTCGAGCTTCTTGCCCGCGGCCTCGCGTCCGGCGATCGCTTTTTCGGTCTGATCGAGGTGATGCCCGAGCCGCGTCAGCTCCTCGGCGATGTCGCCCTTCTCGACCATGATCACCACTTCCTGGGCGATGCGGTCCTGCGCGACGTCCGTGCCGGCCATCGACGCGATCTCCTGCACGCGCTGTTGGTAACTCGCCAACAGTTCCGATCGAACGTCGTCGCGGTGCCGTGCGAGCTGCTCGTTCAGCTCGCGGATGCTCTTCATGCGCGAGCTGATGTCGTTGCGCAGCGACTCCCCTTCCCGCTCGCGCATCATCGTCATCTGCTTGAAAGCCTCGCGCACGAGACCCGCCAGCGACTCGCGCTCGTCTTCGCTGATCTCTGCGTCGAGCGGCTCGACCTGCAGGAAGTCCGGCACGCGCATCAGATCGCTCCCCGTGAGCGTCGCCCCGAGCCCGAGCTCCTCGGCGATGGTGCGGAGCTGCGGGATCACGGTGTTCGCGATCTGCGTGTTGATGCGCACGCTGTACTCGGGCTGCTGCGTGCGCTGGATGCGGATCGAGACATCGATCTTCCCGCGTGAGAAGCTCTCCGACGCGATCGCGCGAAGCGGCGCCTCCATGTCCCACATGTACTCCGGCAATCGCACGGAGACTTCGAGAAAACGGTGGTTGACGCTTTTGGTCGTGACGGTCGCGAAGTAGCGCGGCGAGAGCGCGCCGGCCGCGCGGCCGAATCCGGTCATGGAATGGATCATCTTGGCGAACGATGAACGATGAACGATGAACGATGAACAAGGTGCCGCCCCGGTTCATCGCTCATCGCTCATCACTCATCGCTTTTCCTCCATCAGTCGCTCGGCCTCTTCGGCGAGCGCATTCATCGTTTCTTCCACCTTCACGCGCCATTCCTCGCCGTCGCCGTCACGCGGCACGTGCATCGGCTCGCCGTAGAGGAAGAGCGCTTTCGAGAACGGATACGGGACGACCATCCGATCCCAGGAGCGGAGGAGCTTTTTTTTTTAGCAGCAAAGGCAATGGGCACGATCGGCAGTCCGCTCAATTTCGCGGCGTACACGACGCCGTCCTTCGCGATGCGCGGCGGACCTTTCGGGCCGTCGGGCGTGAAGACGATGTTCTTTCCCTCGCGCGCCTCTCGCAGCAATTCGCGCAGAGCCGCGCCGCCGCCGCGCGTCGACGAGCCGCGCGCCGCCTCGACGCGGTACCAGTCGAATACGCGCGCCATGTATTCGCCGTCTTTCGACCGCGAGATCATCACCGAGATCGGACGTCGGTAGCGGGAGTGCAGCATCAGCAGCAGATGCGAGTGCCAGAACGCGAGGATGTACTGCGGCGTGCTCTCGATGTTCTCCACGCGCACGTGTTCCACGCGCAGCGTGGCGTGCAGCGCGCGGATAAACAGCGATGCGACAAGGGAAAGGACCTTCATGCGTTACCAGTGGAACGCCGGCGTTCCACTTCATGGCGGCGGAGTGTATCGCGGGCATGTGAGAATACGCGTGTGGGAGATGTCTTTCCGACCGTCGTGGGGCGGTACCGGATCCTCTCGTTGATCGGCGCGGGCGGCATGGGAGAGGTCTACCTAGCCGACGACGAGAAGCTCGGGCGTCGTGTCGCCGTCAAAATCCTTCCGGAGGCCGTGAGCCGCGACGAAGAAGCCAAGCTGCGCATGCTGCGCGAAGCGCGCGCCGTCGCCGCTCTCGATCACCCGAACGTCTGCACGATCTACGAGGTCGGCGAGCACGAAGGCCGCCCGTACATCGCAATGCAGTTCGTCGAAGGCGAGACTCTGTTCGAGCGGCTGAAGCAGTCTCGCCTCTCGCCGTCGGAGTGCGTCGACATCGCCACGCAGGTCGCCGCCGCGCTCGACGAGGCCCACAGCCACGGCGTGATTCATCGCGACATCAAGCCGATGAACATCATGATCACCGTTCGCGGCCAGGTGAAGGTCCTCGATTTCGGCCTGGCGAAATTCGACCGGCAGGTCGATCCGTCCACCGACCTGAAGTCGCGGACCGGAATCGTCACCGGCACCGCGCCGTACATGTCTCCGGAGCAGCTGCGCGGCTCCCCTGTCGACGCGCGAAGCGACATCTTCAGCCTCGGCGTGGTGCTCTACGAGATGGCCACGGGGGCTCGTCCATTCGAGCGACCGAGCACTGTCGCGACGATCACGGCCATCCTCTTCGAAGATCCTGAGCCGATCGTCGAGGCGGCATTCACGCCGCTGGCGCCGATCGTCCGCCGGGCACTCGCGAAAGAGCCGTCGAAACGCTATGCGACCTCGGCGATGCTGCTCGAGGCGCTGCGGGATGTGAAGAACCGCCCGTCGTCGCGTCCGAGGCGCGCGCGCCCCAGCGATCTGGATCCGACGCAAAGCCTCGCGCGGCCGGCGACGCCGAGGCCGCGCGGGCGCATCGATTCGATCGCGGTGCTGCCGTCCGTGACCGGCCAACTGGAGCCGAGCCTCGAATATCTCGTCTACGGTCTCAGCGAAGGAATCGTCGACGCGCTCGCGCACGTGCGCAAATTGCGCGTCATCGCAACCGGCACCATGGCCCAATACGCGGGGACCGATCCCGATCCGCGCGACGTCGGACGCGAGCTGAACGTCGGGACGATCGCGATCGTGCGCGCGCGCGTCGCCGGCGACCAACTGCACGCGGACGTGGAGCTCGTCAACACCGCGGACGGATCGTTGCTCTGGTCGTCGCGATACACGCGCGCGATCCGCGAGGTGGCGGCGCTGTCGGAAGCGATTGCCGAGGAGATCGCGGAGCAGGTGCGGGCGGGGACGCAGTCTTCCGCGTCTCGCCGCCCGGTGAAGAAGAAGCGCGCCGTCGATGCGGAAGCGGAGCAACTGTTCCTCAAGGGCCGCTTTCAATGGATCAAGCGCCATCCCGAAGCGGTGAAGCAGGCCATGACCCTCTTCCAGCAGGCCGTGGAGCGCGACCCGTCCTTCGCGCGGCCGTATGCCGGACTCGCGGACTGCTTCGTAATGCTCGGGTTCATGCACGCTCTCCCGCCGCGCGAGATCCTGCCGAAGGTGAAGGCCGCGGCGCAGCGCGCGATCGAGCTCGACCCGTCGCTGGCCGATCCTCACGCGACCCTCGGCTACGCCGCGGGTCTGTTCGACTGGGACATGGAGACCGCGCAGCGTGAGCTCGAGGAGGCGATGCGCCTCAACCCGAACTATGCGTGGGCGCCGCACTGGCTGGGCATTCTCATGTGCGGCCGCGGCCATACGCGCCGCGCGCTCGAGCTGATCGACATGTCCAAAGACCTCGATCCGCTCTCGCCGATCATCAACGTCGGCGCCGGCATTCCGCTGCACATCGCACGGCGCTATGACGAAGCGGTGGCCTGCTATCGCGCGGTGCTGGAGATGGACCCCTCGCTCGCCCCGGGTCACTACTACCTCGGCATGTCGCTGCAGATGCGCGGCGACGGCGACGAGGCGATCCGTGCGATCCAACGCGCCATCGACATCGCCGGTCCGGCGCCGATCTTCCTCGGCGCAATGGCTCATGCGTGCGGCAGCGCCGGTCACATGGCCGATGCCGAACGTCTCGTCGAACAGCTCCGGACCATCGCGCGGCAACGCTATGTCTCGCCGTACAGTTTCGCCGTCGCGTACACGGGCATGGGTCGCATCGACGAAGCGCTCACCGCTCTCGAGGGAACTCTCGAAGAGCACAACGCCTGGGTGTGGTTCCTCCCGGTCGATCCGCGCTTCGATCGATTGCGATCGGAGGAGCGCTTCGTGTCGCTGATGGAGCGGTATGGGTTGCCAGTGCTCATCGAGCCGGACCGGTAAGAGCAATTGGAGCGCTGGCGTCCTCGCCGGCTGATGTGGCGGCGTCCCGCGCCGCCACCTGGGAGGGCGGCAGCTCGACGCTGCCGCAATCGAAAGCGGCAGCAGCGCTTCGCTATGCTGCCGCACTCCACATAGGAGCTCCGTGCGAAACTACCCACGTGAACGCTTCCGAACGAGAACTGCGCATCCACCTCGCCGCGTGCTACCGCCTCGTCGCGTTTTTCCACTGGGACGACCTCATCTTCACGCACATCTCCGCGCGCGTGCCCGGTCCCGAGCATCACTTCCTCATCAACCCGTACGGGATGCTGTTCGACGAGATCACCGCGTCGAGCCTGGTGAAGATCGATCTGAACGGCGCGAAAGTCGAGGAGAGTCCGTACGAGGTCAACCCCGCGGGCTTCACGATTCACAGCGCGATTCACGCTGCGCGCGAGGATGCGCAATGCGTGCTGCACGTGCACAGCATCAACGGCGTCGCGGTTTCCGCGCAGAAGGAAGGCCTCCTCCCCGTCTCCCAGCAATCGATCTTCGTCCTCGCCTCCCTCGGCTACCACAACTACGAAGGCGTCGCGCTGAACGAAGACGAGAAGCCGCGCCTCGTCCGCGACCTCGGCGACAAGAACTTCCTCATGCTGCGCAACCACGGCCTCCTCACCGTCGCCGACAACATCCCCGACGCGTTCTTGTTCATGTACCTCTTCGAGGCGGCGTGCACGATTCAACTCCGCGCGCAGGCGGGCGGACCTGATCTCGTTCGCATCGACCCGCGCATCATCGCCGGCGCGACCGCGCAGGCGAAGCAGGTCACGCGCGGCGCCGGCGGCGCGCTCGCCTGGCCGGCTCTGCTGCGGAAACTCGATCGGATTGACCCAGGCTTCCGGACGTAGAATTCCTTCATGCTTTCCGGAGCGACACGGAGCCGGCAGCGTGACGATACGCTCCCTCCAGACCGCCCCCGTTCCGAGCGCGAGCCTCGGCCGTCCGCTCCCGGCCCTCACTTCGCTCACGACTTCACGCGTGTCCCTGTCCAGAACAACATCCAGGCGAAGCTGAAGGTCAACACGCCCGGCGACTCCTACGAGCAGGAAGCCGATCGCGTCGCACACGAGCTGTCCGAGGAGTCGTGTGCCTGCGGCGGCAAGTGCTCGTCGTGTTCCACAAAGCGCGTGCAGCGCAAGAGCGGCGCGCCGACCGCGGAATCCGCGGACGTCGATCCGATCCTGAACGGACCCGGACATGCGCTCGACTCCCACACGCGCTCCTTCATGGAGCCGTACTTCGGCCACGACTTCAGCCGCGTGCGCGTCCACTCCGATCCCACCGCCGCCGCGTCAGCCGACTCCCTCGGGGCACGCGCGTACACCGTCGGGCATCATCTCGTCTTCGGTCCGGGCGAATACCGGCCGCGCAGCGCGGAAGGACAACGGCTTCTCGCGCACGAGCTCACGCACGTGATGCAGCAGAGCGCCGCGGGTCCCATGATCCAGCGCGATGACAAGCCGATTACGCGCGCCGCGGCGTCCAAGAGTCCAAAGCTCCTGGTCAAACAGGCAGCGCCGGACCGGCAACCCGCGTGTGCCTGCCTCGTTTTCATGCATCACAGCGAAGTCAACGCTCGCAAGGCGGCGGAAGCAATGCATGCCCTCTGTCGATACAACCTCGCCATCATCGATCCGAAGGCCGGGCGCAACATCGACGTCCCCAACGTCGGAGAGAGAGATCCCAACGAGCTCTTCCCGCGGCACATCTTCCGCGAGTGCGTCGACGACGACAAGCCGTGCCAGTCGTTCATCGACAATCCGGACAACCAGAAATCGACGAAGGCAGGAGTCACCGAGGAGTTCGTGCAGCGGCAGTTCTTCCTCGCGGTCAAGCAGTGCTCGAAGGGGTTTTCCCTGCCGATCATCGCACTGCACACGAACGTGGTCACGGACACCGCGAAGTACAGCGAGCAGGTCAATACGAAGAGGACCAGACTCACGAAACAACTCGGAAAGACGGGACTCGCCGAGGACAAGAAAACGGAGCTCGAGAAAACACAAGCCGATCTCGAGAAGATCAAGGGAAAGACCTTCCTCGACAAGCCTCCCGACGACGGTAAGTGGCCAGCCGACACGCTCCCGTATTCGGACCTCGAGCAGTGGCAGCGCGACCACACGCCGGACGCCGTCAAGGAGCGGGACCCGAAGGCAAAAGATCCGAAGAGACAGCCGACGTGGAAAAAGAAGCTCGAAAGCTCGTCGGGAGGGCTTCTGGCCGGCGGAATGACGAACATCTTCAAGTGGTGCCAGGCCCACGACAACTCACGCTGCTACATCGGCGATCCCGATCGCCCCAACAACGTCGTCTGGGTCACGAAGGAAGACGACTTCAAGAAGCTGCAGGGAACGAAAGCAAACGTCGTTCTCCAGACGCGAGTGACGCCGGGCGAATCGGAGACCGATCTCTCCAGCATGTTCGTCGGCGATCTAGGGGCCGACGCGTGGGACCGTTTCCAAAGGGAGCCCGCTCCACCGAAACGCAAACAGCTCGGCGGCTGGAGAGACGACTTTCCCGATGCCCACTCCCTCGGACCGGTCTTCGAGGAGCTCCAGGAGGTCACGGAGCGATACACGAAGGCCGAAGAGAAGGAGAAGGCGATCGTTGCGAAGCGGCAGGCGGCGCAGTTCGTCAATGTCGAGACGCCGCAGGCGACCGCGTCCGCGTCGGAGCGCCTCGCCGGATATCGCGACGTCCGCTCCGTGTTACAGACGCTCGGCCTGCACTGCTGCGATGCAGCTGCGGACAAGCAGGTCGAGGAAACGCTGGATCCGAGCCTGAAGCCGAAGGCGCCGAAGAAGAAGAAGTGATGCTGTGCGCCGACGCGGAGACGGACAGTGCGCCGGAGTGCATCGCGACTCTCGTCGGTTACGCTTGCACAATGTCCTTTCCAGTCCGATCGTCCGTTTGCGTCCTGACGTTGATGGCTGCGCGTGTGGCGTTCGGGTTCCAGTCCGTCGACGAGACGATTGCCGCAATGAGCGATGCAGAGAAGATCGCGCAGCTCCTGTTCGTGGGATTCGATGGGCGAACGATGAATCGCGATCTCACGAATCTCGTCAAAGCCAGACGCGTGGGAGGAATCGTCCTTTATGCGGAGAATCTGCAGTCGCCGGAGCAGGTGCGGCGCCTCACACGCGCGATCCGCGAGGAGGGCGCGGCGCTTCCGCCATTCATCGCCGTAGATCAGGAAGGCGGCGTCGTGCGCCGGCTTGGCGGTGACTTTCCGGTCGTTCCCAGCGCAATGTCGATCGGCGCGACCTGTTCGAGTGACGTGGCGTTTCGTGCGGGTTATGCGGTCGGCAGCGGATTGTCGAGCCTCGGATTCACAATGAACTTCGCTCCAGTGCTCGACTTGCTCAGCGAACCGGAGAATACGTCGCTCGGCACGCGTGCGTTCGGCGACGACCCGCACCTCGCCGCCTCCCTCGGCGCAGCATTCATCGCCGGACACGAGGCCGCCGGGGTCATTAGCGTACCAAAACACTTCCCCGGCGGAGGTGGAGCAGCCGACGATCCTCATCACGCGCTGCCTTCTGTCATGATCGATGCTGAGACATTGCGCAGGCGCGAGCTCGTCCCCTTCCGCCACGTCATTGAAGAAGGTGTACGTGCACTGCTATCGAGTCACGCCGCGTTCCCGCGCATCACGGGGTCGAATGTGTCCGCGACGCTCTCGCCGGTAATCATGACGAACCTTCTACGCGAAGAGCTCGGATTCGAAGGGGTCGCCATCAGCGACGCGTTGCAGATGAAAGCTCTTGACCAGTCCCGCGGCGCGGGACCGCTCGCGCTGCAAGCAATCCTTTCCGGCTCGGATATGGTGCTCGCGCTGGGTGATGTTCATGCGCGGGAGGCCGTATTTCGGTATCTTCAACAAGCATACGCGGACGGGCGGCTGCCGAAAGCGCGTCTCGAAGCGTCGCTTCGCCGAATTCTGGCATTGAAGCGTTTGTCCGCCGCATTTGCGGCAGTACCCCCCGACGGCAATTCCATCGGCGAGGAGATCGCCCGCCGAGCCGTGACCGTCGTGGGCCGCGCATCGCTGCTGCCGGTGGCAACCGAGACCCGTACGCTCTATATCGGTCCCGAAGGCAACCTGCTTCGTCGCCTGCAACCGACGCACCGAGTCGTACTTCCGCGCAAGCCTTCTCTCGTGCAAGCGCAGAACGCGCTCGTCACCACCCGTGCTGCCGCGCGCGAAGCCCGAGTGATCATCGCCGCCGCCACGAACCGCGAGCAATACGACCTCATTCGACGCCTCCACACCGAAACCCCCAGCGTCCCGTTCGTGTTCGTGAACCTCGGCTCCCCACATCGCATCATCCGCGGCCGGTCGGCTTGCACAATCCTCACGTACGGCGATGACGCGGCCAGCCAAAACGCGGCCCTGGACGTCGTCCGCGGGGAACTCCAGGCTTCAGGAACCCTTCCGATTGCGCTACCTGACGAACCGTGAACAACTTCTTTGATTCCGCGCTCAGGATCCCGCTGCACGTGTCGGAGCGCGGGCGCGCATGTTTCGGGCGGCCGGCCGACCCATTATGGATCTGTGAACGAACTCGACCACGGACATCGCCGAGTGGACCCTCGGCTACGCAAAGGGCGTCGGTGCGCCGATGTCCAGATTGCCCTTTTGCACATCGTCATATCGCAACCACCGGACTCCTGTGACTTCTGGCGATGACTGCAGAATGGCATCAATCAATTCGACCGCCGCATTGGCGACCGACCTCGGCCGTCGCCCGAAGATCGTCCCGATAATTCCTAGGCTCCGTTCCACCGAAAGCAGCCAACGCGCGGCGTCCGCATCTGGAGCGTAGATGGCAACTACATCGTGGAGCTTGCCGTCCGTCTCGAAGGTTACATACCACCCGTGATCCTCTTGCGAGGGATCTGTCTCATCAACGGGTACACCGCGCCCACGAAGTTTACTCATTAGCCATCGCGCGACGTCATCACCGAAGTTGTCCGAATGAGCAAACTCGGGCTTCTGGACTGTGGTATTGAAGAAATTGCTATCGAACGTAACGCACGTACGTTGTTTCATAATGGGCACCGCCTAAGGACAACCACAGGCGTTTACACTATTGCCGCCGCGCCCAGACCTGCGCCAACGGCCGTTCCATAGTACAGACGTGGGACGCGATCCAACTGACGAACGACAGGTGGCCATTTGTCAGCCTTTGTCATGCCCTTGAGCATTCTCCACGGGTCATGAAGAGAATGGCGCTCGATCGGCACGTAGTTTCCGTTAAACGGCGACATGCCAAACTTGTTACGCAGCCATTTTGAACCCGTTCTCTTCAATGCACGGTCAGGTATCCAGTGCGAGAACTCCTTGCCCGCAACCTTCGACCCTGCCGCTCGTAATCCGCCAGCGCCACCGGCGGCAGTCGACAGAACCGCGAACGTCGAGTCGCTTGTGCATGGAGTCCAGAGCGCCGAGAAGAAACCGCCGACGGCCGCTCCTGCCTTTTCATACCAAGCAGCATCAGGGTCGGTCAGGATATCGGCGTACGTCGCGAGTGCCGCATCGCCGTATGCCTCCCCAGCGTTGATCGTTCCGCCGAACAAGAGGCCGCTCGGATCGATGAGGTTGATCGGATCGTTCAGAACATAAGCGTAGAGATTCGCGTCGCCACCCTCGAACAGAATCGGGTCTTTCGCCGTCCACCGGCCTATCTCCGCGTCGTAGTCCCTCGCGCCGAACCGCACGAGCCCTGTATCCACGTCATACAGTCCGCCGCCAAAGCCGAAGGGTTGGAAGCCGGGATTAGTGTCAGTCAGTACGCTCCCGAACTCGTCGTACGTGACGGCTTGGACGACGTCACCGGACGAGGTGTTCACGACGAATCGCGGGCTGCCTAGGTGATCCGTGACGATGCGGAAGGTAGTGTCGCCGCGGATGATGAGATCGGGGACGTTCGAGCGGCTGGCATAGACGTAACGGGCGATCACGTCGCCGTTTGCGTCGACTTCGCCAGCGGGACGCAGGTCGTCGCTGTACAGGAGGCGCTGGACTACCGTGCCGTCGACTGTTTTCGCG